>CAMELR010000010.1 GCA_945923775.1 uncultured Clostridia bacterium | reverse complement strand
GTCACTCTTTTTTTGATGTGTTGCACTTATATTGTACATCCATCATTCCGAATTCTGAATTCCGAATTTTCAAAGTATCCCGAAGTGCTCAAGCAGGATCTTTACGCCTATGAGTATAAGTATAACGCCGCCTGCGACCTCGGCTTTGGTCTTGTATTTTGTTCCGAAAACTCCGCCGACCTTAACTCCGCCGCAGGATATCGCAAATGTAGTCACGCCGATGATAAGCACTGCACAGAACGTGTTGATAAGCTGGATTCCCGCGAAAAGCTCCACGGGAACGCACGCGAAGGTGACTCCGACGGCGAGGGCGTCGATACTGGTAGCCACGGCGAGCATGAACATCGTCTTGACGTCCATCTTGTTGGTTTCCTTTTCCTCGTCCTTTGAGAGAGCCTCCCGGAGCATGTTTCCGCCGATGAGCACCAGCAGTCCGAACGCTATCCAGCTTGAAACCGCCGAGATTACGTTCTCGAACGCCGCACCGAGAAGATACCCTATCATCGGCATGAGCGCCTGGAATCCGCCGAACCACGCGCCGCATATCAGCATGTGGCGGGGCTTCACGTCGCCCATCGCCAGCCCCTTACAGACGGACACTGCAAACGCGTCCATAGAAAGCCCCACAGCCAGAAGAAGTAATTCGATAAGTCCCATAAATATACCGTCCTTTATTTTCCCGGACGCAAAAAAAGCAGGCGCACATGCACCTGCCTGACAGCTTATCAGATGAGAGAGCGCACATACTTCTGCCGGACGCGCCCGGCGTTATATGTGAGTCTCGCCATTCAAGATATGCCAGACGTTTCCGTCAGTATGTTGACATATCGCTGCATTGCGGCAGCCGGCTACTCCCTCGATGTTATCTTATGTTAACATATTTCCGCCGGTTTGTCAAGGGAAAATACGACAATTTTCCTATTTCGTCAGTTTGTATAAAAAAACCGAAATTACCCCTTGACAAAGTGGAGGAAGTGTGGTAGAATAACGATGTACATAAAAGCACATAAACCGTTGAGCAGGAGAAGTAGGGTCTGCCGATGCGCTCCAGAGAGCCGTGCAATGGTGCGAGCACGGTGCGTATGCATTCACGAATGGACCTGCGAGGGCAAACTGAAACTGGCGGTCAGGGTTCGTGTTCGGTGCGGTCAGCATGGCTGAGGCATTGAACGGGTTCCGGCGGATCTTCCGGAGTAGGGGCGACGTGTCTGCACGTTACAGCAGGAGCGTTTTGCATTAGAGTACATAGTGCAGACCGCAGGCGAGAGCGTCCGAAAGGGCGAATTTGGGTGGTATCGCAGGAGAGATCTTGTCCCATTAGAGGGGCAGGATTTTTTTATTTTCCGGGTACTTCCACGAACAAAAGGAGAAACATCATGAGAAAGACACACATCGCAAAGTTCCTGGGCGCTGCAATGGCGCTGACTATGGCGTTCACCGGCTGCGCTTCCAACGGAACCAGCAGCACCGCTTCCGACAGCGCGGCTGACGGCTCCGCTGCCGAGGGCGCAAAGAGGATCGGCGTTATCCAGTACGCTTCCCACCCCTCCCTTGACAACTGCTACGAGGGCGTAAGACAGGGTCTGGTAGAGGCTTACGGCGAGGACGGCGTTATCATCGACCTCCAGAACGGCCAGGGCGACGGCGCTGCCTGCGATTCCATATCCGCAAACTTCGTTTCCAAGGGCTACGACATGATCTACGCCATCGCTACTCCGGCTGCGCTTTCCGCGTACTCCGCAGCGAACAAGTCCGATATCCCGGTAATTTTTTGTGCAGTTTCCGACCCGGTAGCCGCAGGTCTTACCGCGAGCCTTGACGCAGGCAACGACAACTGCAACGGCACCTCCGATATCCTCGACTTCTCCGCTCAGGTGGATCTCATTCAGTCCATTCAGCCGGACGTAAAGAAGATCGGCGTGCTCTACACCACCACCGAGGCTAACTCGATGTCTCAGCTCGAGTCCTTCAAGGCAGTATGCACGGAGAAGGGCATCGAGGTAGTTGACCAGGGCGTTTCCGGCGCGGCTGATATCCCGCAGGCCGCTACAACTCTGGCTTCCCAGGTAGACTGCATCAACAACTTCACCGACAACAACGTCGTAAACAACCTCTCCATCGTTCTCGAGAAGGCAAACGCCGCTAATATCCCGGTTTACGGCTCCGAGGTCGAGCAGGTCAAGAACGGCTGCCTGGCTTCCATCAGCATCGACTACATCGCGCTCGGCAAAAAGACCGCTGAGATGGGCGTTGAGGTCCTCAACGGCACCGACCCCAAGACCATGGCTGTAGGTACTATCTCCGACGGCACACCGGTCATCAACACCGAAGTAATGGAGAAGTTCGGCTTCACAGTTCCCGAGAAGTACGCTGACGCCGAGATGGTGACCACAAACTCCGAGGCAGACGCTGCGTAATAAGCGCATTATTTCAGATCTGGAAAGGGACAGATAATGACACTGGTGATTAACATTCTGATAGACATTCTCAACGAGGGGCTGATGTATGCGCTCCTTGCGATGGGAATGTACATAACTTACAGTATTCTGGACTTCCCGGATCTGTCTGTAGACGGCACGTTCCCGCTGGGCGCGGTGCTCAGCGGCGTGCTGATAATCCAGGGCGTCGACCCCTGGCTGTGCCTGGTGATCTCGTTTGCGGCTGGAATGGCTGCCGGAGTCCTCACGGGACTTATGCACGTGAAGCTCCGCATTACCCCGCTGCTCTGCGGTATCATCATGTACACCGCGATGCTTTCCGTGAACCTCGTCATACTCAAGGCGGGTACCGACGGAAAGGCGGTCGCTTCCTTCTTCACCAAGAACACGATATTCAATTCCGGCATTGCTTCGCTTATCCCCAAGAACATCGGCGAGGGCGGATTCTACATCAGGACCGTGGTGATCTCGCTGATCCTGGTGATCGTGTGCAAGCTCCTGCTGGATCTCTACCTCAAGACCAAGCACGGACTGCTCCTGAGAGCCACCGGCGCCAACGATAAGTACACCGTAATGCTCGGCAGGAACCCCGGCACCATGAAGATTTTCGGACTTGCCCTCGGCAACGGATTCGCTGCGCTCGCCGGTTCTGTTATCGCGCAGAACAAGGGCTCCGCTGACCAGCAGATGGGCATAGGCATGGTAGTTCTGGGACTTGCTTCCGTAATCATCGGTCTCAGCCTGTTCAGACGCGTAAAGTTCATGAAGGGCACCACAATGGTTATCCTTGGAAGCCTCGTGTACAAGGCGGCTTATCAGATCGTGCTCTCCCTCGGTATCCCGACGGATTTCAACAATCTGATGAAGGCGCTGATATTCCTCGTTGCGCTGGTACTCGGCGGCAGCGAGCTTAAGAAGCTCATAACCTCCCTCGGCAAGAAGCCCGAGCCGGTGAAGTCTGACAGCAAGCTTGCGCTCAGCAATATCACGAAGGTGTTCAACCGCGGGACCGTCGACGAGAACAAGCTGTTCGACAACTTCACGCTCGACGTCAACGACGGGGACTTTATCTCCGTTGTAGGCTCCAACGGCAGCGGCAAGACCACCATGCTGAACATCGTATGCGGCGGTATCCAGCCGGATTCCGGCGCGGTAGTGTTCAACGGCGAGAACATCGTGCTCTCAAAGGAGTACGAGCGCGCCCGCAGGATAGGCAGAGTGCTCCAGGATCCGAAGATGGGAACCTGCGGCAGCCTTACTATCCTTGAAAATCTCGCGCTTGCGGACAATAAGCTCCACCCGTTCGGACTTTCACCGGCGGTGAACAGAAAGCGCGAGGAGCATTACAAGAAGCTGCTCGAAAGCTGCGGAATGGGTCTTGAGAACCGCATGGGCGTGCTGGCAGGCTCGCTTTCCGGCGGACAGAGACAGGCTCTTGCGCTGATAATCGCGACTATGGCGGACATCGACCTGCTGATACTAGACGAGCATACGGCGGCGCTTGACCCCAAGTCCTCCGAGACGCTCATGAAGATCACCGAGAAGGTCGTCAAGGAAAAGCACCTCACCACGCTGATGGTCACGCATAACCTGCGTTTCGCGGTGGAGTACGGCTCAAGACTTGTTATGATGCACGGCGGAAACGCTGTTATGGACATCGACGGTGAGGCTAAGAAGAACCTCGTTGTGGACGATATCCTCGGCAAGTTCAACGAAATAAGCATTGAGTGCGGCAACTAACCGCACAGAACGCAAACTGAATTACAGGGCGGTCAGTCGAAAGCTGCCGCTCTTTGTTTTTGAGAGGCAGACATGAATAAAAACGAGGTTCTGAAACAGTATTTCGGACACAGCAAATTCCGCCCCGGTCAGGGCGATATAATCGACCACATTCTCGCCGGGCAGGACTGTCTGGGCGTAATGCCCACCGGCGCGGGAAAATCGGTCTGCTTCCAGGTACCGGCGCTGATGTTCAGCGGGACTTCCATCGTTATTTCGCCGCTTATCTCGCTGATGAAGGATCAGGTGGAGGGTCTGCGGCAGTCCGGCGTGAATGCGGCGTTTATCAACAGCTCCCTCGACCTGTGGGAGTACCGCCAGGTGCTGGACAACGCTTCCTCAGGACTGTACAAAATACTCTACGTAGCCCCGGAGCGCCTGACTGCGGACGGGTTCCTGAGCATGTGCGGCAGGCTCGACATACCGCTTGTGGCAGTGGACGAGGCGCACTGCGTATCCCACTGGGGGCAGGATTTCCGCCCGAGCTACCTGAAGATCACCGAGTTTGTTGAGCAGCTCCCGAAACGTCCGGTTCTGGCGGCGTTCACTGCGACCGCGACCGATATCGTCAAGGACGACATCGTGCGAATTCTGGGACTGCGGCAGCCGTTTTCCGTCACCACCGGATTCGACCGCCCGAACCTCTATTTCGAGGTACGTCCCACCGAGCAGCGGAACAAAAACGCGGTGCTGCTGGGAATAATCCGCGAAATGCAGGGACGCAGCTCGATCGTGTATTGCTCCACCCGGAAAAACGTGGAGGCGGTGACGGACTTCCTGCGGCTCAACGGCGTGAACGTCCGGAGCTACCACGCGGGAATGCCCGACGACGAGCGCCGCAGCGCCCAGGAGGATTTCACCTACGACCGCTGCAACGTGATAGTCGCCACGAATGCGTTCGGAATGGGCATCGACAAATCCGATGTGGCTCTGGTGGTGCATTATAACATGCCGAAGGATCTCGAGAGCTACTACCAGGAGGCGGGCAGAGCCGGCCGTGACGGAAGCCCGGCGCGGTGCATACTGCTGTACAGCAAGGGAGACGTCCGCACTGCGGAGTTCATCATCGACCACGGCAGGGAGGAATCCGGGCTGACTCCGGCGGAGCAGGAGAAAATGCGGCTGCGCGACCATGAGCGCCTGAAGCAGATGACTTTCTACTCCACGACCCCGAGGTGCCTGCGGCATTTCATACTGAACTATTTCGGGGAGGACTCCCCGGCGGAGTGCGGAAAGTGCAGCAGCTGCAACGCCGAAATGGACACCCTGGACATCACGGTGGAGGCACAGAAGGTGATATCCTGCGTGTACCGGCTCAAGCAGCGGGGGCGCTCCGGCGGGAAGGTGCTGGTAAGCGGGATACTATGCGGCAGCGAGAGCGAACAGATAAAGGAAGGCGGCTACGAGACCCTTTCCACCTACGGAATAATGAAGGACGTCAAGCAGACCTACGTCCGGGAGATAATCGACCATCTGGAGCTTCAGGGGCTGCTTTCGGTCAGCGATGATTACCACACGCTGGAGATAACCCCTGAGGGCGACGAGTTCATAAGGTCGCGGCGCACTCTGCTGATGAAGCGCTCCAAGCGCGCCGCGGACATCAGCGCGGTAACGCATTTCAGCAATTCCGACGGCGTTGAGGATCCCGAGCTGATGAAGCGGCTCAGGGAGCTTCGCAAAAAGTTCGCCGACACGCTGGGAGTTCCGGCGTTCGTGGTGTTCTCGGACGCTTCGCTAAGGGATATGTGCGCGAAAAAGCCCGCCACAAAGCAGGAGTTCCTGTGTATCTCAGGCGTAGGCAGCGTCAAGGCGGAGCGCTACGGGAAGGACTTCGTCAGAGTGGTGTCCGAGTACCTTAATGAAAAGAATTCGTAAAAATTAACAAAAGCACTTGCAATAACAGGCGATTTATGATACAATATAATTAAGGTAATATCCAACAGAAAAGGGGGCATTGTCATGTCAGAGAATACAGATGGCAAGATTATCCATTCGGAGGTGGAAATATCAGTTGATCCCAACTGCACCACCGCGTTTATGACCATATCCGAACCCGCAGGCGGCGGACTTGACGTGACCCCTGAGAAGGCAATGGCGGCTATCCGCGCCAAGGGAATCGAATTCGGTGTGATAGAAAGCGCTGTCAACGAGGCTGTAGAGCAGCGCCGCTATGGCGAGAACATCTGCGTTGCGCGCTGGAAGTCTCCGGTGAACGGCGTCGACGGCACGATAGAGTACTACTTCAAGAAGGAAAGCACGTTCAAGCCGGTCGAGGACGAAAACGGCAACGTAGATTACAAGAATCTGGGGTTGGTACGCAACATCTACCACGGAACTCCGATCGCGAAGATAACTCCTCCGACGGAGGGAACTCCGGGAATGGATATCATGGGAAAGCCTGTCGCACAGAAGCAGGGTGTCCCGGCTAAATTCAGCGTGGGCAAGGGCACCGAGCTTGTGAACGACGGCACCGAGATAATCGCCTCCGTTGACGGCAACCTTGCATATACAAACGGTTCGTTCTGCATTGAGGAATCCCTGCTTATACGCGGCGACGTCGACGTATCCAGCGGCAATATCGACTTCATCGGCGACATAATGGTAAAGGGCAACGTAATGGAGGGGTTCTCCGTTACGTCCAAGAAGAACGTCACGATATTCGGAACAATAACGAACGGCACGGTTATAGCCGACGGCGACATCACCATAAAGCTGGGAAGCATAAACTCAAAGCTGCGCAGTGAGAAGGGCAGCATAAAGCTGGATTTCTGCCAGAACAGCAGCGTATGGGCGGCGTGCAACGTGGAAGCGTCCTCGTTCATAGGCGGCGATGTCTATGCGGGCAAGAAGCTCATCGCCAGCGGCAAGGGCATTCTTGTCGGTGGAAAATACACCGCGCTTGAGGATATCTCCGCATCGGTGATAGGCTCTGACAACTACGCCAAGACGATGATAACCCTCGGCAACAACGCGGTTCTCTCCGAGGAGATGGAGGGCCACAAGCACAAGATAGCCGAACTGGAAGACAAGCTGGATCAGCTCGGGAAGATAGTCACCACACTGTCGGAGATGGCAAAGGTCAGCAAGCTGTCGCCGGAGCGCGAGCAGATGAAGGTAGAGGCTATGCGTTCGCGGTTCCAGATGCAGGGCGAGATCAAGCGGCTCAACAACCGCATCGCGGAGATCGAGACCACGCTGGAGCGCAAGCAGAATCTGTCCATTTCCTGCAAGAAGGCGTTCTACCCCGGCGTTACGCTGAGGATAAATTCCTACGTGTACCCGGTGAACGTAATGACTCCGCACTCCAAGGCGACCATCAGCGACAACGAGATAGTAATGATCCCGCTGTGATCTTATTTGAATATGTACATACCGGAGGTTTTACAGCCTCCGGTATTTTTGTGAAAAAATGATGAAAATTTAATAACACCCCTTGACTTAGAGCATACTCTAAGTGCTACAATAGTTTCATGAAATAACCGGGCATATCCGGAATAAAATGGAGGAAACAACATGTATCTTGAGAAAATCAATTCCCCGGCGGACGTAAAGAAGCTCAGCTCTGAGGAGATGAAGAAGCTCGCGGAGGAAATGCGCACCGCGCTTATAAAGAAGCTGAGCGTACACGGCGGACACTGCGGCCCGAACCTCGGCATGGTGGAGGCGGTGATCGCGCTCCATTACGTTTTTGACTCCCCGAAGGACAAGCTGGTGTTCGACG
This sequence comes from uncultured Clostridia bacterium, assembly GCA_945923775.1. Taxonomy (GTDB): domain Bacteria; phylum Bacillota; class Clostridia; order Oscillospirales; family Ruminococcaceae; genus CAG-115. Next base: position 61,181 of record CAMELR010000010.1, on the reverse strand, counting down.
TATCGCACCAGACATACTGCCACAAAATGCTCACCGGCAGAAATTACGCGTTCCTTGACGAATCCAGGTACGACGACGTTACCGGCTACTCCAGCCAGCACGAGAGCGAGCACGATCATTTCACGATGGGTCACACCTCCACTTCTGTGAGCCTCGCATGCGGACTTGCAAAGGGGCGCGACCTCTGCGGCGGCTCCGAGAACGTGGTCGCAGTCATCGGCGACGGTTCCCTTTCCGGCGGCGAAGCCCTGGAGGGTCTGGACTACGCTTACGAGCTTGGCTCCAACCTTATCATCGTTGTAAACGACAACCAGATGTCCATTGCCGAGAACCACGGCGGTCTCTATGAGAACCTGAAGCTCCTGCGCGAGACCGACGGCAAGGCTGAGTGCAATCTGTTCCGTGCGATGAACCTCGATTACGTATACGTCGGCGAAGGAAACGACGTTGACGCCCTTATAAAGGCGTTCACAGGCGTTAAGGATTCAAAGAAGCCCGTAGTAGTCCACATCGTCACCGAGAAGGGACGCGGATACGCTCCGGCGGTCAAGGACAAGGAGTCCTGGCACTGGCATATGCCGTTCAACATTGAGACCGGAGAACTTACCATGCAGGGCGGCGGCGAGGATTACGGCGACCTCACCGGAAAGTACATGCTCGAGAAGATGAAGCGCGACCCGAAGGTCTGCATGATAACCTCCGGAACTCCCGCTGTCGGCGGATTCTGGAAGAGCCGCCGCGACGAGGCGGGCAGTCAGTTCATCGACGTTGGAATCGCCGAGGAGCACGCAGTTGCCCTTGCCTCCGGCATTTCAGCACGGGGAGGCAAGCCGGTCTACGGAGTTTACAGCACGTTTGTCCAGAGAACCTACGACCAGCTCCAGCAGGATCTGTGCATTAACAACAACCCCATAACTATCCTGACGTTCGCGGCTTCCGTCTGGGGCATGAACGACGTTACTCACCTGGGAATTTACGATATCCCGATGATGTCGAACATTCCGAACCTGGTTTACCTTGCTCCGACCACCTACGAGGAGTACATTGCAATGCTCGACTGGAGCACAGAACAGCGCGAGCACCCGGTTGCAATCAGAGTTCCCGGCGCGGTTATCCACGGCGAGAAGCCCGCTAAGGATTACGGAATACTGAATAAGTACGAGACCGTTCAGAAGGGAAGCGGCGTTGCAATTATTGCGCTTGGCACGTTCTTCGGCATGGGTAAGCAGGCGGCGGAGCTCATCGAGAAGAAAACCGGCGTAAAGCCCACGCTCATAAACCCAGTCTACATCACCGGAATCGACGGGGAGCTGCTGGAGTCCCTGAAGAAGGATCACAAGGCAGTCATCACGCTTGAGGACGGCATTCTCGACGGCGGCTTCGGAGAGAAGATCGCGAGATTCTACGGAGATTCCGACATGCGCACCGTGAACCTCGGTCTGAAGAAGGAGTTCCTCGACCGCTACGACGCAAACGAGGTACTGCGCCAGAACGGCCTCACCCCCGAGCAGATCGCAGACAGAGCGGCTGAGCTTATAAAGTAATTTAATAATCAAGATTCCCGGGGCAGTAGGCTCCGGGATTTTGCCTTGACATAAGTGTAGTTTTGTGATATAATAAAATTTGGTTCAGGTCTAATTTTTATATTGTGGGAGGAATTTATGAAAAAGGCAGTTGCAGCGTTGATGGCGCTGGTATGTGCGGTGGCTACCGCGGCTGAAGCGGGAGCTTACGACATAAACCATTGCTGGCCGGAATGGGATCCGGACACGGACAGTATTTACTATCACGACATTGTCACAGACGAGATAGTCGCGGTGGAGTATCCCGACGGGATCATTACAGATTACTATCCGGAATACGACACAGAGGAAGTTCAGGTCACAGAGCCTACCGAGGAAGAGGTACCGCCGGCAGAGATAACCGATCCATGGGCATGGGTCGTTGATCAGCCGACAGAAGAACCGTATGAGGATACTACTGAGGACGAACCGTACATTGAGACAGAAGAGGTTGAATTTGCCGATCCGTATATAGCTGATATCAAAGCCAGGGACACTTCAATTAATATCACTGCAACGTTTACAAAAAAGTTAACTTTCGATAGCTGGGCGTTGTACCATTCTGACTGGTGGTATGATGATCAGCTTGTAGCCGAAGGAACTGATAAGTATGACTACAGCGCCGAGGAATGGGGTATCAATATTACCGATACAGGACTGATACCCGGCGAGACCTATGACTACCGCCTTGTTCTGTACAAAAATGGAGAATGGGGCACATATGAATACGCCGAAGCTGAATTCTCCGCAACAACGGAGCTTCCGCTCTATGAAACCAAAATGCTCACACCAGAAGCGCATCAGAACAGCCTTAGCCTTGAAGCGGTCATTGACAGCCGGAAGGAAGCTGACGGATTCATTGTTGAGCAGTATAAGGGCGGAAAGTGGGTCACAGTCGAGAAAAACGGCAGACTTGGTTATTACTATAATTATTCCGATGACAGTGAGTACACACGCAATTACGACCTGAAGAGCGCTGAATATACCGCCATCGAACTCAAATCGATGACTAAGTACAAGTACCGTATCCGTTTCTTCCGGAAAGTCGGAAAGAACAAGAGAAAGTACATAGACACCGTGACTGTTTCTGCAACTACGCTGATGGCGGCTCCGAATCTGAACCTGGGCGCTACCTCGAAGAAGGCAAAGCTGTCCTGGGATAAGGTAAAGGGCGCGGAAGGCTACGAGGTGTTCGTTAAAGTAAGCGATGGAAGCTATGATTATTCCAACAACTGGGGCTGGTATTCTGAGGATTACCTGGACTACGGAACAAGTTGGTTCAATATTTCCGATTACAAAAAGTACAAGACCCTCAAGGGTGCTAAAAACACCTCGGCTTCCTATGATATAAAGGGAAATAAGGTCTATACCTACTGCGTGAGAGCGTATAAAGGCTCGGGCAGTAAGAAAGTTTACAGCGAGTACAGCCAGGCAGTTGCGACAAACAGTAATGTTGCGATACTCAACGGACTTACACTGAAGCCGAAGTCGACTGGGCTTGGCGAGTATGATCTGGGACTTGTTAAGTCCGCAGTAAAGCAGTGCGTCAATGATAATATGAGCAATGCCGAGAAAGCAGTGGCAGTTTATAATTACGTACACAATGTAGCACAGTATGAGTATGATATCAGCAAGGTTTCGCTTGATTCTATAAAGGCGATACTGGTTGATCATGCTGGTCAGTGCTACCAGTACGCCGTGACCTATCAGGCGATGATGAAATACCTCGGATTTGATATGAAGCTTATCGGCGGCAAGACCGCTTCCGGCGGTCCTCACTGGTGGAATGAAATGGTGATCAACGGAACTCCGCGTATGTTTGATCCGCAGGTCGGCGGAAGATTTTGTATACTCTACGAACAGTTGGGAAGCCGTATGGTTACTAAGGAAAAGACCGTAGACTGACACTGCTTTTGAATTTCTGATGCAAGATCTGTCTGCCCATATAGCTCGCTATAGACAATATAAAGCAACAGCAGTAAGCTATGCCTTTAAAGCATATCCTGCGATAAGAAACAGGTATTTGACATCGCGGGAAAACTGCGTTATAATCGTATCAGAAAATAAATTAAGGAGTGATCTTTATGGTAAAGCAGACAGCAGGTCATGACGCGCTGGGCGAGTTCGCACCTGAGTTCGCGCACCTTAACGACGATATTCTGTTCGGCGAGGTATGGTCGCGGGAGGACAAGCTGAGCCTCAAGCTGCGCTCAGTCGTGACGGTATCCGCGCTTATCGGCAAGGGAATCACCGACAGCTTCCTGACCTACCACCTGAGCGAGGCCAGGAAGAACGGCGTGACCCGCACCGAGATGGCTGAGATACTCACGCACATTGCGTTTTACGCAGGCTGGCCGAACGCCTGGGCGGCATTCCGTCAGGCGAAGGAGGTCTACGCCGACGACATCACAGAGCAGCACGGCGGATTCTTCGGTCAGGGCGAGCCTAACACAGCCTACGCGAAGTACTTCAAGGGGAATTCCTACCTGAAGCCGCTGACCGACCCGAAGCAGACCGTTTTCATAGCAAACGTGACCTTCGAGCCTGGCTGCCGGAACAACTGGCATACTCACCATGCGGATAAGGGCGGCGGTCAGATACTGGTCTGCGTTGACGGCGAGGGCTGGTACCAGGAGTGGGGCAAGGCCGCACAGAAGCTGACTCCCGGCACGGTAGTGACGATCCCGGCGAACGTCAAGCACTGGCACGGAGCCGCGAAGGGAAGCTGGTTCTCTCACCTTGCGGTGGAGGTTCCGGGGGAGAACTGCTCGAACGAGTGGCAGGAGCCTGTCACCGATGAGCAGTATTCCGCAGTTGAATAAGATACCGTACATATTTCATACTTCTGGAGCAGGACGTTTTGTCCTGCTCCTCAGCTTGTCGAAAAAGTCATAACGGCAGTTAATTGCAAAAAACTGTGGGGGAAAACTCTTGTTTTCCCCCACACCCCTTTAGCGCCATTGAATCGTTTAACTGCGCGCCAGCGCGCAGAGTGGTGAGGGCTCTGCCCTCACACTCCCGCTTCCTTTTGTAAGCAAAAGGAAGCGAAAACCAATACGCTACGCGAAAATTTATAAACTTTATCGACAGCCCATGGAGCAGGACGTTTTGTCCTGCTCCTTTTTTTTTCGACAATCCGATCAAAACGCCCCCCGCTTCAATGTAATAATCCGGACATGCCGCGAATAGACTTGTACAAATGAAACGGGGAGGAATGGCACATGATAGCCGCTAAAAACATCAGGACAGTACCGCTGCGGTTCGCCGCAGGGAAAATATCGCTTCCGCAGGGCAGCATCGCAGAAATACGCCTGCGGACAGGCAGGAGTGCCTGCGCGGTCATGACCGACGGGAGGCTCGTGAAATGCTCCGCGCCGTTCAGCCGTCAGGACATCGCCGAGTGCTTCCTTGAGCTGTGCGGGAATTCGGTGCACAGCTTCGCCCGGGAGATCTCCGAGGGCTACATAACCCTGCCGGGAGGCCACCGGGTGGGATTCTGCGGAACCGCCGTCGAACAGGGCGGCAGACTGTCCACGCTCAAGGACATCTCGTCGCTGAATATCCGCTTCGCAAGGGAGGTGCGCGGCTGCGCGGAGGAACTTTGCGCCAGGGCGTTCAGCGGCGGGATTTGTTCGCTCATAGTTTGCGGGAAGCCGCTTTCCGGAAAGACCACCGTGCTGCGGGATATGGCGCGTATCCTCGGGGATACCCGCCGCGTGGCGGTCGTCGACACCCGCGGCGAGATAGCCGGAGTGTACGGCGGAGTTCCCGCGCTGGATATCGGCGAGAACACCGACGTGCTTAACGGATACTCCAGGGGCGAGGGCATAATGTGCGCTCTGCGCTCCCTCAGCCCGGAGGTCATTATATGCGACGAGATAGGCGGCGACGCGGAGGAGATACGTCAGTGCATGAACTGCGGCGTGAAGCTGATAGTCTCCGCCCACGCCGGGAGCATTCATGAACTTATGAGCCGCCCGGCGCTTCAGGGACTGCTCCCGCTGTTTGAAAGGGCGGCTCTGCTGGAGGAGCGCGGCAGGCTCTCAGAGCTGGTGGATATACCGGAGATACGCTCATGAGGGTCGCTGCGGGGATTCTGATACTGGTGATATGCTCGGCGTGGGGATTCCGCCGGAGCCATCTGCTGAAACGGCGCTGCGCCCTGCTCCGGGAGCTTCGCCTGCTGGTGGAGCAGTACTCGATCGAGATATCCTGCACCGCTCCCACGCTCGCGGAGCTTGCAGGGAACAGCGGCGGGGAATTCGGGCGGCTTCTGTGCGAGTGCTCCGGCTCGGAGCCTGACATACGCCGTGCCTGGAGCAATGCAGTGGACAGGCTCTCCGCAGAGCCGGGCTGCGGCGGCGAGGAGGTCTCCCTGCTGCGGGAACTCGGGCGGGAGCTTGGGACATGCCCGGCGGAAAGCCAGCTTGCGCTGCTGAAGCTGTATTCCGCGCGGTTCGACAAGCTGATATCGGCGGCGGAAAAATCGGCGGAGCAGCAGGGAAGAATGTACCGTTCCGGCGGAGTTCTTGCGGGGCTTGGCGCGGCGGTAATGCTCCTTTAAAAGAAAGGCGTGCAATGGAACTTGACCTGATCTTTAAAATAGCGGCGGTGGGGATAATCGTCGCCGTGCTGAATCAGATCCTGAAAAAGACCGACCACGACGAGCAGGCGATGATGCTTACCGTCGCCGGACTGGTTATAGTGCTGATGATGCTGATACCGGCTATCGACGAGCTTTTCGGCACGATACGCTCGGTTTTCGGGCTTTGGTGAACTGGTGACGCTATGGATATAACAACGCTTGTGGGGATCGCTGTGCTGTCCGCGGTGCTGTGTATCATAGTCCGGCAGTACAAGCCGGAGATGTCTCTCGGGATAAGCATAGCCTGCGGAGTGCTGATAATGGGCGCGGTTATCGCGATGCTGGCGCCGTCCGTGGAGCTTATCTCGCAGCTTACCGGGGCGGCAGGGCTTGACGGAGGCTACTCCCGGACGCTGTTCAAGGCGCTGGCGGTGTGCTACATAACTCAGCTGGGCTCCGACTGCTGCAAGGACGCGGGGGAATCCGCCATCGCCGGGAAGATAGAATTAGCCGGAAAAGCTGCGGTAGTGGTGATCTCCCTGCCGGTGTTCTCGGCGCTTGCGGAGATAGTCACCGGGCTTCTGGAGTGAGACCGGAACGAGATGAGAAAGGACGAAAAATGCGCAGGATACTGCTGACCCTGGCGAAGCTCCTTGCGGTTATCGCCGCCGCCTTCCTGCTGTGCGGGAGCGCCCGGGCTGAAGGCTCCGGGGAGTACGGCGATATAAACAGCGCGCTGTCCGACGCAGTTCCGCCGGAGGCCTCCGAGATACTGGAGGGCGGCGGGATAACCCCCGACAACAACGGAGCGGCGGCTCTGTCGTTCGGCGGAGTGCTGGAGTTCCTGCGGGACATGCTGATGGACAGGCTCACCGAGCCGCTGCGGCTGTTCGCGTCGCTGTGCGGCGTGGTGATACTCTGCGCGCTTTCCCGGAGCTCCGCCGACGGCGCGGGAGGGAACATGTCCGGGGTGTTTTCGGCGGTGGGAGTCCTCGCCGGCGCGGGAATGACCACTGCGGCGATATCCGGAGCGCTCCGGGATACGCTGGACGTGCTTTCGGCGGCTTCGGAGTTCATGCTGGTGTTCGTTCCGGTGTTCGCAGGAGTTATCGCGGCGATGGGGAAGGCGGCTGCCGCTTCGGCGGCAAACACGGTCATACTGGCGGCGGCGCAGTTCTTTTCGCAGATCTCGGTGAATTTCCTGACCCCGGTCTGCGGGACGGTGATGGGGCTTTCCGTCACCGGGGCGGTCCACCCTGAAATGAACACGGACAAGCTCGGCGAGCTTATACGCAAGGCGGCGGTGTGGGGACTTTCGCTGCTGATGACGGTGTTCATGAGCGTGCTTTCCGCGCAGACATTCGTGACGAATTCCGCGGACAACGTGCTGATACGAACGGCGAAGTTCGCGGTCTCCAGCGGAGTTCCCATCGTCGGCGGGACCATCTCGGACGCGGTAAACACGGTGCACGCGAGCCTTTCGCTGATGCACAGCTCCATCGGGACATACGGTATAGCCGCCGGGATAGTGATACTGCTGCCGTCGCTGATCTCGGTGGTGTGCTACCGGTTCGCACTTACGGCGGCGGAGGCGGTCAGCGAGGTTTTCGGCGTGAAGGAGCTTTCCTCGCTTTTCCGGGCGTGCGGGGCGGTCATGTCGATAATAATGGCGGTGATAGTGTGCTTCCTGCTGCTGAACACTATATCCGCAGTGATAATGCTGGCTGCGGGCAGCAGCCAGGCGTAGGGGGCGGGGTATGCAGTTCTTTTCAACGGTTTGCATGGCGGCGATAGCCTCGGCGCTGTTCCGAATGCTGATACCCGAGAACAGATTCGCGAAGCAGATATCGCTGCTGACGGCGGGGCTGTTCATTCTCGCGGGGGTAAACGCGCTGCGGGGCACGGACTTCAGCTTCGGCGGGGCTCAGTACAGCTACGAGGACAGCGCGGACTACATCGGGTTTTCCGGCGACGTAAACAGGGAGCTTCAGAAGAAAATATGCTCCGAAATGTCGGACAAGGTGTACGCGCTGCTGAACGAGCAGGGAATTTGTCCTGAAGAAGTCCACATTGCGGTTAATATTTCAGGGCTGTACAGCATATCTATTACACAGGTGGAGCTTGTATTCAGCGGAGACCAGCGCTCGGCGGCAGAGGCTGCGGAGGAGCTTCTCACGGGTCAGCTCCCGGAGGAAATACGGGTAACATCAGTGATAAGGGAGTGATGACATGGAGCGGCTCACGGAACGTTTCGGAGGATTTTTCAGCAGGCTTGGGAACGGCAGGTGGCGCAGGTTCGTCATCATTGCCGGGATAGCCGCGATAGCGCTGCTTTTCCTGAGCACGGTGATACCCGCGGGAGGCGCGCAGCAGCCGCAGGACAGCTCCGCAGAGGACGCCGCCCGCATCGAGCGGGAGCTTGAGCAGCGCCTGACGGACATCATCTCGCAGATAGACGGCGTGACGTCCCCGCAGGTGATGGTGACGCTCGACCGCACCAGCGAGCGGGTTTTCGCCGAGGAGGTGAAGTCCAGCAGCTCGGGGGATTCCCTGAGTTCGGAGAACAGCCCGGCGCTGACCGGCTCCAAGGACGCGCTCGAAAAGAGCGTGATACTTCCGAAGGTGCGGGGCGTTGCGGTGGTCTGCGGCGGCGCGGAGAACATGCTGGTGCGCGAGAAGGTGGTGAATACCGCGGCGCGGGTGCTGGATATCGGCGTATCACAGGTGTATGTCACGAATTGATAAGAAAGGAAGCAAGATCATGAAGCGTTTGAATGTTATTTTAGGGAAGAAGCAGCTCGTAGCTGCGGGGCTTACCGTGCTGCTGGGAACTGCGGTAGCCGTGAATTTCATCTATTCCGGCGGGAAGGACAAGAAGCTGACCGAGCCGGCGGCGGAGGTCTCCGGCACTACATACGGCGAGGCTGATCTTGTCAGCGTGGATAAATCCGGGGAAGCCGCCGACAGCTCGGCGTACTTCGCGCAGGCAAGGCTCGACAAGCAGAGCAGCCGCGAGGAAGCCGCCGAGGTGCTCCAGAGCATGTATCAGGGCGGCGACCTGACGAAAGACGAGCTTGCGGCTGTCGAGGTGGACGCGATGAAGATGGGCGGCTACATTGAAAGCGAGAACAAGATCGAGAGCATGCTGAAAGCGCAGGGCTTCGAGGACGCGCTGTGCTACCTCAGCGACAGCAGCGCGAACATCATCGTAAAGACCCCGGGGCTTGACGCGGCGGGGGCGGCGAAGATAAAGAGCACGCTGCTTTCCGAGGCGGAGTTCACCAACGACCAGATAACTATTGTCGAGGTCAACTGAATAAAAATACCCTCCCGGGCTTCGGGAGGGTATCGTTATGTTCGGGGTGTGAACGTGGAATTACTCCTCGTCCTTCTTCTCTTCCTCAGAGGCGGTCTGCTCGGCGGTAACGTCCTCGGCAGCAACAGGCTCTTCCTCAGCGGGAGCGGGCTTCTCAGGAAGCTTTGCACCGCACTTCGGGCAGAAAGCGTTGTCGCTCTTGGTCTTAGCGCCGCATGCTGTGCAGGTCACTTCCTGGCGGAGGTCGTCGAGCAGCAGGTTGATCTCGGACAGCTTTTCGTAGAGCTTGTCTATCTCCTCGATCTCAGCGTCGAACAGGGCTGCGTCGGGGTTCTCTGCCTTCTTCATCTCGTAAGCCATCTGACCCAGCTTCTCAAAGTGAGCCTTGATGTCGCTGGAGGTCTGGGATTCCTTGATCTTCAGCTTGGTGAATCTCACTGCCTCGTCGGTCTTTTTGCCTGCGGTCTGCGCTGCATTCTTAGTGGTATTGATAACATCATCGAAAAAACTCATGGTAAATACTCCTTTCAAAATCCGGGAATTTAGGGTACCTTGCCCTTGAGTTTATTCTACCACAAAGTTCTGGAATTTGCAATAGTTATTCGGTAAAAATTAGGTGAAAATCAATCCTTCGCGGGGCGCTCCTGACCTCTGATAAGAACTCCGATCATCTCGGGACCTGCATTGCAGGAAACCACCACGCCGGTTTTCTCGACCATTGCCGGGCCGTAGCCGAGCTTCTTTGTCATCTTGTCGATGAATTCCTTCTCGCAGTCGGGGCGGGTGGTGGTGACTACGCACCAGGGGGTCTCGGGTATCATTCTGGAGGTGATGGTCTCGACTGCGGCGTCGATCACAGCCTTTTCGCCGCGCGCCTTGCGGAGCACCTCGGTCTTTCCGGCAGCGAGGTAGATGAGCGGTTTGAGTCCCATAAGCTCGCCCAGGAAGCTTGCAGCGGCGGTGATCCTGCCGGATTTCTTCATGTGGCGGAGGTCGAAGCCCACGATGAACGCCTCGGAGTGGCGCGCCCAATCCTCAAGGTAGGAAACTACGCTCTCCGCGCTCTGACCTGCTTCCAGCTTCTTGCATGCCTCGATAACGGGGTAGCCGTAGGCGAGGGTGTAGTTCTGGCTGTCAACAACGTAAACGGTGAGATCCTTCAGCTCGTCGGCGACGTTCTGTTTTGCAAGCTGCGCGTTTGAGCAGGTCTGGGAGCCTGCGCCGTTGATAACGTCCACGATGATGGTGCGGACGCCCTGGGCGTACAGCTCGCGGTACTTGTCCTCGAACTGGATAGCGGTTATCTGGGAGTGCTTCGGGATCTCCTGCTGCTCCTTGAGAACCTTGTAGAACTCCTCAGCCTGGATATCCTGCCTGTCAACGTAGCTCTTGCCCTGGATAGTCACCATGAAGGGCATTACCTCGAGCAGCCCCTTGTACTTTTCCTCGTTCTCCTTTGAGATATCGCAGCCGCTGTCCGTGATTATTCTGATAGTGTTGTCCATGATTTACTCCTTTACTGCGGGTCAGTCCGCATTGTTCCAGTCAAATTCGCGCAGCCGTCCCTGATTTTGCAGCTCGGGGAAGCCCCACTGCCGCAGCACCTCGTAAACGCCGATCGCGACGCTGTTCGAGAGATTCAGGCTGCGGAGAGTTTCTCGCATAGGAATGCGCACGCAGCTCTCCTTGTTTTCAAAAAGCAGCTTTTCCGGAAGCCCGGCGTCCTCCCTGCCGAAAAACAGGAAGCATTTGTCGGGGTAGCTGACGTCGCTGTATGTATTCACCGCTTTTGTGGAGAAGTAGAAATACGCGCCGTCGTTCTTTGAGAAGAAGTCGTCCAGGCCGTCGTAGTAGGTGATGTCCAGATAGTGCCAGTAGTCGAGCCCTGCGCGTTTCAGCTGCTTGTCGTCCGGGGTGAATCCCATCGGACGTATCAGGTGGAGCCTTGCTCCGGTGACGGCGCAGGTGCGGGCGATGTTGCCGGTGTTCTGCGGTATCTGGGGTTCTACAAGTACGATGTTGAGTTCCAAGTGGAGCGCTTCCTTTCGCGGGAAAAATTACTGCCGAAAACAGTACACTGTATATTGTAACATATTCTGCGGCATTTTTCAATAGTTTTTTCGCAGTGCAAAGCGTTTTCAACAAAAAACCGGGGAACTGTGCGGAAAAGTTGTTGTTAGTGCTCATTGACAGCAGTTTTAAACAGGAGTATAATAAAACACGTGTGGTCTGCCATAAAGACAAAAGATAAACGGCAGGCAAAAAGGAAGGAAAATAATGTTCAAAAAATATGTAAGCGACCTGAAAGCCGAATTCAAGGGCTACAACGGAAAGAAGCTCACGCAGGACCTCATGGCGGGTCTGACCGTAGCCGCGGTAGCTCTGCCGCTGGCTCTGGCGTTCGGCGTAAGCTCCGGCGCGGACGCAGCCTCCGGACTTGTCACCGCGATCGTTGCAGGTATCGTTATCGGAATACTTTCCGGCGCATCCTATCAGATTTCCGGCCCTACCGGAGCGATGGCGGCTATCCTGCTGTCTGTCTCCGCGAAGTACGGCATCACCGGCGTGCTGACCGCAGGATTCCTTTCCGGAGCGATACTCATTATTGCGGCGGTTTGCAGGGTCGGTAAGCTCGTAAGCTACCTGCCCGCTCCGGTCATCACCGGATTCACCTCTGGTATCGCTATAATCATCGCGCTGGGTCAGATCGACAATTTCTTCGGCACCCACTCGGTCGGCGAGAACCAGATAGCGAAGATAGGCTCCTATTTCAGCGGCACCGGTAGCTTTAACCCCAACTGGTGGGCGGTGATGTTCGGCGGACTGGTCGTGCTGATAATGATAGTCTACCCGAAGAAGTGGAACGCGGTCGTTCCGTCGTCGCTGGTTGGAATAATCGTTGCGCTCATCGTGAACATGGTGTTCTTTGAGCAGGGAACTGTAGCCGAGGTCGGAGCTATCCCGAGCAGCCTCATCACCGACGACAGCATAATCCGCAAGGGGTTTGACTTTGGTAACATAACCAACCTCATCATGCCGGCGGTTTCCATTGCGGCGCTGGGAATGATCGAGAGCTTACTGTGCGGCGCGAGCGCGGGCAAGATGAAGGGCGAGCGCCTTGACGCAAGCCGTGAGCTGATCGCGCAGGGAATCGGCAACATGGTTATCCCGCTGCTCGGCGGAGTTCCCGCCACTGCGGCTATCGCGAGAACCTCCGTTGCGATAAAGTCCGGCGGACAGACCAGACTTGTAAGCGTGTTCCATTCGGTAGTGCTTATCCTCTCGATGTTCCTGCTCGGCGGCGTTATGAGCCGTATTCCGATGGCTGCGCTTGCAGGCGTGCTGATGGTAACTGCCTTCAGAATGAACGACTGGGCGGCGATCAAGAGCATTTTTAAGAAGAAGTTCAAGTCCTCCATCTTGCAGTATGTGCTGACGATGGTCTCCACCGTTGTATTCGACCTGACGGTCGCGATCGTTATCGGCGTTGTTGCAGCGATGATCGTTTTCGTTGTAAAGAGCTCCGAGCTTCGCGTTACTTCCAGCGATATCGACGAGGACAAGCTGAAGGGCAAGGTACGTTCCGGCCATCACGAGGAATTCAAGGTGGTGTACGTTTCCGGGCCACTGTTCTTCGGAACTCAGGAGAAGCTGATAAATCAGCTTGAGGCGCTGGAGGGCAACCCGCAGGTGATACTCTCAATGCGTGGAGTTCCCACAGCGGACGATATTTCACTTTCGGAGCTTGAGCGGCTCTACAACACGCTCCGTGAGAAGGGAACGCAGATATCCTTCACCGGCGTGCAGACCGCGGTCTGCGAGATGATGGACAGAGCGGGATTCCGCGAGCGTATCGGCGAGGAGCATTTCTACTGGGACGCCGTAGCGGCTATTAAGGCGCTGGAGGTTCGCGAGTACGGCTCGGACTACGCTGATTAAGCTGTAGTTCAATACATAAAAATCAAAACGGCAGTAAATTGCAAAAAAACTGTGGGGGAAAACTCTTGTTTTCCTCCACACCCCTTTAGCGCTTTTGAAACGTATAGCTGCGCGCCGGCGCGCAGAGTAGTGAGGGCTCTGGTCTTACGGTCAGCCCCTCTGGCACTTCGTGCCACCTCCCCCGCTGGGGGAGACACCTCACACTCCCGCTTCCTTTTGTAGGCAAAAGGAAGCGAAAACCAGTACGCTGCGCGGAAATTATAGACTTTTTCGACAGTCTCAAAGGAAGTGGGAAAACACCAGTTTTCCCACTTTTAAGTTTATTCAGGATTTTGCAAATTTGTCAGACGTTAACTCCGAATGCGCGGCAGAGCGCTTCAAGTCCGCCCTGATAGCCGGCTCCGACAGCGTTGAACTTCCACTCGCCGCCGTGGCGGTACAGCTCGCCGATGACCAGCGCGGTCTCGATCGAGAAATCCTCGGTGAGGTCGTAGCGGAGGAGTTCCTCGTTGGTATCGGGGTTGTAAATGCGAATGAACGCATTGTTCACCTGACCGAAATTCTGATTGCGCACCGCAGCGTCGTAAATGGTTACGGTGAACGTAATGCGGGAGATATTCTGCGGAACCTTGCTGAGGTCGATTTTTATTGTTTCATCGTCACCGTCTCCCGCACCGTCGCGGTTGTCGCCGGTATGCTCAACAGATCCGGAAGCATGCGCGGTGTTTCCGTAGAACACGAAGTCGCCGTCGGACGTTACCTTGCCGTTGTCTCCGAGCAGGAACACCTCGGCGTCGAGGTCGAACTGAGAGCCGCTGTCGAACGCGTTGACGTCCCAGCCGAGACCTGCGTTTATCTTCGTCAGCCCGGGGTTGCTCTTTGTAAGTTCCACTTTCTGACCCTTGACCAGATTTACCATAATAATTACCTCTCTTTCAGTTATGAAACGACCGTATGGTATTTATACAGCCGCATTGCGGCTTGCATAATTACAAATCCCTCGCGAAGCAATACAATAAATTCCAGATTTACTCCGTTACCGGCTTGCCTTCGCGTGCCAGGCGCTCGCGCTCCGCCTGCGGGAGCCTGAGGTAGCTCGGCATGAGCGCCGCCGGATCTATCAGCTCCTTGCCCTGCGCCGCGTAGCACACGCCGCTTCCGCGCTGGTAGCGCAGAATATAGGGAGCAAGCTCGTACTTTTCCCCGGTGGACTTATGCGCAAGCTCTGCGCCGTCGCCTGCGAGTATTATCCTGCCGGACATGCCGGAAAGCTCCTGCGCAAGCTCATCGAGACGTATTGCGCGGTCGGCGCACTGACGTGTGATGATTCCGCCTTCGCTGCGGAATATCGCGTTGTATACCTGCCCGCAGCGGGCGTCCATGCAGCAGACGATAGTGCCGTCGGTTCCGGTGAAATTGTACGCTATTGCCTCCAGCGAGGAGATACCCACGCACTTTTTCCCTGCGCCGTAGCACATTCCCTTAACGGTGGAAACTCCGATACGAAGTCCCGTGAACGACCCCGGACCTACTGTTACAGCGGCGGCGTCGAGGTCGGAGACCTTCACGCCCGCGCATTTCAGCATGCTCTCCACCATCGGGAGCAGCGTCTGGGAATGCGTGTGCTTTGTATTCAGGAACTGTTCGGCGATTATCCTGCCGTCGCTGTCCATCAGCGCGCAGCCCGCCGATATCGCGGAGCTGTCTATGCCTAATATCATGTAGTCACTCCCTTTCAGCCGCTTAAAGGTACTGCTTTCCTTCAAGCTCGTTCCAGTAGGGCTTCAGCCCGCGGCTTTCCATATAGTGCGCGAAAGTTGTGCTGTTGTCGGAGGAAATGCGCGGCTCCGTCCACAGCGCGCCGCAGCCCTCGCAGATACGCACCGTATCCCCGGTCTGCTTCACTGTAGCTTTAGAGATCTCATTGCTTCCGCACAGCGGGCAGACGATATGTCCGCGTACCTTTATGCGGCGCTCGTTCTCGCCGGTCTTTTCAATGCGTATCTTCATTATGGTGCGGGAGCTGTCTCCGGCAAGCTCCTGCTCCAGACCTTCGATGTTCTCGCTCCACTCCGCCGCGATGACGCCTCCGCGGTCGAGGTAGTCGAGGAACCCTATCGCGTAGAGGTCGTCGTAGCTGTCGATACGGTACAGATCGAAGTGGAACAGCGGCAGCCGTCCCTCGGTGTACTCGTTCACCAGCGCGAAGGTCGGACTGGTTACGGGGTCGGTGATACCCAGCGCAGCGGCAAGCCCCTTTGTGAAGGTGGTTTTGCCCGCGCCCATGTCGCCCTCGTAAAGTATGATGTCCCCCGCCCGGAGCTGCGTCGCTATTTCCGCGGAAATACGCGCGGTGTCCTCCGGGCTGCGGGAGATGTATTCAACGTACTCTTCCATCAGAACAGACCGGTGATCTTTCCGTCTGCGTCAACGTCGATGTTGTCGGCGGCGGGAACCTTCGGAAGTCCCGGCATTGTCATAACGTCGCCGGTGTAGACTACCACGAAGCCTGCGCCCGCAGACGCTCTCACGTCGCTGACGTTGATTGTGAAATGCTCCGGCTTGCCGAGCTTTGTCGGGTCGTCGGACAGGGAATACTGCGTCTTTGCAACGCAGACAGGAACTCTGTCAAGACCGAAGCTCTCGATCTCCTTTATTGCCTTGTCGGCCTTTGCGGTGTAGTTAACGCCGTCTGCGCGGTAGATCTCCTTTGCGATGATGTCAAGCTTCTCCTTGATGGACAGCTTCTCATCGTAAAGAGGCTTGTATTCGCTCTTGGTGCTCTCGATGGTCTCAACGACTGCGTTTGCAATCTCGATTCCGCCGTCGCCGCCCTTGAGGAACACATCGGAGAACGCCACCTTTGCGCCGTGATCCTCGCAGTACTTCTTAACGACTGCGATCTCAGCTTCGGTGTCGGTGTAGAAGTGGTTTATCGCAACTACGACGGGCACGCCGAACTTCTTGAGGTTGTCGATGTGAACGCCGAGGTTCACGATACCCTTTTCGAGGGCTTCAACGTTTTCCTTTGTGAGGTCGGGCTTTGCAACGCCGCCGTTGTACTTCAGCGCGCGGATAGTCGCTACGAGCACGGTGCAGTCAGGCTTTAATCCGGCGTAGCGGCACTTGATGTCGAAGAACTTCTCAGCGCCGAGGTCGGAGCCGAATCCAGCTTCGGTGATGGTGTAGTCAGCGAGCTTGAGCGCAAGCTTGGTGGCTCTTACGGAGTTGCAGCCGTGCGCGATATTAGCGAACGGGCCGCCGTGGATAAGCGCGGGGTTGCCCTCCAGGGTCTGCACGAGGTTCGGGTTGATGGCGTCCTTGAGGAGCGCGGTCATGGCGCCGACAGCCTTGAGGTCGCGGGCGTAAACCGGCTCGCCGGAGTATGTGTAGGCAACGAGGATATTTCCGAGGCGCTTCTTGAGATCCTCGAGGTCGGAAGCGAGGCAGAGGATAGCCATGATCTCGCTTGCAACGGTGATGTGGAAGTGATCCTCACGCGGGATACCGTTGACCTTGCCGCCCATGCCGATAACGATGTTGCGGAGGGCTCTGTCGTTCATGTCGAGACAGCGCTTGAAAAGTATCCTGCGGACGTCGATACCCAGCGCGTTGCCCTGCTGGATATGGTTGTCCATGAGAGCCGCGAGGAGGTTGTTAGCCGCTGTGATGGCGTGCATATCTCCGGTGAAGTGCAGGTTGATGTCCTCCATGGGAACTACCTGAGCGTATCCGCCGCCGGCGGCGCCGCCCTTGATTCCGAACACAGGGCCGAGGGACGGCTCACGCAGAGCCAGGATAGCCTTTCTGCCGGTCTTGTTCATGGCTTCGCAGAGACCTACCGAAGTGGTGGTCTTGCCCTCGCCCGCCGGGGTAGGATTGATCGCGGTAACGAGTATCAGCTTGCCGTCGGGCTTGTCTGCGAGGCGGTTGAACAGGTTCTGGTTCAGCTTTGCCTTGTAGTGGCCGTACTGCTCTACTTCGTCCTCCTCAATGCCGAGGTTCGCGGCTATCTCGCCGATCTTCTTCATCTTCGCCTGCTGAGCGATCTCAATATCTGTAAGCATTTTTATGTCCTCCTATTTATGGGCAGCTCTAAAAACCGGGACACGAGCAGATTTCGTACATGATTTATATCAGATGCTAGGCGTCAAACCGCAGCAATACTGTATGTATTTCAAGGTTTGACAACGACGCAGATGATATAAATCATAGAAATCTGCCGTGAAGGAGGTTTTTAGAGGTGCCCCTTACATCAGCGTGAGCTGAGTTATGTCCTCGTCAGTAGCCGTTCCCGCAGAGGGTATCGACTTTATGCGCAGCGCCTCGATGTCCTTAACGCCGCTCTGTTCTGCGGGATAAGCCCCCGCAAGCTCCGCCTTTGTAAGGCGCATCACCTGCACGCCCTGGGTGTCGCGCGTCGCCTTCGGGAGCACCAGCGCGGTATTGAACACCAGCGCCTTTCCCGCGGTGGAACGCAGCACGAAATCCGAATCCTGCTTTATCAGGAACATTCCGACAAGCTCCGAAAGGTCGGAGTACGCGCCGGAGAGCTTGCGGCGCTTGGTCTTGGTCTCGTAGCTTGAAAGCGGAACTTTCGCGCACTTGCCGTTCTTGTAGAACGTTACGAGCGTTTCGCTGTAGTCCTCCGTCACCGCCATGAATTTTATGCTCTCGCCGTCGTCAAATCCGAGTTTCGCGGGGATATAGTCGCCCATTACGCTCGCCTTTGTCTCGTCGAAATCGGTGCAGCGGGTCTTGTAGACCTGGTGTTTGTCCGTGAAGAACAGCAGCTCCGCGCCGCCGTTGACCTCTCCGGACCAGATTATCTCGTCGTTTTCCTTGAGCTTGTGCTGATTGCTCATTCTCAGGGACTGCGGCGTTATCTTCTTGAAGTACCCCTCCCGGGTCAGGAAGATGTTCACGGGGCCGAGTTTCACCGGTTCCTCGGCGATGTCGGCGGATTCCTCCACGTCGTAGAGGAACATCGTGCGGCGGGGCTGACCGTATTTCTTGGAGATCTCCCGCAGTTCGTCGATTATCAGCTTGTTTACGCGCTTTTCGTTTCCGAGGATATCCTCCATGTCCGCGATCTCCTTTTCGAGGTCGGCGGTCTCCTGGGTGCGCTTGAGGATATACTCGCGGTTGATGTGGCGCAGCTTGATCTCAGCAACGTACTCCGCCTGCACTTCGTCGATTCCGAAGCCGACCATCAGGTTGGGAACTACCTCGGATTCCTCGTCGGTCTCGCGGATTAGCTTTATCGCGTAGTCGATGTCGAGCAGTATCTTCTTGAGACCGTTGAGCAGATGGAGATTTTCCTTCTTCTTTTTAAGGTCGAAGGCTACGCGGCGCTTTACGCAGTCCCGGCGGAAGGACGTCCACTCGTTCAGTATCTCGTAAACGCCCATTACGCGGGGAGTTCCGTTTATCAGCACGTTGAAGTTGCAGTTGAAGTTATCCTGAAGCGGGGTCAGCTTAAACAGCTTGTTCATAACCGCGTCGGGGTCCTGACCCTTCTTGAGGTCGAACGCCAGCCGCAGACCGGAAAGGTCGGTCTCGTCGCGGACGTCGGAAATTTCCTTCAGCTTGCCTTCCTTAACGAGGTCGACTACCTTGTCGATTATCGCCTCGATGGTGGTCGAGGGCGGTATCTGAGTTACCTCTATGCAGCGCGCGTCCGGGTCGTAGCTGTATACGGCGCGTACTTTCACCGCGCCAAGTCCGGTGCGGTATATCTTGTTCATCTCTGCCTCGTCGTAGACGATGTAGCCGCCGCCGGGGAAGTCAGGACCTTTCAGCGTGGAAAGGGCGTCGTGCTCCGGGTCCTTCATGAGGGCTATAGTGGTTTCGCATATCTCGCTGAGGTTGAACGAGCAGATGTTGCTCGCCATTGATACGGCAAGTCCGAAGTTGCTGTTTACCAGCACCGCGGGGTATCTCACCGGGAACAGGCTCGGCTCCAGCATGGTGTTGTCGTAGTTGGGCACCATGTCTACGGC
The DNA here is from genome assembly GCA_945923775.1 of uncultured Clostridia bacterium. Taxonomy (GTDB): domain Bacteria; phylum Bacillota; class Clostridia; order Oscillospirales; family Ruminococcaceae; genus CAG-115. The sequence goes on along the minus strand of CAMELR010000010.1, from coordinate 41,777 downwards.
TTCCTTGTCTATCTCGGCGAAAAGCTCGGCGCTTATCGGCTCCAGCTTCGCCTCGGTGTATCGCGAAGCCGCGTACGCCATGTCGCGGGAGTACGCCTTGCCGAAGTTGCCCTTGCTGTCAACGTAGGGGTGGAGCAGCGCTTCATTTCCGCGCGCGAGTCTTACCATTGTTTCGTAGATGGCGGCGTCGCCGTGGGGATTGAGCCGCATGGTCTGACCGACGATGTTCGCGGACTTGGTGCGGTTTCCGGTCAGCAGTCCCATCTTGTACATAGTATAGAGCAGCTTGCGGTGAGAGGGCTTGAAGCCGTCTATCTCCGGCAGCGCACGGCTGACGATAACGCTCATCGCGTAGGGCATGTAGTTTTCCTCGAGGGTGCTTACGATGTCCTTCTGCTCGACTATTCCGCTGCCCTCGATGTACGCCCCGGCTATGGGGGAGCTCAACTTCCTGGGCTGCTTCTTTGGAGTGTTTTTCTTCAAATCTATCTTCCTTTATCGTGGAATTAGTGGAATTAACTGATATCGGCGGCGGCAAGGTACCTGCTGCCGTTTTCCTTGATGAACCGCTTGCGCCCTTCAAGGTCGTTGCCGAGGAGCACATCGAACATCTCGCGGGTAGCCTCCACGTCGGTGGGGTTGACCTTTATAAGGCGGCGGGTGTCGGGGTTCATGGTGGTGAGGCTCATCATGTCGGGGTCGTTCTCACCAAGACCTTTGCTTCGCTGTATGGTGTACTTCGCGTCGCCTATCATGCCGAGTATCTTGGTTTTTTCCGGTTCGGTGTAGGCAAAGTAGGTGCGGTCCTTCGTGTTTATCTCGTACAGCGGGGATTCCGCGATGTAGACGTAGCCCTTTTCGATGAGCGTGGGGCAAAGCTCCTGTATCATCGTGAGTATCAGCGTGCGTATCTGGAAACCGTCCTCGTCGGCATCGGTGCATATCACGATTTTATTCCAGCGCAGGTTGTCGAGGTTAAACGTGGATATCTGCTTGTTCGCCTTGGTCTTGACCTCCACGCCGCAGCCCAGAACCTTTATCAGATTCGTGATTATCTCGCTCTTGAATATCTTGTCGTAGCTTGCCTTGAGGCAGTTCAGTATCTTACCGCGCACCGGTATCACCGCCTGGAACTCCGCGTCCCTTGCGAGTTTTACCGAACCCAGCGCCGAATCACCCTCCACGATGTAGACCTCGCGGCGGGAAACGTCCTTGCTGCGGCAGTCTACGAACTTATCTATGCGGTTGGTGAGGTCGAGCGTGCCGGTGAGCTTCTGGAGCGTGCTCTGGCGCACCTTGTCGGCGTTCTCGCGGGAGCGCTTGTTTATCAGCACCTGGGTGCCTATCTTCACGGCCTCGTCCGGGTTTTCAAGGAAGTATACCTCGAGCTGATGCTTGAGCCATTCGGTCATGGCTTCGGTTATGAACTCGTTGGTGACGGCTTTCTTGGTCTGGTTTTCGTAGCTTGCCTGGGTCGAGAAGTTGTTCGAGATGAACACCAGGCAGTCCTCGATGTCCTCCCACTTTATGCTCTTTTCGCCCTTGTTGTACTTGTTCCCGTTTTTGAGGTAGCCGTCTATCTGCGACAGGAACGCCTTCTGGAGCGCCTTCTGCGGGCTTCCGCCGTGCTCCAGCCAGCTCGAGTTGTGGTAGTGCTCGATGAACTGCACTTCCTTGCTGAACGTGAACGCGACATTCAGTTTCAGCTTGTATTCGTCCTTGTCCTCGCGGTCGCGGCCCTGGCGCTCGGCGGTCCAGTGCTGCGGAGTTGTCATCGACTTGTCGCCGACTACTTCCAGCAGGTAGTCGCTGATACCGTTTTCGTAGCAGAATATCTGCTCGGTGAAGGTGCCGTCCTCGTGCTCGTTTTTCAGCACGAGCTCCACGCCGTCGTTTACCACAGCCTGCCTGCGGAGGATATCCGCAAGGTAGTCCGCGCCGATGTCGATATCGGTGAACACCTCGAGGTCGGGCTTCCAGTGTATCTTTGTTCCGGTGGTGCCGTCGCCGCGGGACTTCTTGAATCCGCGCTCGTCCTGGGTGACGTTGAAGCCCTTTTCGAACCGCAGCGAGTAATTCCACTGACCGCGGCGGCTCTCGACCTCCATGTATTCGCTGGAGAACTGCGTAGCGCACAGACCCAGACCGTTCAGACCCAGCGCGAAGGAGTAGTTTCCGCCGGAGTTGTTGTTGTACTTGCTTCCCGCGTACAGCGTGCAGAATGCAAGCTCCCAGTTGTATTTATCCTCTGATTTGTTGAAATCTATCGGGATACCTCTGCCGAAGTCCTCGACAGTTATCGACTTATCCTCGTGAAGCGTGATTATAATGCGCTTTCCGTAGCCCTCGCGCGCTTCGTCGATGGAGTTCGAAATTATCTCGAACACCGAGTGGCGGCAGCCGTCGACGCTGTCCGAGCCGAAAATTACGCCCGGGCGCAGACGCACCTGGTCAGGACCCTTCAGCGATACGAGGTCGTTGTAGTTGTTTTCCTTTGGCATTTATGCATCTCCTGTTTACAGCGGTTAACCACAGATGGGCATAAAACCGCATTATCATTTCTAGTATATCACAGTTTGAAAAAAAATGCAAGTACCAAAGCAAAACGTTGACAAATCCCGGGCAAGCAATTATAATAGTACTATAAAAACCAAAGGAGAACCAACATGAAAAAAGCAATAATCTTCGACCTCGACGGGACACTCTGGGACAGCTCCGCGAGCGTCTGCGAATCCTGGAACATCGTTTTCGGCAGATACCCCGAAATAACCCGCCGACTGACCCCGGCGGACGTCCAGGGCTTCATGGGAAAGACCCTCGACCAGATATTTCCCATCGCGCTTCCGGATACTCCGGACGAACTCCGCCGGAAGGTGCTGAACGAGTGTGTTCATTACGAGCTGGAATACATCGCGGAGCACGGCGGGCGGCTCTACCCGAAGCTCCGCGAGACCCTCGGGGAACTGCGCAGGAGCTTCGCGCTCATCATCGTCAGCAACTGCCAGGACGGCTATATACAGGACTTCCTTGATTTCGCGGATATGCGCGGTCTGTTCGACGATTTCGAGAGCGCGGGCGGCACGGGGCTTTCCAAGGGCGAGAACATTAAGCTGGTGATAGAGCGGAACTCCATTGATAAGGCGGTGTACGTCGGCGACACCCAGGGCGACCTGGATTCCGCTGATTTCGCGGGGATCCCGTTTATCCGCGCGGCTTACGGGTTCGGTCAGATGAACCGCCCGGTTCCGGAGATACGCGAGTTCTGCGAGCTTCCCGAAAAAGCCGCCGAAATTATCTGATTTACTCAAATTATCAAGACAAAAGCCCCTCCGCAAGCTATAATATAAGTGTAAGCTTACATTGAACGAAAGGGGAATGACATGGAAGCCGACAAGCTGACCGCCCTCGCCGCCGCGCTTGAATACGTCGAGCAGAACCTGACCTCGGAATTTTCGCAGGAAAAGTGCGCGAGGTATGCCTGCTGCTCGCTGTCGGGACTGCAAAAGCTGTTCCGGAGCGTGTTCCGCAGGAGCGTTGGAGACTACGTCGCCCGCAGGCGGCTCACCGCGGCCGCCAGGGAGCTTCAGCAGACCGACCGCACCGCGCTGGATATCGCGGTGGAATTCGGCTGGGGAAGCGCGGAGGCTTTCACCCGGGCGTTTTCCCGGGTGTGGGGCGTAACTCCGTCGGAGTACCGCAGGAGCTGGCACTTTTCCGGTCTCTGTCCGCGCCTGGATTTCCCCCGGCACTTTATGCGTGAAGGAGAGCTTATCATGACAAGTAAATACGATATTTCCGAGCTTTACGACTACATCAGGTCCAGGCAGGGGACCTACGCCGTCACATTCGACGCCTCGCACCTCATGGAGATAAACGATACGCTGGGCCGCGAAGCCGGCGACAAGGTGATACTTGAGTGTATCCGCCGCATAGACCGCGAGTGCTCCGACGAAATGATGATGTTCCGCATAGGCGGCGACGAATTCGTGATGATGACCGGGCTTTCGGACAGAACGGAGGTCGCCGCACTCGCCGGGAAGATACTGGCGCACAACGGCGAGAGCGTATCCCACGGCGGCATGGATATTCCGGTCAGCATGCGCGCCGGCGCGGTAATGCTCCGGCCCGGGAAGTTCAGCTACAGCGAGCTTTTCACCGAGCTGGTAAGCGCCCCGGCGGAGCTTCCCGGGGACGTGCGCTTCTGAATCCGGAAGGCCGCGGCGCTTCACATACGGAAATTACTTTGAGGACAGCACGCGCTGTCCTCTTTTTTGTGAAATTATTTCAAAAACTATATTGACCTTATGGGAGATTTGTGATAAAATAATAATATATTCTTTTGAAAAGAGGTATCTGTATGATCGCTATAGGTTCCGACCATGCCGGTTACGCGCTTAAATGCGAAATGATAAAGCACCTTGAGGAAAAGGGCGTTGAGTTCATCGACTGCGGCTGCAATGGTGAGAGCGTCGACTACCCCGATATCGCGGAGAAAACCTGCGAAAAGGTAACTTCCGGGGAGGCTGACAAGGCAATACTCATCTGCGGCACAGGCGTGGGCATTTCCATTTCTGCGAACAAGATAAAGGGAATACGCGCTGCGCTCTGCGGCGACTGGTATTCCGCGAAGTACACCCGCCTGCACAACGACGCGAACGTGCTGTGCATGGGCGGCAGAGTTATCGGTGCAGGTCTTGCGGCTGAGATCGTGGACGTGTTCCTTGATACCGAATTTGAGGGCGGACGTCATGCGCGCCGCGTTGAAAAGATCATGAAGCTGGAGGAAAAGTAATATGAGTAACGTTATCGTTTGCGACCACCCGCTGGTTCAGCACAAGATATCCCTGCTGAGGGACAAGAACACCGGTTCCAAGGAGTTCCGCGAGCTGGTTCAGGAGATCGCGATGTTCATGTGCTACGAGGCTACCCGCGACCTTCCGCTGAAGGAAGTTCAGATCGAAACTCCCCTCGCGCTTGCCAACGCCAAGATCATCAGCGGCAGAAAGGTCGCTTTCGTGCCGATCATGAGAGCTGGTCTCGGCATGATGGAGGGCGCTCTCGCGCTGGTTCCCGCCGCTAAGGTAGGTCACATCGGTCTGTACCGCGACGAGTCCAACGGAAGCACCACCCACGAGTACTACTGCAAGCTGCCGTTCGATATCGCAAACCGCGAAGTTATCATTCTCGACCCGATGCTCGCTACCGGCGGCTCCGCTGTGAAGGCTATCAACATCGTGAAGAAGGCGGGCGCAAAGCAGATAAAGTTCATGTGCATCGTCACCTGCCCGCAGGGTCTGAAGGCAGTGCAGGACGCTCACCCTGACGTTGACATCATCACCGGCGCTATCGACGAAGGTCTTAACGAGAACCTCTATATAGTTCCCGGCATCGGCGACTGCGGCGACAGACTTTTCGGCACAAAGTGATTACAGATATATAAATTATTTCGTCCTGAATGGGGAAAATAGCCTTGCCGGAGGTTCAAAGCTCCGGCAGGATATCCATGCCGCATTCAGGACGTTTCGTTATGCGCCCGTTTTTCAGTAACCGGAGTTACATGCATTGCAGCGCGGTTTATTGCTGTCAAGGGTAAATTTATACGAATTCTTTGGATTTAATTCTACATATTCTATATTTGCATATCGCATTTTATATGTTGACTTATACAAGAAAAAGTGCTATTATAGATATACTGCTACTAGATATAGAACATGTGTATCCGGAATGATACAAATATTGAAAATTCGAAAGGACTGTCGGCTCAATGATCAGGGTAATAAAAAAGGACAATACGAAGGAAGAATTCAATGTCCAGAAGGTGGTGAACGCGGTAAACAAGTCAGCCACCCGCGTGATGTACGAGTTTACCCCCACTGAGATCGAATATATCTGCAACTACGTCACCGAGAAGGCGGAGGCGCTCCACACGGACGAAATAACCATCGCCCAGATGCACAACATCGTTGAGGGCGCCCTGGAGGCCACAAATCCGGACGTTGCAAAGAGCTACAAGGACTACCGCAACTACAAGCAGGACTTTGTGAGCATGCTGGACGAGGTGTACAAAAAGAGCCAGTCCATCATGTACATCGGCGACAAGGAGAACTCCAACACCGATTCTGCGCTTGTTTCCACCAAGCGGAGCCTTATTTTCAACGAACTGAACAAGGAGCTCTACCAGAAGTTCTTCATGACCACCGAGGAGCTCCAGGCGTGCCGTGACGGCTATATTTACGTCCACGACATGAGCGCCCGCCGCGACACGATGAACTGCTGCCTGTTCGACGTCAAGAGCGTGCTTGAGGGCGGCTTCGAGATGGGCAACCTCTGGTACAACGAGCCTAAGACACTCGCCGTTGCGTTCGACGTTATCGGCGATATCACGCTGTCCGCTGCGAGCCAGCAGTACGGCGGATTCACGGTTCCGAGCGTTGACCTGCTGCTCGAGCCGTACGCGGAGAAATCCTACAAGAAGCAGTACGACCGCTACAAGAGCCTGGGGCTGTCCGACGAGGTTGCAGAGCGCGAGGCGATGGCGGACGTAAAGGTGGATTTCGAGCAGGGATTCCAGGGCTGGGAGTACAAGTTCAACTCCGTAAGCTCCAGCCGCGGAGACTACCCGTTCATCACCATGACCGCCGGCACAGGTACCGGAAGGTTCGCGAAGATGGCAAGCATAACCATGCTGGACGTCCGCCGCAAGGGTCAGGGCAAGAAGAACTGCAAGAAGCCGGTGCTGTTCCCAAAGATCGTGTTCCTTTACGACGAGAACCTCCACGGCCCCGGAAAGCCTCTTGAGGACGTGTTCAGGGCGGGCGTTGAGTGCAGCTCCAAGGCTATGTACCCCGACTGGCTCAGCCTTACCGGAGACGGCTATGTTGCCTCCATCTACAAGAAATACGGCAGGATAATCAGCCCGATGGGCTGCCGCGCGTTCCTGTCACCGTGGTTCGAGCGCGGCGGAATGGAGCCTGCGGACGAGAACGACAAGCCGGTGTTCGTCGGCAGATTCAATATCGGCGCGGTTTCGCTCCACCTTCCGATGATATACGCGAAGGCTCAGCAGGAGAGCAGGGACTTCTTCGAGGTTCTTGACTACTACCTGAACCTTATCAGAAAAATACACATTCGCACTTACGATTACCTCGGCGAGATGAAGGCGAGCACAAATCCGCTGGCTTACTGCGAGGGCGGATTCCTGGGAGGCCATCTCGGCATTCACGACAAGATAAAGCCGCTGCTGAAGTCGGCTACGGCTTCGTTCGGCATCACCGCGCTCAACGAGCTTGAGCAGCTTGCGGACAAGAAGTCCCTTGCGGAGGACGGAAGCTTCGCGCTGAAGGTCATGGAGTACATCAACAAGCGTGTTGCTGAGTTCAAGAAGGAGGACGGACACCTCTACGCCATCTACGGAACTCCCGCGGAGAACCTCTGCGGCTTACAGATTAAGCAGTTCCGCAAGAAGTACGGCATTATCGAGAACGTATCCGACCGCGAGTACGTAAGCAACAGTTTCCACTGCCATGTTACCGAGGACATCACCCCGATACAGAAGCAGGACCGCGAGGAGCGCTTCTGGGATCTGTTCAACGGCGGAAAGATACAGTACGTCCGCTACCCGATCGACTACAACAAGGGCGCTGTAGAAACGCTGGTGCGCCGAGCGATGAACAAAGGCTTCTACGAGGGCGTGAACCTCTCGTTGGCGTACTGCGACGACTGCGGCTATCAGCAGCTCGAGATGGACGTCTGCCCGAAATGCGGCAGCACGAACCTCACGAAAATCGACCGCATGAACGGCTACCTCAGCTATTCGAGGGTAAAGGGCGATACGCGTCTGAACGCGGCGAAAATGGCGGAGATAGCCGACCGCAAGAGCATGTAAAAAAACGAAAGTGAATTAAAAAAATGCGTTACCATAACATAACTACCGACGATATGCTGAACGGCGATGGGCTTCGCACCGTGCTGTGGGTGGCGGGGTGCGAGCACCGCTGCCGTGGCTGTCACAATCCCATTACGTGGGACATCGACGGCGGCATACCGTTTGACGAAGCGGCGGAGCAGGAGCTTTTCGAGAAGCTCTCCGCGGATTACATAAGCGGAATAACGTTCAGCGGCGGCGACCCGCTCCACAAGCGCAACCGCGGCGAGATAACCCGGCTTGCGAAGAAGGTCCGCGAGACTCTGCCGGGGAAAACTATCTGGCTCTACACCGGCTATAGCTGGGAGGATATCAGCGACCTTGAGATAATCCCGCTGCTTGACGTGCTGGTTGACGGGAAATATGTCGAGGCGGTCCGCGACCCGAAGCTGCACTGGAAGGGAAGCTCCAACCAGCGCGTTATCGACGTCCAGGAAACGCTGAGACTTGGCAAAGTGGTATTATTCGACTGAAAGGTGATGACACTATGAAAAGAATAGCAAAGTTCGAAAAGGTAAGCCTGAAGCAGTTTAAGGCAGGCTGCACGCGCGAGGACGCCGAGAAGGTCTACGAGGGCATCAAGCTCCCGAAGCGCGCAACGGCGGGCTCCGCAGGGTACGACTTCTACGCTCCGTTCGATATTGAGCTGAAGCCCGGCGAGACTGCAAATATCCCGACAGGTATCCGGGTGCTTATCGAGGACGGCTGGGTGCTGAAAATCTACCCGCGCAGCGGTCTGGGATTCAAGTACCGTCTGCAGCTCAACAACACGGTCGGGATCATCGACAGCGACTATTCAAGCTCGGATAACGAGGGTCATATTTTTATCAAGGTCACGAATGACTCCAACGAGGGCAAAACGCTGAGCATTCCGGCGGGAACCGGATTCGCCCAAGGAATCTTCGTTGAGTACGGGATCACGGTGGACGACGACGCGTCGGGAGTACGCAACGGCGGCTTCGGCTCGACAACTAAATAATATAAAAGGCAGGAATCAAAGTTCCTGCCTTTTGTTTATTTGCTGTTTTTTTGCTTGTCGTAAGCCGTAACGTATTTATCGGCGATGTTTGCGATCTTTTCGTAGCCCGGGTCGCCGTTAGCGAGCACCGCCTTGAAGAACGCGTACACGTCCTTACTGGTGACGCGGGAAATACGGTTCGCGATGTACTCGTGCGTTGCGTACAGCTCCGGATTGTCGAGTATCGCGAGGGAGAACTCCACGAATTTCTTCGGGTTCGTGAATTGCAGGTAGTTGCACGCAGTCACGATACTTGCGTAGAAGTTCGGCGATATAATTATCTCGTCGTTGTACTCCACCTCGCCGGCAAGCAGCGCGTTTAACTGTCCCTGAGTGAGCTTGTCAACGGTGAATACCGATTCCATCATTTCGCAGTCGGGCATTTGCTCGCACTGGTCAAGCACAGGGCGGGGAATTACCTTGTTGCTGTAGGATTTCTTCCGAACCAGTCCCAGCTTGCGTATCAGAGCGCGGTACTGCTCCGGCTTGTACTCGAACCTGGTTTCAAGCAGTATCTTCAGCATTTCACGCGGGAACAGCTCCAGCGGTATCTTCACTGACGCGCTGCGGAATCCGGTGATGCCTTCCTGCTTTGGAGCCTCCGGCGCGGGCTTCGGCTGTTCAGCAGGCGCTGCCTCAGCCTCGGGAGCCGCTTCCTCTGCCGCGGCGCCGTCCGTAGGAGCCTCCGCAGCCTCAGCCGGAGCGGGAGTTTCTGCGGGCGCAGGAGCAGCCACCGGCTTTACAGGCTCGTCGGTGTAGGGTTCGTTTATCTTTTCAATGACCGCGCACTTGTAGGGTATCTTCGCGTCAACGCAGGATACCGCGCCGTGGTGTCCCTTCAGAAGCACGGAGTGCAGTCCGGACAGGTGGTACACGATTCCCTGGCAGACTCTCGACTTCGCGGCCTCGTTGGTCATGGGGAGCAGCTTTGAGTCGTAGGTGTCAAGTGGTGCGCCGGGTATCAGGAAGCAGGGGCGGAAGGTCTTGCTCCTGCCGATGGTGCGGTTGTGCTCGGCGGTTCCGTGTATCTCGTGGGCGAGATTGTAGGCTCCCCAGAAGAACGTACCAGCTCCGTCGGTGGGATAGTAGTCGGAATAGTAGATCGTGTAAACCCCGTCAGGGAGCAGCGCAAGCACGTCGTGCAGCCCCGCCGCAAGGGAGTCACCCTTGTTCAGCCGCGCGAAGCTTTCAGTGAGCGTGTCGTGTATCTCATCGTCCATCGCAGAGTAGCCGGTGCACAGCGAAATGAGCTTATCGGAGCTTTTACTGCCGTGATTCGGGCAGAGTATCTCGGCGACCGGGTCGTTGCCTATGTAGAAAAGGCGTGTCTGCGCCGAAGTGTCGCCGCGCTTGGCTCCGTAGCCTGCCGAGCAGGTCCCTATTACCGCCTTGCCGCCGCGCACGGAGGCAAGCACAACATTGCTGCCGCCGATGTCGATGTGTTCGCTTTTTATCTCAACTCCCACTTGCCGTTACCTCCATTTAACGCTGTTCAAGACGAAGTGAAATTATATCCGCGATACCGCCGATACACTTCTTGTCGAATGCCTTCTTGGGCACGAAAACCGATGTGCTGCCGTCCTTATAGAAAACGAACATCTTGTCTGATTCTATAAAGTAGTCCAGGGACGACCACGGTATCAGTTCCTGATTGTCGGCGATGCAGCTTTCGCAGGCTGAAAAGCCGTAGGGGCTGATTATGAACGATATCGGCTCGTTTGAAGCAGGGTCGCAGCTTGAAACTGCGGTGTACTTCCTGCGTGCGACCGCGTGGCATATCATGTAGACGATAAGGGTCAGGATCGCGCCGCCGATGATCGAGATAGGTATGAAGTACAGAACGTTGCTGCGGGTTATCCCCACGAAAATGTGGAGCGCCAGCAGGATAACGAGCATAAGCATTACCGCGAGCAGCCACAGGACCTTCACCAGCCGGAAGTTCATCAGCATTATGAACGTCGCCGCCGCGTCGTTTTCGTCTATCTCGCAGGAGCCGTAGTAGGATTCCTTGCCGGGGTCGGTCTCGATGTACTCGCTTTTCAGCGGGAGAATGCGCCGCTGGTGTACATACTCAAATCCGCCGGATTTCTGCGCGCATTCGATTATCGCGATGGCGCGGAAGTAATCCGCCTGGTCGCTGAAATCCTTCTTGGGGATAATGAAATCGCAATTTTCGGTATGTATCGTAATGGCGCGCTTGTCCTCCGTGACCTTCTGCACCAGATCCCAGCTATAAATAAGTGGCTGGGGCGCGTTCGCGTAGACCGCAAATACATCGCCTATAATATATGTCACTCCTGCGCCCTCGTTGTATATCTTGACAGGACGTAAGTCACAGAATGCCATTTCCTCACCTTCCAAACATAATTCTCAGGATACTATATACTATTATTTATATTATAACATAACCGCAAGGTTATGTTATAATTTGCCGATATGCACGGAGTTTGCCGAAGGCAAACGTATGTGCAAGGCAATTTTAATGTATAATAAACGCTTTGCGTTTATTATATCATATAATCTCAAATAAATAAAGGGGTTTTGGAGAAAAAATACAGTATTTTTGCAAAAAAACCGGACGAAAAGCGCATAAACCTTCCGTCCGTGTTATGTCAGAATGTGAATTCGAGCGCCTTGCCCTTTTCGGTATCAAGTGACATGTGACGCACCTCGCCGTTTACAGGAACGTCAATTTCACATTTGCCGCCGAGTTTGGGCATTATGCGGAGCTTCCGTACCGAGCCATTTTCCCAGGAAGCGTCGATGACGAAACCGCCCCGGGCGCACAGTCCGGTGAATTTACCGGTGTTCCAGTCGGCAGGGCATGCAGGGAGCAGCCTGATAGACTCCTCGTGGCTTTGCAACAGCATTTCCGCGATACCTGCGGAGGCTCCGAAGTTTCCGTCGATCTGGAACGGCGGGTGGAAATCCCACAGATTCTGGAACGTGCAGCTCTCAAGAAGCCCGCGCAGCAGCTTGTACGTACGCTCGCCGTCGCCGGTGCGCGCCCAGAGGTTGATCTTGTAGGCTCTCGCCCAGCCCGTGGACTCGTCGCCGCGGTCGTTCATCGTGGCGATTGCCGCCTTCATCAGCTCGGGTCTGGAGTGGTTTATCTGCTTGCCGGGGTAAAGTCCCATCAGGTGGGAGATGTGGCGGTGATTCTTCTGTACCTTGCTGCGGTCGAAGTCCGGCTCGTCCTCCTCGAACCACTCCTTGAGCAGACCGGTCCTGCCGATGTGGTAGGGCTTCAGCTTCGGGAGTATATCCCTGACTTTTCCTGCAAGCTCCGGGTCGGTGTTAAGCTCCTTGGAGGCCTTGAGGAAGTCGATGAAAAGCTGCTCGATGAGGCTCTGCTCGTAGGTGTTTCCGATGGTCGCGGGGCCGTGCTCCGGGGAGTATGTCGGCGAGGACACCATTCTGTCCTGCTTCTCATCGTAGATGAGCCACTGAACGTAGAACCGCACGCTCTCGCGCATTATCGGGTAGATCTTGTCCCGGAGGTAGTCCTTGTTGCCGGTGAATTCGTAGTGCTCCCAGATGTTCTGCATGAGCCATGCGACCGCTGCGGTCGACCAGCCCCAGTAGAACTCCCAGCCGGGAGCCGTCCAGCCGAAGGGGGAGCACTGCGTGTGCGCAGTCCAGCCGTTTTCGGGGTTCTCGGGAGTGCTCTCTATACCGTAGTATTCCTTCGCGGTGATACGCCCCGGCTCGCGCAGGGAATCGAGGAAATCCGTCAGCGGAGGGACTGTTTCCGCGAGGTTCGTGTTATATGCGCCCCAGTAGTTCATCTGGAGATTTACGTTTATATGGTAGTCGCAGCACCATGGCGGAGTATTGCTCTCGTTCCACACGCCCTGGAGGTTAGCCGGCAGGGAACCTTCCCTTGACGAGGAGATCAGCAGGTATCTTCCGTAGCTGAAATACAGCGTTTCGAGGCGCCTCATGGCTGACTTGTCGCCGGCGCGGTAGGCTTCCAGGAGCTTGTCCGCGGGAAGCTCCTTTTCCTCGCCGAGGTCGAGGGAAACGCGGCTGAACATGCTGGAATAATCCGTGTAGTGCTCCTCGTAGAGCGCGTCCCAGCCGAGGCGCTCCGCGGTGTGGAGCAGCGGCTTTGTGACTGCGGAAGGCTCCGTTTCGGTGCGGTATTTCGGGAACTTCATGTCGTAGTCGGTGGCTGCGCAGAAGAACACCGTAGCCTCGGAAGCGCCGGAGATCTCAAGCGCCTTTCCGGCGGAGGTGATGCTTCCGTCGCAGAAAACGCGGAATCTCGCGTCGAAGCGCATGCCGTTGTCCTCGGCGGCGCCGGAGTATATGAGCGTGTTGTTTTCAGCGGTTATCGACGCTGCGTGGGTCTTGTCGAGGGAGAGCCTGAAATTGAGCGCGCCCTTTTCAGAAGCGGTGAACCTGAACGCGATGACCCTCGCGGGGTAGCTTGCGAACGCCTCGTGGGTGAAGCGCACTCCGCCCTTGGTGAATCCGCAGGAGTACAGCGATTTGTCCAGATCAAGACAGCGGCGGTAGGAGCTTACCTCTCCCTCGGGGAGCGTGAAGTCGAGTACGGCGTCGCAGAGGAGCAGGTAGCTGCCGAAATCCCCGTCGCCGGTGAGCATCGGGAGAAGTTCCTCGGCGCGCGCGTTCTCGCCGGCGGCGAGGAGCTTCTGCACCTGCTTTACATATGTATATCTGCCGCGGTGGTTTCCGCCGTAGTAGTCTGGGCGCGCCGCGCAGGGACCGCCCGCCCAGAACGTCTTTTCGTTGAGGACGACGCGCTCCTGTTCGATTCCGCCGAACATGCTGGCTCCCATGTATCCGTTGCCTATCGGAAGGCAGGTCTGTTCCCACAGCCCGAAGTCGCCGGGGTGGTCAAAATAGATCTGGTTGGTTATGCTCATATCTTTATATCCTTCTAAAATGCGCTTTTTGTGGTTACAGACCGGAAAAGCATCGGCTGTAATCGTTCACAGCGTAATTATACCACACTTATCGCAAAATGTCAATAAAATTCAGCAATTGTCATTCGTCGGCGGGCTTCAGCTCGGTGATTATGTGGTCGGTCAGGCGGGCGATGGTCTCGAGGTCCTCGCTGTCCGGGACTTCCTTCCCGGCGGACGTCGCTATCGTGTGGAACGTTCCCTGGATTATAAAGGAAAGAACGATGTCGTTGCGGCGGCTCTTCAGGTTCGGGAATTCCGCGTAGAGGCGCGCTTTTATGCGCTCCTCGATCTTCTCCGCGAACCCGGAATATCTCGAGCCGGAGAACACGCTGTTCAGCGTGGATAGATTGTTCAGCAGCGCACGGCGCATTTCTGCGGTGTACTTGCGGGGATCGTCGAAAAATTTATTCAGACCCTGTATTTCGGATAGGATATCGTCGATCACCTCGTCCTCCATCTCGTCGGCGAGGGAGTAGATGTCCGAGTAATGAAGATAGAACGTCGCCTTGTTGATCTCGGCAAGCTTCGCCAGTTCGGTCACGGTGATCTTTTCTATCGGTTTTTTCCTGCGGAGCTCCAGAAAAGCGGATTTGATCGCAGCACGGGTTTTTTGAATTCTTAGATCCATATGGGTCCTCCAAAATAGACAAATATGTACAAATGTCGTGTATTAGACTTTGGTATGATTTTGTTGCTTGAACAGTTTAGTAATATATATTATAATTATTTTGTACATATTTAATTATACCGTAAAATGCGAGGATTGTCAACCTATTTTTTACAATTTGGAGGTAATATTTTGAATTTACGTGATTTCAGCTCCGGCGACTGCTTTGACGCCTACAAATGGCTCGGTGCGCAGTTCGACGGCTTCGGCACTACGTTCAGAGTTTATGCGCCCAATGCGGAAGGCGTGTCGGTCATCGGCGACTTCAACGGCTGGCAGGACTGGTACCTCAACCGTACCGGCGACGGCAAATTCTGGGAGATACGCATAACCGACGCAAAGCCGGGGCAGATGTACAAATACAAGATATACCACGGTGGGAACTGCGTTGAGCACTGCGACCCGGTGGGCTTTGGCATGGAGCTGCGCCCGAAATTCGCTTCCATAATACGCGACATGCGCTTCGACTTTGACGACTTAGACTGGATGGAGAAGCGCCACACCTGGCACGGCGACGCGCTGAACATCTATGAGGTCCATCTCGGGAGCTGGCACACGGATCCGGACGACCCCAACGGCTGGTACAAATACGAGGACATCGCGCCGCGGCTCGTGAAGTACTGCAAGGAGCACGGCTACAACTGCGTCGAGCTTATGCCGCTGAACGAGTACCCCTGCGACGAAAGCTGGGGCTATCAGGCGACCGGATTTTTCTCACCGACCTCACGCTACGGAACCGCCGAGGGTCTGAAAAAGCTGGTGAACACCTGCCACAAGAACGGCATTGCGGTGCTGATGGACTACGTTCCGGTGCATTTTGCGGTGGACGGCTACGCGCTGGCTCAGTTCGACGGCACCCCGACCTACGAGTCGCAGTTCAAGGACATCGCGTTCAGCGAGTGGGGAAGCTGCAACTTCGACTTCACGAAGGGGCCGGTATGCAGCTTCCTGAAGTCCGCGGCGAATTACTGGCTGACGGAATACCACTTCGACGGGCTTCGCATGGACGCTATCAGCCGCGTTATCTACTACATGGGCGACCCCTCCCGGGGCGAGAACGTGTGCGGCGTGAAGTTCCTGAGATCGCTGAACCGCGGGCTGAAGTGGATCCACCCGTCCGCGATACTCTGCGCGGAGGATTCCACGGATTACCCGATGGTAACAAAGCCGGTGGACGAAGGCGGCCTGGGCTTCGACTACAAGTGGGACATGGGCTGGATGAACGACACGCTAAACTACTTCCGCACCCCGCCGGACGAGCGCGTGAACCACTACCACAAGCTGACATTCTCGATGATGTACTACTACAGCGAGAAGTACATACTGCCGCTTTCCCACGACGAGAACGTACACGGCAAGGCGACCATCATTCAGAAGATGTACGGCGATTACGACGATAAGTTCCCGCAGGCGAGGGCGCTTTATATGTACATGTACGCGCACCCGGGCAAGAAGCTGAATTTCATGGGCAGCGAGCTTGCGCAGTTCCGCGAGTGGGACGAGAAGCGCGAGCAGGACTGGGATATCCTGAAGTACCCCATGCACGACGGATTCATGCATTTCATGAAGAAGCTGTGCAATATGTACCTTGAGATACCGTCGCTCTCCCGCTGGGACGACTCCCCGGAGGGCTTCCGCTGGCTGGACTGCGACAGCGCGCTCAAGCGCTGCTACACCATGCTCAGAAGCTGCGACGGAGGCGCTCCGGTGGCTGCGGTGTTCAATTTCTCCGACCGCGTGCAGGACGACTATGTGCTGAACATCGGGAAGGGCAAGCGGCTGAAGCTGCTGCTTGATTCCACCGAGGACAGGTACGGCGGCTGCGCTCCGCACTACCCAGGCAGCATGACCGCCGACCAGAACGGAAACGTAAAGCTGAGCGTCCCGAGGTACTCCGCCGCGTATTACGAGGTAGCCGACGCGGCTCCGAAGGAAAACGCAGGCAGTCCGGCGAAACAGAATCGTCCCGGTCAGCAGCGCCGCCGTTCCAGAAAGAAAAAGCGTTGAATTATCCGCCCGCGCCGCCGGAGAAAACTCTGCGGCGCGGCTTTTTATGCGGATTTCCGCAATTTTCGAAAAAAATCGAAAAAATTTTGAAAAAACGCTTGACAAATCCGGAACGATGTGCTATAATATACAAGTCGAAACGAGACAGGGGCTCGACAGAAAACAAAGCTCCGATATATTCAGAAATGGACAGGTGGCTGAGCTGGTCTAAGGCGCACGATTGGAAATCGTGTAACGATTAAACCCGTTCGAGGGTTCGAATCCCTCCCTGTCCGCCATATTTAGCCGCGTATTTCAGCGCGGCTAAAATTATATTATAGGCTGTCTTTTATAGGCGGTCATTTTAGTATCCGGAATACATATGTTCCGAACCTGAAAAGGAGAATACTATGAAGTACGAATTAACAAAGGATCTTGAAACAGGAAACCGAATCATTGATAATGAGCACCGTGAACTCCTGAACGCCGTCAACGCGCTGCTTGACGCATGCAGCGCCGGCAAGGGACGCGCCCAGGTGAGCAGCACTGTAAAGTTCCTGAACGACTACGTTGACCGCCATTTCGCGCATGAGGAGCAGCTTCAGAAGCAGAGCGGCTACCCGGGATATGAAGCGCACCATGCGTTCCACGAGAAGTACAAGCAGACCCTGCGTGAGATAACCGCCGGAATGTCCGATAATTGCAGCATTGCGGATCTCGCGAAGCTCAATGGGCATGTGAGCCTGCTGGTGAGCCATATCCGCACCGAGGACAAGAAGCTCGGGGCGTTCCTGAACAAATAATTACGCTCATAACGCTGACAGCACGGCGCGTTTCTCCGGAGACGCGCCGTTTTGCTATAGATGAGCTCTATTGCCTGACCGCCTGCATATAAAATTCTTGACAACCCGCGCTGAATTTGCTATAATCGCAGCATAAACACATTCACAGGAGAAACACTATGACATTGCAGCAGATGAAGTACGCGCTGACAATAGCGGAGCAAGGCTCGATGAACAAGGCGGCGGAGCAGCTGTTTATCTCGCAGCCGTCGCTTACAAGCGCGGTCAGGGAGCTTGAAAAGGAAATAGGGATACAGGTTTTCGTCAGGAGCAGCCGGGGAGTTTCCGTCACCGCTGAGGGCGCGGATTTCCTGATGTATGTGCGGCAGGTCTACCAGCAGTACGAGCTGCTGCACCAGAAGTACGGCGGGAGCGGCGGCGCAAAGCGGAAATTCGGAGTTTCCACGCAGCATTATTCCTTTGCGGTAAAGGCGTTCGTTGAGATGGTTAAGAATTTCGGCACGCTGAATTTCGAGTTCGCCATACGCGAGACCCGCACGATGGACGTACTGCACGACGTGGGAGGATTCCGCAGCGAGGTCGGGATAATCTACCAGTGCGACTACAACCGGCGGATAATCGGGAAAATGCTCCACGAGCTGGAGCTGGAGTTCGTTCCGCTTATCGACTGCCGTGCGTACGTCTACCTGTGGAAGGATCACCCGCTTGCGAACGAGAAGTCGATCGGGCTTGAGCAGCTCGCGGATTACCCCTGCCTGGTGTTCGAGCAGGGCGACGGCGCGAGCGGATTCCTTGCTGAGGAGATACTCACCGACAACGACTACCCGCGCATCATCAGGAGCACCGACCGCGCTACTCAGCTTAATCTCATGGTGGGTCTCAACGGATACACGCTGTGCTCCGGCATAATCTGCGAGGAGCTAAACGGAAACGAGTACCGCGCTGTGCCGTTCCGCGAGGACGAGAACAACCGCAACACCGTCATGGAAATAGGCTACGTGATGAAAAAGCACAGCATACTCAGCGACATCGGGGAGGTCTACATCAGCGAGGTAAGGCGGTACCTCAGCGGCTGCGAGGGATACAAGGAGGAGAACAAATGAGCTATACTTTTCAATACGCCGAGGTTCTGGAGCTGAAAAAGGCATGCGCGGAGCATTTCCCGGATCATGTGCACTTCCACGACGGCTGCGGAGGTCAGTATTTCTCGCTCGACGAGAAGAATGACGCGCTGTGCAGGTTCATCGCCGGGTACTTCGCGGAGCGCGGCTTAACGGCGGAGTTCACGGGCGATGGGACGGTTTTCACCGTCTCGAAGAATTGACACGGAGGCTCCCGCGTGCGCGGGGGCTTTTTCTATGGAAATTTTACCCAAAGTGCTGTAAAAGTTCGCTTTTTCTATTGACTTAAAGAGGAAAATAATATATAATATATGGTGTATAATTATGCATTATAGTCCGGGCTCCCGGCAGCCTGGCATTCTATAATATCCCGGAGGTATTTGTATGAAGCTCAGAAAAAGGATCGCGGCAGCGTTCACAGCGCTGGCACTAATGTTCACGTTGACTGACCCGGCGGCGCTCGGCGGTCTGATCGGTTCTTCAGGCGTTGCGTCGGCGTTTACGGTCAAGTCGCTTCTTGTAAATACAACGTCGACTGGTATTCCCGTGCCCGAGGTCGGTATCAGTCTGTCCAGCATAAAGTCTAACTTTTCATCAAATATAACCGCAGGCACCCTCAGCACCGTGAATGTGTCGTGGTACGAAGGCTCGCCCAGCTACGGCTCTAACGGAAGAGTAATTCTTCCGGCAAATTCTGTTACCGAGTTTGGTTATAACAGGCATTACTACGCCGTTGCGGAGTATGTCCTTGCAGCGGGAAATACCGCTGACGCCGGCGGTGTTGGTATAGCGTATTATATCAACGACCCGATAAACCCTACTTCCAGCGATATCACCGCAAAGTCGTGGGTAGGCGACACCGGCTCGATCTTCGCCGTGTTCGACTTCTCGACTTACCAGGCTACAAAGAAAGCCAAGGCGACCGGAGCGCGCTTTGTGCCGTCCGGCGACCCCAAGTACGGCTTCAACGCCGATTACACAACGGTGTTCTTTACCATACCCTCCCACTCCAAGACCGACGTTATCGAAGGCCTTCTTCCGGGAACTGTAACTATTGACACTGAGGATAAAGAGGGCAGCGGGCTTTCTTTCGCGAATGTTCCGGTGACCTGGAAATCCGGAAGCAGCTTCACATACGAGGGCGCCGGTTACGATCAGACAAACGTGACCGGAATGACCTTTACCATAGTCGGAACCGCCACCGTTCCCTCTAACAGGCTCAACGACATAGATACCACCAGCGCCGGAGCAAAGACCAGCTTCACGCTCAAGGCTACTGTAACTGTGGATCCTGCGGATAAGGTGCAGAAGCCGTCTTTCTCAAGCGAGAACCCCGACGGCTCCACTTTTGACAAGACCACCTACATAAAGCTCGACCTCCCGAAGGAAGATAACGTAACCTATTATTACATCGTTGCCTCCAGCGAGGACGAGCTGAACTCTCTGCCGTTTATTTACGACAACGATCACACCTACTACTCCAGCCGCGGAATTATGATAACAGGCGTGGTAAACAAGAGGGTTCAGAGCTGGATAAAGGTTATTGGTAAGCACAACGAAAAGCAGGACAGCGACGTGCTGACCGGCTCGTTTACTGTTGCGATGCGCTCCAGCACCGGCTCCAATATCCCTGAGATACACATTATCGTCGACCAGCCGGTAGGCGGGCAGGCGCTTGATATCTCCGCAGAGCTTGACCCCTCGGCTCCCGACTACGAGACCGAGACGTTCGAAATATCCGATTTCGGCGCGGTTCAGTGGAAGGGCGGCTCCGGAAGCAGCGCCCTGGCTGAGTACAACACGGAGTACACCATGCTGGTGGAGGTTATCCCGAACAGCCCGAACTACGTGTTCCTGCGTACTCCAGACGTTTACGTCAACGGCGTGAGATGCTCCGGCTCCACTAACGACACCGGTACGTTCACTATCGTTTACACATTTGAAAAGACCGGAAAGCTCACCGACTACAGAGCTGTATCCCCCGGAAAGGTCGCCAACGTGCCCAGCGGAACCACCGTTACGCAGATGGACAGCAGCTACCTCCCCAAGACGGTAACAGTTGTCGGCACAAAGGATAACCGTATTTCCGAGACATGCAGCGTTACATGGGATCTCACCACCGCGATAACCGACAAGGGAACTCCCTACAACCCCAAGATAGGAACTGCCCAGACGGTCACATTTACCGGTAAGGTAAGAGTCCCCGACTACATGGAGGAGGACTCCGCGAAAATGACCGTAACGGCGCAGATCTATGTTGAGGAAGCGTCGAAGGTCCCTGCTCCCTGGGCATATCCTCCCGATACCGTGGAAGGTCAGGGAACCACCGTGTTCAATTCCCCGCAGGATATCACGCTTGAATCCGCAGTAAACAGCGCGACCATCTATTATAACATCGAAGCGTACGAGAACATCAGCGATATTTCGAAGCTCGCCGACCCCACCGAGACCGGCGGCACGAAGTACATCGAGCCTATCACCCTTTCCGGCGTGCCCGGGCAGTCGCTGTATTACTGCATAAAGGCGATAGCCACAGCTCCCGGCATGAAGCAGAGCGACGTATCCACATTTGTATACAAGGTAGTTATCGAGAAGAAAAAGACCCAGACCCCGAAGCCCACTCCGGAGCCGGGAAACTACGACAGCTCGCTGACCATCACGCTTAACACCGAAACCCCCGGCGCGAAGATATACTATACCCTCGACCCGAACGCAACAAAGTCCAGCGGGTTCATCGAGTACACAGGTCCGTTTGACCTTAAAGTTGCCGCGAACAGCACAAAGACATTCGCGCTGCGCACCTATGCGAAGGCTCCGAATGACAGCTGGAAGGATTCCGACATCAGCGAGGATCTTATCTACAAAATAACCGTGCCCAAGGAAAAGGCGGCGGTACCTGTGCCGAGCGTTCTTGACACCGCCAGCGAAACTGCGATCACGTTCACACTGTCCTGCGCGACAGCCACGGCTGATATCTACTATTCCATCGATACTCCGATAACCTCCACCTATAATGGAATTCTGTACAAGTCGGGAACAAAGATAACTCTCAAGCGCGTGGATAATCAGGTCGTGACATACAAGCTGTATACCTATGCGAAGTCCAACGACCCGAGCATTGACGACAGCCTTGTTAAGACGTACACCTACACCGTCGGCAAGGACTACGGCGTTAAGAGTATCGAGATAGTCAAGCGGCCTACAAAGTATTCCTACTACATGGGCGAGAAGCTGAATGTCGTAGGCGGTCTTATCAAGGTAACGTACATTGACGAGACCAAGGCTCCGGAAACGGTTTACATGACCGAGAGCATGATCCAGGATTTCGATAGCTGGGTACTGGGTCAGCAGACTCTTACAGTTTATTATCAGGGCTGCACGGCTGCGTTCAATATCGTGGTGCGCAGACGTTCGTCAAGTTCTGACTCTGACAATAAGCCTGACGATACCGGCAAGGACGACGGCAAGAAGGACGATACCCCCACCGATACGGACAATTCCGATACCAATCAGGATAACACTTCCGACGGTACGGTATCCGACCCGACAATGGTGGGCAGCCAGGTGAAGGGCTGGACGCAGCTCCAGAAGAAGATAGCGGCAGCCGCGAAGAATTCCCGTGTTGTTATCAACCTGAACGGAAACACGTCCGTACCCGCGGATATCATCAACACCGCGATGAAGAAGAAAATCACGCTGGAGTTCGTGGTAAACGACATGCTGAGCTGGGTAGTTGACACCGGCGCACTGAAAAAGACGGTGGCCTCCCTCAGCGTGGGATTAAAGACCAGCGACGTTTATATCCCGGCGGTGCTTATCGACAGCTCCGGAGACAGCGAGATAGTCAGAGTGCACACCTACGGCACGAACAAGATAGGCGCGGTGCTTTACGTCAAGACCGGCAAGAAGGTGAACAACCGCTTTGCAAATCTGTTCAGGTATAACGAGGATTCGCACCTGCTCGATTTTGTCGATACCTCGAAGATAATTTCGAGCACCGGCGTTGCTCAGGTAGTTCCGGCGAGCGGCGGCGATTACGTCCTCATGCTGGATACCAAGACGAGGCTTCCCGGTGACGCTGACAACAGCACGACGATAGACGCCCGGGACGCTTCCGCGATACTCAAGATGTGCGTAGGCACGATGGAGCTTGACGACACATGCGACTACAACGGCGACGGATTTGTCAATGCAATTGATTCGGCTGCGATACTCCGCTCGGTCGTAGGACTCAAAAAGTAAGACAGGACAGCAGGGGACTTCGGTTCTCTGCTGTTTTTTTGAGGGCATAAAAAAGAAGAGAAAAACCATGAAGAACAAGCGGAGGGACTGTATCTCCGTGAATTTACGGACGGAGATTATGGAGTACCGTACGGTTACACGTGATGAATAACAGTGGTTCATCGGGAATATCGGCAAATAAACTGAATCGAAAATTGCGCAGATAAGTGTTGATGAATAGGCAGAAATATGCTAATATATAGATAGAGGCAGTAAAATTCCGATGACCAGGAGGTAATTATGGGCAGGCAGGAAAACATAGAAGTATTCGAAAACACGATGTCGATGTGCAAGACCGATCCGGTTCTGAGGTCGGCGATAAAGGAATCAAACGGCGCGCAGTCGCTGATACCGGAGGGCGAGTGGGTGGAGCTCCCTATGATACAGAAGGGCGCCGCCGCGAAGGTAGTGGTGAGCCGCAAACGGACACTGGAAGCCGCCGCCGGCTACGCCAGGGCAGGGAAGCGCGTGTGCGTGCTGAATTTCGCTTCGGCGTCGAACCCGGGCGGCGGAGTTAAGAACGGCTCCTCGGCGCAGGAGGAGGCGATATGCCGCTGTTCGACGCTGTACATGAACCTCATTCAGCCGGAGATGTGGAGCGGGTTCTATACTCCGCACCGTGCGGCGCCGGATCCGCTCCACAGCGACGACTGCATATACACTCCCGGGGTGGTAGTGTTCAAGACGGACAGCGCGCTTCCGGAGGTAATGCCGCAGGAAGAATGGTACAGCGTGGACGTTATCACCTGCGCGGCTCCGAACCTGCGGGAAAAGCCGAGCAACTCGATGAATTACGACGGACACAGCGCAGTCAGCATTTCTGACGGCGACCTCCGGAAGCTCCACGAGAAGCGCATGGAGCGCATACTCAGCATAGCCGCACAGCACGGGTGCGATGTAGTTATACTCGGCGCGTTCGGCTGCGGCGCGTTCATGAATCCGCCGGAGGTCGTCGCGGCGGGGATAAGATCCGCGCTTGAGGGCTTCATGGAGCGCTTTGAAACCGTGGAGTTCGCCGTGTACTGCTCCCAGCGTGACGACACAAATTTTCGCGTGTTCGACAGGGAGTTCGGTTCGCAGAAGTGACTCAGGCTGAAAACTGAAAATCAAAACCGGCGGAGAGCAATGCTCCCTGCCGGTAGTTTTATTCAGTTCTGAGGGACATCGAAACCACGCACTCAACATGGGGCGAGCCGTTGCAAACAATGTCTGCCGTGGTTTTGCGGGTTGATGGAGTGCTTGCCGGTGCGGGGCTTTGGTGGGTGCGTATAGGGTAATATTTCCAATAAACAATCGATTTGACAATAAAAGGAAGGAATGCGATATCAGATTTTAAACCCATCAATATCTACTTCTGTCAATTCGGGATGTGAAAGCAATTGGGTCATGTGCCCAACACTATCTCTAAGAAATACAATATGCCAATGGGAAATATTTCCGTTTTCATCGTTTGAGTGGTTAAGTCGCTCTTTTAACGAATCAATAATTAAAGCAGGAAACAGTAATACTTCGTTGGTGTCTTTGCAACCATATGCGATATACTTTTCTTGACAATCAGAAATATCATCAAATGGATTCAAACGATAAGCAAACCAATACTTTTTTCGTTTGCCTTGCTCATATGCTTTCGACGAACTGAAAACAAAACCCTTTTTTCGGTCTGTTGTACAGTATGTTGAACGTCCACGCTTAATTAGCGATTCGCCGATAAAAGATTCTATTCGGGCGATACATTCAAGCGTATATTTATTTGTGACAGATTGAGTAGGGACAATGCCGTTAGATTTTGCTGGGGATACTTCAACAGGTAGGTTGTCTTCAACCAAAGTCTTCATTGCCTCGTAATCAATCTCCATGGATTTACAAAACAACCTTTTGATTGTTTCAAACCTAGAAACACAGAAATCGGTATAGAATTGACGCAATGCTTCAAAATCCTCAGCAGTATCATATGGCATATCCATCCATTCAAGATCTTCCCGATTGGTAAAACTATATTTTTGCTCGACAACATCAAGGTCTATATGCTGAAGATAATTTGTGTCTTGGTAGAAATTTTTATCACGTTTGCTTCTATTAACATAATCGGGCAGATAGCATAGATTTGCAATGCAGCTGATAGGCAAACCTTTTCCACTGCATTTAGAAATTAGTTTTTTCATTTGTTCTTTCGGAGCAATGTGTTCAACATCGAACTTATCAATAGACAACTGATCCATAGCAGTAAATGTATTTAGGTAAATACAGTTGAGGATGATATACTCTTCACTTTTAGGATTTGCAATCTGCTTGCTTTCTGTTCTAAACATTGACTTGTCAAAAAAGCCGTCTAATGCAGTTCGCCAAGCACGAGGAGAAATATCTTGCAAATAGCGGTTAGGCTTTGCAGCACTATGTATTTTTCTGGTGCCACCTTCGCTCCAAAAGTCAGTTATTATATCATAAACATAGTATCTGCGAAGATTTTTCAGAAGAATGGTCTTTTTACCATCCCATTGCGAATCGAAATTATTATAATCTCCATCTTTAAACATTTCTTTGAAGGTAGTCGATATCATAGATAGAATTTGATATTTGGAATGAAAAATCTTCACTTTCCCAGAATGGCTATTCCCTTTGAACCGTGTGATTGCTGATACTGCATCAACGACAAAATCAATCGCTTTATATAAGGCGGTTTCGAATTTGTTAATATCGGGGATTGCATAGATATTTTGATATAACGTTTTAATACGATCCGTGTCGTTCAAACAAGCATTTACCAATTCAAATCCTAGTGGGTTGACAGTATCATCCGACAAGGATTTATTAAACGCTAATATGTCATAATGGCAAGTTAGATACTTGCTTAATCCAAATAGATATTCAAAGGCATTTACTTGCCTTGAAGTTCTCATTGATTCGCGGTCATATCCGTGTATAGAAAAACCATCTTCGATAAAGGAATCATATTTTTTTATTGCCGCTTCTACAATATCGATGTTATTCACTGAAAATCTATTATTAACAGGCCATGCAGCAGCATAAACTTCATACTGATCGAGCGGTGTGCCTTGTGAGTTGATTCGGTCAAATATATCCGGAAGGTTTTCTTCTGCTCCGTGGTACACGATAACGGGTATCACTGTCATTGCAATTTGATCGTATAATGATTGTCTTTCATCAAAGAAAACACCAATGACTTCAATTAAAGCACCAATACAAGAAAAGTCAGCTTGGAATGTTCGGGATATAATCTCAGCTGGCTTAAAGTATTGGAGATTCTTAAATGTTCTTTGTTCTTTGATAAAATCCGTTAATATAGAACGCACAACGGCGTAATTGTTATCTGTTTGTTCTACGCCTAGCAAGGATAAAACATTTTGGCAGAATTCATCAGAGATGTTGCTGTCATAGAAAAAATCAGTTGGGTTGTTAATATAGGTTTTTATACTATTTCCGCGCTGTAACCCATCTACAAGGATATAAGTCTGATGACCGTCCTCAATAGTCTCATAGAAAAGCATTGTACCCACAGGATAACCTTTGATTAATGAGTCAATAAAAGTTTCTTGCTGTTTCTTGTTCCAACGCTTTCCCCGTTGAAACATAGGCACAGCAATTTTTTTATTATCCTTGTGCATACTCTGAAGAGCAGAGGCCAAGTCTTCCAACGTCCAGTTTTCACAGGTACAACTTGCCATTTCTTTGTCCTCTCAATCTCATTATTGTAATATAGTGATTTCTGTACTACTCTTAATTGCGAATAAAGTAATTGTTCGTGATTTTTCACAGGCTATAAAATCAATATAATTGTATTATAACATCTTCTGTCAAATTATGCAACACAAAAATAGAGGATACCATTTGTGTTTGTTTCAATTTTTCTGTTTTCTAAAGCATTTTGAGAGTGTGCATTTGCATTTTATACAATTTGGTAGTTTGGCAGACAATGAAGAAGATGCCAGAGTGTGAAGGTTAGGTTATATATCAAAAAGTAATTACTTTTACAATGCTAAATAAAATCTATAAAAAGATTGTAAAAGGGGTTGCAATTACAATGTATTTGTGCTATAATAGAGTATAGCTTATTGTGAAAATACATCAAGGGAGGATGTAGACTTGGAAAAGAAAACTAAGGTTCCAATGGAGCATTTTAATATAGGCGAATTTAATAGAGGTCAGTCCTCTAAACTTATTCGTAATTTATCGGAAACGGATAAAACAGCGTTCGTTTTGAAAAATGGCAAGCCTATTGCAGTTGTTTTGTCCTATGAAAGATACGAAAGACTCCTCGCAGCTGGAGTGGACATAAACGAATATTAAGATTGGAAACGAAGGGGCGACCTCAATCCAATCAAACTGATGAGGAGCGACAAAATGAAGGTATTATCTTTATTCAGTGGCATCGGCGGACTTGATGCTGGATTTGAAAAAAATGGTTTCAAAATTGTTTGGGCTAATGATTTTGATAAATATGCAGTTGAAACATATAGAACCAATTATGATAATCAAACGCATATTGCCATCACAGGAGTGCAGATGGATATCTTTCCGTATCTACGAGCAGATGGGTATTTTAATGATTCTCAGTCTGATGCGGATTTGAAAAAATATTTTATTCCGCAGATTCCTGTTCGTATCCACCAGGCTAACTATGATTATTTGGGTGGTGATGCCTCAGATGATGGACTGGTATTTACCAACGGAATTATTGAGGGAAAGACTTCTGTTGTGCGAAGCAAGCGCAAAAACCAGGCAGACCAAATCCAAGTGTCCCTCATCAATTTTGATAGTGCGGATTTTGTGGCATTTCGTCATTTGCTTCATTCTGGCAGTTATTTAATTCTGCTTAAACGTGCAAAACAATTCAAATACGACGCTTTTGGGGTAATCCCAGGAAAAAGCATTGATGGTGACGGTGGATTGCAGGCGCTGAACAATCAGTTCTTTAAATTGGCAACTAACACAGTTATAGATGCCTCACTTGCAACACAGAGGAGTAACGGCGATTCTGGAAGATTGAGGGGCGGTACAAATATCATCTTATATGGTGTGCCTGGTGCAGGTAAATCCTGGACTATCAAAAATGACTATTGCAACGATGCTAATCTGATGGAAAGACTGGTTTTCCATCCAGATTACACTTATTCCGATTTTGTTGGACAGATTCTGCCGACAGTTGCTGAAGATGGTAGCGTAAGCTATGTATTCACTCCCGGACCGTTCACTAAACTGGTACACAAGGCTTATTTGAATCCAGACAAGATGTTCTATCTCGTTATTGAGGAAATCAATAGAGGTAATGCGCCAGCTATCTTCGGTGATATTTTCCAGTTGCTTGATAGAAATCAAGCCGGTGGTAGCGAATACGAAATCACCAATGCCGACATTGCCCGAATTGTTTATGAGGATGACAGCCACAAGGTTTCTATTCCTTCTAATATGTCTATTCTCTGTACAATGAACACCAGTGACCAGAATGTCTTTACGCTGGATACTGCATTCCAAAGAAGATGGAATATGCGTCTCATCAAGAACCGTTTCCAGGACAATCAAGGTGAACGAGACTTTGCAGAAACTAAGATTCTTGACACAAGTGTTACTTGGGAACATTTCTTTACAGAAATTAACAAAATTGTTCTTGCCAAAAACATCCGCATGACTTCTTCTGAAGATAAGCGCTTGGGTACACACTTTGTTGCCAAGGAAGACTTGCTCATGGGTGATGGAAGTGAGAGACAGATTAGCCGTTTTCCCGAAAAGGTACTCAAATATTTGTGGGACGATGCTTTCAAGTTTACCAAGGAAGATGTGTTCGATCTTGATAAGGTTAAGAGTTTGGAAGATGTAATCGAGTTATTTGTCACTTCTCAAAGCGACAACAGATTCCTTGTTTTCAAGGAGAATATTTTTAACACTCTCGTACCAAGAAAATCATCTTAAAAGATTGGAGGAGCCTATATGCCTATAGATCGTGATCATTTTATGATCAGAGACCATTGTCACGTCAACAAAAACGGTGATGGCGACCGTTTTGTCGGTATTAAGGCAGACTCGGAAAATGCGATGATTTATTTTCCTATGGGATACGAACTGCCCACGCAAGATGACGAACTTCGAAGAGACATTAAAAATCTTTTTCAAGTATTAGCAGCATTCACAGATAAGACGGACAGAGTTTTGGAGATGGATAAGTTCACTGCACCGCAGTCGGTGGACTTTCCTATCCAGGCTTACCTTAATGTTATCAACTACTATTTGGATCACAATGGTAGTTACTATACCGAAACAGAGGTAATATACAAGGTAGATGGACGTGGGAAAACCGATTGGGGCAGAACAGCTAAAAAATTGGTTCCAGTGGTTCAAGGAAAATCGTTTATTTACCTTAAGCAGGTTGCTAGAGACAATTCGCCGGATATGACCAGACTTATCACACGCATTCATAAATATTGCGTGTATGAAAGTTTTGAACGCATCGGCTGGCTCTACACTACGAATACTCCAGAGCAACCAGATATTGCGTTCGATAAAAATATGTTTGTTTCCACATTGAACGAAAAACTCGGCAGCACCAATAATGATGCGGACAAATCCTTGTTCCGTTCCATGATAGCGATGATTGAGTTTAAAGACAGCAAAACCATTGATAAACAGTTCTATTTCGGAACTGACAAGTTTGAAACTGTCTGGGAGAAACTGATTGACAAAGTATTTGGTGTGCCTAATAAAGCGGATTACTTCCCACACGGCATATGGACTGCTCGTTATGGAAAGGATAAAGATAAGCCTGTCAGTGCATTGGAACCAGATACAATTATGATTTATGGTGGAAAGTATTATGTGCTTGACGCAAAATATTATCGTTATGGCATCGCACCTGTATTAGGCACCAATGCCTTGCCGCAATCTTCAGATATCAACAAGCAGATTACATATGGTCAGTTCGTAAAGAATAGAAAAACACCGGACGGAGCGCAAGTATTCAATGCCTTTATCATGCCATATAATCGTACCAAAAATTTCTTTGGCATTCACGGGTTATGCGAAAATGTAGCCGAAGCTGTTGGAGATTGGGTGGACAATCCTGATAATCCAGAAATCTACGAACGTGTCCAAGGTATTGTGTTAGACACTCGGTATTTGCTGAAAAATTATGACGGAAACCATGATACTGACCGCGCAGCATTAAGTGTGGTAATCGAGCAGCCGTTCGTAACCGCCACCACTGACTAAAAGAACACGGAGAGATATTCACAATGAAAATCTCCCCGTGTTTTTTATTGCTCTTTTGTGGCTTTGCTTTTGTCGCGGGCGCGCTTTCGTGCAGCCATTTCTCTATTCATACATTCTCGGCAACAGTATTTTTTCTTTTGTGATGAAATTGGGACCAGAAAAAACTCACCGCATTTAGGATTAGCACATCGGCGGTAATTTTCCATATTGGGTCTCATATAAAATAAGCCAAAATACAAAGCGCTCAAGAGAGAGTCTATGGTCCAGGAAGGCT
This sequence comes from uncultured Clostridia bacterium, assembly GCA_945923775.1. Taxonomy (GTDB): domain Bacteria; phylum Bacillota; class Clostridia; order Oscillospirales; family Ruminococcaceae; genus CAG-115. The sequence continues at coordinate 11,551 of CAMELR010000010.1, read as the reverse complement.
CCATTTTATAAGTATTATAAGTCGGTCTGACTCTTCTGAGATTCGCCTCGATTTCTTCCTTTATGATGATTTTAGCAATCTCGGTGGCTTTACTCTTCATTTGACTGTTAAAATTGCCCATATTAACCTTGTTATTAAAATAATGAATGTTATCTAAGTTGACATTCAGAACTATACCCACTTCGTAAAGATAATGGAAGATGAAGTCATTAATCAACAACATATTTTTGGATTTTCCGGCACGCGGTGAACAGTAAGTGGTAAAAACCTCTCTAAACAAGGAGTTCTCATATTCGCAGTTTATCAGTGTTCTATTGAGAACTCCATCAACGAAATCTGCATCCAAAGTTATTGCTCCGAGCGTATCGTTAAATGTAAAATCCGTATTATTGAATGTGTCATACAAGCGTTCTTCTCGTTCTGCGCTTTTATAGTTTTCAAGAAATTGCGTATATTGATGCTTTGTCGATGTGTATTTATAGGCTCCATCTCTGGTCTCTATATGCACAACGGGCGAAAACAGATGATAAAAAATCATTCGAACGATTTTTTCATAGCTGGTTCTCGACATATCAGTAATTGTGGACATCAAAATAAGTGTAGCGTGTAAACGATTGATTATAGAACCCAATTCGCTCTTTTCGATGGTGTCATAGTTTTTTTGCGATACAGGCATGAGAAAGCCATTTCTCTTGAAAAAGTCAAAATAGTTCTCAACCTTGCTGTTGTCGATGGCGAGTAGTTTGCCGAGAATATTGCTTTCGGCAACAGAGCCATCGGCATTCAATCTCACTAAACCAACCTTGGAGCCAAAGGCAAAATGGAGAGGTTGTGTTTTGTCTGTAGTAATCTTGATAATTTCAGTTGGCTCTCCGATTATATTAAATCCTTTTTCAATTTCACAGTAGCAAGAATACGATTTAAACGTAAAAACATTACTTGTTAAAAAATTTTCTTCTATATTTTTTATTGCATTTCCCATTGATTTCTCCCATTAACATATCATGTAAGAGTCCTTTTTTGAGGGGTTCTTATTTTTTTGTCCAAAATTAGTAATGCAAAAAATAATGTGTCACAGATATTGTATCACAAATTTTGTAAAAATACAAGTATTTAAGCAAAAAACGCATAGATAGTAATGCAATTTATCTGGAATTTACATTATTGTTTCTTTTTGCTATTATATAACCATCAAAGCAAACCGCTTTGAAATATCAATCTCTTAGTCTGAATAGCGCTATAAGGACGGAGGGATGCATAAGAGTTCAGAACGCAGCGATGACGGCTACGTTTGGAACGAAGATGCTCCCACCGTAGTTTCGTGCGCCCTTTTTCGGCTATCGGAGTCTGTGGTCATCTTCGGGAAAGGGGATAACGCATATCGCAAGAGAGCTGGATTCGGATAATATTGCTCCGGCGCGTGGAAAACACTGGTGTCAAGGCAGTATTCTCAGAATTCTGAAAAACGAGAACTACACAGGCAGCGCAGTTTTTCAGAAAACCTTTACCGATGAGTCGTTTCATCGCCGTGTGAATTATGGGCAGATGGACAAGTACCTCGTGGCAAATCATCACGAGGGAATAATCAGCAAGGCAGATTTCGATGCGGTTGCGGCTCTGATAGACAGACACGCTGCGGAAAAGAATGTGACAAAGGGCAGCCACAAGTATCAACTTCGGTATTGCTTTTCGGGCAAGATAGTCTGCGGAGAGTGCGGAGCAACATTCAAGCACAGAACACACCGACTTGGCGGTGAACCATATGAAGCGTGGTGTTGCAGCACTCACATATATAATAAGGAAGCGGCTTGCCGAACTTCAACAGGAGCTTATAAACCACGCTTCCCGCAAGGAGGACTACAATGACATCGCCGACGAGATATTCCGGCTCCGTGAGATGAAACAGAAGAACTTCACCGATAGTGCTGTTCGCGATGAGCAGGTCAAGCGTATCAACGAGTTGAATGACTTTATTTCCCAGCAGGACACCGAGCTTACCGAGTTTGACGAGAGCCTTGCTCGACGGTGGCTTAAGGAAATCACCGTCTGGGACGATAGGTTTTTAGTGGAGCTGAAGTCGGGGGTTGTGGTGGAGATTATGGTGTAAATTTATAGCTGAAGATTTCCCTTTCTCAATGCTTTTCCGATATTCTATTGTAATCTTGATTATAAAAAAATAGAAACACCCCCTTGACAAAATAATTCTGAAGTGGTATAATAGTTTAAAAACAAACCGTTTAAAACGGACAAATCAAAAGAAAGCAGGGTGATGATATGGTTCAGAAGCCGTTGGAAGAAGTTCTTAAGGGCGGCGAGTTCAGGAAGTATTCAGACTCAAAGTTTGCGCTACTCAGAAAACACTATGATATGAAGCGGGCAGAATTTGAGGTAATATATTATCTGTCAATATGCAGCAGCGCTGATTCGCTGGTCAATATCTCGGAGTTCCTTAATGCGAATAAGGGACACATTTCAGCGACCGTGTATGGATTGACCGAAAAAGGATACATCAGCTCTATGCAGGATAAAAATGACCGGCGATATATGCATTTCAGCCTTACTGACAAAGGAAACGAGGTAGCGCTGGAAATCGAAAAAATCTGGAAGGATATAAAAAACGAGTTGTACTATGGATTGACAGACGAAGAAATTGCTTCGTTCCGAACCACTTTCCATAAGATATGCAAAAATATCGAGCACTTTATGGTATAAGAAGTATCGGACAAGGCGATTATATTTTTAGCCATATAGTTTGAAACCAAACAGTATGATATAAAATTACAGAGAGGAACAAACCGGATGAACGAAATAAACACAATTAATGAAACCAACACAATCACAACATCGAATACAGGCAAAGAACCGATGAAGAACCTTGCTCACGAAATAACATACAGAAGATATTTGTTGTCCAAAGACGATGCAAAATCTATATTTAAGGACATCAATATCGCCGAATACATCGCGCTTCATTTTATGTGCGAACAAATTGAAAGCGATTCTATCTATTCGGACAGAATTTATCTGAGCGAAATCTCGGAAAAACTGAATTTGCCTATTCGAAAAACATCAAAGCTGATTAGGGAAATGAGCGGAAAAAATCTCATCAACTGGGATCATGACGGTGACGGTAAGGACGGAACTTATGTCACGATAACCGAGCGCGGAAAAACCGTTTTTTCTCAAACCGACAGCAGGCTAAAGGCTTTTTATTCCGAGGTACTTCAAAAGTTCGGAAAGGATAAGATAATACAACTTCTTCAACTGATGAAAGAATTTGATTCGGTAATGAGAACAGAACTTGAACAGATGGAGGAAACAAATGAAACCGATGAATGAATATCTGACAGAATTGGAGCGTTGCTGCCGTGAAAACGACATTATTGACCGCAGACTTTACGATGAATACGACATCAATCAGGGACTTCGTGACGAAAAGGGAAACGGTGTTCTTACGGGGCTTACAAACATTTCTCTGATAAAGTCATACGAAGTAAAAAACGGCGCAAAGGAGCCGTGTGACGGCGAGCTGTGGTATCGCGGATATCGTGTTGAGGATTTGATAGGCAGTCTTGAACAGGACGAATTGGGTTATGAAAGAATTGCTTATCTCCTGCTTATGGGAGAATTGCCCGACGAAAAGCAGTACACTGAGTTTCGCTCGGCTATCGGCACGCTGATGGCTCTTCCCACAAACTTCACCCGAGATGTCATAATGAAAGCCCCGACCGACGATATTATGAACACCATGACGAGAAGTATTCTTACGCTTGCTTCTTACGACTGGGATTTGAAAAACACGTCGCTTGAAAACAATATTCGTCAGTGTTTGCAGTTGATAAGCCAGTTCCCGACTCTTGCGGTGTACGCGTATAACGCATATAACCATTATCAGAATCTTGAAAGTATGTATATACACTATCCCGACCCGGACTTATCTCCCGCTGAGAACATACTTACCATGCTTCGCCCCGACAAAAAGTACACCAAGACCGAAGCAAAGGTGCTTGATACTGCGCTGATACTTCACATGGAACACGGCGGCGGTAACAATTCCACATTTACCACGAGAGTAGTTACGTCCTCCGGTTCGGACACCTATTCCACCATGGCGGCTGCAATGTGCTCACTGAAAGGTCCGAAGCATGGCGGCGCAAATATCAAGGTGATGGATATGATGGCGGATATTTCGGAAAATGTACGCGACCCCGAGGACGACGAGGAACTTGCTGCCTACCTCGAAAAGATACTCGATAAGGAAACTTTTGACCGCAGGGGTCTTATCTATGGAATGGGACACGCGGTATACACGCTTTCCGACCCGAGAGAACGGGTGCTTAAGGGCTATGTAAAACAGCTTGCCGCAGAGAAAGGCAGAATGAACGAATTCCGACTGTACGAGCAGACCGAGAAAATCGCACCGCAGCTTATTATGGATAGAAAGCACAACCGCGGTGTCTGTCCGAATGTGGATTTTTACAGCGGGTTCGTATATGATATGTTGGGTATTCCGAAGGAACTATATACCGCTATTTTTGCAGTAGCAAGGATAGTCGGCTGGAGCGCTCACCGCATTGAGGAGATGGTCTGCACCGACAAGATAATCAGACCTGCATATATGAGCGTTATGAAGAAGAAAGAAGGATATGTATGATAATCAAGTATATTGCCGGCCCGGTTATCGGCGCGGTAATAGGGTACTTCACCAATTTTATTGCGGTGAAAATGCTGTTCCACCCAAAAAAGGAGATAAAGGTATTCGGTCACAAACTTCCGTTTACTCCAGGTGCAATCCCCAAGGGGAAATCAAGGCTTGCAAAGTCTGTCGGGGACGCAGTGGGAAACAATCTTATAACTCAGGCAGATATTGAGAGCAGGCTGTTGAGTGACGAGCTTGCGGATAAAATAGCCGATATGATTCTGGATAAGCTGTCGGTATCAATAAATGACCTTTTCAGCGGTTCGCAGGATATGACCGAGGAGGAAATCGAGAGCAGAAAGAAAGCCGTTTCCACAAACATCGCAAGATACATAGCAGAAGCCATTTCTCAGGTGGATATATCGGGTGTGCTAGTTGAAAAAACTCCGGAGATTATAAAGGCTAAACTGAACAACCCTATGATTGAGATGTTCCTGACTGACGAGCTGTTGCAGGCTGTGCTTTCTCCTGTGGGCGCTGAAATACAGGCATATATTGCGGAGAATGGGGAGGAATTTATTGCGCCTTATATCGAACAGAAGCTGTCTGATTCGGGTGAAATGCCGCTTGCTGACATTATAGAGGGATTTGGCATTGACAGAGATACACTAAAAAAAGCCTTTATCGCGTTGTATAAAAAGGCTGTGTCTGGCTGTGCGGAAAACCTCATGAGCCTGCTTGATTTGAGCGGCATTGTCGAGGAAAAAATAAACGCTATGAGCGCAGACGAGCTTGAAGCGCTTGTGATGAGCGTTATGAAAAAAGAACTTAACACGATAGTTAATCTGGGAGCGCTGATTGGCTTTATTCTCGGACTTCTCAACATATTCATCTGAAATGAGGTGTTTGTATGAAATATGCAGTAATCTATATATCCGAAACAGGGAATACCGAGGAACTTTCAAAGAATGTTTTTGTGAGCCTGCCCGGAAATGATAAGGTAATCATAAACGCCGAAAATGCGTCCGAACTGCCCGAAGCGGAGCACTACTTCATAGGATTCCCTGTGAAGAATCGCAGTTGTGGTATTAAGATACTGGATATTCTTGAACAGCTTGAAAACGTTAAAATCACGTTGTTTGCGTCCTGCGGGCTGCCGGTGAACGAGAAGTATAAGCAGTATGTAGAAAACGCTGTCAGCCCGTGGATAAATGACGATTGCAGTTATCTCGGATTTTTCCTCTGTCAGGGGAAAGCTTCAGATGAGTTTCGAGAAAAACTCGAAATCGAAACTGGGTATTCGGCTGATCAACTTGACCGAATAATGGAATCAGCGTCAAACCACCCCGATGACGAAGATATTGACAGGCTGTGTGAATTTGTAGACTCGGTGGCAGAGTAACTGCGGCAATAATATGGTTAATTTGGTGCTTCAATTAATGACAAAGCCCCTCCCGACTTTATGAACGGGAGGGGTTGCCTGTACTCTATAGAATAGTCTCTCATTAAACTCGGTAGGCACGGTGTCCTGCTCGGAAATTAAGTCATTCACCTCGTTGATATGTTTGATCCTCCATATCCGTTGATTGTTTATAGCACTATTTGACATCTATCCCGCACACTATCACAGCATTCCCGCACACTCGTCCCAAAACCCGTGTATCGCTGAGAAACTGCTGTCATCGTGGATATATTACCACACGAATTAAATAGCCTTATACTGGAAAATATAGATAATCAACCCAACGCTGCTAAACCGCACCGTTAAGCCGCCTATCTCAATTTACCCCTCTTTCCTTGACATCAACACAACGCACTCAACGTGGGGCGAGCCGTTGCAAACAATGTCTGCCGTGGTTTTGCGGGTTGATGGAGTGATAGGTTTAGGCGGGTGAGTATAGGGGAATATATCAAAAAGTTTCATTAAATGCTGCTTTCAGTTCATCAACATTCTGATACCTTTTATTTGTGTCAGAATCAATTCTTTTTAATACGAACCTTCGGGTTTTCTCGTCACGAATTCTTTCGATGTTCTGTAAACCGGTCATCACAAACAGAATAACACGGGTTAATGCATACGTTTCATATACCATTGAGAAATTTGAAAAGCCAACTACTCGTAGATTGCTGTCATTAAGAGAACCTTTGATTTCACTATCCAAGCTTGTTAATGTGCTATCCGGTTCTTTAACCAGCCCGAAGTCTGATAGTTTCACAATGCTGTTGCCATCCTCATAATGAACTAACAAGATATTCGTTAAGCTTAGATCCCTATGCAAATAACCTTTGCTGTGTATATATGATAGACACCTGAATAACTGATTGCAGATACTTTTCCTTTTTGATACATCTAAACGAGGATTGTGACTGATGTATTTTAAAAGTGTTTCGTCAGCATATTCGGCGTAATATTCGTGTCTGGTCTCGTCATACCGATATACTTCCAAAACATAAGGTGAATGTAGCTTGCTCATTACTTCATATTCTCTTTTGAAGCGTTCAAGTTCCTTTTGGCTAAGACCATTTTGCGCTCTCTTAATAATGAAGTATTTATTATAGAAATCGTCTTTGTATTTAAAAACCTGCGCGTAAGAGCCTTCGCCAATTAACCTAATCTGATAACGTCTTGCTTCTGTTGTAGTGGGAGCAGGGATACTTATACTCTGGCACATTGTAAAGATTGGCTCATAATCCAGCATCTCTATTTGAAGTAAATCGTGCGGTATTGGACTTCCGTTCGTTTCCTGCAAAAAAGTTAGAGATTGTTCTATTAATTTTTTATATTCACTATTGATTTCAAAAGCATATTTTGTGCCTTTCAAATGATAGTTCATATTTTCGTACAGCCTTATATATTCTAACAATTGCCGGCTTTCAAAAGCGTTATAATGACAATTTGAGCGCTGTTTTGAATACATATATTTATACAGCCTGTTAAACTCTTGGTGCATAATTGCCAAAAGCTTTTCAAAGGTTTTATTACTGCTACAATAACCACTATATAGCGGCTCTGTTTTTATCGCTTCACTATAATGAAGCCGGTCGTAATTCTGTTCAATATAGAACTCAATGTTAACTGGCATACTGCCTCCCTGTGTTAGCGACCATCATTTACTAAATCTGTGTAGAGATACATTGACTATACCACTCGTGCGGCGGTAACGCTGAATTAAACGCCGTATCAAAGAGCGAATACAAGTCCTTATAACGCTTGCCGCCCTTCAGGATAGCTTTCAGCTCTGAAATCTGCAATGGAATAATCTTCATTCCCGAAACGTTCTTTGAATAGTCCTGCGGGTCATAATAGGGTATTGATTTTCGGCTTCTGAAATCGGCGATAACATTTATATTCAATGTCCCTGTTGCAAATACGCAGTAGGAGTTCAGGTTGCCTGTGCGAAGCAAGTGCTGTCCGAGGTGCCTTGATACAGGCTCCATTTCCATTCTTCGCTGATTTGAGCTGTCGGCAAGGGTAGCTTCTAACAACAAAGCGTGTTCGGGGTAATCTGCCGTTTGGTTATATTCATAGACAATATCAGCTTCGCCGCCTGCCGCATGGGTTTTAGGCAGCAAATCAGCGTCAAGCGAGAGCTTCATATAGTCAAGGACTTTGCCTTGATAATCACTGATTTTGTACCACAATACACCCAGCACATATTCAAACATTGTCGGAACATCTGCATTGTCCGTAACCATTCTTCTGATTTCATCATCATTGCGGTTTTCAAAGCAGGTGAGCAGTTCAAGCAGATTTTCATCGGAGAATTTCTTGTCAATGAGCGTCTTAAAGCGCCTGTATCTGATACGCTCCAATGCTTCTCGTGCTGTATCAATAGTGGTCGTGCCGATACCAAGCTCCGCATTTATGCACTTGATAACTACATCGTCATTTATTACAAGGCAATCTGCAATTTCTTCAAGGGCGCAATTCTCATACAAGAGGTCTGATGAAATGTAGGCTTGCTCATACAGGCTGTCAATAACCGATTTGAAGAAATGCTTGGGGACAACATCAAGCTTAACTACGCCGTCCTCAAACAGAACAATATCGGTAGTTTTGAAATAGCGGCGGTTTAAGTCAAAATAATCACGCAGCGTTGCCTTTGCCTTGAACAGCTGCATAAGCTTAAAGAAAGATGTTTTGAACTCGTTTTCAGTAGTAACATTATCGAAATCCGTAGGCTTGATATGAGCTTCAGCATTCCTTACAAGCGCAACTCTGGAATTAGTATCAAAAAGATACTTTATCCAATAATTGCTTATGCGTATCTTCTTTGCTGCGTCAAAGACCTCAACAAAAGCCGACCTATCTTTCTCCATATAGACCTTATGCAAGGCTTGGTAAAGCGTAAAATAAGGTTTATCATAGTTGCGGCTCTTTCGGTTTATCCCTATTTCGCAAATCAAGTTCTCGTCAACATTTTCCCGCGACAACAGCAGCGATAACGCTTCCTTGTAGTTGTCCATTGACAACAGCCTTGAAACAATTACATCATCAACAGTCTTCTGCCCGTTCTTTATATCGTCAATGCAGGCGATGATTTCATCGGTGGTTTCCTTGCTCGTACAAAGCGGCAGCAGGTATGTAAACTCATCTGATGAAAGCTCTCCCAATTTGGAGAGGAGATACAACAATACAATGAGCGGTCTAACCGTATTGCCGTCAACCACACAAGAGGCTTTCAGCAGCTGTTTCAGATAAATATAGCTGTCTTTAGGTATCTCAAAGTGATTATCCGAGCCGAAATCATTGCTTTCGCTTATTGTAAGCAGAGCTTTTCCAACATTAGTCAGGCGGCGATTGTCATCAATCAGACCTATGTCCACCAACCCCGATGTCTTTTCACGAGCGTCTTTGGGTTTGTTATCTGCGTCGCCTTCAACAAAGCCCTTCTCCTGCATAAACAGATAGTATTGCGTCTGAATGTTATTGTTGTTTCTCCAACTAATATCGGCATTGTCAGGCTTGCTCCAAAACTCGTTTAATAAGCCTAACTGTTCCTCGATAGTTCTATTAAAATTCTTGGTTCTGAAGCTTGTTGTTCCCAAGCACCAGCAAAAGCTCTTGTATGTTAACGGCACGGTTTTCCTCCTTTTAGAACTCATTCAGCGTTGTTGTGCGTCATCAGTAATTAACAATTAACACTTCCTCACTACCCGATGACCTGTCTTTGGTTTGGTAGTTGGAGTTGGAATAGTTATAGTCAAGTGAAATTGTGCGGTATTGAGGGTTATATTCAAGCCACTTCAACAGTATCGTATTCTCCTTGCCTTTGCTCCGAAGCACATTTGATAAAGCAAATCTAATGCTTTGTTCATTAGCTTTATCAAGGAACTTATATAAAGCTCTCTCCTTATCCTCGTTCCAACCACCTTGCTCATTGTATGTAGCACAGGTTATAAGGTAGGGCGGGTCTGCATAGATAAAGTCGTTTTCCCCATATCCATCGAGGCTGAAAAACTCAAAGTCAGTGCTTGTGATAACAAAATTCCCCTCTTTCAGTCGGTCAATGAAATCAGAGAGCTTTTTCTGCATTTTGGTATTATAATCCCGCTTGCCGACAGGGAGATTGAACTTGCCATTACTATTGAACCTAATCTGATTGTTAAACGAATACACTATCAGGACATATAGGATTGCATAGTAATAGTAATCAAAATTTGTGTGTTCATTAAAGTCCTCACGGAGCTTAAGGTATGGTTGTTTGTTGTATTCTCCTAGCCCTTTGCCACTTTCACACCCATAATGCTCGTAGCCATAAATATCAGAACGAGATAGACCGTATTTCTCAATAATGTCCTCTATCATTTTGAGAAGCACATCTTTATCCATATTCTTGAAAGTATTGTATAAATACCGCAAGTTCTCGTCTGTATCATTAAGTATTACCCTGTCGGCATTTACGTTAATTCCAACGTTGCAGCCACCGCAGAACAAATCAATAAAAGTGCCGCTGATTTCGGGAAACAGCGGCAAGATTTGGGGAAGGAGCTTATACTTTCCGCCAATATAGTTTAGTGGTGAAGGGATTATTTCTTTCTCTAAATGCATCTGCATAAAAACAGCCTTTCCTCGTTGCCCTCTATGTTGGACTTTCCTGTGGTGAACGCTTTATAGCTTTCGGAAAACACCTCAACTGTGCCTTTGGCTTCGAGAACTCTCATAATGACTTCATCGGATATTTTTGCGTTGGAACGGTCATTGCCTTTGTTCGCCATATTATTATAAGACAACAAGATATATCTTGCCGTGATATGACTAATCAAATCCTCAAAAGCCGCTTCTGCCTGTCTTGTGCAGTATTCGCTTTTAAGTGCGGTTCTGTCCGGCTTTCTTGCTACGCCGCTTACCTCCGGCATTTGCCATCTTGCGACGTTTTCAATAAGGTGATATGCGTCACAGTATTGACGAGAATTGTAAGGCGGGTCTATGTACACCAAATCTGCCTGTATGCGCTTCACAAGCTCGTTTGCATTCTCATTATAGCATTGATTTTTTCTTCTGTTCTGCTTTGGCGTTGGAACAGCAAGCTCTAAATGCCTGTCAAATTCCACGCCTTGACGATATGCGTCATAATGACCGCAGGTGTTGGCGATTTTGTCCATCGCATATAGAAGCGACGTAATGAGTATTGCACGCTCACGCTCGTTTAACGCACCAGCAAGAAACTCGTCCTCGATGTCTTGACGGATAAATCCTATCCTACTGCAATCCTGTCTGCTGAAATATGTATCCGCAAAGTTCTCTGTCATATAGTTTTCATCGTTTATATCAAGCGAATTATAGTGGAGGATATAATCGATAATCTTCTGCTTTGAAAACCTCTCGGAAGAAAACCAAGCCAAATTGCATATATAGTTACTATACAGAATATCGTTGGTGATTAACCGCTTGTCAAGGAAAGCAGAAGA
>CAMELR010000009.1 GCA_945923775.1 uncultured Clostridia bacterium | reverse complement strand
TCTCAGACGACTTTGTTATTATATCACATCTTTTCGATTTTGTCAAGAGGTTTTTCAAAAGTTTTTTTGAGTTTTTCTTGATTTTCTTTCGTTCCGATGTGATTTCGGAAGTTTTGCTTGCTTGGTTTTCACAAGCCTTTCTATTATATCACATCTTTTCGAGTTTGTCAAGAGGTTTTTAAAAATTTATTTTTGAATTTCTTTTCAAACTTTCAAGATTCGATTTAACAGATTGTCGCTTCTCTCGAAGCAGCTTATTTATTATATCACTTTGTTTTCGATTTGTCAAGAGATTTTTCAAACTTTTTTGAAGTTTTTTCTTGATTTTCGATCACTTTGTGATGTTTTCAAGCCGTTCTCGCGACAGCTTTTATATTATACTCTCTTTGTTCGAAAAAGTCAACCCCTTTTTCAAAAATAATTAAAGAAATTTTGCACAATTAGTTTTCCGAGTTTTACACAAAATATACGTTTTCGAATACATAAAATAACAAAAGACCCGCCGAAGCAGGTCTTTAGCATGATCACGCATTCTCCTGGAGTTCAGATATGATCTTGACAAAACCGTCAACATCGTTGAAATCCTTATACACGGAAGCGAATCTGATATACGCCACGACGTCTATAGCCTTGAGCTTGTGAAGAACCAGCTCTCCGATCTTCTCGCTTGTGACCTCGCGCTGAAGGGAATTCTTCAGCTCTGCGGCGATCTCGTCCACCATATTCTCAATAGTCTCAAGCTTCACCGGACGCTTGACAGCGGCCCTGCAAAGCCTGTCAACGAGCTTCTGGCGGTCGAACGGCTCTATGGAATTATCCTTCTTTATTACCATAAGGGGAATATCTTCGATTATTTCGTAAGTTGTGAAACGGAATCCGCACTGGATACACTCGCGGCGGCGGCGCACCTTATTTTCAGCCGGGCGGGAGTCGATTACCTTGCTTTCCTCGCAGCCGCATTCAGGACACTTCATGTTGATATATCACTCGCTTTCTGCAATGTAATTTCTAGATATAGTATATCACAAACCCACAGAATTTTCAACACTTTCAACACAAAAAGTCAAAAAAATTTGATAAAGCAAACAGGGGAAGCGCCGCCTCCCCTGCTGAAATATTATCAGATAAGCCCGGAATTATTGACCGCAGCCACCAGCGCCCGTACGGAGGCAACGATAATATCGGTATGTATACCCGCGCCCCAGCTTACGGAGCCGTCAGGCTTTGAAATGCCGATATAAGCCGCAGCCTTGGACTTGGAGGACTGCTCCAGCGCGTTCTCTGTGTATGTAGCGATATGGTACTCAATGCCGAGACCGGTCTTGATGGCATTGGAGACAGCGTCCAGGCGGCCATTGCCTACGCCCTCCCAGGTGCGCTTCTGACCGCTGACTTCCATAACAACTGTAGCGGTGATATGCTCGCCCTGTGTATAGTGAGCCTCGATGAACTTCAGCTTGCCCTGCGGCTCGAGGTAGTTCTTCTCGAATATATCGTAGATCTCGCTGGGGTGGAGCTCCTTGTGTTGATGGTCGGAAACGCTCTTGACCGCGTATCCGAAATGCTCGCGCATCTTAGGCGGCATGCTAATACCGTAGGTCTGCTCCATAAGGAAGCCGATACCGCCCTTGCCGCTCTGGCTGTTGATACGGATAACGTCGCCCTCGTACTCTCTGCCGATATCGTGCGGGTCGATCGGGATATACGGAACGTTCCAATGCTCGGGATCCTTCTCGTCGCGCCACTTCATGCCCTTTGCAATAGCGTCCTGGTGAGAGCCGCTGAACGCTGCGAACACAAGCTGGCCGCTGTATGGCATGCGCTCGTAAACGTGCATTCTGGTGAGCCGCTCGTAGATGGAAGCCAGCTCCGGCAGGTTGCTGAGGTCGAGATTCGGCTCCACACCGTGGGAGTACATATTGAGCGCAACGGTGACGATATCGACATTACCGGTGCGTTCGCCGTTTCCGAACAGAGTACCCTCAACGCGGTCAGCACCGGCGAGCAGTCCGAGTTCGGTATCAGCGATACCGCAGCCGCGGTCGTTGTGCGGGTGGAGGGATATCTCAAGGGAATCACGGTCGTGCAGGACCTTGCACATATATTCTACCTGCTGTGCGTAAACATGCGGGAGGCTCTCCTCGACGGTAACGGGCAGGTTGATGATGACCTTCCAGTCGGGTGTAGGCTTCCAAATGTCGATTACTGCGTTACATATCTCTGCGGCGAATTCCGGCTCAGTTCCGGTGAAGCTCTCCGGGGAGTACTCAAAGCGGAAGTTGCCGGGGGTCTTTTCGCGGTACTCGTTGAGGAGCTTTGCGCCGGTAACGGCGATGTCGATTATCTCCTGCTTGCTCTTGCGGAAAACCTGCTCGCGCTGAGCAACGGAGGTGGAGTTATACAGGTGAACGATGGCATTCTTACAGCCGTCGAGAGCCTCGAAGGTCTTTTTGATGATATGCTCGCGGCTCTGGGTGAGCACCTGTACTGTAACGTCGTCAGGGATAAGGTTCTGTTCGATAAGCGCGCGGCAGAAATCATACTCGGTCTCGGAAGCGGCGGGGAAGCCTATCTCTATCTCCTTGAAGCCTACCTCGACCAGCTTCTTGAAGAATTCCAGCTTCTCGTCAAGGCTCATCGGGATAATGAGCGCCTGGTTGCCGTCGCGGAGGTCGACGCTGCACCACTTGGGAGCCTTCTCGATGTAGTCCTTTTCAGCCCAGTCCATGCATCTGAACGGCGGCATGAAATATCTTCTTGCGTACTTGCTTGCGTTTGTCATATCTCTTTCCTTTCCGGGCTAAGCCCCGCGCACACGCGCTATTAATACAGCGAACTGTTGAACTGCATTTGACCGCAAAATAAAAAAGCCCCATCTCATTAAGAGATGAAGCTTGAAAACCCCACGGTACCACTCTCATTGACAGTCGCAAACAGACTGTCCACTCGTACACATCAAACAATGTGCCTCTCGATAACGGGAGATACCGTAACAGCTTAATTAGTGACCGCAGACTTCCGCCTGCCGACCGCCCGTTCAGCCGTTCTGCTCAAGGAGGAGCTATGACCCTGCCGCTCTGCCGGCTCGCACCAACCGCCGGTTCTCTGGAAGTGCTCCAGGGCTTTGTTTCCTTTCGTCGCATTTCAACATATTCTATTTGTGATTATATCACACATTTCAGCCTTTGTCAATAGCCTTGCAGGATTTTTTCCTCAATGAAAAAACTTACCGCTCCGGCGCATTCCTGTCCCATATTGAAAACAAGCTTTCATCTGCCGCCAGTATTCCGCTGTGCCGAGGCTGTATGGAACGTCCCGGCAAAGTCGGAGTTTTCAGGTCTCTCAGCCGCAGTAGTGATGACGCAGTGAACCTGCACCACACCAGAAGTTCCGTGCGCCGTCTTGAACCCCGCGCTTTTGAATGAAGCGCAGTCGAACGCTGACTGCATTCCCGTCCACCAACTCAAGAAACGCCGCCTTTTCCCGCGCCTGAGCCACCCTCTACATTTTTCTTCAAATTCCCGTATCATCTATACTGCCAGCCGAATCCCGCAGATTTTCCTTTTCAATGACAGAACGCCGCACCCCGGCGCTTACGATAACTCCTCCGATAAGAGCCATAAGAGCCGTAGGCGTCCACAGCAGAAAAATACCCGCCGTATCGCCCATATTCATTCCGCCGTATTCAGCAGCGTACTGCGCATTGAACACAGCGAATACATCTCCCCACCAGCCAAGCTTCAGCGCCAGAATGAAAAGCGCCACAAACAGACACAGCGCGCCGGCGCATTTCCAGATAAACCGCCGCTTATCCCGCGAAAACAGGAGCACCGCCAGCACCCCGCCCAGCAGCGGACAGAAATATACGGTCTGCGTCCAGACGGCAAGCCCGCAGAATGCGTACATAAGGCACAGAACCGGGCAGAGTACTGTCTCCATCACAGCCAGCATATTGAATACCCATTTGTTTCTCATATCAGCCTCCCCACCCGCGAAGCTCCCGCAGAGTTTCCACGGTTTCCCGGACTGCCCTGATTGACGTTTCCACTTCGTCGGCGGTGTTGAACTCCGACAGAGTGAGCCTGAGCGAGCCTTTAAGCATATCCTCCGGCACGCCCATAGCTCTGAGCACATGCGACGGGAGCTCATTTCCGCTTGAACACGCCGACCCCGAGGACGCGCACACGCCCCGGATATCCAGTCCGAGCACGAGGGATTCCCCCTCCACTCCGGCAAAGGAAACGTTAGCATTCCCGCAGAGCCTGGGAGCCTTCCCGCCGTTGAGCCTGCTCCCGGAAATCTCCAGCAGTCCCGCAATGAGCCTGTCCCGAAGCGCCGAAATCCTCTCAGACCGCCCGGCAATATCCCGGCATGCGTATTCCAGAGCCGCGCCCATCGAAACTATAGCCGCAGTGTTCTCCGTCCCGGAGCGCATTCCATTCTCCTGACCTCCACCGCAGATAAGCGGCTGAAGCTCCAGCCCCCTGCGGATATAGAGCAGACCCGCCCCGCGAAGCCCTCCCAGCTTGTGAGCCGAAACCGACATCATATCACAGCCAAGCTCCCTGACGTCAAGCGGGATATGCCCCGCCGCCTGAACCGCGTCCGTGTGGAACAGCACCCCACGCTCGCGGCAAAGCTCGGCAAGCTCCCTTATCGGCTGGATCGTGCCGACCTCGTTGTTAGCCGCCATCACGGAAACAACCGCTGTTTCCGGCGCGATGAGCTTCCGAGCCTGATCCATGTCGACATAGCCGTCTCCGTCCACGCCGATGTATTTTACCTCAAGCCCGGATTTCTCAAGCGCCCTGCACGTATTCAGCACCGCCGGGTGCTCTATCGCGGAAGCAACCACCCGCCGCTTCCCGGAAGCCATTCCGAGCAGAGCCGCCTGCCGTACAGCCATGTTGTCGGATTCGGTGCCGCCGGAAGTGAATACTATCTCGTCAGGCTCCGCGCCGACAGCCGCTGCGCATTTCTCCCGCGCTTCTATCAGCGCCAGAGCCGCCCGCCGTCCCTCGGAATGTATCGACGAGGGATTCCCGCAGCATTCCCACAAGAACGGCTCTGCCGCTTTCCGGGCGCATTCCAGCACCGGGGCGCTCGCCGCGTTGTCGAAGTATATCATCTCGCCGCCCCCTTTATCCTGTCGATAGTCCATTCATATTCAGGGAAATCCCGCAGGATCCTCGCGATACACCGCCAGATGAATTCCTCGCGCAGCAGCGGACGTTCCCTCATCTGCTGTTTCGCTCCCCACAGATGCGTGTACTTTTCCTGCGGGAAAAACAGCGCGTCCTTGTCGAGAAGGGTCTGCACGCCGGTGCCGGTGTAATCCGCGCACATAGCCGCCATGCGCTGTTCTGCGAAAACCATGTAGCGCAGGCGTTCCCCGCACCGTTCCGCCGACTTCATGAACGCGACAGCCTGCGACGTGTAGAACTCCTTGAAATCATTGTCCGGAACGTAGAAAAACGCCGTATTAAGCGGCAGCACCTCCCGGCTGAACCCCGGCAGGACATGCCCCGCAGCCGAAAAGTACTCCAGCGGCGGGTAAACGTCCGGGTTGAGGTCCTCACGGTGAGCCGCGATGATGTCCCTCCCGAATTCCGGCTTGCTCCACACGATGAGATCGGTGTCTATCATCACGCAGGGAGCCTCCATCTGCCGCAGTGCAAAGAGCTTCCCGGCAGCCCAGAACATCTCCGGGTCGATGCCGTCGAGGTCGTCAGGAACCGTGTCATGCACCCCGTCCCAGACCTTTTCCAGCCCGGCATTGCGGATATAGTCCGCGGCTGGACTGTCGCAGTACAGAAAGATCCTGCTTCCGTCCCTCCGCCATTCCAGGGCGGAGATGACCGCAGTGAACAGGTCGAAATCCTCCAAAGCAAAAGCCCCGTTATTTTTCGCGAAAAACGGAGCCGTAGAAATAATATGAAACGCGTCCAAACTCTTACCTCATGTCAGACTATGTGTATACCGTATCCATAGCAGTTCAGCGGACATTTTCTCAGGCACTCGTACATTATGCGGTCGTACTCGTCAGCAGTAATAAACCCGCCGGAGCCTAACCCTCCAAAGCTTCCCGCACCGAACGAACCGAAAAAGCTCCCCCGCGGAAAGCTCCCGAAAGAGCCGAGAAGATAGCTCCCAGAGCCGAACCGATAGGAGCCAAACGAACCAATCGAGCCCCAAGAGCCAGCCGAAAACGAACCCCGGAACGACCCACGCCTAGCGAAGCGCCATTCCCACTCCCATTCCCAGAGGCTGAATCTGTAGCTCCCAAGCGCGGTAAGTCCGCCGGAACTGACCCAAGCTCCAGAACCTGCGTAGCCGCCGGAGCCGCTGAATCCGCTGTAGCTTCCGAAATTGAAGCTTCCGGAGCCAGTCCCGAAGCTGCCCGATAAGCTTCCGAAAGAGCCGCACCGGGACCCGCCGTACTGACCCGCGCAGGCGCCGTTATCCGGAGCGTTCCCGCAAAAGACGTCCGAAACAGCTCCGACGCTTACTCCGAACGCCTCCGCGAGCCTGTCGTTAAGCTGAGGATCCTGCGGATCGAGCGTCTTGAGCTTGTCGAGCCGATCGGCGTAAACCGCGCCGTCGTGCTCCCTGAGCCACTCCGAAAGGCTCCCCCCGAGGAAGTATCCACGAATGACAGCCAGGTCGAAATTATCGATGATCTCAGCCGCACTGCTGATTTTTTTCCTGTTGAGCCATAAACAGCAATCCAACCGAGACACCCCCTGTTACTATACAGTTACTTATAATTTATTATAGCATAAAACCCCGGATAATTCAACAATTTTTTAAGATTTGTTGTCGATTTTCAACTCCGGTCGCATATTACACATATCGCACAAAACAAGCCGGCTGGATATCCCACCGGCTTTGTGATCAATGGAAATTTCTCTTTTTATTCGCGATCATCAGCCTTATCATGACCGTTACAGCGTTCTTTTTCAGCGAATCAATGAGCATTCTCTCATCGCTGCTGAAACCGTTCCAGTTGAGGTCTGCCAGCTCGGGCATTTTCATGTACCGCGCCGGGATCTCCTCAGCGGTGAGCCTCGCCAGTTCTGACATGCATTTCTCGCAGTCGCAGGCGTTGAATCTCCTGATTATTCCGGGAACATTCTCGGCAATGACCATCTCGGTAAGCTCCCGCATTACCATCGGGGAACGGCTCACCTCATCGTCGGGCTGTTCGCTGCGCTGAAGTTCGGCTTCCCTGCGCATGACCTTTGAAAGCGGTTCGATACCGCGAAGCTGCCTGGGAATAAGGCTCTTCCCGGCGGCGACAACCTGGTTTTCCGAGAACGCGCGTTCCTCAACCAGCCGCATAACGCTCGGGGTTTTCACGCTCTGGGACTGCTCCCCGCTCTCGTCAAATCCAACCGGATTTTCGGCTTTTTTCGCGGACTTGCCCGATTTAGCCGTCCTGGCAGACTTCTCCTGCTCAGCCGATTTCCCCGGCTTTGCCTTTTTGGAAGCCCCCGCCTTCTCAGCGCCGTCAGCTTTACCTGTCTTAGCAGACTTAGCCGTTTTACCGGACTTAACCGGCTCCCCGGACCCAGCAGATTTTACTGACCTGGCGGATTTTTCGGGCTTATCTCCCTTAGTGGACTTATCTGCCTTAGTGGACTTAACGGATTTATCCGATTTCCCCGCCTTTTCAGACTTCCCCGCCGCAGAGCCCGCGGTTTTTTTCCCGGGAGCCTGCCTGTTCTGACCGCCCCGAATATCCTCGTCGCTGACGAGTCTCGCGCCCTCGGGATTCTCCTGATAATGCTCGGTTATTCTGTCCGTCATGACTTATCCCCGGCTTTTTCCCCGGTAAGCTCGCAGATGAATGCGAGGTATTCCTGCGCCGCCTTTGACTTCGGCGAGTAAGTTATGACGCTCTCGCCATGCGCGGGAGCCTCCGCAATGCTGACGCTGGCGCTTATCCGGCTCTTGAATATCTTTGTATCGAGCTGCATAGCGATAACGTTCGCCAGATCCTCGACATCTTTCGTCAGCGTGAGCCGCGGATTGTACTTATTCAGCAGAATGCCCGCCACCTTGAGTTCCTTGTTGTAGTAACGCTGTACCGCGAAAATGGTCTGCTTTAGCTGGGCTATGCCCTGTAGGCTGAGTATCTCGCACAGCATGGGAATAACAAGTTCATCTGAAGCCGTGTACGCATTTATAGTGAGCACTGACAGCGCCGGCGGCGTATCCAGTATTATGTAGTCGTATTCGTCGCGGATAGTCTCCATCTGTTCCCGGAGGATATACTCGCGCCCAACGCCGGTAAGTTCAAGCTCCACGCCGGAAAGCAGGATATTTGAAGCGATAACGTCGCAGATCTCGCCTTTCTGGATAGCGTCGGAAATATCGCAGTTCCCCTTGAAAACATCGTAAATGGTGTATGCGTCCTCGTCGTCTATTCCGAGCGAAAAGCTGAGGTTGCCCTGCGGGTCAAGGTCTATCGCGAGGACCTTCTTCCCCATCTGTGCAAGCCCTCCGCATATCGCACAGCAGGTGGTCGTCTTTCCGACGCCGCCCTTCTGATTTGTGAGTGCAATTATCTTTGCCATAAAACTCCCCCGGAAACTATAGCATTATGCCGGAACCCGGCACCGTTCAGACATCACAAGGGCGCACAGTAACTGTCCGCCCTCGCTGATTATTAATCAAAGGATCAGAACCCCTCCGGATCTATGTACTCGTCCGTTGCGCTGTCCTCAGGAATGTAGATGTGGTAGTTGGTCTTACCGTTCTTCTTTACGAAGTACATCGCTGTATCTGCAAAGGAGAGCAGCTCGTTCACATCTTCGGTGTGCTCAGGGCAGAACGCCACGCCGATACTTGCCTTGACGTCGATGTGCATTGCGCCGTCAGCGGTGGTGTAGCCTTCGTACAGCTCATTGATGATATCCATGGAGATATTCTCGATATTTGCGATATCATCCTGATTTGTGAAGCAGAGCACGAACTCATCGCCGCCGAATCTGCCTGCGAAGCCGCCCCTGTCGTCGACCTTGGTGCGGATCGTGTCAGCCACGAATCTGATGACCTCGTCGCCGATGGTATGACCGTAGCGGTCGTTGATGAACTTGAAGTCGTCGACGTCAATGAAGGAAACAGCAACGCGCTTTGTGCCGCGGCGCTCGATCTCAGACGTGAGGTTTCTGATAAATGTGTTTCTGTTATAGAGCTGTGACAGGAAGTCGTAGCTTGCACGCTCGGAGAGCTGAAGCTCGAGCTTCTTCTCGTTGTCGATATCGGTCATAACGCCGATAACTCTCAGCGGTTCGCCGAGACGGTCGGTGATGCATACCGCGCGGAGGGATACCCAGATCACCGCGCCGCTCTTTGTCTTGAGCTGATATTCAGCGCTGTAGCCGCTCTTGTTCTTGAGCAGACCGTTCATATCGCGCTTGTACTTTTCAGCGTCGTCCTGGCTCATGAGGGAGTCGATGAACTTGCCGTTTGAAAGCGTAGCGCTGTCGGTGTCGATCTCAAACTTCGCGAGCATGTTCTTGGAAGCGTACATTCTCTCCTTGTGGAAATCCCACTCGAACAGCATGTTGTCAGACAGCTCTGCGATGGTACGGTGACGCTCCTCGCTGAGGAACACCTCGTCGAGCAGCTCGTTGAAGGAGGTCTGGATCTCTCCAAGCTCGCTTCTTCTGTTTGTGACCTTGAAACGGATATCGGTAGCGCCCTCTGCCTCGGAGATCTCGGTCATGGTCTTGAGCATGCCGTTCATGTTGCCGAGGAACTTTCCGATAACGACAAGGGAAGCGATGGAGAATACCACAGCGGAAGCCGCAACAACGACCCAGCCGAGGAGGTTTGTAGTAGTGGAGAACTTGCTGAATGCCGCATTGTCAGCGGAAGCCACCCAGCGCCAGTTCATAACATCGGAGCCTGCAAGGCCTACGAAGTATGTAGATCCGCCCGCGGAACCCTTGATGGACTTGATGTCCTTGCTGTTCTTGAGGTCGCTGTAACCAGAGTTGGAGGTATCGAAGAACTGGGCAATATCGCTCTGGAGCGCGGAACCTGCGAATTCCTTGTTGATAGAGCCGCTCTGCTTGTAGTTGACTGCAACGCCGTTCTTGTCAACGATCATGAAGCTTGCGCCGGTCAGATTCACGAACTGTCCGGAAAGCGCCTTCATTATAGCGCTGTCGGGGCCTGCGGAAACGATGGCAACAACATATCCAGCCTCGCCGGAAGCATTATCAGAAAGGATAGGGTCAGCAACGAAGACAGCGTCGCCGTAGCTGGTCCAGTTGAGCATTTCAGAAACAGACGGCATATTGATAACGCCCTGATCGTTCATCGGGAGGTTCTCAAAAACTCCGCCCTCGCTGCCGTTGACAGCCGCGATAACGGTACCGCTGTCATCGAGGATCATCATATCGAGGATATCCGGATCCGCAGCAACTGCGGCTTCAAGCTCCGCGTCAGCGCTGCCCATTCCGTGGGCGACGTCAACAACCGCCTCGCTCTTTGCGATAGCCCCCACGATGGAGGAATAGCTTTTGAACGCCTGCTTAATTGCGGCAGATTTGGACTCACCCACCTGCTGGAGGGTATTCTCCTTGGCAGACCTTTCGTATCCCATAACGGAAAATGTGCCTATTGCCCCGACGATCACCGCCGGAACTATCGCGAATACCAGCATGACAGCGGTAAGCACGATCTTCAGCTTCAAATTGCCCATTATCTTATCCCCCTGAATAATATTTTATCTGTCACCTGACGCGGTATCGCCGCGCTGTGTGAAAATGCGTTAGTCCTGCTCGCCCTGCTTTGCGCGCATAAGGAGCTGCACATAGTTTATGTATCTGCCGATAGCGTCCTCCTGTGCGGCGGTGAGCGCCTCGAACGCGCAGCCGTAGCCGGTGGTCTCGCCGTCGCTGTCGGTCTGCACCCTGAGTATGGTAGCCATCGTGTTGAGGTGATAACCGTCCATCAGCTCGATATCAACGCATGCGCTGTCGTCCTTGTGGAACTCGTACGCGCTGGTCAGGAAGATACCGCCGACGTTGATGTCGTGGATCTCTACAGCGACGGGCTCTTCAAAGCGAATGGTGTTCTCATCGCGAACCACGAAAAGCGCCCTGCCGGACAGCTCGACCTTTATCTTGAAGTACCGCCTGCGTTCCTCGAGCACCTGGGTGCTGTTGGATTTGAGCAGGGAAATATTCATCTGCCTGTTGTGGGACATAGAGATATCCCCGGCGTATTTTATGCGGTCGCCCGCCTTGGAGTAAGCGATAACGTCCACTCTTGTGCCGCGCTCAAGCTCCGGGAGATCCTTTCCCTTGATGATAAGGATACTTTCCTCGCTGGATTCTATGTTTTTCGGGAAAACGAAATTGCGCTCTGCCGAGGCAAGTAAGGTTCCATTCTGAGCCAGAATTTCTGTCTTAACTATTTTAGTTCCAAATAACAACCGCATCAATCCTCTTACAATAAAATAGTAAACAGAGCAACCCCGCCCGCACGCAGAACAGCGCCCGAACCCCTTAGATACCATCAAACAAACCATGAAAGCACGCTATTTGCCAGAATACTCTTGTTTACATTATACAATAAACATTCCTAATAAATCAAGGCATAATGTTGATTTTCTAATAATTGAACAAATTTTTTTGTGATTTTTGGCAAACATAACAAAACCCTGCTATGCTGTTTCATACCACATTGTGTAAAAACGCCTCAGGCTTTTTTGACCTTTATCTTGAACCGTTTGCCGCAGCCTCTTGCGAGCCTGTCCCTTGCCTGCATGGGGGTCCCGCAGATGAACTGCGTCTTGTCGCAGATAATGGCGTCGAGCTGCTCGTCCTTGTTTTCCATCACCGGGAAGAGATAGAAGCTGTGGCTGCACTCGTAGGCTCTGTAGATATTTTTATATGGTATCTCGACAACGCGGGCGTTCTTGTCTCGGAGCGCCTCGGAAACCCTCGCGGAAGCCTCACCGCGTTCCGGGACGGCGGCGCCGTCGGACTCCGCCTGATCGGGCGCGCTGATGGTCAGCGTGAGCTTATCCTCCGCGGAAAGATCCACGCTGATGACCTTGCCGAAGCTGTTCTCCAGCTTGTCGGCGCGCTTGTTGAAATACTGTATCCGCATGTTGTGCGGAAGCGTTGCGCAGACGAGAAAAAGCACCGCGAAAACCGCGCCCAGGAGCCACTCCGTGCACCAGAACGCCGCCAGCATAAGCAGGAAAAGCACCGCCGCCGCATAGTAGCACGCAGTCTGAAGCGGGCGCACCTTCATCAGGTACATAAAGTCGGAAAACGAGCGGATACGCGCCATGGTGCATTCCGTCTCGCATACGATCCTGCCGTTGTCGGGGCGCTTCTCGGTGTTCATCTCCTCGAACATCTTCGCGAGCTTTGATTCTGTGGATTCCAATATCTCCTGCTGTCTTTTGCTTCTGAACATAACGATTCCTTTCACGGATAATGTATCTCTTGTATCTAGTATATCACAACTCGCCGGAAATTGCAACGGCGGTACGAAAATTCTGCACATATTTCCGTCATAATAACCGCCGCTGTCCGTCGATTTGTCATCAAATTATTACAAATTGGCTACAATTTGTTTCCGGGCAGTTACAAAACGCGCAAAACTGTTGACAATCACCGCCGTTTGGAGTATATTATTATAGTGGTAGTTTGTGTATCACACGATAATAATATCCGAAAGATAAAATTCAGATACAGGAGAACAGCTAATGATCAAGGAAACTTCACTTTGCATGGGCTGCATGAACGACAAAACCTATGACGGTCCCTGCAAACTGTGCGGATACAGCGACAACACGCCGAATATCCCCACATACCTGGCACCCAAGACCTTCCTTGCCGACCGCTACATCGTCGGTAAGGTGATAAGCTACAACGGCGAAGGCGCGGTATATATCGGCTACGACACGGCGGCGGGCGCGAAGGTCACAATAAAGGAATTCATGCCGGATACCCTCTGCTCCCGCAGAAAGGGCGAGACCGACATAACGGTCGACCCGTCCGCGGCGGCGCTCTACAAGACCTACCTGTCGGAATTCATCGACCTCAACCGCACGCTGATGAAGCTGCGCGGAATGTCCCACGTTCAGACCGTCCTCGACGTCTTCTGCGAGAACAACACCGCCTACGTGGTATTCGAGTACATCAACGGCATTTCCCTCAAGACATACCTTGCGAACTCCTCCGGAGTGATAACCTGGGAGCAGGCGAAGGAGCTTTTCTCGCCGTTCTTCACAACGCTGAGCCTTATCCATTCCGCTGGGATAATCCACCGCGGGATATCCCCCTCCACGATTTTCGTCACCGATAAGCTGGAGCTGAAGCTCACCGGATTCGCAATATGCGCGGCGCGCACCACCGGCACTGAGATCCCCTGCGAGATGTTCGCGGGATTCGCAGCCCCCGAGCAGTACACCAACGAGATAAACGGCACCTGGACCGACGTCTACGGCATATCCGCAGTGCTTTACCGCTGCCTGACCGGCTGCATTCCCACCGAGGCAATAGCCAGAAACGGCACCAGCCTTATGGAGCCGATGATGATAAACCGGAACATTCCGGCAAATGTATCCTCCGTGATAATGGCAGGTCTTGACATCTCGCCGGAAGCCCGCGTCCGCACCATAACCGAATTTGTCGACCGCCTGTTCACCCAGCCGAAGGCAGCCGAGCCTGCTCCCGCTGAGAAGGCGAAGCTCACCCGCAGGGAGCAGAAGCAGCGCCGCGAGCGCAACAAGACCATCGCCGTAATGGTCATAGCAGGAGTCGTTCTTGCGGCGTTCATCGTGCTGTTCGTGCTGACCCTCAACGGGACTCTCACCGGCGGAAACAGCGCTCCATCAGAAAGCACTTCCACCGCGGAAGCCACCGCAGAGACCCGCGAGCCGGAAACCAGCCAGGCGGAAACCACGTCCTCCCAGCCGGAGCAGGATCAGATCATCACGTCGGATACGATAAAAATGCCGGACTTCTCCGGAAGAAGCTACGATTACGAGACCGAGCGCTACGGAAGCACCTTCACATTCGTGCCGAAGTATGAGTATTCCGACACCTACGCAAACGGACTGATGTACGACCAGAGCATTGAAGCCGGAAAGGAAGTCACCGCCGGGATAACTGTAGTCGTAAAGGTCAGCAAGGGACCCAGCAGGGTAGCCCTGCCGGACTACACCGGTCAGACCCCCGACAAGTATATAGCTGAGCTGAGCAAGCTCAACATCAAGTATTCAGTAACGACGGAGCGCTCCAACGAAGCCGAGGACGGATACGTGTTCAAGTGCAGCGTTGAGATAGGCGACCTCGTGGACGTTGAAAACGGTCAGGAAGTAACAGTATACTGCGCCGAGAACTACCCGCCCACAGCGGAAGCGACCATGGACGGCACAGCAGAGCCGTGGTTCACCAGCGAAGGTATCCCGGTAATCGGCGACGAAACACAGGAAGTTGAGGAAAACTAAGCATGGAGCTTGATTTAGGCGAGATCAGAAAGAATATAGACGCGATAGACGACCAGCTCCTTGAGCTGTTCAAGCAGAGAATGGGGCTGACCCGCAAGGTCGCTGAGTACAAGGCGGCGCACAATATGGTGGTGTTCCAGAGCGAGCGCGAAAAGGCGATAATCCGTTCTGTGAGGGACCGCTCCCCGGAGGAGCTGAAAAGCTCCGCGGAGTTCCTGTTCACCAACATCATGGATATATCGAAGTGCGGCCAGAACAACGCGATAACCCCCGCCGTGAGCATTCCCCACGGCACGCAGATAAAGCATACCCCCGACGTCGCAGTGCAGGGAATCGAAGGCGCATACGGCCATGCGGCGGCGCAGAAGCTGTTCCCGGACGGCCGCATGAACTTCCGCGCGAGCTTTGCGGAGGTGTTCGAGGCAGTTGAAAACGGAAGCGCCGATTACGGCGTTATCCCGGTGGAAAACAGCACCGCCGGGGAAGTCAGCGTTAACATGGAGCTGCTGGAAAAGCACCACGTTTTCGTGAACCGCACCGTTACCGTACCCTGCACTCATGTCCTCGCGGCAAAGCACGGCGTGAAGGAGCAGGATATCCGCATACTGTTCGGCCACGAGCAGGCTATACGCCAGTGCAGCGAGTACACCTCCTCCCGCCCGGAGCTTACCATTATCCCCTACGCAAACAACGCGATGGCGGCGCAGATGGTCGCTGAGAACCGCAGCAGCGAGCTTGGCTGTATCTGCTCCCGGGAGTGTGCCGAAATGCACGGCCTGGACATCGTGAACCCCGCGATAGCCGCCGACCCCAACAACGCGACAAGATTCTTCTGCATCTCAAAGGAGACCGAGGTCTATGACGACGCGGACACTATCGCGGTGTCTGTTTCCCTGCCGCATATTTCGGGTTCCCTTTACAGAATGCTGACAAAATTCGCGGTCAACGAGCTTGACCTAACCAAGATACAGAGTAAGCCGCTCCCGCTGGAATTTCGCACCGAGGAGGACGAGTTCATGTTCTACCTTGAGTTCTCCGGGAACATCGGTCAGCCGGTGGTGCTCCGCCTGCTGAACAACTTCCAGACCGAGTACAACTACTTCCGTTTCCACGGAAACTTCCTCGCGGTGAACTGACATGGCGATGTTTTCCGCTGTGATACTCGCCGGAGGTAGCGCCTCCCGCATGAACGGGATAAACAAACAGCTCGCGCTCCTGGACGGTATCCCCGTAGTTATCCGGAGCGCACTGGCGTTCGAGAATTCGGCGCAGGTCGGGGAAATAATTCTTGCCGTACCCTCCGGCGAGGAGGAGCGCTACGCCGCGCTATGCAGCCAGTACGGCATAACGAAGCTGAAAGCCGCAGTACACGGCGGCGCAACGCGTTTCCTTTCGGTAAAAAACGCGCTCGAGTACGTATCCTCAGGATACGCGTACATCGCGATACACGACGGAGCGCGCCCGCTGATATCCACTGCGGATATCGACCGCGTGCTGACTGACGCCGTACAGTACGGCTCAGCGATAGCCGCCGCTCCGGTGACTGACACGATAAAGCAGGTCAGCGGCGGAGTGATAACGTCCACCCCGGACCGCAGCACTCTCTACGCCGCCCAGACCCCGCAGGCGTTCCGCAGGGAGCTGTACGCCTCCTGCATGGAAAAGCTGGGGAGCCACGCCGAGGAACTCACCGACGACAGCGCCCTGCTGGAGCTGTGCGGCGAACCGGTGCACATAACTCCTGTGACCGCCTGCAACATGAAAGTGACCCGCCCGGAGGATCTGGCGATAGCCGAAGCTGTTTTACGGAGGTAATTATGTTCAATATTCTGGTCGTCGACGACCAGGCGCATATACGCCGCCTGTACGAATACACACTTGAAAAGAACGGCTACCAGCCCTACACCGCCGGAGACGGCGCGCAGGCGCTGAAGCTGATGGAGACCACCCACATCGACCTCGTGATACTCGACCTGATGATGCCCACGATGGACGGCTACACGTTCCTGAAAACGATGCGCGACAGCGGAAGCAGCATTCCAGTGCTGATAATCACCGCCCGTGACAGCGCCGAGGACGTCCGCAAGGCGTTCACGATGGGCACCGACGACTTCATGGTGAAGCCGGTGGACGACGTGGAGATGATACTGCGTATCCGGGCGCTGCTGCGCCGTGCGAGGATATCCGAGGAGCAGAAGATAACTGTAGGCTCCACAACGCTGATATACGATTCCTTCACGCTGATACAGAACGGCACGGAAGTCCAGATGCCGAAGAAGGAGTTCCAGATACTGTTCAAGCTGCTGTCATTCCCGAACAAGACCTTCACCCGCGCGAACCTTATGGAGGAGTTCTGGGACATGGACAGCGAATCCGAGGCTCGCACGGTGGACGTCCACATCAACCGCCTGCGCGACCGCCTCAAGGACAACAAGGATATCCAGATAGTGACTGTCCGGGGGCTTGGCTATAAGGCGGTAAAGACCGCGGACAAGCCGCAGGGGGCGTCATGAAAGACAAAAAGCGGAAAAGCTACCCTATATTCACCCGCCTGGGCGCGAAGCTCAGCCTGCTGATACTCATGATAACCGTCAGTGCGGACGTGCTCTCGTTTTCCGCCCGCATTTCAATAGACATGATAGTCTCCAACGGAAGCAGCGACACGGAAAACATCATAGCCTCCGTTGTCAGCAGTATCATCATCGGTACGCTGCTGTCGTTCATAGTGGGCGGGCTGTTCCTGAAACCGCTGGTGGAGCTTATCAAGGCGACAAAGCAGGTGTCCCAGGGAGATTACTCCGTGCAGGTGGACATGGGCTGGGCTGAAAAGCACACCGTCCGGGAGCTTTCCGACCTCATCAAGGTGTTCAACGAAATGACCCGGGAGCTCAACAACAACGCGATGTTCAATCAGGATTTCATCGCGAGCTTCTCGCACGAATTCAAGACCCCGCTGGTGTCGATACGCGGATTTGCGCAGCAGCTCTACAACGGAAACCTCACCCCGGAACAGCAGAAGGAATTCTCAAAGATAATCCTGGAGGAGACCGAATACCTTTCGGAGCTTTCCACCAACACGCTGCTTCTGACAAGGCTTGAGACCACGGACATCATTTCCAAGGAGGAGTTTTCGCTTGACGAGCAGCTCCGCACCTGCATGCTGCGCCTGGAGCCACACTGGTCTGAAAAAAACATCGACCTCTCGATGGAGCTTGACGAAGTGAAATTCTGCTGGAACGAGCAGATGCTGGCGCATGTCTGGAACAACCTGTTCGACAACGCGGTGAAGTTCACCCCGGAAGGCGGCAGCATATTCGTGAGCTGCCACCGCAGCGCCGGAGTCATCACGATACGCGTCCGGGATACGGGAACCGGAATACCGCAGAACGCCCTCCCGCACATATTCGAGAAATTCTACCAGGCGGACAGCTCCCACGCCACAAAGGGCAACGGGCTGGGGCTTCCGCTGGCAAAGAAGATAGTCGAGATGTGCGGCGGCAGGATAGGCGTACAGAGCGACCTCGGGAAGGGCACGGAATTCACCGTGATACTCCCCGACGGCGGCAATCTTTTAGGCAAAAACAGCAGCCGGAGCGAACTCAACCTCGGCGGCGAAGAATAAACAGGAGGGCAAAAATGGAATTCATCAGTGAAAGAACAGCCTGCACCATGATATCCGAAACAGTCGTCAAGGCAGGAGTGTCGCTGTTCAACGCGGTCAAGTACATCTACATGATAGCCGACAAGGACTTCTACAACATCAACATCAAGGATATCTTCAAGATAGCGCTGAACAACATCTCCGACACCACCTGCCTTTACAACACCGGGATAAAGCTCGACAAGGAGCGCTGCGCCGAAATGAACACCCCGGAGTACGAGCGCGTGCTCTCCCTTATGGTGTATTCCTTTGCGGTAAGGCTGCCGGTGCTGAAGAACGTCAAGACCCCCGGCGGATACCTCAACGACAAGCAGATAAAGGCCATCTACGATATGGTGATATCCAAGGGCGCCGGAAACTACGACAACGTTATCGCCGACGACTTCGAGGAGATACGCCGCATGGTGAAGTCCGGGAAGCCTGTTCCCGCCTACGACGCGGAGTGGTACAAGGGATATATCTACACCTACGTGCCCACGCTTGCCGCCATCACGAACAAGAATGTGTTCCTGCTGGGAAGCGCCGATATACTCTTTACGCTGTTCTATTCCTGCCTTGAGGAGGAGCTTGTCCGCCTGCTTAATTCCCTCGCTGCCCAGGCGTAATTCACGGCTCGCGCGCATATACTTACCTGAAAGGGAGGTACAGCATATGCAAAACGAACAAGCTGAACAGAACCTATACGAAACCGCCGGAGCCGAGCAGACCGGGCAGTCTGAACGCTACGAACGCACCGAACGCTCCGAACCCCGCAGCAGCGTAAACCGCTTCGCTTACATGTCCGCGGAAGCCCCGGCGCTTCGCGGAGAGCTTCGCGGCAGCGCCGACCACCCGACAGCCGAAGGGAGCATATTCGCCTACTGGCTGGACGGAGCGCTGTACCTGCAAGCCGAGCTTGTGGGACTTCCTCCGGACAGGGTGTTCGGATTCCATATCCACGACGGAATAATATGCGGCTCCCCGGACAGCAGCGGAGCTTCCGGAGCCTTCGCCGAAGCCGGGTCGCACCTGAGCCTCTGCCCTGAAGGCACCTGGTGCGGCAGACACCCATATCACGCCGGGGAGCTTCCGCCGATATTCTCGGATTCCGACGGATACGCGGCGATGGAGGTCTACATCGGCAAGGCGCTGATATTCGATTATTCCGGGAAGCCGATAATCCTGCACGACATGCCGGACGATTTCAGCACACAGCCCTCCGGCGGCTCCGGAAAACGGATAGCCTGCGGGATATTCACAGAAGTACTTTAACAGACCGGGAATTCCTCCGGCTGTAGTCCATTAGAAAAGACCATACGAAAACAAAGGAGAAAAACATGGCACACGAAATAAGAAACCCTGACCTCTGGGAAAGCGGCGCACGCAAGATAGCGTGGGTAAAGCGCAACATGCCGCTGCTTAACGGAATCGAAAAGGAATTTGAGCAGGAGAAGCCCTTTGCAGGGCTGCGCGTAGCGCTCTCGGTACATCTCGAGGCTAAGACCGCGTACCTCTGCAAGGTGCTTGCAGCCGGCGGAGCTGAAATGTACGTCACCGGAAGCAACCCGCTGTCCACACAGGACGACGTTGCTGCGGCGCTCGTCCACGACGGACTGAACGTATTCGCATGGTACGACGCTTCAAACGAGGAGTACCACCGCCACATTTCGCAGGTCATCAAGGCTCGCCCCAACGTGATAATCGACGACGGCGGCGACCTCGTGAACCTTATCCATAACGAATACCCCGAGCTTATCCCCGAGGTGCTCGGCGGCTGTGAGGAGACCACCACCGGAATTATCCGCCTGAAGGCCATGGACAAGGATCACGCGCTGAAATTCCCGATGGTGCTGGTAAACGACGCCGACTGCAAGCACCTGTTCGATAACCGCTACGGCACCGGACAGTCCGTATGGGACGGCATCAACCGCACGACAAACCTTATCGTAGCAGGAAAGAACGTCGTAGTCGCAGGCTACGGCTGGTGCGGAAAGGGCGTTGCAATGCGCGCGAAGGGCCTCGGCGCCGACGTTATCGTCACCGAGATAGACCCGATAAAGGCTATGGAAGCCGTAATGGACGGCTTCAAGGTAATGCCCATGCGCGAAGCAGCAAAGATCGGCGATTTCTTCGTGACCGTGACCGGCTGCGCCGACGTTATCGGCGAGGAAGCTTTCCTCAACATGAAGGACGGCGCTATCTGCTGCAACGCAGGTCACTTCGACGTGGAAGTAAACATGGCGAAGCTGCGCGAGATGGCAACGGAATCCTACCTTGCACGCAACAACATCATAGGCTACAAGCTGGCTAACGGCAACACCGTATTCGTTATCGCCGAGGGCAGACTTGTGAACCTCGCCGCCGGCGACGGACACCCCGCCGAGATCATGGACATGAGCTTTGCTATACAGGCGCTCTCCGCAAAGTACATCGCGCAGAACAGCGCCGCAGTGAAGTCCAGCGGACACATGACCGTCAACGTACCCAAGGAGATAGACCGCGAGGTAGCGCTCCGCAAGATAAGCTACTGGGGCCTTGAAATAGACAAGCTCACACCCGAGCAGGAAAAGTACCTCGGAAGCTGGGAGGTCTGACATGACCTTCGAAGAACAGTTTGAGCAGCTCCAGAAAATGTTCGATTCCTCGGAATGCGACATAGAGGTGCTCCCCCCGGACGAAGAAAAGGCGAAGAAGCTCCGCGCCCAGGGCGGCGAGTTCACTCCGCTTGCGGCGATACTCGCAGGAACCGGCGGAGTTTCCGTAAACGGAATGCTGCGTTTCCTCGGCAGCGGAATAATGGATTTCTTTGAGCGCAACGAACGGCTTTCCGAAATGGGCATGACGATAGTCGCCGAGGACGTTTTCGGAGGAATCTACGGTCTGGACAAGCAGGGAACGCTGCTTTACCTCGCACCGGACGAGCTGATGGTCGAGGAGTTCGGCGATAATTTCGACGAGCTTCTTGAGTTCGCCTGCAACAGGGAGGAAATGGAAC
This sequence comes from uncultured Clostridia bacterium, assembly GCA_945923775.1. GTDB lineage: Bacteria > Bacillota > Clostridia > Oscillospirales > Ruminococcaceae > CAG-115. Next base: position 53,149 of record CAMELR010000009.1, on the reverse strand, counting down.
AGTTCTACCGACCCTACATCAAGGAGTGCCCCGGTGTGCTCTATGACGAGCTTCCCGCGGACAAGGGCGTGAGCGTGTACCCTCCCCTGTGGTCGGAAGCTGGGAATGACCCGCGCTCCACGGCGGCGGTGTCCATGAAAGAGCTCCAGGACGTTGAGATAGAGGTCATGAAAAAACTGAGCAGCCAGGATAATGCTGAGCCGAACGATGGAGGTGCAGAATGAACGAAAATTACGAAAAGCTGATGAAGTGCTTCGAATGCGTGCAGAAGAAGATCACATTCAAGCCTGAGATAGCGCTGATACTGGGCAGCGGTCTCGGCGACTACGCGGACACGATGGAAGTCGTTGAAACGCTGGATTACCACGATATCGAGGGATTCCCGGTATCTACAGTCCCGGGTCACAAGGGACGCTTCGTGTTCGGCTATGCGGGCGGCGTTCCGATAGTAGCAATGCAGGGCAGAGTGCATTACTACGAGGGCTACAAGCCGCAGGACGTAGTGCTCCCCATTCGGCTGATGAAGCTGATGGGCGCAAAGGTGCTGTTCCTGACGAACGCGGCAGGCGGAATAAACCGCAGCTTCAACGCAGGCGATTTCATGCTGATAACCGACCAGATATCCATGTCGGTTCCCTCGCCGCTCATCGGTGAGAATATTGACGAACTGGGCGTGCGCTTCCCGGATATGTCCGAGGTGTACAGCCGCCGCCTGCGGAAGATAATCGAAAACGCCGCAGTTACTGCCGGAGTACCGCTCCGCAAGGGCGTGTATATCCAGACCACCGGTCCGCAGTACGAGACCCCCGCTGAGATACGCGCATACGAGCGCCTGGGCGCTGACGCAGTGGGAATGTCCACCGCCATCGAAGCGATAGCGGCGCGCCACGCAGGAATGGAGATATGCGGTATCTCCTGCATAAGCAACCTCGCGGCGGGAATATCGGTGAATCCCCTCACCCACGCGGAGGTTCAGGAGACCGCCGACAGAGTTGCTCCGCTTTTTAAGAAGCTGGTAACTCAGGCGATAAAGGATATCCACAACGCATAAAATATTGCGCCCTTTTTCATGGAGGGCGCATTTTTCTGACCTTTTCTGCGACTTATATGGTGATGGAAGTCATTAGTTGCAGAAAAATCACAATGAGAAAGTTGCATAACAAGGAAAAGCCCCAGCGGACTCCGCTGGGGCTTAAACGCGCAAATGCGCATTAATTCAAATAATTAGTCCTGCTTGAACTCGTCGCCGTACATGTTCTGGAGTTCAACGAGGTGCTTGTACTTAGCAGCCGCGTTCTTAACTGCCTTGTCGAACAGAACGGTGGCTCTCTCGGGGTTAGCACGCATGAGGGAGTTGTAGCGAACCTCTCTCATCATAAATGCCTTGTAATCGCCTGTCGGAGCCTTGCTGTCGAGGGAGAACGGGTTCTTGCCCTCGTCTGCCAGAGCCGGGTTGAAGCGGAACAGGTGCCAGTAACCAGCCTCTACAGCTTCCTTCTCTACCTGCTGAGCGATGGTCAGACCGCCCTTGATACCGTGGTTGATGCACGGTGCGTAAGCGATGATGAGGGACGGACCGTCATAAGCCTCAGCCTCTGCGATAGCCTTTAAGCACTGGTTCTTGTCAGCGCCCATGGAGATCTGTGCAACGTAAACGTAGCCGTAGCTCATTGCGATGCCTGCGAGATCCTTCTTTTTGACGTCCTTACCGCCGGCTGCGAACTGAGCAACTGCGCCCACGTTGGTAGCCTTGGAAGCCTGTCCGCCGGTGTTGGAGTAAACCTCGGTATCGAATACGAGAATATTTACGTTCTTGCCGGAAGCAATAACGTGGTCAAGTCCGCCATAGCCGATATCGTAAGCCCAGCCGTCGCCGCCGAAGATCCACTGGCTCTTCTTGGAGAGGTAGTTCTTAGCTGCGAGGATCTCGCCAACGATGCCGTCCTTTGCGGGGCACTGCTCAAGAGCGCTTACCAGCTTCTTGGTAGCCGCTGCGTTTGCCTTGCCGTCGTTCTCAGTAGCGAAATACTCGTCGATGAGTGCCTTAGCGTCATCATGAGCGACCTCGCGTGCTTCCTTCAGCTTCTTCTGAACTCTCTTTCTCAGAGTATCCTGAGCCAGGAACATACCGTAACCGAACTCTGCGTTATCCTCGAACAGGGAGTTAGCCCAAGCCGGACCCTTGCCCTCCTTGTTGGTGGTGTACGGAGTGGACGGCTCAGAGCCTGCCCAGATAGAGGAGCAGCCTGTAGCGTTTGCGATGTACATTCTGTCGCCGAAGAGCTGAGTAACGATCTTAGCGTACGGAGTCTCGCCGCAGCCTGCGCATGCGCCGGAGAATTCAAGCAGCGGCTGCTTGAACTGGGAGCCCTTAACGGTGGTCTCCTTGAACTTCTCGTGAACCTCGGGCTTGTCGGAAACCTTGGAAACAGCGTAGTCGAATACCGGCTGCTGATCCATCTGTGTCTCGATGGGCTTCATAACGAGAGCGCTCTTGCTCTTGTCCTTTGCGCCAGCCGGGCAGATGTTTGCGCAAACGCCGCAGCCTGTGCAGTCCAGAGTAGAAACGACCATTGTGTACTTCATGCCGGGGAGCTGCATAGCGTCCTTGGTCTTAACGGAAGCGGGAGCCGCAGCAGCCTCTTCAGCGTTCATGATAACCGGACGGATTACAGCGTGCGGGCAGACGAATGCACACTGGTTACACTCGATACAGTTCTCGGGGATCCACTCGGGAACGTCAACCGCGATACCGCGCTTCTCGTAAGCAGCGGAGCCCTGCGGGAACGTACCGTCGGCGATGTCAACGAATGTGGAAACCGGAATCTTGTCGCCGCGCTGTGCGTTAACGGGGATCTGTACCTTGTTAACGAAGTCGACCAGGAACTTGTTGTCGCCCTCAGCCTTGTGGGTAGGAAGCTCGCCCTCGGCGTTCGCCCAGCTTGCAGGAACGTCAACCTTGATAACCTCACCGGCGCCCTTCTCGATAGCGGCGTAGTTCATGTTGACGATATCGTCGCCCTTCTTTGCAAAGGACTTGTACGCCATTTTCTTCATGTAGGTGATAGCGTCCTCGGGCGGAATGATGTTAGCGATGGAGAAGAACGCGGACTGGAGCACGGTGTTGGTCTTGTTGCCCAGACCGATCTCTCTTGCCACCTTGTTAGCGTTGATGATGTAGAAGTTGATGTTATTCTTAGCGATGTAAGCCTTAACCGGAGCGGGGAGCTTCTCGTCCAGCTCGTCAACTGACCAGTGGCAGTTCAGCAGGAAGGAGCCGCCCGGAACAACGTCCTGAACCATATCGTACTTGTCGATATATGACGGGTTGTGACAGGCAACGAAGTTAGCCTTGTTGATGAAGTAGGTGGACTTGATCGGAGTCTTACCGAAACGCAGGTGAGAAATTGTAACGCCGCCGGACTTCTTGGAGTCGTAAGCGAAGTAAGCCTGCGCGTACATGTCGGTGTGGTCGCCGATGATCTTGATGGAGTTCTTGTTAGCGCCAACGGTGCCATCAGAGCCAAGACCCCAGAACTTGCAGCATGTTGTGCCTTCCGGAGTGGTGTTCGGGTTCTCGGTGATATCGAGGGACAGATGAGTTACATCGTCGTTGATACCCAGTGTGAATACCGGCTTTGTGGTGTTGTTGTAAACAGCGATGATCTGAGCCGGGTTGCAGTCCTTGGAACCAAGACCGTAACGGCCGGTGAATACCTGAGCGTCCTGGAACTTGTTCTCCTTCTTGAGGGCTGCAACTACATCGAGGTACAGCGGCTCGCCGAGGGAACCAGGCTCCTTTGTTCTGTCGAGTACGGAGATCTTCTTAACTGTTGCAGGGATAGCGGCGGTGAATGCGGAGGAAACGAACGGTCTGTACAGTCTTACCTTTACAAGGCCGACCTTTCTGCCCTGCTTGAGCAGGTAGTCGATGGTCTCCTCGATGGTGTCGCATACGGAGCCCATTGCTACGATGACTTCCTCAGCGTCGGGAGCGCCGTAGTAGTTGAACAGCTTGTAATCTGTACCGATCTCTGCGTTTACCTTGTTCATGTACTCGGTAACTACGTTCGGTACGTTGTTGTAGTAGGTGTTGCAAGCCTCGCGAGCCTGGAAGAAGATATCCGGGTTCTGAGCTGTGCCGTGGAGTACGGGCTTCTCAGGATTGAGGGCTCTGTCGCGGAACGCCTGAACAGCGTCCATATCAACCATGCCCTTGAGAGTCTCGTAGTCCCACTTCTCGATCTTCTGGATCTCATGGGAGGTACGGAAGCCGTCGAAGAAGTGCAGGAACGGAACTCTGCCCTTGATAGCGGAAAGGTGAGCAACTGCGCCGAGGTCCATAACCTCCTGAGGGTTAGTGGAGCAGAGCATTGCATAACCGGTCTGACGACATGCGTAGATATCGCTGTGGTCGCCGAAGATAGAAAGCGCATGGGAAGCTACGGCACGTGCGGAAACGTGGATAACCGACGGAAGAAGCTCGCCTGCGATCTTGTACATATTCGGGATCATGAGCAGCAGACCCTGTGACGCGGTGTAAGTGGTGGTCAGCGCACCTGCGGAAAGGGAGCCGTGAACTGCACCTGCAGCGCCCGCCTCGGACTGCATCTCAACTACCTTTACCTGCTCGCCGAAGATGTTCTTAACGCCTGCGGTGGACCAGGAGTCGGTCACCTCTGCCATAACTGACGACGGGGTGATGGGGTAGATAGCAGCTAAATCAGTAAACGCATAGGACACGTGAGCCGCAGCGTTGTTGCCATCCATTGTTTGCATTTCTCTTTTTGCCATTGGATTTTCCTCCTTTAATTATACAGGCTGACGAACGTCCCGCCTGCGACTAATACCCTGTCCGCGCCAGGCAGTCAGGGTATCCATTAAGCTTATTTTTATTTTATCACAAATTCTTCAATTTGTAAATAGGTAAAGGTTTTGTTTTAGTTTTTTTATGCAATTTTCACATAATCATCATGTTGGAATTAACCATTAAGGCTTAGTGCATGCTAACCGGGTGCAGAAAAAAACCGCCTTTCGGCGGTCGTTTAAAGTTGTTTGTTGCCCATGGAGGCTGCGCGTATCTCCATTATGCCCGTTTCGGGGTAGAAGAACACTGTGCGGCCGTAGTTCAGTCCCGTATCCTCGGCGACTATCGGGATACCCTCCCTGCGGAGCGCCGCCTTTACCGCCTGAATGTTCCGCTCGCCGATGTTGAAACGCTCGCTCGCCGTCGCGAACATTACGGCGCCCCCGGCGATCTTCGCCTTAATGCGGTTTCTGCTTGCTCCGAGCTTCACCATCTCCCTGATGAGCATCGGGATAGCGGTATCCGCGAATCTCATCGGAGTAGCGGCTCCGTTGGTAGCCTGGGTGCTGTCCGGAAGCATGATATGCGAAAGACCTCCGACGCCCGCAACGCTGTCCAGCAGGCAGATACCGACGCAGGAGCCAAGCGCATAGGTGACAAGGACGTCCGGCGGCCTGCACACCTTCAGGTCGGAAATACCTATCGTCAGATTAGCCATCACATAACACCAAGTTTCTTCATGAGAGTTTCGAGAGACTCCATCTCGGGGATAAGAATAATATTAGACTTGATTGCAACGCCGTCGATCTTGAAGCCGTCGTCGATGAACAGCACCTTATCGCCGACCTGTGCAAATTCGGTTATCGGGACGCTCATTATAGCGCCGAGCATATCCACGGTCATGGAAGGAATGCTCATATCAATGGTAAGCCCTGTCAGCGTGCTGAGCGCGCGGAGGTAGCTGCCCGCCATGATATTGCCCATCTCGGTGATGACTGAAAGCTCCATATCGCCGAGCTTTGTGACCTGGACGTTTTCCGCATTCATGAATGTGGAAAGCACCACCTGAGCGAAGCTGTCCTCCAGCAGGAACATCATCATGCCCTTGATGTCGCCCTCAAGGCGCACAAGGATACCTGTAATGACCTTCTCGGGACCTCCCATCGCGTCGATTATCTGCTGATATTCAAGCACGCAGACATTCGGCACCTTCATCTCGATGGTCTTGCCGAGCATTTCTGAGAGCGAGGAAGCCGCGCTTCCGGAACCGATATTTCCTATCTCGCGGAGGCAGTCGATAGCCACCGGTGACAGGTCGTCATAATTTTTTAGCATCTTTTTCTCCTGATTTTAATAAATATGCGGGAACAGCTCGCGCCGTGTCCCGCAGGCTATTATCTGAGGTTATTAGCAAGTCTGGTGAACTCGTCCGAGGTAGTCACCACGCGGGAGCTTATCTGATAAGCGCGCTGAGTTTCGATGAGCTTCACCATCTGGTCTGCAAGGCTGACATTGGAAGTAACGAGGGCGCCCTGGAGCTTGTCAAAGGTACGCTCAGCCGTAGCCGGGCCGCTTCTTTCGGTAGCCGCGTAGCGGTTGTCCGCCGCAGCGTCGATACCGTAAACGTTGTCGAATTTGAACACACCCACCATATCGCGGAGCGTATCGTAATCCGGAGCCGTGCCGTCCTCGTTGAACGGAACAACTATCCGGTTGTTGTCGTAGTCAAGCACATACTCGCCGCTGCCGGAAACGAGATACCACTCGCCGGTGTCCGCCTGGGTCATTGCAAATGCGCCGTCGCGGGTGTAGTTGATGTCGCCGTAGCGATCCTCCACCGCGAAGAATCCCTCGTTGGGAAGCGCGAAATCCAGCGGCCTCTCGGTGTAGTAGAACGAGCTTTCATCGAACATAACGCCGGTGCGCTGGATATAAGCGCCGTGACCAGTCTGCCAGTCAGCCTCGGTGGCGCGCTGCGTGGAGTACAGACAGTCAGCGAAGGACGGGCGCACGGTCTGGTATCCGTAGGTGTTGATGTTCGCGATGTTGTTGCCGTAAACGTTCAGAGCCTGCGCCTGAGCGATCATGGCGGTTTTTCCGGTATGGAAAGCTATATTCATGACTTACTCCTTAAATCTTGCAGAGTGACGTTGCCTTCTGGTTCATCGAGTCATACAGCTTTGCAAGCGTGCTGGAAGCCTCGTAGATACGGTTGGCGTTCATCATCATGGTCATTTCGTAGTTGACGTCTATGTTGGAGCGCTCATAAGCGCCCTGGATTATCTCATAGCGTGTGCCCGCCGGAACGTCCCCGGCCTGCACGGAAGTGAACATATTCGCGCCGAACTTGTCGACGTTGCCCTCGGGGTCGATGTATGAGAGCCGCAGTCTGTCCACAAGCTGACCGTCCTGATAAATCGCGCCGTCGTTGTCGATGACGAAATCCTTGTTTCCGAGGTATATTTCGCCGTTCTCGCCGAGTATCCTGCCGGAGTTGGAAAGGCACAGATAGCCCTCAGCGTCAAGCTCCCACTGACCGTTGCGGGTGAGCATGTTCTCGCCGTTGTAGCCCGCGATGTTGAAGTAAACGTCGCCGTTTATCGCAACATCGAACGGAGTCCCGGTGTACTCGAAAGTACCCTGCCCCAGGTCGGTGTAGGAAGTATCGACATATGTCTGCGCGAATGTTCCGGAAAGCTCCTCGCGGTGCTTCACGAGTATCATCTGCTCCTGGAAGCGGTTGGTGATTATCGTGTCGCGCTTGTAGCCCGGCGTGGACATATTAGTTAGATTGTTGCCTATGCAGTCCAGCTTGCGCTGGTTCATTATCATGCCGTTGCAGGCGTAGTAGAAACCTCTGTTCAAGAACGTACCTCCTGACTGGCCCCATGCTTCCCCGGGACTGCGCCGCCGTTTATGTACGGCTCCAGCGCTGCCTTTAGCGAAAGCATAGCCTTAGTGTTTATCTGGCACACTCTGGATTCCGACACGCCTATTACCTTAGCGATATCGGAATACTTCATGCTCTTGTAGTAATACAGTGTGATGACCTGCCGCTCCTTCTCCTTGAGGCCCTCGATAGCGCCGGCGATGACCGCGCGGAGTTCCTCGCGCATGAGCCGGGAATCGGTGGATTCAGAAGCGGTAACGCTGCCGTCATCGAAATTATCCTCGTACAGCAGCTCCTCGAATGAGAGCGTAACGGTATTTGAAGCGTCCGCCATGCCGCGCAGCAGCTTTTCCTCGCTTATCTGGAGGTACTCTGCAAGCTCGGCGGTCGTCGGAGCCCTATCATATTGATTATACAATATTGTGTTCGCGTTGTCAAGGTCGCGGGCAAATTTTCTTACAGGTCTTGGAACCCAATCCTGTTTCCGGACGTAATCTATAATCGCGCCGCGTATCTTCAGCGAAGCGTAGGTCTCGAACTTTGCGCCCCTTGAAGGGTCGTAGGTCTCGATTGCGTCCATCAGTGCGATAACGCCCTCGTTAACCACGTCGTCGACCTCGCCGTACTTTATGTAGGTGTTCCGCAGGGAAAGCGCACAGGAACGCACCAGCCCGAGATTCTTCAGAACTATCTCATTGCGGACTGCTTCGCTGCGGCTCATGCTGTATTCCTCTAAAAGAGCCGTTGTTACGCTGCCTTCCATGCTTTTCCCTCCTTTTGTTGATTTAAACAGCAGGAGCTGCTGCGATGTTCAGTGAGATGTTTCCTATCGCCTGTATCTGGGCGGTGGAGTCTATCTCGCTGTAGGAAAGTACCGTGATGTTCGGAATGAACTGCTCGGTGAGCTTCTTGTAGTAAATACGCACCACCGGAGACGTCAGGACGATGACCGTCGGTATAACGTCCTTTATCTTGTCTATCTCCCGGTTGGAAGCGGTGACTATGCGCTGTATCATATCCGGCGGCATAGCGAGGTAGCTTCCCTGATCCGACTTCTTTACGGAGCTTACGATAAGATCCTCTATCTGGGTATCGAGGGTTATCACGCGCAGCGAGTTCGCCTCCGCGAAGCGGTGGGTTATCGTGCGCTTGAGCGACTGCCTTACGTACTCCGTGATGATGTCGGTGTCCTTCAGCACGTTGGAGTGATCGCCGATAGTCTCCAGAATAGTCTCCAGGTCGCGTATCGGTATACCTTCCTTGAGCAGATTCGCCAGTATTTTCTGCAAATATCCGACAGATATAACTTTCGGTATAATATCGTCCACCACGATGGGGTTGGTCTTTTTAACGTTGTCCAGCATGGTGCTTACGTCCTGACGTGAGAGCAGCTCATGCGCATAGCGCTTCATTATCTCCGACCAGTGGGTTATCATGACGGAAACCGGGTCTATCAGCGTGTAGCCTGCAACGTCCGCCATTATCTTCTTGTCCTCGGATATCCACTTTGCCGGAAGCCCGAACGCAGGCTCCACCGTGTCGATACCCTCTATCTGCTGGGTGACGTCGCCGCTGTCGAGCGCAAGGTAGTGGTCGACGAGTATCTCGCCGCGGGCTACCTCCTCGCCCTTTATCTTGATTATGTACATGTTCGGGTTAATCTCGGGGTTATCCGTCATACGAACGGACGGGATTACCATACCCATATCAAGCGCAAATTGTTTTCGGAAGATAACGACTCGCTCGATGAAGTTGCCGCCGGATTTCTCATCGACAAGCCGCAGCAGGCTGTAGCCGAATTCCATCTCGATAGGCTCGACGTTCAGCAGCTTGAACACGTTGTCGATATCGCGGTAGTAGTCGTTGTCCGCCGGGAGCTTTTCCATCTCCTTTTCCTCGGCTTTCTTGCGCTGTGCAAGCTCCAGCTCCGCCATTTTCTTCTTGTTGCGGTTGAGCAGGAATGCCGCGAGTATCAGCAGAACGCCGAGAACCAGGCAGACCACCGTCGGGAATCCCGGGATCACCATCATGACTACCATGACGATACCGGCGATCATCAGAACGAATGGCTGCGCGGTGAACTGGCTCTTGAGGTCGTTGATGAGACTGTCCTCGCTTGCCGCGCGGGTAACGATCATACCAGTAGCAACGGAGATGAGCAGCGCGGGTATCTGCGAGCAGAGACCATCGCCGACGGTAGCCAGCGAATAGGTGTTGAGGATAGTGTTGAAGTCACCGCCGCCGCGCACCATACCGATGATAACGCCGCCGATAAGGTTAACGAGGGTGGTGACGATGGACATGATGGCGTCGCCCTTTACGAACTTCGTAGCACCGTCCATAGAGCCGTAGAAGTCAGCCTCGCGCTGGATATTGCTTCTGCGCTTCTTCGCCTGTTCCTCGTTGATTATTCCGGCGTTGAGGTCGGCGTCTATCGCCATCTGCTTACCTGGCATAGCGTCCAGCGTGAAGCGGGCTGCAACCTCGGATACTCGCTCGGAACCCTTGGTGATTACAATGAAGTTGACTAATACGATGATTATGAATATCAGGAAGCCGACGATGGCGTCGCCGCCCATAACGAAGTTACCGAACGCGGAAATTACCTCTCCGGCGTAGCCGCTGGAAAGAATGCCTCGGGTCGTAGAAACGTTCAGCGACAGTCGCAGGACCGTCGTTAACAGCAGGACCGTCGGGAATACGGAGAACTCCAGCGCCTCCTTGATGAACATTGTCATTACCAGAATGATAAGGCTCAGGGAGATGTTAAGCAGTATCATGAAGTCCAGCAACCAGCTAGGCAGCGGAATAATGATCGCAATTACGATGAATATTACAAACAGAACAAACGAGTTGCTCAGCAGCTTGCGTACTATGTCGCCCATCTCCTCTCTGTAGAATTTTTATATAAATTTACGAATTGTATCGGATTTTCACGAATTATGCGAATCACGCGTGAAGCGTCTTGTGCTTTTCGCGGTAAACGACTGTCAGCACCTCCGCGACAGCGTTGTAAAGCTCCGCGGGTATCTCCCGCCCGACGTCGACCATGCTGTAAAGCGACCTGGCAAGCGGCGGGTTTTCTATCGTCATGACGTCGTTTTCCTCTGCGATCTGGACTATCCTCAGCGCAATGAGATCCTTGCCCTTTGCGAGAACCTGCGGCGCGTTGTTCTTGTCCTGGTCGTATTTCAGCGCAACAGCAAAGTGCGTAGGGTTTCTGACAACGACATCAGCCTTGGGGACGTCCTGCATCATTCGCTGCGTAGCCATCTGCTGCTGGCGCTGCTTGATCTTGCTCTTTATCTGGGGGTCGCCTTCCATCTGCTTGAATTCCTCTTTGACCTCCTGCTTGGACATCTTGAGCTTTTTCTCAAACTGCCACCACTGGAAGAGGAAATCCGCAGCCGCCACGAACACCAGCATTATGCATATCAGCATTACAAGGTCGAAGATCGTCACCAGCGCGTAGGTCACGCCTGCGGCGACGCCCGTATCTATCAGCATGACGAATTTCGGGAGCCTGTCCCGTATCTCGTTGTAAATCACCACGCTGATGATAATTACCTCGATAAGCCCTTTTAAAATACCGACTATCGACTGAAGCGAAAACAGCTTCTTAATGCCGGAAAGCGGATTCAGCCGGGAAAACTTCGGCTTGAGCGCCTTCATCGTAAACAGACCCCTTGTCTGCGCGATGGTCGGGATAATTCCGAGGAAAATCGCGATCAGGCAGACAGGCCCGACGGTAATCCCGACTACTGTTATAACGTCGACCCATATCGTCATTATATTGTCAGTGGTGACATAGGTCGAGCCAAGCTCCTCGAAAACGGAGCCAGTGTAGGAAAATATATTTTCGGAAATGAAGCCGAGAAGCAGCCTCATCGCCGCGAATATGCCAAGAACGGAAGCCGCAATGCCTATCTCCTTGCTCTGGAGGACGTTGCCTTCCTTTCGCTGATCCTTACGCTTTTTCGGGGTGGCTTTTTCGGTTTTTTCTTCTCCTGCCATCTTCCCACCCTTTCAAAGTCAGACCGCCATCTCGCCGAGCAGAGTATTCAGGTTGCTGAACAGCAGATCCATTATCTTCTCCATGAATTCAGACACCATGCCGCTGCACCCCGCCAGTACGACGAATCCCACCAGCATTTTTATCTGCACGTTGAGCACGAATACATGTATTGAAGGGACCGCCTTCATCAGCACGCCGATACAGAACTCCGTGACCAGCCCGGCTGCGATCACCGGCATAGCCAGCTTGAGACCCAGCGTGAGGACAGTCTCGAAATATTTCACAATCAGCAGTCCAACATTGAAATTGAAGCTGCTGAATCCCATCGGAATGCTCTCGTATGAAATGAAAAACAGCTTTATGTATGAGAGATGCCCTCCCACCATAAAGAAGTAGATCATGAACCACCAACTATAGTACTGCGTGACAAGGCTCGTCGTACCGAACGTAGGGTCGTAGCTCCTCGCCATTGAAAGGCCTATCTGATAGTCGGACAGCTCGCCGGCAAGGCTGAAAAGCTGCAGCATGAGGTTCACGAAGAACCCCAGCGTAAAGCCGACGAGCAGCTCCTTGCCGATATCCAGCGCAAACGGAAGCACGCCCTGCGGTATCGTGTAGCTGAAATCCCCCGCCGCTGCCATGACCAGAGCCAGCATAAGCGAAGCCCCCGCCTTGACCATATTCGGAACGCCGTTTCGTGAGAAAATCGGGTTGAACGTAAATATTCCGCTTACCCTCGCCGTTACCATCAGTATAATGACGAAGTTGGTTTGGATAGCTTCCCAGATCTCAGACATAACCCCGCCTTACGTTATAGGGACCGCGGACACCTTCTCGAAGATGAAATTGACAAAGTCAATGCACTCCGAGGTCATCCACGGCGCAAGGATAAACAGCGCCAGACCCACCGCGACAGCCTTAGGAGCGAAGGAGAGCGTCTGCTCGTGAACCTGTGTCGCCGCCTGTAATATCGCGATCACCAGACCAACTATCATGGCAACGAGGAGTATCGGCACAGCCAGCTTGAACGCCAGCATTATGGCCGCCTGGAAAATCTCCATCATTTCGTCCTGCGTCATTTATCTCACCGCCTTTACTACCTGACCTGTCTACAAATTATAGCTTGCAACTACCGAGCCTATCAGCAGATTCCACCCGTCCGCCAACACAAACACCAGTATCTTGAACGGCATGGATATCATCGCGGGCGGCAGCATCATCATACCCATGGACATCAGCGTACTGCCGACTACCAGGTCGATGACAAGGAACGGCAGGAATATCAGAAATCCCATCTGGAATGCGCGCTTAAGCTCGCTTATCATGAACGACGGCACTATGACCGTCAGGCTGAGGTCGTTCTGTAGGTACTCGTCAGTATAGCCGCCCTCCGGCTCCTCTGTTTTCGAGAGGTCGAGGAAGAACTGCAAGTCGTCCTGGGAAGTCTGCTTTAGCATGAACTTCTTGAGCGGCACGGAAGCCGCGTCCAGGGCTTCCTCCGTAGTCAGCTCCTCGCTGACGTAGGGCTGATAAGCCACCTCGTTTATCTCCGAGAATACCGGTGCCATTATGAAGAACGTCAGGAAAAGCGCCATTCCGGTGATCACCATATTCGGCGGAGTGCTCTGCGTCTGCATGGCAGTCCTGAGGAAGCCGAGAACAATGACGATACGCGTGAAGCAGGTCATCATGATCAGCATCGACGGAGCCAGCGCGATAAGCGTCAGCAGAATGATTATCTCCAGCGGCTGGGAAGCGTCAACGCCTATCAGTTCCTGTATCACCGACGAACCCGCGTCGTTCTTGACGTAGGTCGGGTCGGTGTCGAGATAATCTCCCGGCTTGTGCTGAGCCTCCCCGGTCGCGCTCTGCTGAGCCTCCGCTGTGGAGACCGCCTGCGCCGCGCCGGAATCAGCCGTCCCCTGCTCCGCAAACGCGGAAAGGGTGCACAGCATGACAGTCAGCAGCACCGTGACCAGCAGCGACACCGCAAACTTTATCAGAAGCCGCTTATTCTCTTTTGTAAGCTCAAGCTGCCTGAACACCTGCCGTCCCTCCGATCACTTCTTGTTCATCATGTCCTTGAAAACGATCTTGAAGCTCTCCTTAAAGGTGGGATTTCCGCCGTTTTCGTCTTTTTTCATTAGTTCCTCCTCGGTCTCCTCCAGCTCGTGGACTTTCTCCACCCTGCCGTTGGTGACTCCGAGGACCATGCATTTCCCGCATACGCTGACAAGCAGCAGCATTTTGTCAGGCCCCAGGTTTATACGCTCCAGGATCTTCATATTTTTGCTGTCGCTCAGTGTCACGCGCCTGTTGAGCTTCTTCATCGCCCAGAAAAGCAGGAAAACCAGCGCCAGAACGCCCAGCAGCGCCATTATCATCTGAAAATATTCCACTGCCGAACCTCCCGGAATCAAAAACCGCACTATTCAGACCCGTTCGTCTGAACAGTGCGGCGAGAAAATGTTGCGTGACAGTCCCCGGAAAAACCGGGAACTTACGCTGCGCCGCACTTCTTCCCGCATTTCCGCAGGACGCCCATCAGGGCAGACGCGCAGCAATCAGCCGAGTACCTTCTTGACGGTCTGGAGTATTCTGTCAGGCTTGAAGGGCTTTACAATGAAGTCGAGGGCGCCGAGCTTGATAGCCTCGACAACCATAGCTTCCTGACCCATTGCAGAGCACATAACGACCTTAGCCATCGGATCCATTCCCTTAATGTCCTTGAGAGCCTCAATACCGGTCTTGTTGGGCATGGTGATGTCCATGATAACGAGGTCGGGCTTCTCAGCGGCGTAAACATCGCATGCGATAGCACCGTCTGCCGCCTCAAGGATATTGGTGTAGCCGTTCTTAGTGAGGGCGTCCTTGATCAGCATTCTCATGAAAGCAGCGTCGTCAACCAGTAAAATCTTCTTGTCCATTACTAAAAAATCTCCTTGATATATGTTGTATTATGTATTTTATTCCTTGCCGAGGCTGTCCATGAACTTGGACTTGACGATCTCGGTAATTCTCACTGCGAAGTTGTCGTCGATAACAACGACGTCACCCCTTGCGATCAGGTTGCCGTTTACGACCACATCGACCGGCGCGCCTGCCTGGCGTTCCAGCTCGATTATAGTACCCTGAGTAAACTCCAGGATATCCTTTACCTTGCGCTTCGCCGTACCGATCTCAACAGAGATCTCAAGCGGGACGCCCATCAGCAGCTTGAGGTTGTCCTGCTGATCCGTAGGCAGGCCGAAATCCATTGCGTCAAACTGGTGGAGCTGCGCATTCTGGATATTGACCGGCGGAACAGGCGGCGGATAAGCTCCGTAAGCCGCGTACTGGTTCTGATATCCGTATCCGGGGTAAGCAGGCTGACCCTGCGAGGGATAAGGATAAGCACCGGGAGCGGGCTGCTGCGGCTGAGCCATGCCCTGTGCAGGAGCAGGCTGAGGCGCGGGAGCCGCCGACTGGGGTGCCGGAGCGGGAGCAGGCTGCGAAGCTGCAGGAGCCGGCTGAGCTGCTGCGGCAGCAGGAGCAGAAGCAGGCTGTGCTGCGGGCTGAGCCTCGGTCTCATCGCCGTGGAACTTCTCTATCATCTTGCCGGACAGCGACTTAGCAAGCTCAACGGACATAACCGACATGAACTCACTGTTCATAACGCCGTCAACGGACAGGTTGAACGTAACTGCAACTATTGTCTCATCGGGATCAAGCTCTGCTAGCTGGCAGAAGTTGGTCTGCTCGATAAGGTACGGGGTCGGCGTGGAGATGTCGACCGAAATACCGAGCAAATCGGAAAGCGCTGTCGCAGAGGCGCCCATCATCTGGTTCATGACCTCGGAAACTGCGCTTATGTTCATCTCATCGAACTCAAAATCAGGAGAAACTACCAGCGGGTTGCCCATGAGCTGATTAAGAATAAGCTGAACATCGTCCTGCTTGAGGACCATCATGTTCTGACCGGAAATACCGGAAACATAGACGATCTTAACGCAGATAGCAGGCTCCAGACGGTCGTAATTCAGGGCGGCTGCCTTGACCACGTTCACCTGCGGTGTGGTGATCCAGACTTTTGCGTTGAGCAGCTCAGAAACGGCAGTCGCAGCGGACCCCATGCTTATGTTGAGTATTTCGCCGACGGCGTCTATTTCATATGAGCTGAATTCAACGTTTGCATCCTTTTCATTAGCCATTGGACATTTTACCTCAATTCTCTATAAAATTATCTATCATTATTGCCTTTTTGTTATTGTAGGTTCCGAGCTTTCCGGTGCACCAGGGCTTGCTTCCGACCTTCACGTCAACATCGCTTGTAATGCTCTTTCCAAGCGGGATAACGTCGTTCACCTGAAGCGTCAGCACCTCGTATAGGTCAAGGTTGATCTCGCCGAGAACTGCGGTGATCTTGAGGTAGGTATCGCTGATACCGGTCATGATAGTGTCGCGGCGCTCTGCCTCGCGGTTGGCGTCGAGCTTCCTTCTGGAAACATTGTAGCGGGAAATGAACTTGTTCATTATCTCGTCCAGATTTATCGCAGGAATGCACACCGAGATTATCGACTTGGAGCCGTTTATCTCGACCTCGAGGGCTACGATTATTACCGTATCCTCGTGGCCTATGGTCTGCACCACTCTGGAATTCGTTTCAATGCCGATGAGCTTCGGCTCGAGGTCGATATGGCTGGCCCACGGCTCGTAGAGGAGATTCGCCATCGAATTCATGACGTCATTCATAATGGTGATCTCTATTTCGGTGAAATCGCGGTTGACATCGCGGTATTCGCCTCTGCCGCCGAGCAGTCTGTCTATCATCGTAAAGGTTATAGTGTTGGATATCTGAATGATAACGTTGGTCTCGCTGACCTCCTCGTTCTTGATACCCATGTCCACCATGCCCATCAGGACGTAATCCGGAAGCGCGTTATTGAACTCGCTGTACCTCTGCTCCTCGATGTTCACCAGCGAAACGCGGCAGTACAGTCTGAGCAGACCTGTGAGGTATGACGAGAGAAGTCTCGCGTAGTTCTCGAATATACCGTCGAGGACCTTGATCTGTTCCTTTGTGAACTTCTTAGGAGCGCGGAAGTCGTACTCCTTGACCTTTTCTTCCTCTTTCTGCGTCACCTCCGGAACTGCGCCGGCAGCGACGTTTTTAAGCATTTCATCTATCTGCGCCTGCGTCAGGACGTCAGCCATCTGTATCCCCCCATTACTATACCAGCGCCCACTGCGTCTGGTTTCCCATTGGATCAGCTATTGCTGTCAGCCTCGGTGGTTATCATGAACGTATCGTAGTCACCGGGGATAACCGGTCCTACCGCTGTTGAAGTGCTGCCGTGATCCGGATACTTCTGGTCGAGGGAATCAATGATCGACTGAGCGTAATCGTTCGGCACCTTGGTGGTATCGCCGCTGTTGTCGCCGTCCGGGTCGAAGTCGTCGAGCTTGATGCCGTAGTCGTACAGCAGGATATCCTTGATGACCTCGGGATCCGTTGTGTCGATATCTGCCTTCAGAAGCACCATTTCGACGCGTCGGTTCTTCGCCATGCCCTCCGCGGTATCGTTATCGGCAATAGGCTCCGCATAGCCGCTGCCCTTTGCACGGAACTGGTCCGTATCGAGCACCTTGCGGAAATCCATGTACTTAACAACGCTGACAGCACGCCCCGCCGACAGATCCCAGTCGTTTACCTCGGATATTGCCTTTGCGGTGTGTCCATTGATGGTGCAGGTCTTGATCGCGGCCTTCATGGCCTTGATGCCGGGACTTATTCCGTCAAGCAGATCCTTTCCCTCCTGCGTCAGCACCGCGCTGTTTGGTTCGAAGAACACATTGTTGTCGAACCTTATATTAAGGTGAGCCGCTCCGTTCTCAACTGAAACGGACTGCTCGAGATTATTGTCAGAAACATACTGTGAAATGTACTGGTAAAGCTGGTCGAACGTTTGCGGAAGATTTCCCTGACCTCCGTTGCTGTCCGGCTTCTCGCTGACGGTGCCCTCGCCATCTTCGGGAACGGGATTCGGAGAATCCACATACTCGTTCAGATATTTGCCGTGGGACGTAAACGCCTGATATATGTACTGGAACTTCTGTTCGTCCTGTGATGACGAAGCATACAGCAGAACGAAGAACGTCAGCAGCAGCGTTACCATGTCGCCATAAGTCGACAGCCAGTCGTTACTATGGTCTTCCTTTGCCTTTTTCTCGATCTTTGCCACTGCTGTCCCTCCCTCGCACTCAAATATAGCTCACATGAGCAATAAAAACACAAAAAAGCATACTGCGGGATATCACACCCCTGCCATTATACTATTGTAGCATAAATCCGCTCAAAATGCAAATACTTTTTGACTTTTTTTCTGCAAAAATTGTAATTTTTCTAACAAAGCGGAAAATCAACCGCCGGACTTGTCAGCGCGCTTCTTGCTTGCAGGAAGCATGAACTCAAGTTTTTCCTGAATATAACGCGGGTTTGAGCCGTCCGCGATGGCAAGGACGCCTTCCTCGATGATCTGCATGCACAGCAGCTCGTCGTTATGGGCGTTCTGAAGCGAGCTCGCCATAGGGTTGAACAATACGTTCGCAAAGAACGAACCGTAGAACGTAGTGATAAGCGCGGTCGCCATACCTCCGGCAAGGCCCTCCGGGTTGGAGTCCATGGTATTCAGCATGTTTACCAGACCAACAACGGTACCCAGCATACCGAAAGCGGGGAATACCGCAACGCCCTTCTCAAAGAACGCACGACCGTTATCGTGACGCTCGCACATGAAGTTGATCGCGTCGTCCAGCATTCCGCGCACCTTAGCGGTGTCGTTTGCGTCAACGATTAGCATGAGGGCAGACTTCATAAACTGATCCGTGCACTGGTTCGCGCTCTCCTCAAGAGCCAGCAGACCACGGCCTCTGGCGATCTTGGCATACTCAACGATATCGTCTATGTACTTTTCGGGTTTGAACTTCTTAGGCATGAACACCAGCTTGAAACGTTTGCCCAGACCGGCAAGATAGCTCAGCGGGTAGGAAGCTATAAGACAGCCTATTGTACCGCCGACCGTGATAGCAAGCGACGCAGGGTCAATGAACCAGTCCAGCTGACCGCCATTAAATATACCAAACACGACCAGTCCGAATGCGATTACCCAGCCTATTAAAATCGTGATATTCAAAATGATCCCTCACTTTTCAAAATTTGTCAGAGCTTCCTGCTCAAGTATATTATACGTTATGTCAAAGGTTCGTTGCTTTCTGCCGCGGGTTTTCTTCCGTAGCGTCTGCGCCGCCTGTTGTATTCAAGTATCTTATTTCGTAGTTCCTTCATGCTCTCACGCACGATGTAGGTGTGTCCGTTCGACATGGTGATTACCGTGTCTGGGGTTTCTGTGACGGTCTCGATAAGCAGCTCATTGAGCAGTATCTCCTTACCGTCCAGTTTGGTAAGAAAAATCATACATTACCTCAGAAACAGATATTCCCCCGCCCCGCGATAAGGCGGGGGAACTGTTCTCGTTCAGTCGTTATCTCTTGAGTGAGAGAAGCTCCTCAAGCATTGTATCGGAAGTTGTGATAACTCTGGAGTTCGCCTGATAGCCTCTCTGGGTGGTGATCATATCGGTGAATTCCTGAGCAAGGTCAACGTTGGACATCTCGAGCGCGCCGGATACGACCTCGCCTGCGCCGTTCTGACCTGCGATAGCAACCTTAGGCTCACCGGAAGCTACGGTCTGCTCGAACAGAGTGCCGCCGATCGCGGAAAGGCCATTCGGGTTATCGAATGTAGCAATGTCGATACGGCCGAGGTTCAGGTAACCATGTACCGCATGCTTGCCGATGATGGTGCCGTCCTGCTGAACGGTCACGTTCTCGAGATCCTTGTAGGTCTGCTCGCCGCCCTTGCGTCCGTCGGTAAGGTTGAAGGTGGAGAGGTTCTTAGCTACTGTGGTGTAGAAGCTGTCCTCGCCGCCGCCGAAGGAAAGGGAGGGATTGCCGCCGAAGAGCTGCTTTCTCTGACCATTGGTGAGATCCTTTATACCCTCAAAGATGCCGTCGTCGAATGTGAACAGCTTCTTGGAGTTGCCGCCAGCAGCCGCTGTGATGGCAGCATTGACATCAGCAACGAAGTCAGCATCGTCGGTGTACTCCTTGTTAGTGACCGAGATGGTGAGCGTATTGTCGTCCCACTGAGCGCTGGGAGCGTCATAGTTGGAAACATACTTGAAAACGATCTTGTAGTCGTTAGCGAACTCGCCCGCCTGGCCTGCCGTTGCGGAAACCGCACCGACCTTGGCGTTGGATCTTACGAGCGCGAAATCTGCACCTACGCCGCCGGTAACATCAGCAACAGTAGCCGCGGACGGGATAGTGTAAGATGTGCAGGAAAGGTTGATACCGGTAGGATATGTAGGAGCAGCAAGCGCAGCGTCGTCTGCGATAGCCTTCTTGATAGCCTGGTTGATATCAGCCATGGTAGTAGAAGCGTCGATATTGATAGTCCATGTGCCGCCGTCCGCTGCGGGAGTATAGGAAGCGGAAGTACCAGCAGTACCAGCGTCAGCAAATACGATCTTTGCCTTGTTGTACTCTGTATCGGTAGCGTCGTTGGTAGCAAAGCCGATCTTAGCATATGTGGTGGAGCCGGCGGGGCAAACAAAACGCTTGTCAGCGCTTGCCTGATCCAGCGCCTTATCCCACACGCCTGCAGAAACGTTAGCCTTAGCGACAACGGAGGAGGTGCTTGCCGGGAGATTCTCAAATGAGAACTTGATGGAAACATCGTCCGGGAGTGTAACACCGCCTGCCTCAAGGCATCTCTGGATCTCATCCTCGAAAGCCTGCGCGGACTCGAACTGCTTCTCCTTATCGAAGTAGAGGTTCAGCACGCCGGAGGAGTATGTAGCAAACGGGAACTCCGCCTGGTTGAATGTAACGGACATATCAGTGTTGTCCGAAGGGTCGGAAACGGCGATGGTAACATCGCAGCCGCTGATAGTTTTGGTAGCGCTGGAGCACTTCGCGTCGGTAGCCGGAATAGTTATCTTGATAGGCTGGCTTCCTGCGGGCTGACCGTCGAAATCGCCGGAAACGCCCAGTACCTTGTAACCGGAAGCGTTAACGAGGTTGCCTTCCTCATCGACGTTGAAGATACCCGCTCTTGTATAGAGGATATTTCCTGCGCCGTCCATTACCTGGAAGAAGCCCTCGCCGTCGATAGCCATATCGTAGATGCTGTCGGAGAAGGTAAATCCGGACTGCGTCATGTTCGGCGTGGTGGTGTTCATCTTAACGCCGTAGCCTACCTGAATCGGGTTAACGCCGCCCAGGGTGGTGGAAGCGCCGGAAGGCGACTTCTTGGTCTGATAATATACGTCGGCAAAGGTAACAACGTTCGTCTTGTAGCCAGTGGTGTTTACGTTGGCGATGTTGTTGCCGATTACGTCCATCTTCTGCTGGTGGGTTTTCATACCGGATACGCCGGTGTAAAGGGATTTAACCATCTTATTGACCTCCAGAATAAATTGTCATTGATCTGACCGCCGCCCCGTCTCAGTCGCAGCCGGAGCATGAATTCCATTCAGGTCCGTTCATACTATAACGGTCGAATCAATATTTGTGAATACATTCCCCTGCAGTTCATTGTCTGAAAGGGTGGTGATAACTTTGTTGTTTTTTACGCTCACAACGAAAGCGTTTCTTCCCACAAGTACAAGCGTTTCGATGCTGCCCTTTCCCGCCGCCAGCTCCACGCCCCTGTTAAGGCGTTCAAGCGTTTCGTTTTCGGAAAGGTCTATGTTGCGTTCTTCAAGCCGCTGTATCGCATGCTTTGAGAACTCCACGCCGTGTTTTTCGTTCAGCTTCTCCTGTAAAGCCTCTGCGAAGGAACCGCCCTGCACCGCTTCCTTTGCCGTGCCGTTTGCGGGCTGAACCACCGTATTACCCATGGTAACGCTGATCTGACTGCGAAGCGCTAAGTATTCGCTTATCAGCATATTAAAGCCTCCATGCTTTATTCAATTTAGGTTCAAACGAAGTCCTCAAGATCCTGGATATCCTCGCCTGTATAGCTGTCGGGGGTTATCTCGCCCGTGACCTCGTGCAGATCCTCGCTGTAAAGGCGCTCGGTATCTTCTCTTGCCTGTTCGTTCATTCTGTCGACTGCCGCCATCATGTCGCTTACGACATCAGCGGATACTTCGTCCTCTTTTTCCTGACGGTGGCTCTCGATTATTCTGTCGAGTTCCTCGTCGGAAATCGTGTGGGTCTCAGTGCTGTCAGCCGAAGGAGTTTCCGTCTTATCGTCTATGGAAGGCGCCTTGTCTGCGTCATCAGCGGAAGGAGTCTTGTCTGTGCCGCCGGTGCTGTCGGAATCATCGCCGTCTATAGTGGGATAAGCGACCTCAACGATATCATCAAGAGCATAGCCCTTATCGTTGATAATTACTCTTACCTGACCGTCCTTGACCTGGATAGATGTTATAAGTCCCGAATCGAGCATGGAACCGCCCTCTACACTAGGATTAACAGTCGCGCTCATGCCGATCATCATGGAAGCCTTCGCGATAAGCTCGCCGAGGGAAGTGTTGGTTCCCGGGTTATTGCTGCCCGAAGAATCCGTCTGTGCAATGGAAGTGATGTTCGAAAGCTCGAAGCTGACGCCGTCTATCTTGATGGTGTAGCTGTCGCCGTTCTTCATTACCGACTGCACAACGCCTGTCTTTGTGACCTGCTTGCTGCCGTCCATCTTTGAAGCGGTAACAGTCTTGCCGACCAGGCTTGAAGCGTAGTTCGACTGGGAATAAGTTGCAGCGTCCTTGGAATACTGAAGCGATGTGAACTGTGCCATCTGTGTAACGAACTCGGTGTTGGAGGTAGGCTCCATCGGGTCCTGGTTCGTCATTTCGGCAACCAGCAGACTGAGGAAGGTATCGGAGTTCACCATATTCTCGGTGGCGTCCTTAAACTTGCTCTTGTACTTCTCGTAATTCGCCTGGATCTGCTCTGACGATGAAAGAATGCCTGAAGTTCCTGCCATTTTCTCTCCTTTCCCGCTTACATCGAAGCGATTATCTCCGCGAAGCTCTCGCCGTCGCGGTCGTCGTCCTGACGGTGATTTTCGTTCTCGCGGTAGGGGTTCTTGCTGCTGCCCTGGTAGTCCTGAGCCTGCGGCTCCTGACGGGATTCGCTGACGGTCTGCCAGTTCTCGAGCTGAACGCCGTTCTGTCTGAGCGTGTCCTGGATAGCGGAACAGTTGTCCTCAATGATCTTCATGGTCTTGGAATTCTCCGCTGCGATGGACACTGAAACTGCGCCGTCCGCCGTTTTGGTCATTCTGACCGTGATCCTGCCGAGATCCTCAGGGTCGAGCGTTATGCTGTACTCAACATCGCCCTCTTTAAGGTCTGCCGCGTGCTCTGTGATCTTCCCGGACACCTGCTGTGCGACCTCGGAAGGTTTTACCGTGATCTCCGCGCCGTCCTGCCGTGTGAATACCACGGGACTTTCAGCGGGGATACCCTGGGGCTGTACCTGAGCCGCGTCGTCGGTCTTTTCACCGCCGGACTTTATCGCCTCAAGCTCGTCTGACTTGAAAACTACCCTGCTGCGCTGTGCCGTGTGGTCTGCAAAGACCTGTGTCTGCTCCTGCTGCGGAGCTTCCTGCGGCTTCTCAGCCGTTCTGACCTCAACGCTGCGGACATCGCTGCGGAACTTAACGTCCTCCTGCGGTGCCTGCTCGGTCTGACCCGCCTTAGCTTTCTGAAGCTGAGCCGCGCCGTCCTGCTGATCTGACTGACCTGCGTCCGCCTGAGCCTCGCTCTGTGCACCGGCGTTTTCAGGTGTCTGGACTGCCGCCGCGGTAACTGCCGCCTGCTTTGCTTCGGGCTGGACTTCCTGAACGGGCTTTGCTTCTGCCTGGGGCTTCTGCTCTGTTTCGGGCTTGACTGTGAACTCCACAGCTTCGCCTGTAGCCTGGGTCTGCTCCGCCGCCTGAGTCTGCACGGTCTGAACCGCCTGCTCCTGAACGTTCTGCTGAACTGCCGGCTGCTCTGCCTGAACCTCATCGGCTCCGGTTATCTTGATCGTCAGCGCGGAGATCTCATCGCTGAGGTCGCTGATATCATCGGGCAGCGCCGTCTGATTCATCATTGCCGTAAGCTCGGTCATGACCTGCTGTACTGCCGGGTCATTGTTCTGCTCAGAGTCGTCGTCCTTGTCGGACTTGGTATTGTCCACATTCTCAACAGTGTTGATAAGCTCCGCCAGCAATGCCTTGGTTATGTACTCCTGCGGAATATCCGCAAAAGTGAGCTTTCCGTCCGCAATCGCCGCAACGACCTTGCGAAGGTCAAGACTTCCGTCAGACTTCGTCAGCTCGCTGCGAAGCATTTCGAACTTCTCATACCTTGCAGGAGTTTCCGCCTCAGATACCGCGTTGTTCTGCGCCATCTTCCCGGAAGCTGCGTCAGAGCCGCTGGCCGCATTGCTCGTACTGCCTGCGCCCGATGTATTCGAAGCGTTCGAAGCGTTCCTGGAACTTCCGATACCGCTCAGCACCTTGGAGAACTGTTCCTTCTGGTCTGCCTTTGCCGCTTCCTCTACCCTTGCCGGAATAGCCGCGTCGGATATCATGAAGTCGCTGCGGGTATACCCGGAACCGCCTGTGCTGAATGCTACTGCCATTTACTCACCTCCTTTTAATAATGTATCTATATCAGGGCTTCCGCCCGGATATGCAAACTTGTTAGACGCTCTGGGTCTGAGCCGCGCGTATCGACTGTCCGGAAACGAACTCCTCAATGAACTGCTCGTTTTCCTTGTTTGCCGCCGCCTTGTAGTCCTCAAGCTGCTTTTCCTCGAGCTTTTCCAGCGTGCGGACGTCCTTCGTTGCCTCGACCACGACTCCGAGCTGCTTGTTGATCTCCTCCTGCTTGCGGGCGGCGCTGGCGTCCTTCGCGTGTATCTCCTGCTGGAGAGTTACGATGTAGCGCTTGCGCACGGAGATCTCAAAAGCCTGCGCTCCCTGTCGGCAGATGGTCTCAAGCTCAACGCTGAACTCCTCCACCTGCTTTATGAGCTGTTCCTTCTCTGCGTAGATCCTCTGTAGATCGGCCTGGAGCGCGCTCAGCGTGTTCTTCTGTCGGTCAAGCTCCTGCTGACGGAAGTCCATCAGCTTTTGCAGAGTGAACTGAAATTTCTTCAAAGCCTGTCACCTCTTATTGTTCATCGCCAACGGCAGCTATCAGGAGCTGCACTGTTTCCTCCAGCGTGTAGGATTCCTCCACCCGCTGCATGAGGAACTCGTTTATTTTGTCGATCTTCCGGATAGCCTCGTCCAGCGCCGGATTTGTTCCGTGCTTGTACGCGCCTATCGAAATGAGGTCGGCGTTGTTATTGTACAGCGACAGCAGGTTTCTGAGCTTGCCCGCCGCCTGCTTGTGCTCGGGAGTGTCTATCTCCGACATCAGTCGGCTGACGCTCGGGAGTATGTCTATCGCGGGGTAGTGGTTCTGCGCCGCGATCTTACGCGAAAGAATGATGTGTCCGTCGATGATACCGCGGACTGTATCTGCTATCGGCTCGTTGGTGTCGTCGCCCTCAACGAGCACGGTGTAGATGCCGGTTATCGAGCCTTCCGGGAAGTTCCCGGCGCGCTCGAGCAGCTTCGGCATGCTGCTGTAGATGGACGGCGTGTAACCTCTTGCTATCGGCGGTTCGCCGGTGGAAAGTCCGACCTCGCGCAGCGCCATCGCGTAACGCGTGAGGCTGTCCATCATCAGCAGGACGTCCTTGCCCTGTTTCATGAAGTACTCTGCGATAGCCGTAGCGGTCAGCGGGCACTTGCTTCTCATCATGGCGGGCTGATCCGACGTAGCCACCACCAGCACGGAGCGCGCCATGCCCTCCGGACCGAGGTCGCGCTCGATGAACTCGCGTACCTCACGGCCACGCTCGCCGACCAGCGCAATAACGTTGATATCCGCCTTGACCTTCCGGGCGATCATGCCCATCAGCGTGGACTTACCAACGCCTGAGCCTGCGAATATACCCATTCTCTGGCCCTTGCCCATGGTCAGCAGACCGTCTATAGCCTTGACGCCAAGCTCTATCTGCGACTTTATCGGAGGTCTGTCGAACGGGTTTGACGGAGCGCCGGTTATCGAAATAGAATCGGTACACCCTGGGTCGGCGCCGCCGTCAAGCGGCATACCCGCCGCATCGACTATCCGCCCGATGAGACCCGGCCCCGCCTTAACGGTGAGCTTGTCCCCGGTGGAATCGACGATGCTTCCCGGTCCGATACCCTCGATCTCGGTGTAGGGCATGAGCAGAATGTTGCTCTTGTTGAACCCCACGACCTCCGCGCGTATGAAGCTCGTCATGTCCTTCGAGTAAATGCGGCATACATCGCCGATATTGCAGGCGGGGCCGCTTGCCTCGATGGTCATTCCGACTATCTTCTCTATCTTGCCCATATAGCGGAAGGTGTCATATTTAGTTATTTCATCGCGAAATGCTCCGAATTCAAGTGCCATGACTTCCTCCGCTGTCGGGTCATTCCTCGTCGTCTGCTTCTTCGGCAGGCTCCGGGGCGGGTTTCTTCTTTTTCCTTGTGGGTTTAGGCTCGCGGAACTTTCCATCGCCAAGCTCCTGAATCATGCGGAGCTGCGTCATTATTCCCGCGTCCACTATCTCGCTACCGTTATCGACTATCACCGTTCCCGGGTCGGCCTCCGGCAGAAGTTCCACCTCAACGTTCGGAATGCCTCCGCAAAGCTCCTTCAGGTACTCGTAGTCGCCTGTCAGTTCCTCGTTTGCGCCGTTGTCGTTAAGGGTTATCTTGATGCGCTCGCAGTTGCGGAATTCCTTCGCCGCCTTCTTTATAAGGCGCTTGACTGCCGCGCTGTCCTTTGAAGTAATGCTGTCCAGCGTGACTTTCTTCGCTATCTGCATTACGGTGTCGTATATCTCTTTTTCGTAGCCCGCGAAGAGCTGCTCCTTCTCGGAGTTTATCCTTTCGGCATAGGATTTTGCCTCATCGAGGATATCCCTTCCGGCGGCGAGACATGCTTCTCTGCCGTCGCGGGTACCCTGTTCGAAGCCCTCCGCCTTTGCCTTGATGTACACGCTGTCGCGGTTCGCCTCGGCGTCGGAGACTATCTGTGAAGCATTGTCGTTCGCGGTTCGGATTATCGACTCCGCGCGGTTCTTCGCTTCAAGGATTATATCCTTGCCCTGCTGAACGCAGCGCTCCTTGAGCTCCTCGAGCTCCTTCTTCTGCTGTTCGAGCTGTTTCTCCCGGAATGCCACCTGCTGGAGCTTATCGTCCAGCCTGCGCTTTGCCTCGAGCAGTTCCTGCTCGGGGTCGGGCTTTTTCGGTTCCTCCGGCTGAGGCTCCTGCTTTGCGGGCTGTGCCGGCTCCGGAGCGGGCTGGAACCTTTTCAGGTCGATGGTGTTCGAAATATCGACGCCGCCGCCGAAATAAACGGAGTTCCTCTTTAAAACTGACACAATATCCCTCCGTTACGCTGAAATACTCTGAACCAAGGGTCACGCCGCATTACGCAATGACCTCGTCTCCGCCTCCGCCGTGGGAGATGGTGATGATCTGTTCCTGCTCGAGGCGGCGGATAGTCGCAACGATGTTCTGCTGTGCAGCCTCAACGTCACGCATACGCACGTTGTGCAGGTACTCGATATCTGCCTGAAGGCTCTCTCTTGCACGGGTGGAAATGTTGGAGAAAATGCACTCCGCAACTTCCTGGGTGGAACCCTTGATAGCGATAGCAAGATCCTTCGGGTCGACCTGCTTTGTGAACTCCTGGATAGCCATGGAATCCAGGTTGACGATATCCTCGAATACGAACATCTTCTGCTTGATCTGATCCGCGAGTTTCTGATCTCTTGCGGACAGCTCGTCGAATATGTACTTTTCGGTCGCACGGTCTACGTTGTTCATGACCTCCGCAACATAAGAGATACCGCCGACCTCCATGCTGTCGGTGTTGACAAGGTTTGCGAACTTCTTCTCCAGCGTAGCTTCAAGCGCCTTGATGACGTCAGGAGAAGCTCTGTCCATTCGCGCTATTCTCTCGACTACCTCGACGCGCTTCTCCTTGGGAAGCTCCGCAAGGATAGCCGCCGCCTGATCTATTCTTGCATATGAAAGTATGAGCGCGATTGTCTGCGGGTGCTCGTTCTGAACTATCGCGAGCAGGTTCTTATAGTCGGCCTTTCTCACGAAGTCGAAGGATTTGGTCTTGAGCTGCTTTGTTATCCTCTGAAGCAGGTTGTTAGCTGCCTCTGAGCCGAAAGCTTTCTCAAGTATCTCACGGGCGTAGTCAACGCCGCCCTCGGTAACTACCTTCTGAGTCAGGCAAAGCTCGTAGAACTCATTGAGAACGCCCTCGACCACGTCGATAGGCTGATATTCCAGCTTTGCGACCTCGGTGGAAAGCGCCTCGATCTCATCGTCAGACAGGTGCTTGTATATTGCGGACGCATTATCCGCGCCCATTGCCGCGAGAACCAGAGCGATCTTCTGGTTGGCGGTGAGTTCTTCTGCATTCTTAGCTTCTGCCATATCTGTCCCCCCTTGGTGAGGCTTATTCTGCCTTCATCATGTTCTTGATGATCTGTGCGACGATCTCCGGGTTCGTCTTGGAGAAGTCGCTTATCTCGCGCTTGAGTATAGTCTCGCGGGACTCCTTCGCAGCCTCTTCTGTAAGGCTCGCGATGTTGAAGTCCACTTCCTCGGGAGACTCCTGCTCCTGCGCGGTCGCGCCGGCGGCAGTCTGAGTCTGACCTGCCTGTGCGGCTGCTGCAAACGCAGCCTCCTGGCGGCGTCTGATCTTCTTCTTTCTCGAATGGCTCATCATAAGCGTCATCACCAGAAGCAGTATCAGCACGATGCCAAGGCCGACTACAACGTAAAGGAGCGTATTGCGGAACGTATCCACAGGCGGAGTGATGATCTGGAGGTTTCCGTCTCCGTTTGCGCCGCCGTTGTTTGTAGCGCTGAGTGCGAACGGAATGTTATAAACGGAAACAAGATCGACCGTAGTACCCGCCGCGTTAGCGACTATCGCCTGTAATGCGTCGCGCTCGCCCTGGGTCATGTTGGTCTGATTTACGACCAGTCCAACGCTCAGGGAGTCGATGGAGTAACCGTCCTTAGTTACGGTCTCCTTGACATTGGAAACGCTGTACTGTATTTCTTCCTTATTATAATAATAGTTCTGACCGTCCTCAAGACCGGTGTATGTAGGATAATCCGGAGAAAGGTCTGCGTTCGGTGTTACTCCGACGATACCGCCGTCCTCATCGAGGGCGCCGCCCCACGCTACCTTGTCCTCGTGATCCTTTACGCCGTGGTCGGTTCCCTCTGCCGGGGTATACTGAGTGGACTCAGTGTTCCTGGAATCGTAGTTCAGCCTTGCAGAAACGTTGAACGCGAATCCGTCCTCGCCGTACATCTTGGTGAACATATCGCCGAGGCCGTCCTTGAGCACCTGCACGAACTCCTGCTCGAACTCAAGGCGCTTCCTTGCGATGTCAACGCCGGACTTATCGGTGTTCTCGTCCTCTTCGGGCTGGTCAAGCTCCGGATCTACCCACTCGTAGGAGTTGAGCTTGCTGTCCATGATGGAGACGTTCTCTTTGGTAAGCCCCTCAACGCTGGTGGTAACGCCGCGGTATATCGCGCGTACCTCTTCGTTGGTAAGCGGCTCAGCGTCCGCCTTGAGCTGAATGAATACCGCGCACTGGCTCTCGCCCTTGTTGTCGGAAAGCGCGTAGTTGGACACCTCCGGCAGGGTGATGTTAGCGGTCGCGGACTGTATCTTGTCCATCGAAGCGATGGTTGCGCCCAGCCGTGCTTCGAGCTGCTGGCGCTTTACCTCGCGCTTGTCTGTGTCGGTGCTCCACAGGTCAACGCCGTTGTTCCAGATATCGTAGTTGATCGTGGTCTTGGGGTAGCCCTGCGCCCACATCTGCATTCTGAGCGAGTCAGCCTTTTCCGCCGGCACGATGATATCACCGTTGGTGTTCACCGTGACGTCAGTAACGCCCAGCTCCTGGATTGCGGAAGCTATCTCGCCGGATTCCGAAGTAGAAAGCCCGGAAAACAGCACCGCCGTACTCTTATTGGAATTGAGCATAACGCAAAGCACAATGATTATTGCAATAACGACCACCGGAATGGAGATTATCAGGATCTTCGCCATTTTTGAAGCGTCCGTCCATTTCGTTTTAACTGTCGTTACAACAGTTTTCAGCTTTTCATTCATTTATAAGAACGTCCTCCGAAGTTTTATGCTGCCGCGCGGCAGCTTTGAGGTCATCAAACCTGCATGTTGATGATCGTATTGTAAGCGCTGAGCGCCTCGTTCTTCACTGTAACGAGCAGGTCTACTGCAATGCCCGCCTTGGTGATGTTCGACTGCACCTGCGCCAGATCGTCGATATTGCCGAGCATGAGGTCAATCGCGTCGCGGTCAACCTGTTCGTTGGTCTCGACTACATTATCAACCATTCCCTTGAATATATCGAGGAAGGAAGCCTCGTTGGCGTCCACCGAATAGGTCTTTTTCTTGGGATCCTCGCCCATGGGGGTCATGGCCTCCATCGGCTTCATGCGGGTGAGCGCGTTCATTGTCGTAAAGTCAACCATTTAAATCGTCCTTTCAATCAGCCCTTGCCGAGGGTCAGCGCCTTCGAAGCCATGGACTTCACCACTTCGAACACCGCCATATTCGCGGAATACATGTTCTCCGCTTCCGTCGCGTCGAGCTGCTCGGTAGCCACGTCAACGTTGGATTCGTAGATGTAGCCGCGCTCGTCTGCGAGCGGGTGGGTGGGGTCGTAGACCGGCTCTGCCGGGGTGGGGTCGTCAACGACTGCCTTAGCCTCAACGCCGCGGTACTTCACGTAATTGTAGGACGCGATCTCACCTGAGTTCAGCTTAGCGAACAGCAGCTTCTTGAAGGTCTTGTCCTCGCCGAAAACCACCATCTGGCGCTTGTAAGCCTCCTCGGGAGTGGAAGCCACGTTATCGGCGTTCGCGATGTTCTGAGCGATGATATCAAGCCTGAACCGCTCGGCAGTCATGCCGGAAAGCGGGATATTGAGCGAACTTAAGAATGCCATATGTACCCCCTGTTACTTCGTAGTCATAGCGGATCTGACTCTGGCGAAATTGCCGTTCATCGAGTTCATTATCGCGTCGTACTGTATCTGAGCCTTTGCAAGCTCGCCCTGCTGTACGTCGTTGTCAACGTTGTTGCCGTCCGCCTGGTCATCGGTCACGCGGTCGATGAACAGCCGCTGAACGAGGTCTATCTCGGTATCGACGGTGCCGTTGCTGCGGAGCTTGTCCCTGAAAATTCCTGCAAAATCAAGGTATTTGCAGTTGTAGTCCGGCGTATCCGCGTTGGCAATGTTTTCTGCGATTATCTGCTGCTTCTGCCAGAGGACGGACAGCCCCTGCTCAGAGATCCTGAATGCATTTGTATCGAAAAGTGCCATATATTTTCCTCTCTGTCACGGGTAAATTCCACAAAATGGCATACCATACCCTATAGCTATTCGTATTATAATTATACACCATTTCACAATATATTGCAACAATTTTTTCATGATATTTTTTTACGCAATGTAGAATCGGGGTACTAATCGTTTAACTTAGTCGACTAAAAATGATTACTTTCTGTTTATTTTGTCATTTTTTGGTCATTTTTTGTGCATAGGTTACAAAACAAACGTTACATTTTCTACACAAATTTGTTACCATCAGCTTCCTCTTTACAGAACAATACCCCGGATTCATGGCGAAACCGGGGTATGTTTATATTGGGGGAAGAATGGTTATCAGGCAATAACGCGCGTCGAAGCATGATCCGCGTCCGAAACAGAATCATCATATTCCTGCACCAGACAGCTCTGCATAAGCTCTTCCGCCTGGTCGTTGTATTCCTCGGGAACAACAAGATGGATAGGATCCGCATTACGGTAATTCACTGCGTAATCGTTGAGGTCGTACGCCTTGAACAGCAGGATAGTATAGATGTCCTCATCGGAACTGTAATAGTAATAATCAGCAGTTCCGCAGACCTTCATCAGCCTGTTCAGCTCCGGATCTGACGCGGTCGTCCTGCCGTAGCTGAAATCAAGCTCATAATCCTCGGGGTCCTCGCTGTAATGCTCGCGCCCCATAATGCTGCACATTTCATTGTAGGAATACCCCTCGGACTGGCCGAACAGCTCGCAGTCGGTGTAATTATTCAGGTTTTTGAGGATAAACGCGGTGTAGTAGCCCTCTCCCGTGAACTGAGTGCCGACATATATATCAAGGCTTTCAAGGTAAGCGATGGTGTTCTCCATCCAGTCGTAGACCCTCATAGAGGAGCCGCGCGACTGCTGCTTTTGACCCTTTACGAAATCGTAGTAGATGTCGACATATTTCCAGCTCGGCTCGCTCTCGATGAATTCAGGGTCGATCTTCTGGAAATCCTCCTTCATCGCCTCAAGGAGCTGGCGGCTGCCCTTATTAACAGTGTTATTCAACCAAAGATTGTTGATATCCCAGCCATCGGCAAGCAGCTTTTTCTCGTCCAGGGCGAAGCAGTTAGCATACCAACCCTCCGGCGTTACCATCTTCCGGCGGAATTCCTCGAAAAGCTCCTCGCTGATGGAGTAGCGCCGCTCAAGCTGGGTGCCGTCCTTCATAACATAGCCGAACTCGACGATGTAGCCGTTATCCACCCAGTCGCCGTTGTTCTTGGGAACCTCCGCGTGAAGCTCGCTTATAAGCTGGAGCATATCATCTTCGCCGCTTATCGCAGAAATCTGGAAATTGTACTTCTTTAGCTCGCTCATACGGTAATCGCCGGCCGGAACATTTGTGTTATTATAGGCAACGCCGGCAGAAGCGACCCTAGCCGGGTCGGGCACGTAATACGCCGTGCCGAATCCGTTCGACATATTCAGCCCGAGGCATATCAGCGCGCACGCCGCGAGAGTTCCCGCCCATTTTGCCACGGAAATGCCGAACTTCCGGAAATTCCGCCCGCTGATAAGCTCCATAATGATATACAGAATAAATGTGCTGATTATCGTGCCGATGACCGCACCCGGAACATTGTTCTGCGTGAAGTTGTAAAAATCCATCGTATCCCCCTGACCGCGCAGGTTGACAGCAATGAAATAGGATACCGGAACGGTTATGGCGAAAACGACGATACCCGGGATAACAAGCCCCATTCCCTTGTAGACGTAGGGCATTCCAACGCGCTCAGCACGGCGGTATTTTATCAGGAAGTACGCCCCGGCGAAGCATGCGAGCGTCACCAGCAGGGCGGGTATCCCGTACTCCGGACGGAATATAGGCGCACAGTCGCTGACGCTTCCGTTGCAGTTAGTGGAAATCATGGAATAAAGCGTCATTATAAGCATGCCAAGCGGCGAGGAAGCGGTTATCGGATACGCCGAGCCCATAACGGCAGTGAACGAGGAGGGATACAGCACAGAGCCGTAAACTCCGCTCTCGACAAGGTTTACACTCATGGAATGAATGACCGGGATAGCAAAATTCATGAGTATCGGATAAATGCACGCCTCCGCGAGCCTTCCGCAGAAGGATATCATCAGCAGAGTCAGCGCGACTTCCATAATGCACATGAAAAGTCCCGTGAACGCCATCGGACCCATTATAGCATCAATTATCGCCTGGGTCTCGCCCTGTGTGTCGAACGCCGACAGGTCGGCAAACTGCAAAAGTATCTGCCCCAGAAGTATCGCAATGAGGTGCGGCAGAATGTTCACCGTGAACACCGCCGCGAGGTCGCCGAAGAACCTCGTGTTGTGGTTTATCGGCAGGGACATATCCATATCCACCACCGACTTGTTGTGAAGGTATCGGAAGCTGCGCAGAGTAGTCACGAACGTGAAAATGAACAGCCCCACAAGGCTGAGGACCCCGATTATTATCTCAGCGATCAGCAGTGAATACAGCAGGCTCCTCTTATCCAGGAGCGCCATATACATTTCGTACTGCTCCGGAGTCGGGTCGCCGATATACTGGTTAAGTTCAAGTACCTCACGCTCCACCGGGCATAAAATATTGATGATGAGCATAAGCGCCGGATAACTCAGCACGCTGAAAATAATGCTCATAATGAGCTGCGGCCTGAGATACCTGACCTTGTTCAAATAATACGGCAGGAATTTATAGAAAACGCTCTTATTTGACGAGTTTTGAGCTGTCATAGCCGAGCACCTCCATTTCGTAAACAAATATCTCCTCCAGCGAAAGCGGAACTTCGTCGTACAGCTTCGGGGAGTGCTTCTCCACCGCCGCACGTACCTTTTCGCGGTCGCCCCGGGCGATGATGTGCATTACGCTGCCGTTTTCCTCGACATGGAGGATATCCACGCCGTCGGCGGAAAGCTGTTCCTTTGTGACCGGCTCCGGGAACGACGTCTGGATCTTGAACACGCTTCCCTTCACGCTGTCAAGTTCGCGGTCGAACACTACCTTTCCGGCGTGGAGGAGTCCCACGCGGTCGCAGAATTCGTCTATCTCCCCGAGATTGTGGGAACTGAAAATTACAGTCAGTTTGGAATCTACCATAGCGTCGATGAGCATTTGCTTGACGATTATGCGCATCGTGGGGTCAAGCCCGTCGAAAGCCTCGTCAAGGAACAGATACGGAGTTCTGCACGCGATCCCGCAAATCACCGCCGCCTGCCGCTTCATACCCTTTGAGAAGGTGTTCAGCCGCTTTTTCAGCGGAAGATTCAGCGCGCTGTAGAGCTTCTGCCAGAGCTCCTCGGAAAATGTGCCGTAAAAGCTCTTGTAGTACTGCTTCATTTCGGTAAGGGTCATGCTGTTGAACTGCACCGTTTCATCGTTGATGAAGAATACGCGCTCCTTCATCTTCGCGTTGTCGTACACCGGCTCGCCGTCGATGGAAAGCTCCCCGCCGCTGAGCCTGTAGATTCCGGAAAGCGCCCGCAGCAGCGTTGATTTTCCGGCGCCGTTAGAACCCAGCAGACCGTATGCGCAGCCCTCCGGAATAGTGAGGGACACGCCGTCAAGCGCGTTTTTGTCATCGAAACGCATTACCGCATTCTTTATCTCGATCATTGATTACCACCCGTCCTTTCACCAGTTTCCCCGGTTTCTCCAGCCTCTCCTGACCATATCTGCCGTGCCAGGGATTCTATCTCCGCAAGGCTGACCCCTGCTTCATAAGCGCTGCGAAGCTCACGCCCTGCCTTCCGCACGGCTTCTTTTCTGACGGCCTCGGCTGCGTCCCCGCCGCCCGAAACATAGCTTCCCTTTGCTGGTATGGAGTATATCAGTCCCGCCTGTTCAAGCTGCGAGTACGATTTCTGAACCGTATTCGGGTTTATCCCGAACTGCTTCGCGACCTCCCGCACCGCCGGAAGCCGCTCGTCCGGCTCCAGCTCCCCGGAGGCAATCAGCCGGGATATACCATTATATAGCTGCTCGTAGATAGGCAGCTTTCCCTCCAGCCTTATGTTGAGCATTTTCACTCCTCCTTTCGGCGTGTACTGCTCTGTATTAACTGTATTATCTGTGTTGGTACAGTTATTATATCATGCAATAACAGTTTTGTCAATAGGCAAAACGCATTTTTATTGCGCCGCTCTTGATTTTTTTGCAATTATGTGGTATCATATAGATTATAAATAAATCCGGATAAAATACGGAAAACCCCTGAAAACCGATGTGATAAGCGAAGCGCACGCCTACGCTCACACAAGGTTTAGAGGGCGACCTATGGAAAGGAAACGGATAACCTTCACAAGAAAGGAAACTGACACAATGAGCGAAGAGAAAAAGGAATTCGTAAAGCACGAGGCACCCCGCCCGGAGTTCCCTAAGCGCGCTATAATCACCGGAGGAATGCCCTACGGAAATAAGAAGCTGCACTTCGGACACATCGGCGGCGTGTTCGTATTTGCCGACGTATACGCAAGATTCCTGCGCGACAGGCTGGGCGACGAGAATGTAATTTTCGTATCCGGCACGGACTGCTACGGCTCCCCTATCGCGGAGAGCTACCGCAAGCTGGTTGCCGAGCAGGGCTTCAAGGGAACTATCCACGACTTTGTTGAGGAAAACCACAAGGCTCAGAAAAAGACCCTCGACGACTACATGATAAGCCTGAATATATTCGGCGCTTCCGGACTTGGAAGAACAGCCGAAATACACAACAAGGTATCCGACTGGTTTATCCGCACGTTATATAAAAACGGACATCTGCACCGTATCAGCACAAAGCAGTTCTACGATGAGAAGGCGGGCTGCTTCCTCAACGGCAGACAGGTAATAGGAAAGTGCCCGGTAGACGGCTGCCAGAGCGAAAAGGCATACGCCGACGAGTGCGACCTCGGTCATCAGTACATGCCGGAAAACCTCATCAACCCCAAGAGCACCCTCACCGGCGACACGCCCATAATGAAGGACGTCGAGAACTGGTACTTCGACCTTCCGGCGTACAACAAGCTGCTCAAGGAATACGTTGCGAAGATCTCCAAGCAGAAGAACGTGCGCCAGCTCGTTTCCAGCACTATTTCGGAGTTCCTCGCTGACCCAGTTGTGCACATTAAGAACGAGCTTCTGGACAGCTACAACGCAGTCAAGGATCAGCTCCCGGAGCACGAGTTCATAGAGGAAAAGAAAAAGCCCAGCTTCACCATCAAGTTCAAGGAACTCGACGAGATGAACAAGGCTACCGAGATACTCTCCGCGAACGGAATACGCTACCGTACAGGTAAAACCCTGGTTCCGTTCAGACTTACAGGCAATATCGAGTGGGGCGTTCCCGCTCCGGTTCTCGAGGGCGAGGATCCGCTGACCATCTGGGTATGGCCGGAGTCCCTCTGGGCGCCTATCTCCTTCACGCAGGCGGCGCTTGAGCAGCAGGGCAGGAATCCCGACGAGTGGAAGGATTTCTGGTGCAGCAAGGACGCTAACGTATATCAGTTCATCGGCGCCGACAACATCTACTTCTACGGCGTGGCTGAAATGGCGATGTTCATGGGTCTCAAGGAAGGCGAAAACACCATCGACCCGCCCGAAGGAGAAATGCAGCTCCCGATACTGTGTGCGAACAACCACATTCTGTTCCTAGACAAGAAGGCTTCCAGCTCCGGCGCGATAAAGCCCCCGATGGCGGCTGATCTTCTGGACTTCTACACTCCCGAGCAGCTCCGCATGCACTTCCTCGGCTTAGGTCTGGGTCAGCGCAGCGTAAGCTTCATGCCGAAGCCCTACAATCCCAACGCAAAGCCGGAAGATCCGGATCCCGTAGTAAAGGACGGCTTCCTGCTCTCCAACGTATTCAACCGCATTATCCGCACCTGCATCTATTCCGTTCAGAAGTACTTTGACGGAGTAATGCCGGTGGGCGAGGTAGACGAGCAGGTGCTCGCCGACGCGAAGAAGGCGATCCTGGATTACGAGCGCTTCATGTACCGCTTTGAGTTCCACCAGGCGACCTACGTACTTGACAGCTACATCAGAAAGGCAAGCAAGTACATGGCAAAGAACCTCGGCGACGCCGACAAGGCGGACGACAACGAGGCAAGACGCCACGCGCTCATTCAGGTGTTCCACATGATACGTACAGCTGCTGTTCTGCTGCACCCGATGGCTCCGCAGGGAACCGAGATGATACTCGAGTACCTCCAGCTCGACAAGAGCTTCTGGAGCTGGGACAAGATCTTCGACACCATTTCCGATTTCACTGGTGGAAAGGATCACAAGCTGAAGTTCCTGGAGCCCAGGGTGGATTTCTTCACCAAGCACCAGAGCCAGTTCAACACCAGCGAGGAATAAACAAATACAAAAATGGGGCTGTTTTCGGACAGCCCCCATTTTTTTATTCAACACTTCCGTCGAATTTGTACCCGACGCCGCGAACCGACACTATATTCGCGCTGTAACGGCCTATCGCTTTTTTCAGGCGGCTTATGAACACATTGACCGTGCGCTCCGAGGCATGCCCGGAGCTCCTGAGCTGGCGCGAAAGCTCCTCGCGGCTGAAAACCGTATCCGGACTGCTTATCAGCAGGTACAGCAGGGCGGTCTCCTTCGGGGAGATGTTCAGCGGCTCGCCATCAATCTCGGCGCGGTATTTCGAGATATCCACGGTAAGCCCTCCGAAGCTCACCGGCGGGCGGTCGAAGCCGGTGATCGACACCTGCGTGCGCGCCTGCGCCGCTCGTATTCTTGCGACAAGCTCCGCGATGTCCAGCGGGCGGCTCATAACGTCCGCCGCGCCCAGCTCCAGCGCGGAGAGCCTCCCGGCGTGGTCGCTCTCGGAGGTCAGCACTATAACGGGAACTCCCGCTGATTTCATCTGCTCGAGGATTTCCTTGAGCCTTCCGCCGGCGGTGTCGATATCAAGCAGCGCAAGATGTATCGTGTTCAGCCTGACTGCTCGAAGCTCGTCAACGGAGCGCATGCACTCCACCACGAAGCCCGAAGCAGACAAGTAGCTGTTTATCAGCGTGTTCATGCTGGAAAACCGGTCTATAAGCAGTATCGTTCCTCTGAACATTCCGCACCTCCATTTTAAATAAAGCGCCGGAGCATAAGCCCCGGCGCTCTTGTATTTATTTTAGGGTCATCAGGTCATCAGCCGAGAACGACCTCAACGGTGTGCTTTCCGCCGTCCATTACAGGGATAACATTGCCGTCAACAGCCTTACCGTCAACAGTCATGCTCTTAACGCCCTTGCAAACGTGGTTCGGGTTCTTAACGGTGATGTCGTATGTAGCGCCGCGGAACTGACGTGTAGCCTTCATGCCGTCCCACTCATGAGGAATGGACGGGTCGATCTTCAGACCGTCGAAGTCTGCTGCGATACCCAGAATGTACTGGGAGATAGCGACCATGTTCCATGCCGCTGTACCTGTCAGCCAGCTGTTCTTGCCCTGACCGAAGTTGTCGCCCTGCTTGCCGATATCAGCGCCTGCGTCCTTACCGCCGATCATCTGACCGTAAACGTACGGCTCGGTCTTGTGAATGTCGGAAGTCTCCTCAGTGAACGCCGGAGCGATCTCGGAGTAGTACTTGAACGCCTGGTCGCCTTCGCCTGCGTATGCAGCGGCGCAGATTATCCATGCGTTGTTGTGTGTGAAGATACCTGCGTTCTCCTTGTATCCGCCCGGATATGTGGAGATCTCGCCGTACTGGATATAGTACTTTGTGAATGCGGGATTGTTGAGCACCAGACCGTACTGGGTGTTCAGTCTCTCGTCGATAGCCTTGAGGGTCTTCTTGGAAGCCTCAGCGTCGATGTCGGACATGATAGCGAAGCCCTGCGGCTCGATAAAGATCTGACCTTCTTCGCACTCCTTGGAGCCCATCTTCTTGCCCTCTGCGTCATACGCTCTGAGGAACCAGTCGCCGTCCCAAGCGGAATCCATCATAGCCTTCTTCATCTTGTCGATCTCAGCCTGTGCCTTTGCAGCCTCGTCAGTCTTGCCGAGGTGGTTGAGTATCTGAACGTAGTTCGGGCCTGCGTAGGTGAACAGAGCGCCCACGAATGCGGACTCAGCGACCTTGGAGTAGCCGCCCTCTGCCTTGAACTTCGGGTTGGTGTAGGTCTGGAAAGACTCGCCGGGAGTATCGGAGTAGCAGGAGAGGTTGATGCAGTCGTTCCAGTCTGCGCGCATTGCGAGGGGCAGACCGTGCGGGCCGAGGTTGTTCACGATGTGGTAGAAGGAAACCTTCAGGTGCTCGAGCATCGGCTGTGCGACGGACATATCATTGTCGTAGGGTACCATCTCATCAAGAATGCTCCAGTCGCCGGTCTCCTTGATGTATGCGGAAACGGAGAGAATGAGCCACAGCGGGTCATCGGAGAAGTCGCCGCCGATATCAGCGTTGCCCTTCTTGGTGAGAGGCTGGTACTGGTGATAGCAGCCGCCGTCCGGGAACTGTGTGGAAGCGATGTCGATGATACGCTCTCTTGCTCTGTCGGGGATCTGGTGAACGAAGCCGAGTACGTCCTGGTTGGAGTCACGGAAGCCCATGCCGCGTCCGATACCGCTCTCGAAGTAGGAAGCGGAACGAGACAGGTTGAACGTAACCATGCACTGGTACTGATTCCAGATGTTGACCATGCGGTTTACCTTGTCGTCAGGCGTGTCAACGTTGAGGATACCGAGCAGCTTATCCCATGTCTCTCTCAGCTCTGCAAGGCCTGCAGCGACCTTCTCGGGAGTGTTGTACTTCTCGATCATTGCGTTGCTCTTTACCTTGTTGATGGTCTTGCCGTCAGCCTCGAACTTCTCAGCAACGGGCATCTCAACATAGCCGAGAATAAATACGAGGGTCTTGCTCTCGCCTGCGGCAAGGGTGATCTCCTTGTAGTGGGAAGCTATCGGAGACCAGCCGTCGGCGAAGGAGTTGTTAGCCTTGCCGTCCAGGACAGCCTGCGGGTTGTGGAAGCCGTTGTACAGGCCGATGAAGGAATCACGGTTGGTGTCGTAGCCGTCGATGGAGTCGTTAACGGTGTAGAATGCGAAGTGGTCGCGTCTGTCGCGGTATTCGGTCTTGTGGTAGATGGTGGAACCTACTACCTCAACACGTCCGGTGGAGAAGTTTCTCTGAAAGTTAGTGCAGTCGTCCTGAGCGTCCCAGAGGCACCACTCTGCGAAGGACCACAGCTTGAAGGTCTTTGCGGAGCCGCTCTCGTTGGTGAGAACAAGCTGCTGTACCTCGCCGTCGTAGTTCTGCGGAACGAAGAAGGTAGCCTCAGCCTTGAGTCCGTTCTTCTTGCCGGTGATGATGGTGTAGCCCATGCCATGGCGGCACTCGTAGCTGTCAAGCTCAGTCTTTACAGGGGACCAGCCGGGATTCCAGATGGTGTCGCCGTCCTTGATGTAGAAGTATCTGCCGCCCATGTCTATCGGGACGTTGTTGTAGCGGTAACGGGTGATACGGCGCAGACGAGCGTCCTTATAGAAACTGTAGCCGCCTGCCGTGTTGGATATCAGAGAGAAAAAGCCCTGGGTTCCGAGGTAGTTTATCCACGGATACGGGGTGCGGGGTGAGGTAATTACATACTCGCGGTTTTTGTCATCAAAATGACCGAATTTCATCAGTGACCTTCCTTCCTTGCTTGCTCCGTGTGGAGCCGAGGGGGGTCTGC
This sequence comes from uncultured Clostridia bacterium, assembly GCA_945923775.1. Lineage (GTDB taxonomy): Bacteria > Bacillota > Clostridia > Oscillospirales > Ruminococcaceae > CAG-115. The sequence goes on along the minus strand of CAMELR010000009.1, from coordinate 12,247 downwards.
CCCTCGCAGTTGGTTATTCCGGCTTTACCGTGCACTTTCCGCAGATGAATGTTTCGGAAAGTACAAGCCGCTATAAATTAGTATACAATATTGCGGCGAAATTTACAAGGGCTGAAAACGATAACAATTTTTTTTGCTCTGGAATTTTACTTTAAAACCGAAAATCGGGTGTATTTATTAGTAATATTGAACAAATCCAGCGTGCGCGTTTACAGTCCGGTTCCGGAGGAAAAATCACCAATTTCCCGGGAAGCCGCGGACGGTTTTTGTTGATTTCGGAGAAAAAACGTTGTGTTCTGACTGTTACGCAACAGAAATGCAACAAACTGCCCCTTATGGGGCTAAGTGGCGCGGAATGTCCATTGAAATAAAAAAGAAATCCAGGTATAATTACATACAGGTGCTGCTGAAAGGCGGCGCCTGAAGGGAGCGTATAATGCAAAACGACAAGAAAAGCCCCTTGAATCAGTCCCTCTGGGGAAAAATATATCAGGTGATAATCACCTGGATAGTATATTTCCTGTTCAGACCAAAGGTAGAGTGGGTCGACAAGTCCGTGAAGAAGCAGCTCAAAGGAAAGCCCGCGGTGTTCGTGTTCAACCACACGCACCATTTCGACGGAGCCTACACCGGCGCGGTGCTGGGGCGGTACAAGCCCTACGTCCTCGTAAAAAAGAGCTGGTTCGACAAGAAGGGCGTCGGCACTATGATAGGCTGGTGCAGGTGCTTCCCCATCGACCTTGACGGCGCGGACGCGAGCTGGTACACCACTGCGGAGGAGATAATCCGCCGCAATGGTTCTCTGATAATCTTCCCGGAAGGCGGTATCGCCAGGGAAGGAAAAATCGAGAAGTTCAAGCCCGGCGCGGCGCTGGTGTGCGCTTCGACAGGCGCATGCGTAGTCCCGGCGGCTATCTACGGCGGCTATCATATGGTGTTCGGAAAGCGGCAGCGGCTGCTGGTCGGAAACCCCATCGAGAGCAAATGCCCGGATAACATGCGGCACTCACAGTACGCAAAGCAACTCATGAAGCAGGCAGAGGACGAAACAAAGCGGCTTTACGGGATCCTGGAGCAGAAATACGGCAAAACGGATACCTATTCCGAAAGCTATGCTCCGGCAGAAAACAAGTAAACACGCGGGAAATCCGCAGGACAAATTTTATTTTGAGAGGTATTAATTATGAACACAGAGATTGCAGAGAAGATCAAGAACATGCTGGTAGAGAACCTGAGAATCCCCGCTGACGAGCTGGAGTACACCAGCGAGCTGTTCGGCGATGACATCGGACTCGACTCCATCGACTCCATCGAGATCATCGCAGGTATCGACAACCTGTTCGGCGTACAGATGACCGGCGCTGCAAGAGAGAACTTCCAGACCATCGAGACCCTCACAAAGTACGTTGAGGACCACATGGGTGAGTAATATGAGCGACAGAAGGATCGTTGTAACAGGTCTGGGACTTATCTGTGCGCTCGGCGACGGCACCGACAAGTGCTGGAGCGCGGCTTCCAACGGGATCACCGGTATCCGCGAGGTACAGTCCGTGAGCACCGAGGGCTGCTACGCAAACAAGGGCGCGGAGGTAGCTGAAAGCTCCGAACAGCTTTCAAGCGAGGACTACGACCGCAGCTCCCTGCTGTGCATCAAGGCGGCAGGCGAGGCTCTTGCAGACGCAGGCTACACCGTAACTGCGGATAATTCCAACCGCATAGGCGTTATCGTCGGCAACTGCGTCGGAGGCGCCGCAAGCATTGACAAGTACTACACCGATGAATTCAAGACCGGCTCAGCAAAGCCGTCCGATATTCTCAGAATGCCCGCCGCTGCCATCGCGAACAACGTTGCGAAGCACTTCGGGCTGAACGGCGCGACCGCCAACATCGTAAACGCATGCGCCGCAGGCACGATGAGCCTTTCCTATGCCGCTGACCTTATCCGCGCTGGCAAGGCTGACGCATTCGTTGCGGGCGGCTCCGACAGCTTCTCTTCGCTGGCGTTCGCGGGATTCCACGCGCTGCACGCTCTCGCGGCTGACGCATGCTCCCCGTTCAACCACAGCAACGGCATCACCCTCGGCGAGGGCGCAGGTATACTTATAGTAGAGAGCTACGAGCACGCAAAGGCTCGCGGCGCTAAGATCTACTGCGAGATACTCGGTTCCGGCGTAAGCTCTGACGCGCACCACATCACCGCTCCCCGTCCCGACGGTCAGGGTCAGATGAGCGCTATCAGACGCGCAGTAAAGACCTCCGGCCTGGAGTTCACCGACATCGACTACATCAACGCCCACGGAACCGGCACAGCCAAGAACGATGAGGCTGAGTTCCTCTCCCTGCACACGCTGTTTGACGAGAACAAGCACCTTTCCGTAAGCTCCACCAAGTCCATGACAGGTCACTGCCTGGGCGCGGCAGGCTCCATCGAGGCAGTGCTGACCGTCAAGTCAGTATGCGAGGACGTTGTACCTCCCACAATCGGCTACTCCGACGAGGACCTTGCAGTGCTGAAGGAAAAGGCTGGCGAGATAGATTTCGTTCCGAACACCAAGCGCAAGAAGCCCGTTAACTACGCGGTTTCCAACTCCTTTGCGTTCGGCGGCAACAACGCAAGTATCGTATTTGCTAAGAAGCCCCACGAGATCCCCGACAACACAAACTCCGAGAAGCTCTATATCACCGGTATCGGCGAGGTAGTCGGCAACACAGAGGAAGAGGGCAAGGGTATCCGCGCTTCCATCACCTCCGACGACTACAAGGAGCACGGCATAAAGATGGCGTTCTACCGCAAGCTCGACCGCTTCAGCCAGATACAGCTCATAAGCGGCATGAGAGCTCTCGCAGACGGCAAGATCACCATTGACGAGAGCAACGAGAACGACATCGGCATAGTAGTCGGCACGTCCGACGGCCCGATGACCGAGATCGTAGGCTTCCAGAAGGCGGTAGTAGAGGGCGGCACTGCGAACGGCAGCGCGTTCTCCTTCCCGAACACAGTTTATAACGCCGCAGGCGGATATTTCAGCATTTTCGCCGGGATCAAGGGCTACAACGTGACCGTAGCGAACAGCGTTCAGGCTGGCTTACAGAGTATCTGCTACGCCGCTGACGTACTCCACAACGGCAGTGAGAACATCATGGTTGCAAGCGGCACAGATGAGAACACCGACGTAGACGCAGAGCTTTACGGCAAGCTGGGTCTGCTGGCGGAAACAAAGCCCTATTCTCTTGAGAAGCCCGGCTTCGTGCTCGGCGAAGGTTCAGTCTCCCTCATCGTTGAGAAGGCTTCCTCCGCTGAAAAGCGCGGCGCTGAGAAATACGCCGAGGTAGCAGGCTGCGCTATGACTCACCACGCGGTCGAGTTCGGCACGGTAAGCGGCTCTGAGGACGCCCTCGCAAAGGCTATAGAGTCCGCTTGCGCTGACGCTGGTATCTCCGTATCAGACATCGACGCGGTAAGCGGCTTCGCGAACGGTCACAAGACCATCGACGAGCTGGAGCTTTCCACCTACAAGAAGGTATTCGGCAGAGATATCCCTGTTTTCGCAGTAAGGGAGACCATCGGCGAGGCTAGAGCGGCCGCAGGCACAGAGCAGGCGGCTTACGCTGCGAAGCTCCTGGCTGGTAAGCTCGGAAGCACTGCTAAGGCTTACATCGGCGGCAAGGCTGCCGACGTGGACGTTTCCGGTTACAAGTATGTACTGGCGGCGGCATGGGGCGCAGGCGGTTCTTATTCCGCAGTAGTGCTCAAGAAAGCGTAATATTTCAAATTCGGAATTCGGAATTCGGAATGCGGAATTATGGTGTCGCTTCGCGACGGATTTTAATTCGCCCGCTGAACGCAGGCACCGGAATCCCGTACAGAGGAACGGTCTAACAGACCCCGGATTCCGAATCGTTTTTAAGGAGGACAAATGGAAAAGGTAGCACTGGTAACAGGCGCTTCCCGCGGAATAGGCAAGGCGTGCGCGCTTCGCCTGGCGGAATGCGGCTACGATATAGTGGTGAATTACAACTCTAACGAGGCTAAGGCGCAGGAGGTAGTCTCCGCGATCGAAGCGCTCGGTCAGAAAGCCGTAGCGATAAAGGCGAACACCGCCGACCTCAAGGAAGTTCAGAACATGTTCCGCGAGGCTCACAAGGCTTTCGGCAGGCTTGACGTGCTGGTCAACAATGCCGGCGTAGTCGACGACGCATTCCTGCTGATGATAAACGAGGATTCCCTCACGAGAAGCCTTGATATCAACATCAAGGGATACTTCCACTGCGCACAGCAGGCGGCTCTCAAGATGATGAGCAAGAAGCAGGGCGTTATAATCAACGTTTCCTCTGTAAGCTCCATTCTCGCCGTTGACGGACAGGGCGTTTACAGCGCTACAAAGGGCGCGGTCAACTCCATGACTGCGACCCTCGCAAAGGAGCTTGCCCCCCGCGGTATCCGTGTAAACGCAGTCGCTCCCGGCTTCATCGAGACCGAAATGCTCGACGCTATCCCCGAGGACAAGAAGGAAGAATACCTCAAGGCTATCCCGATGCACCGCCTTGGCACCGCTAAGGAAGTCGCAGACGTAGTTGCACAGCTCTGCTCCGACGCTTTCGCGTATGTTACCGGACAGGTGATCGTGCTTGACGGAGGTCTCAGCTTATGATGAATCTTCTTGAGATCAACCAGCGCATAAAGCAGCGCCCGCCTTTCCAGATGATAGAGCGCGTCACCGAGCTTGTCCCGAATGAATCCGCTAAGGGCATCAAGTGCGTTTCCGTCAACGAGCCGTACTTCATGGGACACTTCCCCGAGACCCCGATAATGCCCGGAGTACTGCTCATCGAGAGCGCTGCACAGCTTTGCAGCCTCGTTATCGCCCCGGACGATGCAGCTTCCGATGAAAACAAGCTGTACGTCCTGCTGAAGGTCAAGGATTTCAAGTTTGTGCGCCCGGTCATTCCCGGCGACAGACTGGAGATATCGGTAAAGGTCACTATGGCAGCCGCCGGAGCGTACGAATTTTCCGCAGTAATATCCGCTGACGGAGTAGTCAAGGCAAAGGGCAGCATGCTTTTCACCTCGATGGATAAGAGCGCGGTTTATGGCTGAGCTGAAATTTGACTGGAGCGCCTGCATAGTGTCGGGCGGCGCGGAGCTTATAAACCGGGTAGAAGCGGCGCGGGCAGAGTATTCCGGCGTTTGCTCGGATTATTTCGACTACCTGGTTTCGAAGGCGGGCAAAACCGGCGTACACGGCGACCGTTACGAGGAAAGCGCCTGCGGATTCCTGCTGCTGGACAACCTCCTGAAAAAGAACGGGATAGACCGCCGCGACCTCGCGATAATGCGCGACAGCAGCGGCAGACCCTGCATAATAAACCGCAGCGATATTGATTTCAGCATATCGCACTCCGAGGGAGCCGCGCTGTGCTGCCTCGCCATTGGAGCCGACGCTTCCGTAGGCGCGGATATCCAGCACGCGCGTGAAACCGACCCGCAGCGCATAGAGGAGCTGGCGAAAACCTTCATGCAGCAGCGTGAGCTTCACATGCTCCAGATAAGCCCCGCCGCGGACAGGAAGGACATGTTCTACCGCGAGTGGACCCGGCGCGAGAGCTACTACAAGAGGTGCGGTCAGGACGATCTCCCAATGTCCGGGATATTCAGAGAAGGGATCATCAGAGCGTGCGGCGGGGAGTATTACTACTGCATATCCCTGCCGGAAAACGACGATTAAGGAGAATAAATGAAAGTATTAGTATTGAACGGAAGCCCCAAGGCAGAGCGCAGCAATACCCTGAACATCACAAAGGCGTTTCTGAAGGGCTTCCCCGCTGACACAGAGGTAGAGCAGGTAAACCTCTACAAGAAGGACATCAAGCCCTGTCTGGGCTGTTTCTCCTGCTGGAGCAGGACTCCCGGACAGTGCGTAATCAAGGACGACATGCAGGATATCTACGAAAAGATCAAGGCTGCGGATATCGTTATAGAGAGTTTCCCGCTGTATTTCTTCGGAATGCCGTCCCAGATGAAGGCGACAACGGACCGCTGCCTGCCGTTCATGCTGCCGTATATGGGAAATCTTGTCGAGGACAAGAACGCAAGCTTCCACGAGCTGCGCGATGAATCCATGCATGAAAAGCGCCTTGTAGTCATCACCACCTGCGGCTATGTCGACGAAAAGCCGATGTATCCCGCGCTGCTGAAGCAGCTTGACCTTATCGCAGGCGAGGGACACTACACTGCGATACTATGTCCCGAGGGCGAGCTGTTCATCGCCGATAAGGCAAAACGCCAGCGCGAGGGCTACCTTGCCGAGATAACCAGGGCAGGCGCAGAATTCGCACAGAACCGCGCACTCTCCGAGGAAACAAAGAGGCGTATCGCAAAGCCGATACTTTCCCCGAAGGGCTTCGAGACCATCACCCTCGCTCACTGGGAAATGAACAAGTAATGTGAACCGGACTTAAACCGGGCAATAAAAAATCCACGGAACAAACGCTCCGTGGATTTTTGTTATGTTCTTGCGAAATTACTTGATGATGGTGATACCGCCGATAACGGGCAGGGGCTTCATCTCGCCCTGAGCAACGTTAACGATGCCGAGGATCATGAGAACCAGGGAAGCAAGGCTGCCAAGTCCGGATACGATACCGCCGATGAAACCGATAAACGGAATAACGGAAAGAATACCGCCTGCTATGCCGATAACGATTTCTGCCAGGAACAGAACCAGTCCCTGATTAGCGTGGAACTTTGCGAACGGGGTCTTGCCTGCTGCAAGTCCGACTATCCACAGAATACCGATGTAGCTGAGAATACCAAATACCTTATCATTAGAGTCCATATTTATTACCTCCTGAAATATACCAGCCGCAGCCGTTGGTGCCACAAACCTACGACAAAAATTTCACACGGCTTACATATATCATATAACAAAATGCAGCTTTTGTCAACTAAATCGGTGAAATGTAACAAAAATTATACGAAAAAGCTAAAAATCTCCCGCTTGTTTTCTAGAATATCGTTAAATCTATCCAAGTATTCGTACGGATATTTATGATTGGTTATACGCTTTATTCTGCCGGTTGCACGGTCGACAAGCTTTGTAGAAGCTCCCGCGCCTACCGCAAGAATCGTCTGAAGCTCCTCCATGATGTAGGTGTTGTAGAGGCTTTCGGTGCCGGGCTTTGCGTAGCCGGTGTTCTCCTGGTTGTCGGCGGTGTTTTTCTGCCGATAGAGATAGTACGGGATATAACCGTGCTCCGCCAGCTTCTGGTGAGCGTAGTCTATCATGCGCTCCGTTTCGCCCGCTGCGCCTTCCTTGCCCTCATGGAACAGCGCCGCCGCGCGCTTCAGCGACAGGCTGTGCACCGTGATATTCTCCGGCGACAGACCGCACACCGCGTCAAGACTCGCCGCAAAGCTGTCGAATGTATCCGTAGGAAGCCCCGCGATAAGATCCATGTTGATAACGTCGAACCCGGTCTCCCGCGCCATCAGGAACGCTTCCTCAGTCTGGCGGCTGTCGTGGGAGCGGCCTATCGCCTTCAGAACGCTGTCGTTCATCGTCTGCGGATTGACGCTTATCCTGCCGACGCCAGCGGCCTTTATCGCTTCCAGCTTTTCAGGGGTTATCGTGTCAGGTCTGCCGGCTTCCACCGTGAATTCGCGGATATGCGAGAGATCGAAGCACTCCAACGCCGAGAACAGCATTTTAAGCTGCTCAGCGGAAAGCACCGTGGGAGTTCCACCGCCAAAGTAGATGGTATCCGGAACAAGCCCCAAATGCCGCGAAATCGTAGAAAGCTGCCGCATCTCCTCCACCATTCGCCCGAGATACTCTTCCAGCCTTGCCGCCGCGGAATTCACCGAATGCGAAACAAAGCTGCAATAACTGCACCGCGTAGGGCAGAACGGGATAGACACATAAAGACTGAACGAATTCTCCGGTATACTGTCGGCAAGCGGCTTCTGAACCTGCTCGATACGCCGCGAGATAGCCAGCTTCCGGGGGCTTACAAGCAGCGACTGCAAAGCCTGCGCGTCGGTGAGCTTCGACAGCACCTTGACCGGGCGCACTCCGGTGAGTATCCCCCAGGGGAGGTCGCGCCCAGTGTACTCGCGAAGCGCCTTGTAGAGCAGTATGCACAGCTCCCGCTCCTGCTCCTTTTCGGGCATGTCGTCTGGAATGCTGCGGCTCATGCAGAAGCGTTTCCCGCCGCGCACAAGCTCCACGGAAAGCTCCGCGCCGCCGGGGTATTCCACCTTTTCCGTAAGGCAGAAATCGCCCTGTGCGTCCGCCTTATCGGTGGAGAGCTTTATGCCCGGCTCGTTAATAAAGTTGCGGAACAGCCGCTCAACCTCGTACTGAAATCTGTGATTGCTGAAAATAAGTGTCATTTTATATCCTCTGTTTTGCTTTGCAAAGTTCGTAAAAATACTCCGTTACGAATTCCGGGAACCTCTCCCGGCGAGAAACGACTTTTTCCGCAGCCGTGACCCCGGAAATATCCCCCGGGAAAACCGCCGTATCCGCGGCGTTCAGCATGGGAATATCCATTGCGCTGTCCCCGGCGCAGACTATCCTGCTGAGACCGCGCCGCTCTTTTAACATACCTGCAAGGCGGTTCACCGCCGCCCCCTTGCACAGACCCGCCGGAAGCGCGTATACCTTCGCCCCCGCAGCGAAGCAGCGCACCTCCGCCCCGGATACCTCGTTCAGCCTCCGGAGCATGCTTTCCGGCTCCGTGGACTTTGTGAAAAGGAACATTCCGTCAACCATGCGTATCTCAAAGTTCCTGCCGGGATCCTGCTCCATAACGCTGAGGCAGCGCTCCAGCCCCTTGGAGCTTTCCTGAACCAGACGCATTGCACGTCTTGCCCATTCCGGGTCGGGAGCTCCATTCACCAGCAGAGTGCCGCCGTTGTCGGTCAGCGCATATTCCGGCGAGAATCCCTCCGGAAAGCGTATCCTGCGGTACTGCTCAATGCTCCGGGTGGTCACCGGAATGATCTCCAGCCCCGGGAGCAGCTCCGCCTGACGTTTCGTTATGCAGGATATCTCCCTATTGTCCTTGTATTCGCACACGATGTCCCCGGGCTGCTTCCTCGAAGCTGAAAAAATCAGCGTGCCGTCAAGGTCGGAGAAAATAAGCGGATCACACATTGTCCATCACCCTGATAATGCCACACGCTTCGTAGCATTTCAGCGGGTACTGCCGCACCTCCACGCCCTTTTCCCGGGCTAATTCGGAAATGTGGCGGGTAAGGGGGCTGTCAGGGTCGCGGAGCAGTATAAGCTCTGGAATGCGCCGCAGAAGCACCCTGGTCGTCTCGCCGATTCCCGGCTTTACAAGTTTAATATCAGGAACCCCGAACCGCTCGGCTATCTCCCGGGTCTCCGCGAGACCCTTCCCGGAAGCCGGCGGCGGAAGCTGAGCCTCACCGTAGGTCATAGCGGCCTCTATCGCCGTGATGAACTCATACGTGCGGTCGAGAGGAGCAAGCTCCCCGAAATACGCCGCGCCGTGGAACTCGTCAGGCTGTATCACTCCAGTTTTCAGCACCGTTCTGCTGAAAAGCCCCGAAACCACGCTGTTAAGGCACGCGCAGGGTATGAACATATCTTCATGGGTCCCGCACAGCCTGCAAAGCCCGGCGGGGTCTGCAAGCACAGCGATTTCGCACAGCCTGTCTAGTTTGTCCCTGCCTATGCCGTATTCGTACAGCGGGAACTGCTCCAGCGCACTGCGCAGAGTGCGGGTTATCATGCCCTTGCCCGTCCAGCCGTCGATAAACTGTATTCCGTCAGCGGGGTGGCGCGCAAGAATATACTCCATCGCGCGGCGGTCTATCCCGCGCCCGACTATTATCGAAATCGAATAATGCGGCAGGGAAACTCCGTATTTTCTGCGGATATAGCGCTTTATCAGCACTCCGGCAGGAGTTCCCGCCCGCGCCAGCGATACCAGCACGGCATGCCGTCCTTTTTCAGCCCATATCGTCTCGGCTACGGTGCGCACTGCGTCGGCATTCGGCTTCGCCCAGAGCTTCAGCCCGTTTTCGTACTCCCGGAAATACGCGTCGGAGGGACGGTATTCCGCCGGGAGAAGCTCGCTGTAATGCACTCCGCTCTGTATCAGCGGCTCGCGCTCCTTTGCGGGAAGCGGCTCTAATTTACCGGTGATGTCGGTCAGCAGAAGTTCGGCGTCCTCCGGCAGATACGATGTCGGGAGCTTCTTTCCATGCCAGCATATCATCTGGACCTCCGCGCCGCCTGCCGCTCCGCACAGTTCATTCAGCGCTGAGAAATCGGGGGAATACGCGTCCGTCAGGATAATTGTAAGGTCGCACGGGCGGCTATTGTAGAGGTACACACGGCGCTCCGGGTCGTAAACGCTGCGTATTGCCGCGCGGCTGACTATGGGGTACTCTCCGGGGGCAGGCTCCGCGAAGCCGTCCCGGCCGCCGCACGGCAGCATAGGACTTCTGGTCGAGCCGTGAACCACAGCGCGGCACTTCCCCGCCAGCATTTTCCCGAGCAGCAGAGCCGGGTAGCAGAATTCCTCCGTGCCGATTATCTCAACTGTGCCAGAAGCGGAGATCTCCCCGGCAAGACGCGTGCAAAAGCTGCTGCATTCCGCGAGGTAGCTGTCCGCGTGAACCCCGAGCCGCGGGTCGTATATTGAATTCACATGCGTTATTCTGTCAGGCTCCCGGGGAGTTACCGCGCGGTCAGGCATCGGAAGCTCCGTAGCAGAGCACCCGCCGATACCGTCCGACGAAGCCAGGAACACCGGAGTGATACCGGCTGCGCGGAAATTCTCGCAGCTCTCAGCGGAGGCGGCAAGCGCGGCGGCGTATATACTGCACCTTGGGGCAAGGCAGCCGTCCAGGGCGCGGATAAGATTCATCGCGGTCCGACCGGTGGTGAATTCATCGTCGACAAGAATGACCTGTGCAGCGCGACGGAAAGCGTCCTCGTCGCGAACGCAGAGGTAGTGCTGAGGAGCATGACTGTGCTGCTCCTCAAACCCGATGGCGGTCGCCCAGTCCGGGAGCCTCTCCCGGGTGGTGGTTACGAAAAAGCAGTCGTGGAAAAAACCCGAAACGACCGCTCCGATAGCGGTGGCGGTCTCAGCAAATGCAATTACAACGGTAGTCTTGTCCGCCCTGCCGTCCTGAGCCAGCTTTCTGCCAAGCTCCTCCATGAGCGCAATGGAGCGCTCCGGGTCGCCCGGGAAATGCTTGCACTGCCTGGTGTTGACCAGGATATTTCCGCGCAGTGGATTATTTTCACGTTTTGCAAGGAACAAATGTGATGTTTCGTTCATTTTCATACCAAAACTGTCGTGTCAGACAGGCAGAGTTCTTTCCCTCGGATAGACCTTTCCTTCCATCAGCAGGCGGTGGTAATCCGCAGGGCAGTTGATAGGCTCTGGAACGTCGATACCGCCGCCGAAAAGCTTGTCAAGGTGGTGGCTGTCGGAGCCGCCGGTCTTTATCAGACCGTAACTGTCGGCGTAGAGCTTGGCGCGCTCGTTGTAGAGCTTGCGCGGGTCGTGGCTGGCGTTTATGGTCTCCACTGCGTCCACGTCATAGGGATAAAGGCTGATGTGGTGGATATAGGAGTCATAACGGAACGGGTGCGCGTGTACTATGAAACAGTCGAGTTCGTTTCTGAGCTTGCTGAAAAGGACGCGCTCGTCGGTGTGCATGAGAAGTTCCTCGTTTGCCTTCATCCAGTCCTTTTTCATGCCGTAGATGAGGAAATCCGCATTGTAGACGGTAAATTCACAGCCGAACCACACCTTCAGCCCGATCTCGTCGCCGACTTCCTTTGCGTGCTCATAGCCAAGGAAGTAGCGGTCTACGCGCTCCTCCCAGGGAAGGTCGCGCGGGACTGCGGTATTTGCATTAAAAAAGTGGTCGGTGATGAAAACACCGTCGTACCCCGCAGCCTTGTGAGCTCTTGCCATATCCGCGGCCGGAGCGGAAGAGCATGCGCTTCCCTCTTTTGTGTGGAGATGAGTTTCATATTTGTACATTATATTTATTCCTCCGTAGGACTATTCGTTGCTAATACAGAATCATTGTACCACAAACTGCAAATTTTTGCAACAGGATAAAGTGGTATTTTTAAATGGCTGATAGGAAATGAGCCTTGCTTTTTTGACAAACTCTAATTTGTGCAGCTAGTGTCCACCTGACGTGCTATAATAAAGTTGTAACACCCACCCCCAAAGTGATATAATA
>CAMELR010000008.1 GCA_945923775.1 uncultured Clostridia bacterium | reverse complement strand
TATTATATCACTTTGGGGGTGGGTGTTACAACTTTATTATAGCACGTCAGGTGGAACCCCACACTCCGCGCGGAAGCGCGGCAAACTCCGCGCGGAAGCGCGGCAATCTCCGAACAAAGCGCGGCAAGAAAAAGGGGGAGAAAACCAAAGTTTCTCCCCCTCGATTATTAACTTAATATCCGTAGTCAGCGGAAAATCAGATCATGCTGTCTTCCCAGCACTCCGGAGCCTCAAGACCGAACATCTTGATCACTGTCGGAGCGATGTTTGCGAGACCGTACTTGTCGGACGGCTTGATCTCAAACTTCTGATCCTTGTCGTAGATGATGAACGGAACAGGGTTCAGGGAGTGTGCAGTTCTTACCTGGATCTCGCCCTTCTTGTTCTTCTCGAGCATCTCGTCTGCGTTGCCGTGGTCTGCGGTGATGAGCATTGTAACTCCGCACTCGTCGCAAACTGCCTTCAGTCTTGCAAGACCCAGGTCAACCGACTCAACGCCGATGATCGTAGCGTCCATGCTGCCGGTGTGGCCTACCATGTCGCCGTTCGGGTAGTTGCAGCGAATGAAGTCGTACTTGCCGGACTTGATAGCCTCGATGAGCTTGTCGGTGATCTCAGCGGACTTCATCCAGGGTCTCTGGTCGAAGCTTACGTTGTCTGACGGGATCTCGCAGTAGGTCTCGAGCTCCTCGCTTACCTTGCCGCTGCGGTTGCCGTTCCAGAAGTATGTTACGTGACCGTACTTCTGGGTCTCGGAGATAGCGTACTCGTTGTAGCCAGCCGCTACCAGCACCTCGGTCATGGTGTTGGTGATCTCGGGCGGGTTAACCAGGAAGCGTGCCGGAAGCTTCAGGTCTCCGTCGTACTGCAGCATGCCTGCGTAGCATACGTCGGGCTTCGGGCCTCTGTTGAAGTGGTCGAACTCTACCATGTCGAACGCCATGGAAAGCTCGATTGCACGGTCGCCGCGGAAGTTGAACAGGATAACGCTGTCGCCGTCTACGATCTTGCCTACAGGCTCGCCGTTCTCGGCAATTACGAATGCCGGGAGATCCTGGTCGCTTGCTACGCCGGTCTCAGCGCGCAGAGTGTTCAGCGCGTCCATCGCGGTCGCGAACTGTCTGCCCTCGCCGCGTACGTGCGCGTTCCAGCCGCGTTCTACCATCGGCCAGTCAGCCTGGTAGCGGTCCATTGTGATCTTCATACGTCCGCCGCCGCTTGCTATTCTGCCCTCGAAGGTGCTGTCGTTCAGCTCCTTGAACAGATCCTCGAGCTGCTCGATGTAGATCTGCGCAGTCTGCGGGGGAACGTCACGGCCGTCCAGCAGGGCGTGTACTCTTACCTTGGAAATACCCTCGGACTTAGCCTTCTTAATCATGTTGAACAGATGCTTGATGTTGGAATGTACGTTGCCGTCGGACAGCAGGCCGATGAAATGCATGGTGGAGTTCTTGCTCTTTACGTTAGCAACCAGCTCCTTCCACGCGTCGGATTCGTACATCTTGCCGCTCTCGATGCTCTCGTTAACGAGCTTTGCGCCCTGAGAGTAGATCTGACCGCAGCCGATCGCGTTGTGACCTACCTCGGAGTTGCCCATGTCGTCGTCGGAGGGCAGACCTACCGCGTCACCGTGCGCCTTGAGGCGGGTGTTGGGGCAGTTAGCCAGCATCCAGTCGAGGGTGGGGGTGTTAGCCTCGCCCACTGCGTCGCCGAGGTGGGTCTTGGAGAAGCCAACGCCGTCCATTACTACTAATAATATCGGTTTCTTTGCCTTCATAGAAATACTCCTCACAATTTAAATTCGGAATTCTTAATTCGGAATTCGGAATTACGGTATCCGCTTCGCGGATATATCTAAAAATGGCACAAATTGATGAATACCTCAGTCCCTGCGGTATCACAAATGCAGCAAATTTGAAATCCGTCCCGCGAAGCGGGACACATTCATTCCGAATTCCGAATTCCTAATTCCGAATTATCCTATTAGCCGTTTACTGCTGCGTTGATGATGGCTGTAAAGTCAGTAGCCTTCAGGGAAGCGCCGCCGATCAGGCCGCCGTCAACGTTGGTCTTGGAGAGCAGCTCAGCAGCGTTCTTAGCGTTCATGGAGCCGCCGTACTGAACGGTGATGGTCTCAGCAACGTCAGCGCCGTAGAGCTTAGCGAGGGTAGCGCGGATAAATGCGCAAACTTCCTCAGCCTGGTCAGCGGTAGCGGTCTTGCCGGTGCCGATAGCCCAAACAGGCTCGTAAGCGATAACGCACTTCTTGAGGTCCTCAGCGGAAATGCCGAAGAAATCAAGCTTGATCTGGCGTGCGATAACTTCCTCAGTGATGTTGCACTCGCGCTCCCAGAGAAGCTCGCCTACGCAAACGATGGGCTTCAGGCCGGCAGCGAGGGCAGCCTTTGTTCTCTTGTTAACGGTCTCGTCGGTCTCAGCGAAGTACTGACGGCGCTCGGAGTGACCCAGAACTACGTACTCAACGCCCATCTCAGCCAGCATGTCAGCGGAGATCTCGCCGGTGAACGCGCCGCTCTTCTCGAAGTGGCAGTTCTCAGCGCCGATCTTGATGTTGGTGCCTGCTGTTGCAGCGAGTGCGGTCTCCAGGTTGGTGAAGGGTACGCATGCTACGATCTCAACGTCCTTAACGTCGGCTACCATCGGCTTGAGCTCCTCGAGAAGTGCCTTAGCCTCGGGACGGGTCTTGTTCATCTTCCAGTTGCCGGCGATTATAGCCTTTCTTACATTCTTCTTCATATTGATATTCTCCTTGTAGTTGTTGAGCAGAGCCTCGACGGGAACGCCGTTTATCGTCATTCCGTCAAGCTTGCAGTTCGTGATGTCCATGCCCGAAAGGTCGCACCCGGAAAGCTGCGCGCCGGACAGATCCACCATCGAGATGTCCGCGCCCCTGGCGGTGGATCTCGTCAGGCTCATGCCGTCGAGGTTCACCAGTGAGCCGGAGCAGCCCTGTATGTCGCATTCCGACACAGTTCCGCGGAACCTGCACCGATATATCCCGCCGGTGCCGATGTCCTTTTCCGCAATGTTTACTTTCTCGTCCATGAAAACACCTCAGTTAAAACGACAACAGGCGGATACCCGTAGATATCCGCCGCGTTTATCAGAAATTACTTATCCTGAATAGCGTCGATGCCGGGCAGACCCTTGCCTTCGAGGTACTCGAGGGAAGCGCCGCCGCCGGTGGAGATGTGGCTCATCTTGTCAGCGTAGCCCAGGTTGATAGCTGCGGTAGCGGAGTCGCCACCGCCGATGATGGTGGTAGCGTCAGCAGCTGCGAGAGCCTCGCAAACAGCAACGGTGCCCTTCTTGAGAACGGGGTTCTCAAATACGCCCATCGGGCCGTTCCAAACAACTGTCTTAGCGGTCTTAGCAGCCTCAGCGAACAGCTCCATGGTCTTGGGGCCGATATCCAGACCCATCATGTCAGCCGGGATCTTGTCGGAATCAACAACGGAAACCTCGATCGGAGCGTCGATAGGATCAGGGAATGCCTTAGCGATAGTGGTATCAACAGGCAGGAGGAGCTTCTTGCCGAGCTTCTCAGCCTTCTCGATCATCTGCTTGCAGTAGTCGATCTTCTCGTCGTCAACGAGGGAAGTACCAACCTCATAGCCCTTAGCCTTCAGGAAGGTGTAAGCCATGCCGCCGCCGATGATGAGAGTGTCGCACTTCTCGAGCAGGTTGGAGATAACGTTCAGCTTGTCAGCTACCTTAGCGCCGCCGAGGATAGCAACGAAGGGACGAACGGGGTTCTCAACGGCGTTGCCGAGGAACTCGATCTCCTTGTTCATCAGGTAGCCTACAGCGGTCTCCTTCATGAACTTTGTAACGCCAACGGTGGAAGCGTGAGCTCTGTGGGAAGAACCGAATGCGTCCATTACGAAGATGCCGTCGGTCAGGTCAGCCAGCTCCTTGCTGAACTCCTCGCCGTTCTTGGTCTCCTCTGCGCCGCGGAAACGAGTGTTCTCGAGAACTACGATCTCGCCGTCCTTCATCTCGGCAACAGCCTTCTTTGCGATGTCGCCTGTTACCTTGTCGTCCTTAGCGAAAACTACCTTTGTATTTACAAGCTCAGCCAGTCTGTCAGCGGCAGCCTTCAGGGAGAACTTCTCCTCCGGGCCGTTCTTCGGCTTGCCGAGGTGAGAGCAGAGGATAACCTTTGCGCCGTTCTCGACCAGCTTGTTGATGGTCGGGAGAGCTGCGGTGATACGGTTGTCGTTGGTGATCTTGCCGTCCTTCATCGGTACGTTGAAGTCAACGCGGACGAGCACCTTCTTTCCCTTGACATTCAGGTCTTCTACATTCTTCTTGTTCAGTTTGCTCATGGTTATTATTTCCTTTCATAGTGAAATATTGAACATACTTGGTATAAAGTACTTTCTAAGCCGCTTTCCGTTCTGGCGTCCGGATTTTAGCTCCGGGCTGTTGAAATCCATCGCGAAGCGATACCGAAATTCCGAATTCTTAATTCCGAATTCCGAATTACTCTCAGTACAAAATACCCTACAGATTTATTTTACTATATTTCTGTAAAATTTGCAAGCCCTTTTTTATATATTTTCTGCATTTTTCGTGAACTAATTGTGTTCACAATGCCTATACGCATTCCGGAGCGCCGTAAAACCCGGCGGCGGAGCGCATTTTTTCCTCCATCGCCTGGGCCTGCGGGAGCAGGGAAGCCGCTTTCAGAGGCTCCCCGGCGCGGAAAAGGTCGGTCATGGCGCTGTAGTGGGAGTACATCCCGTCCAGCGCGAGGTTCCCGGTGGAGCCCTTCATCATGTGGACGCACTTCAGCGCATTTTCCCAGTCGCAGGCGCGGCAGAGTTCCGTGAGCCTTGCGATGTCGTTCGCGCGGATATAAATTTTCATGCAGGAAAAGTAGAAATCCTCGCTGCCCAGGAAGCGCTCCTTTGCGCTTTCGGAGTCGAAGCCAAGCTCGCGGAGCTTACGAAAATCAACCATGCCGTGCCTCCGTTTACTCCGCTGAGTCCTCGGCCTCGTCCGCTTCGTCCGCGCTGATGTTGGTGGTGAGCCACTCGCTGTTCAGGCGGCACAGCAGGCGCGCGTCGATGTATGCCTGGTCGAGTGTCAGAATGGTCTGACCCTGGTAGTTTCCGGACTGGGTCTGCTCGACAACCAGCGCAACGTCGGGCTTCTCCTCATCTGTCAGGCACAGCGGGAGCATGAGCGACATCGTGTTGCGCTTCGGAAAGTAGGACGGTATCGCGGTCTTGTAGTTGCGGCTGACGCGCTTCTTTGCAAGCTCGATGGAGTCGCGTATGCGGTTCTGGATACGCATGAACAGCCGGTCGTTGCCGCTCACTATCTCGCGGAGCTGCGCGTAAAGCCCGCGCTTTTCATAGCCGTCGGCGGAGCGTATCTTCGCGGCAGCTTCGCGCGCGTCGGGGCAGTCGGTGAACTGCTCCTCGAGGAACTCCAGCGGCAGGCGGCTGATGTTGTCTATTATTATGTGGTCGAAGTCCGGAAGGAGCTGCTTCGAAAGATCGAAGAAGAGCTGCTCGCCGTGCTCGAAGTACACCGCCGGCTGCGGAAGCGGGCTGAAATAGTTGACTATCTGCTTGCCCAGGGTGCGGTTGGCGGCGGTGCAGAATCCGGTGAATTTCCACTCGGTCTCGCAGCCCGGCTCGTTGGGTGCGAAGCAGGCGTAGATGTCGTCGTAGTGCTTGTCTACAAGTCCTGTGTTGAAGCACGCGAATTTCTTGTCGCCGGAAATGCACACCTTGTTCTCCCGGGTCAGGCGGTAGAAGGTGTATTTGATATACTGTATAAGTATATGGTGGTCGCTGCGGCCGGAGCCTTCGAAGTCCCAGTTTTCGGAGACAGCCTTGTCGGCAAGCTCCGAGAGGAAAGAGTTCCAGGAGCCGAGGTACGCGAAATTCTCGAGCTGGCGGCCGGGCTGCACTGTGCGCTGAACGGAGTCGCGGCTGATGGTGTCCACGAAGCTCAGGAACCACGCCCTGCCCTCGTACGCGGAGGGCTTCAGCGTAAGCTCAACGTAGTTGCCGTCTGTGCGCTGCCAGCGGCAGGGGAAGATTATCTTGCCGTCGTAGAAACGTATCTTTCCGGTCTCCTTCGCCTTCTGGAAGTCCTCGGAGATATCTCCGCGAAGCTCCGAGATATCGCGGAACACGTTTATGCGCTCAAGGTACTGCGCGAGTATCATCAGCGGCTTGGACGGCAGGGTGCAGAAGTCCTCGAGGTTCCCCTCGGGAATTTCCACCTCGCCGGTCTTGCCGATGTCCGCTGCATGTACGCTGCGCGGAGCCTCCGTGCGGAACGCGGATACCCTGGGTCCCGCGGGAGCCGCCTGGTACTTGTCGGAGCGCCTGATAGTCACCATCACCTGCGGAACTCCGCCGAGCACCACGTCGCTTAGCTCCAGGTAGTCCATCTGGGCGAGCAGGTCCTTCATTTTAAAGAAGCCGAAGCGGCTGCGGTCGATGTGGTTATCCGAGAGCAGCTTGCTGACTGCCGCCATATGCTGCGGGATATCGTACGGGAAGTTTGCGGTGAGCAGCTTGTATATCTCCTCCTTATCCTCCTCGCTGACCGGCGTGGGCTGGACGGAAGGGCGGTGGAAGGTCTGTACGGCGCTGCTGTATATCTGGGTCTTTTCAAATGAGAAGTAGAGGCTCTTTCCGCGGGGGCTGATGTTCTTTGTGATTATTCCGTTGACAAGGTAGCCGTCGGTGCAGTAGCCTATCGGGAACACGTACCGGTCGTACATGAAATCGAGCTTTCCCTCGTCCTTTGCGCGGGAGAAGCTCTCGTATATCTCCTGCTTCATCTCCTGGACGGTCAGCCCGGTGCCGAGCACCTTTGTCAGCGCGTAGAGCGACTGCTGCGACATTTCAATGATGTCGTCGTTGAGTATGATGTTCTTGTTGCCGAAGAAGCTGTCGGCGGGGTGTCCGGACTCGCCGGAGCCGTGCCAGCGCCTCACGATGACGTATGAATCCTCGTTGTACCTCGGGGTGCCGAAAAGCTCGGGCGCGGCTTCTATAAGCTCGTGGAAGTCCGAAAATCCCAGCTTTTCCAGCGTGTAGCCGTTGGTGGCAAGCCATTCTTCAACTCTAGATATGCGGTAAACTCCTTCATCGGGGAACTGCTTGAAAATGCAGCTTCCCAGCTCCTCTGTAAGTTCTTTGGTAAGCATTTTTATCCTTTCCAGAAATAAATTTATTCATGTGTTTCTGCGGTCTCTGCTGTAAAATCTTCTAGGTCCTCAATATAGTCATAGTCCTCATATGAGATATAATTTACCATTTCTGTAAGCTCTTCAACGTCCTTGTCCTGCTGGAACAGTCCGTCTATTTCCAGGCGGAAGCTCTTCATTCTGCTGTCTGAAACGAAGCTGAAATGAGACACCGGTATGCTCATAGATTTGTATGCGGCGATAACGGTGCGGCATTCCTGTGCGAATTCCCGGGCACTTGAATATGTACCGCTGAACTCGACGGCGATATCGACGATATCCCCCTCCGAAAGCGTATCCCAGGACTTGTCCGCGCCGGAAGCGAGGTCTGCGTTCACCGTGAGCGTTGAGATATCCGCGGTGCGGCACAGCTCCTTGTAGCTCTGCTGATAGATCTGCGCGGCAACGACACTTCCGCTCTGCTCCTCGCGTATCTCGACGCCCTCCCTGTTGAGCGCCGCCGAAAGAATGCACCCGGCGGCCGCCACGGCAGCCGTAATGCAGACGCAGGGGACGTGAATCCTCAGCCGCCTGCCGGAAACGAACCAGCTCAGCAGAAGTTCCGCGCCTACGAACACCGCCGATATCGGAGCCAGCTTCGCGATAAGCAGGAAATCCGGGCTTCCCGAGAGCAGCACGCACATCGTAACGATCCCGAGGAACACGAGCGTCAGCGCGAGGCTCACAAGACCGGCTCCGCTTTTTACGGTGCCCATCGTGAATTTCAGCGCCTTCAGCGGGAGCTTCTGCGGCTTTTTGCGCGGCGCGGAGCTTCTCGTTCCGGTCTGCTGGAGCACCTTGTCGAGCGCGTCGAGTATCTCCTGGTCGCGGCGGGCGGTCTCCTGCTGGGCAAGCTCCGCCTGGCTCAGAATGTCGTCCTCCGGGAGCGCTCCGGGCATTTCCGGTATGCCAGGTATGTCAGATAGCTCCGGTATGTCCGCAGTATCCGGCTGAGGCTCCTGGGATTCCGTTATCTCCTCGGTGAACTGCGCCGAGAACTGTATCGACGAAAGCTCCGGAGCGGCTCCTTCCCGGGGCTCGGCTCTGCCTGCTTCTTTGGTTGGAACAGCCATTTTTTTGACCCTCCTTTCTATAATGTGATGTCAATTGTGTGAATTATGCCTGGCAGACTATACTCCACCACATTAATTATAACAAAATACGCGTGCCCTGTCAATGGGAAAAAAACCGAAATACCGCGCGGTCAGGGGAACGCTGTATTTTCAGAACCGTTCGAAAGCGCAAAAAAATATAGAAATCCCCTTGACAAAATAAAATAACCGTGTTATAATAACGATGTTATTTAAAGAGGTGATACAGAATGAGACAGGAAACGGCGGGCGTGACCGAGGCGCTGCTTGAGAGCGCGAAGAAGGAATTCCTGAAATATGGGTTCCACGACGCGAATCTCCGCAGGATATCCGCGGACAGCGGTGTCAGCACGAACTCGATATACACGCGGTTCGGGGACAAATCCGGGCTGTTCAGCGCGGTGGTGAAGCCGGCGGCGGACGGTCTCATGGAGATATACCTCGGCAGCATATCCGAAGCGTCGGTGTGCGGGAGCGCAAATACCGCCATCGACATGGGGAGCGACGGAACCGAGCAGGTGCTGAAATACATCTACGACAACCTGGACGTATTCCGGCTGATATTCTGCAATTCCGCCGGCACGGAGTACGAGGACTATTTCGACCGGCTCGCCGGGACGGAGGAGAAGTTCTACCGGGAGTTCGTCCGGAAATACGCGAGGGAGCCGCAGAAAATAAGCGATTTCTTCATACACGTGGTCTGCCGGACGGGCTGGCAGTACGTGTTCGAGGTGGTCTCCCACGATATCCCGTACGAGGAGGCGCAGGACTTCATGAAGTGCATTCGCGAGTACAGCTATGCAGGCTGGAAACGAATGCTGGAGTAATGGGGTGATCCTGTCAACTCATATTTTAAAGCAGTATCCGTACTGCTTTTTAAATAACGCAGAGTTAGCCAATTCTAACTCTGACAGATAAGAGGAGGTCTTGTTGTGAAACAAAAGAAAAGGAACTCGTTTGCGGTGCTGATGGACTACGCGGGCAGCCACAGATTCCTGTCCTACGCGGCCATAGTGCTGGCGGTGATAAGCGCCTGGACGGCGCTGATACCGTTCTACGATATCTGGCTGATAGTCCGGGAGATACTCGAGGTGCGCCCGAACTTCGCCGAGGCAGTGAACATCGGAACATACGGCTGGCAGGCGGTGGGATTCGCGCTGATATCCATGGTGTTCTACATAGCGGCGCTGATGTGCTCGCATAAGGCGGCGTTCAGGGTGCAGGCGAACATGCGTATCAGCATGATGAAGCACATCATGAAGCTCCCGCTCGGCTACGTCGGCGCGCAGGGCACCGGAAAGATACGCAAGATAGTGGTCGATTCCAGCGCGGCAACGGAGACGTTCCTCGCGCACAACCTGCCTGACAAGGCAGTGTCGTTTGCGACCCCGGTGGGTCTGCTGGCGATGATGCTGTTTTTCGACTGGCGGCTCGGGCTGATATGCCTTATTCCGGCGGCGGTGGCGTTCATTCTGATGTTCACGCTGATGATGGGCCCGAAGATGGCGGAGGACATGAAGCAGTATCAGAACGCCCTCGAGACCATGTCCGCCGAAGCGGTGGAGTACGTCAGGGGCGTGCCGGTGGTAAAGACCTTCGGTCAGACGGTGTTCTCGTTCAAGCGCTTCAAGGCGGCTATCGACGAGTACGAAAAGTGGACGCTCGGCTACACAAAGAACATGATGGCTCCGATGGTGGCGTTCACTGCTGCGGCTAACGCGATATTCGCGGCGCTGATAATCGCGGCGTTCGCGCTGACCGGGCAGGGAGTCACCGACGAATTCGTGCTGAATCTGTTTTTCTACGTGCTGATAACGTCTGTGCTGACCGTCACGCTGATGAAGATAGCGTACGCCGGCGAATCTCAGATGCTGGTAGACGATGCGCTGAACAGGGTGCAGGAGATATTCAGCGCGGAGCTTCTCCCCGAGGCTCAGGGCGCCGAGACTCCCGCGGAGCCGTCGATAACGCTGGACAACGTGGTGTTCTCCTATGAAGGCTCCGAAAATAACGCGATAGACGGCATAGACCTCAGCGTGAAGGCGGGTCAGCACATAGCGCTGGTGGGACCCTCCGGCGGCAAGACCACGCTCGCTTCGCTCATCGCGAGGTTCTGGGACGTTACCGGCGGCAGCATACGCATAGGCGGCGCGGACGTCCGGAATATCCCGTCGGATAAGCTGATGCAGTACGTTTCGTACGTGTTCCAGGACAGCAAACTGCTGAAAATGAGCATTCTCGAAAACGTGAGAATGGGCAGACCCGGCGCCTCCGACGAGGAAGTAATGCAGGCTCTGAAGGACGCCCAGTGCATGGATATAATCGAGAAGTTCCCGGACGGCGTGAACACGATGATAGGCTCCAAGGGAATATACGTTTCCGGCGGCGAGGCTCAGCGGCTCTCCATCGCGAGGGCGTTCCTGAAGAACGCGCCGATACTGATACTGGACGAGGCTACGGCGTTCGCCGACCCGGACAACGAGCGGCTGGTACAGCAGGCGTTCGAGAAGCTGTCGAAGGATAAGACGGTCATCATGATAGCTCACAGGCTGTCGACCGTCACGAACGCGGACCGTATCTGCGTTCTCGCGGACGGAAAGATAGCGGAAAGCGGAACGCACGACGAACTTGTTTCTGCGAACGGTATCTACAGCCGCATGTGGAGCGAATACAACAGATCTGTAAGCTGGCAGGTCGGAAAGGCAGGCGTGTGATATGAAACTCACAGAGAAATTAAAGCACAAATACGCGCTCTCGGACACCGGCGCAAAGGGAATGATACGCGCGGTGGCCGCCGTTACCGTATCCAACATCGTGCTCATGCTTCCGGTGTGGCTGCTTTATATGCTGGTCTCCTTCCTGCTTGACGGGGAGCTTCCCCGGGAGAAGCTCGGGCTGTTCATCGCAGGTATCGCGGGAGTTCTGATTCTCATCGCGGCAGCTACGCTGGTGCAGTACCGCGCGACGTTCTTCTCCACCTACGTTGAAAGCGGCGTAAGGCGCCGCACCCTCGCGGAGAAGCTCCGGAAAATTCCGCTCTCCTTCTTCGGCAAGAAGGACCTCGCGGATCTCACCAACACAATAATGAGCGACTGCGCCACCATCGAGACCGCGTCCTCCCACTGGATACCCGAGCTTGTCGGGTCGTTGATATCCACCACCATCGTGGTGATAAGCCTGTTTTTCTTCAACTGGAAGATGGTGATAGCGGCGGTGTGGGTAATGCCGGCGGCGTTCATAATCGTGCTTTCCTCAAAGAAGGTGATGAACATGGTCCACGAAAAGACCATGCAGTACAAGCTCGACTGCCTGGACGGTATCCAGGAGGGGCTTGAGACCCTCCGCGACCTGCGCTCCTACAACATGACCGAGACCTACACGGAAGGCCTGAACCGCAAAATAAAGGCGGTTGAGAAGCACGCCATCGTGGCGGAGTTCTCGAACGCGGCGTTCGTTTGCTCGGCGCAGATGGTGCTGAAGCTCGGCATGGGCACCGTGGCGGTCGCTGGAAGCACGCTGCTGATAAGCGGCGAGATAGACGTGCTGACGTTCTTCATGTTCCTGCTGGTAGTCACCAGAATGTACGAGCCTATGCTCATCGCGCTCCAGAACCTCTCCGCGATGATAAGCGCGGACGTGTGCTGCAGGCGCATGGACGAGATACTCTCCCACGAGGAGCAGACCGGCAGCGAGACCCTCACCAACAAGGGCTGCGACATCACCTTCGACCACGTTGCGTTCTCCTATAAGGACGGCGAGCAGGTGCTCTCTGACGTGAGCTTCACGGCGAAGCAGGGCGAGGTCACAGCGCTCATCGGACCCTCCGGCGGCGGCAAGACCACGGTCTCCAGGCTGGCGGCGAGGTTCTGGGACAACGACAGCGGAATCATCACCGTTGGCGGCATGAACGTTTCGGAGGTCGACCCGGAGAAGCTGCTTTCGCTGTATTCTATAGTATTCCAGGACGTAACGCTGTTCAACAACACCGTCATGGAGAATATCCGTATAGGTAAGAAGGACGCCACGGACGAGGAGGTCATCGCGGCGGCGCGGCTGGCTCACTGCGAGGAGTTCGTTGAGAAAATGCCCGACAAGTGGAACAGCATGATAGGCGAAAACGGTTCGGAGCTTTCCGGCGGCGAGCGGCAGAGAATTTCCATCGCGAGGGCGTTCCTGAAGGACGCGCCGATAATCCTGATGGACGAGGCTACGGCTTCTCTGGACGTAGACAACGAGTCGCTGATACAGGAGTCCATCTCGAAGCTGATACGCAGCAAGACGGTGCTTATAATCGCGCACCGCATGAGAACGGTGGACGGCGTGGACAAGATAGTCGTGCTGAAGGACGGCAGGGTAGCCGAGACGGGCACCCCGGCGGAGCTGAAAAAGGCAGGCGGAATTTACAAGCACATGGCAGATATGCAGCTCAGTTCCGAGCAGTGGAAATACCAGTAACGGAGGCAGAATATGAGTAAGAAACCGGCGCTTTCGGGCGTAACAGAAACAATGCTCCAGACGATATACGCCCGGGCTAAGGAGACCAAGACCCGGGGCGCGATAAAGGACAGCAAGGCAGTGGAGATAATCGACAGCCTGGATTACGACTTCTCGCTTGCGGACAAGGATTCCGCGATGCACAACGGCGTTATCGTGCGGACCATAGTGCTCGACAGGCTTGCGGGGAAGTTCCTGAGGTCGCACCCGGGGGCGGTGGTCGTGAACATAGCCTGCGGGCTTGACACGCGCTGCTACCGCATGAAGGGGTACTCCCACTGGTACAATCTAGACCTTCCGGAGACTATCGAGGTCCGCAGGAGCATACTCCCGCCCACCGAGAAGATAACACAGATAGCCATGTCCGCAATGGACGACTGGGGCGGCGGGGTCACGGAGAACGGCGTCCCGGCGCTGGTGATAATCGAGGGTCTGACGATGTACCTTTCCGAAGCGGACGTGCAGCGGATATTCTCGGTGATCTCAGCGCGGTTCGGGAGAGCGCAGGTGCTGGTGGAGGTCATGAACCCCGCTGTAGCAAAGCGCTTCAAGGAGAAATCCATCGAGGGGAGCAAGGCGAAGTTCACCTGGGGCGTAAAGAGCGGCGCGGCTCTGGCGGAGCTGGTCCCTGATTTCACCCTCGTGGGAGACCACAGCCTGACCGAGGGAATGGCGGAGTTCATTCCGGCGTATAAGGCGCTGGGGAAGATACCGCTGGTCCGCAACATCTCCAACAAGATAATCGTGCTCGAGAAAAGATAATATGGCTGACAGCCCGGTGCCGCATGGTTCCGGGCTATCCGGCTTTTCCATTGGTCACCTCTAAAAACCTCATGTGAGCGAAAATGTGCAGTGCGCGCCATCTTCGTCGTCAAACCTCCTCGTAAGGCATACAGCCTTACTTCGTCGGCTTTCCTAGAATCTGGCACACCCTGCCCATTTTCGCTTTTCACACCGGTTTTTAGAGGTTCCCCGTTGTTATAATCAACATATTTTCCGGTTAGCTTTGTCTAACTCTTTGTTCAGTTCTACAAAACGCGTCTATTAACGCGTATTTTTTCAGTTTTCATATTGACTTTTGTAAAATTGATGTTATAATGAACACATGAACATTCGTTCAAATGATGGTAATTATGAAAGGAGCTGTGGTCATGTTGATTGATATCAGCGATATAAAAAAGAGCTACGGCGCAGGCGAAAGCAGGGTCGAGGTTCTGAAGGGGATAAGCTTCGGCGTGGAGAAGGGCGAGTTCTGCGTGCTTCTGGGTCCGTCGGGAAGCGGTAAATCAACGCTGCTGAACATCATCGGAGGGATAGATGACGCGGACAGCGGCTACATCTCGATAAACGGCGAGAAGATCGAGAACATGAAGGAAAAGGCGCTGACCGACTACCGCCGCAGGCACCTGGGCTACATATTCCAGATGTACAACCTTATCCCGAACCTCAACATAAAGGAGAACGTCGAGACCGGCGCGTACCTCAGCGACCACCCGCTTGACGTGGACGACATACTTAAAACCCTGGGGCTGTACGAGCACCGTCACAAGCTGCCTTCCCAGCTTTCGGGAGGCCAGCAGCAGAGGTGCTCCATCGGCAGAGCCATCGTGAAGAACCCGGATATACTGCTGTGCGACGAGCCAACCGGCGCGCTGGACTACAACACCTCGAAGGAGATACTGAAGCTCATCGAGACGGTGAACCAGAAGTACAGCACCACGATAATCATGGTCACTCACAACGAAGCGATAAAGGACATGGCTGACAAGGTAGTGAAGCTGCGCGACGGAATTATACGCAGGGTCGTTGAAAACGACCACAAGCTCACCGCCGACGAGCTTGACTGGTGATGGAGGCTGACGATGAGAAATCCGCTTAACAGACGGCTTCCGCGGGAGCTTGCAAAGGACTGGGCAAAATACGCGGCTATATTCATACTGATGGTGCTTCTTATCTCGATATGCTCGGGCATGAGGGTGTCCAACGAGAGCCTGAAGCAGGCGTACTACGAGAGCTTCGATAAGTACGCCCTTGAGGACGGCCACATCACGCTTGACAAGCCGCTTCCTGATGAAATGCGCTCCGTTTTCGAGGAGAAGGGCGCGATGAAGCTCTACGACAACCTCTACTTCGACGAGGAGACCCCGGACGGTCAGGTGGTCAGGGTATTCAGCCAGGAGGACGAGATCAACACACCCTGCCTTCTCAGCGGGGAGCTTCCCGCAAACGACGGGGAGATCGCGATAGACCGCGTGTTCGCGAAAAACAACGATATCAGCGTAGGCGATTCAATCACGCTGAAGGGCAGGGAACTGCTGATAACCGGTTTCGTGGCGCTCCCGGACTACAGCACGCTGTTCGAGAGCAACACCGATTCCATGTTCGATTCCGTGAATTTCTCGGTAGCGGTCATGACAAAGAGCGGCTTTGACGCGCTCGGGAGCCGCAATATGGAGTACAACTACGCGTGGCTGTACAACGAGGCTCCCGCCGACGACATCGAAGCGGCGGAGCGCTCCGACAAGTTCCTCGACGTGGTGAAGGACGAGCTGACAGACTACGACGAGGCGATAGTAAAGGCACAGGTAGACGAGCTGACCGACCGCCTGGAAAAGGCGGGGGAGGAGTACGGCGAGATATACAAGCGCAATTTCGAGGACAAGGTTTCCGAGATAACCGACAACGCCGAAAAGGGCGGTAAGGAATACGCCGAGCTGTATCAGAAGTCCATCGAAGCCAAGCTGACCGAGATATCGGAGAAGGCGCAGGCAGGCGCGGCGGAGTACGCGCAGATAATGATGGCCGCCGGCGCGAAGCCGTCCAGAAGCGACCTTTCAGTCGACGTGGACGACTATACATTCTCGCTCATCGAGGGCACGGTGAACGCTATGCTCACCGGCGGCGAGGCGGAAGCTCCGTCCCAGCAGGAGCTGATAGACCACTATCTCGACCAGGTGAAAAAGCCGGAAAAGTCCGAGCTTTCGATCGATGTGGACGATTTCACGTTCAGCATAATAGAGCGCTCCGTTGACGCGGTGATACGCGGCGGCAAGTACTCCGGCCCCACCGAGGAGGAATTCAAGGACGCATACCTTGATACTGTCGAGAAGCCCCGCCGCGAGGAGCTGTCCGTGCAGCTTGACGACTTCCTTTTCGGCATAGTAGAGGACGCCGCCGACGCTGAGCTTAACGGCAGGGATTTCGAAATGCCCGCCGACGAGGAATTCGAAAACGAGATAGACAAGACCGACATCATTTCCGTGGATAACTATATCCCGCGCTGCCTGAACCAGGCGATAACCTTCTCGATAGAGGATATCGGCGGCGACGAAGCGGGCACTATGGTGATGTGCTACATGATGATAGCGCTCATCGCGTTCATATTTGCAGTCACCATCTCGAACACCATTACCGCCGAGGCGGGAGTTATCGGAACGCTGCGCGCCTCCGGCTACACCAAGGGGGAGCTTATCCGCCACTACATGGTGCTTCCTCTGGTCGTCACTCTGTTTGCGGCGGTGGTCGGGAACGCGCTGGGCTACACGGTCATGAAGGAGTTCTGCGTAAATCTGTACCGTGACAGCTACTCGCTCACCGATTACGTCACCGTCTGGGACGCTTCCGCGTTCATTCTGTCGACGGTAATTCCGATAGTGATGATGCTGATCATAAACTTCCTGGTGCTGACCTCCAGACTGAAGCTCAGCCCGCTGAAGTTCCTGCGGCACGACCTCCGCAAGAACCGCAACAAGAAGGCGATGCGCCTGAATACCAAGATACCGTTCAGGACAAGATTCAGCCTGCGCATATTCTTTACAAACCTCCCGGGATATATCGTTATGATAATCGGAATACTGTTCGGCTCAGTGCTGATAGCATTCGGCGACCTCATGCCGCGAATGCTGGGCGAGTACCAGGATATCGTAACGCGTGACATGATAAGCGAGTATCAGTACGTTGTCTACGACTGCGATGAAGCCGCCGAGGTCACGAACCCGGGCGCGGAGAAATTCGCGATGGCTTCCTACGACTACACCAAGCCGGGGTACCTCACGGACAGCATTACGGTCTACGGCGTGGTTGAAGGCAGTAAGTTCGTTGACGCGGAGATCCCGGCAGGAAAGGTGCTGGTATCCACCGGCGTGAGCGCGAAATTCGGGCTTAACAGCGGCGGCTCCATAACGCTGGACGAAAAGTACAAGCGCGACACCTCGTACAAGCTTGACATAGCTGGAGTTTACGATTACGAATCCTCGCTGGCGGTGTTCATGAACATCGACGACTTCGCACGCACATTCGGCGAGGAGGAGGGCTACTTCACCGGATACTTCTCGAACACGGAGCTTACCGAGCTTCCCGATGACGACGTAGCGACGGTGATAACCGCAAGCAATTACACGAAGCTTTCTACGCAGCTCATGGTGTCGATGGGCGGAATGATGAACCTTATAAAGTGGTTCGGCGCGCTGTTCTTCATTATTGTGGTGTACGTGCTGTGCAAGCAGGTCATCGAGCGGAACTTCCAATCCATAGCGATGACGAAGATACTTGGCTTCCGCAACGGGGAGATAGGAATGCTGTATATTGCTTCCACGACTATTGCGGTTATCGTGGGACTTCTGATCTCGATACCGTTCATTGACGTTGCGATGAAGCTTATAGTCAACGGGTACCTCTATACGATGATGACGGGTTACTTGCCGCTTTCGATGAGCCCCATGACGTACGTTGTGATGTTCTTCACGGGACTTGGCTGTTATATCGTGGTGGCGTTCCTGCAGATGAGGAAGGTCGCAAGGGTATCTAAGAGCGAAGCGCTCAAGAACGCGGAGTGACGGCGCGGTAAAAATGTTGGTGAAAACTTTAATTAACCACTCGCCGCTAAATTATAGTTTCCGACAGAAAAATCCCCCTTCCAACGAAGGGGGATTTAAAATTACAGGGACTTGATAATGGTTCCCATCAGACCGGGTACAGCGCTGATCGCGTTGGATTCGTCGGTGTCGATGTGCATAGCGTCAGCAAACTTATCGCTGACTCTGATAACTACGTCGCCGAGGATCGCGTTTCTGCCGTCGGTGTTGGTCTTTACCCAAACGATGTCCTTGTTCTTTACGCCGAGCTTCTCAGCAGTCTCGGGTGTGAGGTGGATATGGCGCTTTGCTACGATAACGCCCTCCTTGATCGTTACCTCGCCTGCCGGGCCTCTCAGTGTACATCCCGGTGTGCCTGCGATATCGCCGCTCTCGCGGATAGCAATTCCAAGACCGATGGAGCGTGCGTCGGTAGCGGAAAGCTCTACCTGGTCAGCAGAACGGCACGGACCCAGTATGCTTACGTTTGCAAGCTCCTTCTTCGGGCCAACTACTGTAACGCGCTGCTCGCTCGCGAACTGACCGGGCTGGGAAAGATCCTTCTTCTTGGTGAGCTGAGCTCCCTTGCCGAACAGAGCCTCGAGGGTCTCCTGTGTCACATGCACGTGTCTTGCAGATGTTTCGATAAGTACTTCATTCTCTGCCATTTTATTTTCCTCCGATAATTAATTAATGCAGCGGCTTCGGCCGCCTCTGTTTCGATTATACAACTTTTTTCTGAAAATTGCAATAGGTATCTTGCTTTTAACTTAACTTTCATCTGTGATGGATTTTTTCGGTTGAAAAGTTGAAAAAAGAGGTATCATGCAGAAAAATGCAGAATTTAAGAAAATAATGCACAAATGCATACCAAATCAATGCTGTTTTGTGATACAATTGAATGGAGATAAGTTGCAAAATCAAAACACATGTGATAAAATATAAAAGGGGGGTGCGGTAATTTGAAGAAGGTATGCGGCAACTGTTTTTCAAGGATAAGCGGGAATGTCTGCCGGAAATGCGGTCATGTCAATGTCCGCACCAGCGCGGAGTATGACGCGCTGCCGGTGGGGACGCAGCTCCGCGGACGTTACACGGTAGGGAAGCTGATGGGCAGGGGCGGTTTCGGAATGATCTACCTCGCCTACGACGAGCAGTCCGACAAGACCGTCGCGGTCAAGGAGTTCTTCCCGGACGGTACGGCGGTCCGTTCTCAGGACAACATCACCGCAGAGCCTATGACCACGCTCCAGCAGGAGAACTACGGCGAGGGGCTGGAGCGCTTCTTCCGCGAGGCGGAGATCATTTCGGGATTCCCGGAGTGCTCCGAGCTTATCGGGATATACGATGTGTTCCGCGAAAATGGCACGGCGTATTACGCGATGGAGTTCGTCCACGGAGCTTCGCTGAAAAGCTACGCCGAGACCAGCAGCGCGATCTCCTCGGCGCAGGCGGTCTACATAGCGCAGAAGCTGCTGCCGTCGCTCCAGATACTGCACCAGCGCGGAGTTATCCACCGCGATGTTTCGCCGGACAACATAATGCTGTGCGCGGACGGCTCAGTTAAGCTGATAGATTTCGGTTCCGCGAGGTATATCCAGGACAGGACGTGCAGCATGTCCGTGATACTGAAACAGGGTTTTGCGCCGCTTGAGCAGTACCAGAGGAGGGGCGCCCAGGGCGGCTGGACGGATATCTACTCGTTTGGTGCGTCGCTGTTCTACGCTATGACTCTTGTAACTCCGGAGGATCCGCTGACGCGGCTTGAGGACGACAGCGACTTTGAATTCCAGCTTCATGGGATAACGCCGTCGCTGGCTGAGATACTGAGGAGGTCCTGCAATGTGCGCCGGGAGCTCCGCTACCAGAACGCGGAGGAAATGCTTGGAGCGGTGTCCGTATGCGGAGTGGAGCCGGTGGGATTCCCCGCGGACAAGATACAGCAGGCAGTGCGGAGCAGCGCCGTGCCGGAGGGCTCCCTTGCCCGCGGAGGTACGTTCCTGTCGACCGCAGCGGCGGCGCTGACGTCCGCAGCAAGCTCGGCGGCGACATTCTTTTCGGGGATAAGCCGCACTATAACGCCGATAAAGGTCAGGATAGGCGGGGAGATGTTCCCGGTAAATTCGGTGGAGCTTGACCTTTCTGACAGGGAGCTGACCAATGCGCAGATAATCAACCTGCGTCACATGAAGCGGCTGAAAGTGCTGAATCTGAACTACAATTACATAACGGATCTTGCCTGCCTGGAGGGGCTGACGCAGCTTGAGGAGCTGCATTTCAGCCACAATAACGTAACTGATCCAAGCTTTCTTTCCGGAATGACGGAGCTGCGGCGGATAAGCGCTGAGAACACAGGTCTGACTGATATATCGCCGCTGGCGGGTAAGCGGCGGCTTGAAGCGGTGTTCATCGGCGACAGCCTTGTAACGGATATAACTCCGCTGAAAAGCGCGCGGGGGCTGAGGTTTCTCGGGTGCAACGAGCTGCGGATAGGTTCGCTTGACGCCCTGGAGGGCATGACTGAGCTTGAGACGGTGTGTCTTGCGGGATGCGGTCTGTGGAGCATACAGCCGCTTTCTTCCGGGAAGAAGCTGCGGAACGTGTATCTAGGGCGGAACAATGTGTCGGATCTTTCGCCGCTGATCGGCTGTGATATTGCGGAGATGTACCTTGACCTGAATAAGCTGAACGGCAACAGGGAGGCGTTCCGGGGACTTACGGTGCATGGTTTCATCGTGATGAACGGAAATGGGTACGCTCAGGAGGATCTCGAGTATATCAGGTCTACTATCAATGGGGAAGTCGACCTTGAAATATGACATCAGGTGGAGGAAAATTATATGAAAACAGAGGAAATAGAAGCGCGTATACGGCGCACGAAGCGACTTGACATGAACATGATAGCGGACAATCCTCCGCCGGAGTTCTCGATATATTTGCAGGAGCTTCTGAAGGAGAAATCTGTGAAGCGGTCGACGCTGATCAAGGCGCTGAATGTAGACCGTAACTACAGATATCAGATGATGAACGGGACGCGCACACCGACGCGGGTACAGATACTGCACATTGCGGTGTACTGCAAGTTTGACGCGAAGCAGACTCAGCGGCTGCTGAATCTTGCCGGAAGGGAAGCGCTGTACGTCCGCCGTCCCGAGGACGCCAAAACGATGCACTGCCTTGAGCACCCGATGGAGTACAAACAGGCATGTCAGTTCATCTGGGGGGAGTAGCGGGCTTAGATCGGGTCCGCTGGCGGGTTCCTGTAAGTCCGGAGGTTATCGAAGTTCTGACGGGATTTCGGATTTTGGGCGATTTTTCCGGAGCGGCTGTGGTCTCTGATTTTCGATAGTCCGGCGGTCAGGAGTATTTTCCTATGGCTTCCGTGAGGTAGTTCGATCTGCAAAATAAGAAAATTCCAGCTTTTTTTCAAAAAGCCCTTGACAAATCTGAAGTCACGTGATATAATATATAAGTCGATTAAGATTGACGTATCGAGATGTGGCTCAGTTTGGTAGAGCGCTGCGTTCGGGACGCAGAGGTCGCAGGTTCGAATCCTGTCATCTCGACCACATAGCGAAAGAACCGCATTGCTATGCGGTTCTTTTATTATTATCCCCGAAAAATCCCCGAAAAACAGCAAAAAAATTAATCCGGGGAGATCTTGTCGAGGATAGCGACGGCGCGTTCCTCCTCCCGGGGGTAAAGGTGACTGTAGGTATTCCATGTCATCTGCACGTCAGAGTGGCCAAGCCTGCGCGCAATCTCCTGAATGTTTATCCCCTCGTTGACGAGTAGGGAAGCGTGAGTGTGCCGGAAGTCGTGAATGCGGATATGCGGAAGCCCTGCGGCTTTCGCGAACTCCTTGTTATGGTTCTCAATGGAGGTGTCCCGGAGGGGAGCCTCGCCGCCACACACGCGGTAGTCTTCGCTGAACAGCCGGGAGGATTCCTGCTGACGGCGCTTATGTTCGGCGAGAATCTTCATCAGCGGCGCGGGAATTTGGAGATCGCGGTAGCTGGACTTGTTCTTCGGAGGACTCTCGACATCGCCGCCCTTGAGCTTCTGCGAAATGCTCCGGCGTATGTGCAGGATATTCCCGTCAATGTCCGACCATTTCAGGGCGTTTATCTCTCCCTTGCGCGCCCCGGTGTAGAACGCGATACAAAAGAATACGTAGTACGCCCAGTCCGTAACGGTCCGGGCGTTTTTCTTTGCTTCGGCGATGTACGCCCGGAACTGCTCCGAGGTATAATAATGCAGCTTGTCCGCAGGCTTTTCGATCGTATCGGGCGCCTTGAAATTGCCGAGGGCGCTCAGCGGGTTGCGTACAAGGTATTCCATCTTGACGGCGTAATTCAGCATTGCCACAAACGCCGCATAAGCGTTCTGCTTCGTCGTTATGGAGAGCTTTTCGTCGGCGGCGATGTCGTTCTTCCACTTTGCGAGGACCGGCTGCGAGAGCCTGTCAAGGCGATATCCTGCCATAGTCGGCATTACCCTGAGCCGCAGGTTCTTCATCGCGCTGTCGTGGGAGGTCTTGCGCGTTTCGTGGCTGTGGTAGACTTCGTATTCGTCGTAGAGCTGCTGGACGGTCATGCGCGAAACGGTCTGCTTCTTGTCCTTGTACTCTGAGATCAGAGACTGCTCCAGCGCGTTGGCTTCTGCGAGACCGTAGGCGGTGCGCTCGATCTGATGAGCCTTGCCCGCTGCGTCGGTGTAGTTCACTCGTACGCGGTACTGCTGTAAGCCGTTTTTCTTGACTCCGGTTTTGTTTACTGGCATGAGGTTGCTCCTTTCTAGTAGGTTCCCCTGTCCTTATGGGCAGGGGATTTTTTTATTTACAGATTGTTTACGATTCCGCAATATCATTTAATTCTTTTGTAAACATATGTCTTATTAATGCTAAAGTTTCTTCAAGGTGCAGTCTAGCCATATCGTATTTTCCTGCTGGAAACATATGCATTTTGTCGAGAGTTGGCAAAAAATCATTAAGTTGTTTGTTTAATTCCTGCCGTTCTTTTAAATCGTCTATTTGAACATATCGGTCATACTTAATAATTTCATAACATAACGATAGACCCAAGAGCACGGATTCATAGTGTTCGCTAGAAAGAAGGTAATCAAGTGCTTCGATATCGCAATAATTGTTTTTTTGCTTAGCATTATGATGAAGACCCGCTATCTTCTTTATATGTTCTATTGAAATTTCGCTTAATCCTAACGTTTCACAAATTGCTTCGTTTTCTTTTTTTCTTATGTTTGTTAGTCCGAGCAAATAATCAACAGATACTCCGCAAGTTTGGGCGATTAGGATTAATGTTTCGGAGTTAGGTTCGCGCTCATCGTTTTCATAATTTGAATACGTAGTATATGGTAGGTTTAATTTCTCTGCCATTTCTTTTTTTGTGAGTTTCATTTCTTCACGGAGAATTGTAAGTCTATTGTCAAACATATAAACACACCCTTTCATTAGTTATAATATACCCATTTTGAGTATTTGTCAACCCTAAAAAATTCAATTTGGTGATTGTGCACAAATAAGCAAGCAAAAATATGTTACTCAAAGCGAGAAAAACCGTATTGACAAAACCTCAAAATGGGAGTATTATATTATTACCCGATACGGGTAATGTAACAACATTAAAAACCCAAGATGAGGAGGTGATGGAATGTATATTAATATTGATGTCGAGCGCACACGGTTCAAAATGTCATTGGAAGAATTATCCGAGAAGCTAGGTGTGGAGAGGAGAACAGTATACACATGGCAGCAGACGGGGAAAATTCCGGCAACAGCATTAATTAAAATGTCAAAGCTGTTTGGCTGCTCTGTTGATTATTTGCTTGGACTCACAGAGGAAAGAACAGTTAAATCTTAAGGAGGACATCACATGACAGAATTTCAGCTCACAAACTATGATGGCGAATTCTACGCCGACAGCAGAGAGGTTGCGGAGAAGATTGAAAGACCGCACAACGAACTCCTCAAATCAATCCGTACATATATCGGATATTTAGGAGAGGGGGAAATTCCCCAGTCCGAATATTTCGTAGAAGCAACCTACCGTAACGAACAGAACAAGGAACTCCCCTGCTACCTCATCACCAAAAAGGGCTGCGACATGATAGCGAACAAGCTCACAGGGAAGAAAGGCGTGCTGTTCACTGCGGCGTATGTTTCGGCGTTTGAGAAGATGAAGGAACAGCTTGAAGCTCAGACAACTATTCAGCACTATCCCGCAAAATCCACATCAGCTGGAGAGGTATCAAGCCTTATCAAAAACGTCCGTATAGTTATGGAGCGGCAGAACAGCCACCCGCGAAAGGTTGCGAAGCAGACCGAGCTCCTGCTCACACACTTCGGAATTCCCGTGATAGAGGATTTCGTGGAAACCTCTCCGTGGGAGCAGATGGAACTTGCAGAGATTTAAGGAGGAATACCTAAGACCAGCGAAAGGGGGTGAGAGAAATGCTGCTGAACTTAAAAACAGAGATAGCCCGGCGAAAGCTGTCCTGCCGTAAAATCGCGAGGGGCGTTGGCATATCAAAGGAAGCCATGTCGCACAAGGTCACCGAAAAATCTCAGTTTACACGCAGCGAGATGTATGCGATACACGATATGTTTTTCCCGGACACGGACATGAAATACCTGTTTGCTTCGGACAAAGAAGCTCGGGAGTAAACGATGTCTACCCCCGAGTGCCCGATTACTTCTTAGATGTCTTGGTCTGAGATAATGCGCTGCCAGCTACGCTTTTGGAATTGGAACTGTAGCGGTTATCTCTCAGGATCTTTGAAGCTGTTGAAGCAATAGATTTGCTTGTCTGCTTTGTATTCCCCATTCGCATTTCCTCCTTCCTTGCTTGGTAGTATCATTATACAACATATTGGACAAAAAATCAACCTTTTATGTGGTTGAGATACATCATATGGGAAGTGGTGTGGAAACGGGTTACACGGCATTATAAAAGGAATTACACCTGTCAAGTGCAAAAATGCACGAACCTAGAAGAAGTTTTTCTACATTTCTAAAACCAGCGGAAGGAGGTGAACACAATGCCATCAACAGCAGCGACAGTCCGCGTACCGCAGATATCCTCGCTGGAAACTGCAATACGGCTGTACTACGAGCGCATAGAGCTTTCCAACAGCGACATCAGGGAACTTTTCGGGAAGCTCGCGCCCGCGACCATCAAGAGCCTGAAAAACAAGGCTCTGGCGATAATGACCGAGCGAAACACTCCGGTCTGGAATGCTCAGCGCGTGAACACCGAGATAGCCTACGAAGCCTGGGGGCTTAACATTGCCGACCTGGAACGCAGATTTAAGAAGCTGAAAGCTATGGAGGTTCAGGCGTGAAGAAGTACATACCCTACGCGATAGCCGCCATGGTGGGCTTCCACCTGCGCTGGATAGTATCCGCGCTGAACGGCTGGAGCTACTCCATGAACGGCATGGACATAGCAGTTGCAATCACTTGCATTATCATGGTGTGGTCGTTCAGAGGACTGCTCCTGCAGAAGAAAAAGAAAAACCGCTCCTGAACGGAATTCAGCAAGCGGCAAAGAAAAACGTTTACAAGGCTATTATAGCCTAAAGAAAGGAATTTGTCAAGTGGCAAAACAAGAATACAAAAGCCGGGTATACACCGACCGCCCGGCATACGCAGACTTTGACGCGCCTGCGAAGTTTCAGGCGATACAGGGCATTATTGCGACACGGCTGAAACAGCACCCTAAGGCTATCTGCTCATACTCCGGCGGTGCGGACAGCGATATTCTTATAGACATCATCGAACGCACCCGAGCGGCGTTCCCAAGCCTGCCGCCGGTGAAGTACGCGTTCTTCAACACCGGCTTAGAGATGAAAGCTACCAAAGACCATGTAAAGGCGACCGCCGAGAAGTACGGCGTTGAAATCACAGAGTACCGCCCGAAAATCAGCATAGTGCAGGCGGCGAGAACCTACGGAATTCCCTTTGTGTCAAAGATAATGTCTGCCGGGCTGTCGGAGTGGCAGAAGAAAGGCGTTCCGCTGTCGATAGCGCAGGAATACGAACAGGCGGAGGACAAGGCGGCTAAGCGCGGAGAACTGAAAGAACGTTACCCGAAGTGCGAAAGCGTTATAAACTTCCTCTGCTGCTGTAATTCAGCCGGAGAACCCCGCCCGAACATTCAGCTTGTCATCAACAGCAGCAAATATATGCGCGATTTCATCGGCGAGTATCCGCCGGATTTCAAGATCAGCGCAAAGTGCTGCGACTGCTGCAAGAAGGATGTTGCGCACGCCGTTCAGAAAGATTTCGACATGATAATCACCGGCGAGCGCCGCGACGAGGGCGGCATGAGGTCGGTTCCCCGCAAGGACTGCACGACGATGTGCTTCACAGAAACAAGCTCCGGGCAGTACCGTCTGCGCCCGCTGTACTACGTCAGCGACGCGGATAAGGCCTGGTACAAGGAAAAGTACGGCGTGCGGTATTCCGACGCTTACGAGGTCTACGGGCTGACAAGAACCGGCTGCTGTGGCTGTCCGATTTCCTACAAGGCAGTCGCCGACCTGGAGAAAATCAAGCCGTATGAGCCGAACGTCGTCAAGGCAGCCTGGAATATCTTCGGGGGTAGCTACAGATACCGAATGCAGTACAACGAATATAAGAAGAAGCGCATGGAAGCCGAAAAGAGCGGCGGGCAGATGTCTTTTGACGATATGGAGGGATAAATCATGACCCATTTCACAGACGCCGGCGAGAAATCGCCGGAGGAGCGCGAGAAGATACTCCAGGACATACTTAAAACGATAAAGGAGAAGTAATATGGCAAGATTATACGAACTTTCGGCAGATTACGAGAGACTTTTCTCGGAGTTTGACCGCCTGAACGACATCGAGAGCGAACTCACAGCCCAACCTGACGGAACATACACCGACAGCAGCGGGAACACCGTCAGCGACCCCGCAGAATACAAGCAGGAGCTGCTTACCGCATGGTTCGACACGCTGGACGGTATCGAGGGCGAGATAGAATCAAAGGCAGAGAATATAGCCTGCTGCATAAAGGACCTCAGGGCGGAAAGCGCCGCGATCGCCGCCGAAAAGAAGCAGCTGGACGCCCGCGAGAAGCGCGCTAAGGCTAAGATACAGTCGCTTACGGCGTATCTGCTTGAAACAATGCAGCGGGTCAACCTCAGAAAAATAAGCACGCCCAGAGCCGCGCTTTCGGTGTCCGACGGAAGACTCAGCGTAAAGATACCGGACGAAGCG
Organism: uncultured Clostridia bacterium; assembly: GCA_945923775.1. Taxonomy (GTDB): domain Bacteria; phylum Bacillota; class Clostridia; order Oscillospirales; family Ruminococcaceae; genus CAG-115. The sequence continues at coordinate 60,776 of CAMELR010000008.1, read as the reverse complement.
GGCTTCATCAAGTGGGCGCAGAACAGCGGCAGAGATGACCTGCTGAATTTCAAGGCACCGGAAATAAGTAAAACGGCTGTAAGAAGCGCGATTGAGGGCGGTGAGGAGATCCCGGGCGCAAGTCTCGGAAAGACGCCGTCCATCACGATAAAGTGAGGTGATATCATGGGAATACCAGTACTTATCATGGGAGAAAGCGGCAGCGGAAAGAGTACTTCCCTGCGCAATTTCTCCCCGGAGGAGATAGGAATATTTAATGTGGCGAGCAAACCGCTTCCGTTCAGGACGACGGGTATGAAGCTCATAAACAAGGCGGGCTACGGCGATATCATAAACGTTCTGAGACATAACACGATGCATTGCTATGCCATCGACGACAGCCAGTACCTTATGTGCTTCGAGCTGTTTGCGCACGCAAAGGACACGGGCTACGGCAAATTCACGGACATGGCGCTGCATTTTTACAGCCTTTTGCAGTCCGTTATAAACGATACTGACGATAGCACGATAGTGTATTTCCTGCATCATGTCGAGGTCGAGGACGGGTTCAGCCGTGCAAAGACCGTCGGGAAAATGCTCCGCGAAAAGCTCACTGTCGAGGGGCTTTTCAGCATCGTACTGCTCTGCACTACAGACGAAAAGGGACATCATTTCATCACTCAGTCCGAGGGACATTCAACGGCGAAATCGCCGATGGGAATGTTCCCGGCACTCGAAATCGACAATGACCTGAAAATGGTCGATAGAACTATCCGTGAATACTACGGACTGAATACACAGGAGGATAAATAACATGAGAAGACCGAACAACTGGGACAACGTAAGGGCATCAGGCGAGCGCGAGAAGCTCCCCGCAGGCGGCTATGAGGCGCAGATCATCAATGCAAAGGTAGCGAGCTATACCGGACAGAACGGCGCATATGAGCGCCTTGAGATCGATGTGGATATCATCTCCGGTGATTACAAGGACTACTTCAAGGAAGATTACGACAACAATCCCCGTGAGGACAGAAAGTGGAAGGGCGTGGCGAGGTTCTATGTTCCGACGGACGACGGCTCGGACAGCGACGAGTATACAAAGTCGGTGCTCCGCAGCGTAACAGACGCACTTGAAGCGAGCAACAAGGGCTATACATGGAACTGGGACGAGAAGTCGCTCAAAGGGCTTAAAGTCGGCATTCTGGTGCGCGATAAGGAATATGAGATCGAAGACAAGCACGGCTTTGCGCCTGAGATCTTCCGCTTTATCGGGATTGATCGCATTCAGTCAGGAAGATTCACCGTGCCGAAGCCGAAGCTGATAAAGCGCGACGAAACCGTTCCGGCTGCTCCTCCGGCGGCGAGTGCTCCACAGACAGCCCCGGCGGCTGAATATTTCGGTGCTGGTAGAGACCCGTATCCGTTCTGATAGGAGGGCTGAAACGTGGGCTACGTAAAGCTCAACCGCAACCTCTTGCGTTGGGAATGGTTCGGTAATGACAATGCATTGTTAGTGCTTGTCCGGCTCACGCTCAAAGCGGCATGGCGCGATACTCAATATCAGGGTGTCGCGCTTAAACGCGGGCAGGTCATAACAACGCTGCAGGAAATCGTCGATGAGAGCCAACTCACAAAGCAACAAGTAAGAACCGCACTAGAACGCTTAGAGGCAACACACAAAATAACACGCACACCAACCAAGAAATTCAGCATAATAACGCTACTTGATTACGATTGTTTTTTTGAAAATAACACACAGAACAGCACTCAGATAACACACGAACAACACACAGGGCAACACACAGATAACACACCTTCTTTATTAAAAGAAAAAAGTAAGAAGAAAGAAGAAGTAAGAAGGGAAGAAGGCGCGCGTGCGCGCGAACCTGCTCCCCCGCAAACAATAGACAGGGCGTATCTTGTTCGGGAATACGGAGAGAAGGCTGTGATCCTCTATGAGCAGAAATTCCGTAGCTGGGGCAAGATTGCCGAAATCTCTTACCCGATGATACTAGGCTGGATGGTAAAGGACGAGATACCAGCGATTACGGAAGCTCCGAACAGCAGCATAGATCCGGCAGACGTGATGGAAGAACTCAGAAAGCAGTATTCGGAGGAGGGGCAGAATGCAGATTGAATTCGTGATTCCAGGAGAACCGTTCGGAAAGCAGCGGCCCAGGCACAGCCGGGTCTCCGGCACTACATACACTCCGAAGGAGACGAAGCTTCACGAACAGCTTATTCAGTTGGCGTACCGCAGAGCGGGAGGACATAAGTTTCCGGATGGTTCGCAGCTTCGCATTACGGTAATCGCGACAATGAGCATTCCGAAAAGCACGCCGAAATACAAGCGCGCTGATATGCTCAGCGGGAAGATTCGTCCGACCAAGAAACCAGACTGGGACAACATAGGAAAGCTCGTCTGCGACGCGCTGAACGGCGTGGCTTATGACGATGATAAGTGCATATGTAGCGCTTGTGTTATCAAGCTCTACGGCGAAGAGCCGCAAACGTACGTCAGATTGGAGGATATCAATGGATCACTACATTAAGCGCGAGGACGTAGAGAAAGCAATAGCTACTATCCGCAAAACGTACCTCAAGGCGAAGAATTTCAACGCTTTGTCTGTTATCGACTGCGTTGCCGGAGAGATCCGGGACGAGGTCAGCGACATTCCCGTGTTTCCAATTGACTGTCACCAGATAGTTGATGCAGAAGGTATCCTGCTTGACGACAGCGTTTACGCCGTAACGGCAATTTATTACCCCGATGGCGGTGAGCCTTATGTGAAGGAGTGTCACGATTTTCAGAGCCTTGCGGATATTCCGGTCATTGAACACGGCTTTGTTGAAGTGATAGTTGAAAGACCGCTGGAAGGCGAAGTGTTTTATTACTGTGCCGACGAAGGAGGCTGGCAGCGGCGCGGGATCACCTGCGGGTATGCGTGATGGAGGTGAGCGGGAATGAGTAAACACACCTACGCAGACAGTACGCTGAAAAACTGGACAAAGGACGAGTTTATACACCAGATACGGATTCTGGAGCGTAATCTTGCGATAAAGCAGGAGCTGGTTAACAATCAGGCGAAGCTGCTTGAAACGTATATGTCACTAGTGCAATGCAGCGAGGGCGCAGAAGTGCAATTCAAGGCAGACACAGACGATGATTTAATAAACATTGCGTTCGGGGTATCTCCAAGCACGCTGACCGACCGAGAGAAGCGTATTATCGTACTGCGATATGGACTTACCATCAATGGTGCAAAGTGTACTTACGAAGAAATCGGAAAGCAGTTCAGCGTAACACGTGAGCGCATACGTCAGCTGGAAGCAAAAGCACTCAACAAGCTGGAAATTTTGAAACAAAGGAGGCACGACGAATGAGTGAATACATAGACAAGAGCAAGGCGGTCGGTGAGGGCTATCTCCAGGACTGGTACATTAGCTCTGTTTCGGAAGATGATGAGCCAGTCTGGACAGAGGGTCACATCGAGGAGCTGGCGAAAGACTTCATCGTCATTCCGAAAGATACGCCTGCCGCCGATGTCGCGCCGGTGGTGCATGGGCGGTGGGTATATCATAACTTTGACACAATATGTTCGGAATGCAGGAAGTCTGCGATTTTCGATGAATGGGAACAGCAAGCAGAAACTGAATTTTGTCCGCACTGCGGGGCTAAGATGGACAAAGAGGTGTGACATGCCGGAGGAATGGTATATGCGGCAAAAGGCTCAAGGGCTTTGCGTGAGGTGCGGTCAACCAGCGGAGAACGGGAAAGCTCACTGCCAAGAGTGCCTTGATATGGCGAGGGAGAGTGCGCGTGAACTCAGAGAGATGTATGTCAGGGCTGGCTTGTGCTTCTGCGGAAGAGAGCGTTTCGGAAATTTTAAGCATTGCGAAATTTGCCTTGAAAGACAAGCTTCGGTGTACATTCCCCCTGAACTTAGCCAAAAGTACCGCAAAGACAGCTATGCGAGGAAAAAGGCGGCGGGGATTTGTGTGAGATGTAATCAGCCCGTTCTGGACGGTCATACTATGTGCGAAAAACACATCAAAGAGGAGCGTATCAGGGGTCTTAGGAAGTATTACAAAAATAAGGTTTATAATACCAAACCAAACCAACATGTTCAATGGGCAACAGACGGGAGATGTTTTAATTGTGGCTCTTATGATATGCAGGAGGGGAAAAAGCTCTGTAAATCCTGCTACGCCACAAGAATGATAAGCATAAAAAAAGCGCAGGCAGCGTCTCCGTGGAAAGACCATATCCGGCTGGAGTGCAATGAAGCACGCAACAAATACATACAACGGCACGGACATCCCAAATATAAAGACGATGGAACTTTGTGGGAGGAAGCGCATGAAACAAATTAAATCTAAAGAGCGAGTGAATAAATTCGCAGAGGTTTTCACCGCGCCCCGTGAGGTCAAGGCTATGTGCGATTTGGTAGATGAGGAATGCCGCAGGATTGACAGCACGTTCCTCGAACCCGCCTGCGGGACGGGTAATTTCCTTGTCGAAATCCTCGAGCGGAAGTTTTCGTCGTGTAAAACCATTGACGACGGCTTGACGGCGCTTTCAAGCATTTATGGCATTGACATTCAAGGCGACAATGTGCTTGAAACAAGGGAACGGCTGCTGAAAATGTTTGTACAGCGTTTTCCTTACGCAAGCATGATGATGATATCAGCAGCTAAGCTGATACTGGCTCACAACATCGCGCAGAATAACTTCTTAGAACTTTCCCCGCATGATATTGATATCTGGGCGCAGGGCGGCGTTTTGCCGGTATACAAAGATACTAAGATGGACAAGGAGTAACACAACAATGTATGACGTAACAATCACAAACTGCAACACGCTGGAAGTGACACATAAGCGTGTGGAAAATTCACTTGAAGTACTGAACGGTATAGACTGGCTGGAACTTCACGCACAACACGAGGTAGAGGCACAGTTTGATTTCCGCGTGACGACAGGCAACGGTGATATAATTCACATCAAAGCGAGGGAAATGACATGATTAAACTCAAAAACACCGACGTATACGGCTTTGAAGCCGCTATTCGGGGAATGAGGAACCCGTGGAACAGCTGGGAGAAAAGCGACAGCGTATCTTCCGACGTACACAATTGCGTGGAATGCGCCCACAAAGAAGATTTCAGCGTATGCTATCCAAACCACATATACAACTGCTTTGATTTAATAATCGGCGAGAACGATCTCACCCTCATGAAGAAACTCGTTTCTGCCGGCACAGACCACTCCAAATTTATGCGCATGGTCAACGTGACCTGCGATATCACAGCGCCTATGTTCTGGTGGTCTGAATACGACACTTACAAGGTTGGAACAGTCCGGAATTCATGCAGTAAAATGCACACCATACACATCAAACCTTTTGATATTGGCGATTTTACCCATGAAGGGTGCGACAAGATACCTGCTGCAATTGACACACTGATGTATGTTGTTGGCGAGTGCGAACACCTAAGGAAACTATACAACGACACAGAACAAAAGAAATACTGGCGAGCGATTATCGAACTGCTCCCGGAAAGCTTTAACATGAGGGCGACTGTCCAGCTGAATTACGCCGTTCTTCAAAACATCTACCATTCCCGCAGAAACCACCGCCTTGACGAATGGCGCGACTTCTGCCGTTGGATAGAAACCCTGCCTTATTCGGAACTTATCACAGGAGGTAATGCCGATGAAATGCAGCCCTGAAGAAAGTCTGAAACGCCGCATTGCCGCTGAACTCACCGAAGCCATAGACACGCAGCGCACTACCTTCGAGCTTATGACCGTGATAGTCCTGCATGACGTGTTCGGCTTCGGGCGGGCAAGGCTGATAAAATTCGGCAATGCGCTCCAAAAGCAGTACGACGATTTCAGCCGTGAATGCGACCTCACCGACACGCTGCGGCGCAATTCCCCGAAAGCGACTAACTTTGATACCGCTATCATTCGGGCGGTTCAGGCGCTGCGGTCTTACGGCATTGATTATCACGAAATTCTCGGAGATACCGAGCGGATAATCATTACCGACAGCAAAGGCAGGTCAAGGGACGTGGACGAGTTTTTTGCGGAAATGGAAAGGAAGAATTGATGACAAAAGCCGAACTTGAACAGATATACTACCTCAACCGCGAACTGAAACTCTGGGAAACCGAGCTTGAACGCGTCCGCTGCAAATCACTGGTAGGCTCTCCGCTGCCGGGTAATTCTCACGGGAGCGGAGTTTCGGACAAAGTAGCGGACAGAGCGGAGCGCATTATCGAACTGGAAAACCGCATTATCGCAAAGCGTGACGAGATACAGCGCCTGCGTGATGAAGCCGTGGAGTACATTTACGGCATTCCCGACAGCCTGACAAGGCAGATAATCTACTACCGCTGTGTGAGCCTGATGAGCTGGCGCAGGGTCGCTTATGAGGTTGGGGGGTACAATACTGCGGAAAGCGTGCGGCAGATTTACTCGCGATTTATGCGGGATTTGTAATTCTGTCACAAATGTCACAACTACCTGTGGTATAATGGTATCATGAAAATATATCGAAAGCGCCTCAATCCGGGGCGTTTTCTCTTTACCATAAAGCAAGCAGGTGGTGATATTGAATGAGAGCAATCTGATACCCTTTACAAGTGAACAAAGCCGTGAGGAAGCCGAGAAGAACGGCAGAAAAGGCGGCAAAAAATCCGGCGAGGTACGCAGGAGAAAAAAGAGCATGAAATCCGTGTTGAGCGCCATGCTGAATGCCGATGTCGTTTCCGATGAGATATACAATTCCGCTGCCGAAATGGGCGTTGACGTCATGGAGATGACCTATCAGGCTGCTATTATCGCGGCTCTTATCAAGAAAGCGGCTTCCGGGGACGTTGCTGCTGTGCGGGAGATACGCAGCATTATCGGAGAGGACAATGATACCGAACGCGTCAAGCTCCAGAAGAAGCAGCTTGCAATGCAGGAGAAGAAGCTATCCGGCGAGGAGGAGCAGACCCCGGACGATGGTTTCCTGAATGCGCTTGACGGCTCTGCTAAGGAGGATTGGAACGATGAAGATTAAGGCAGTATTCCGCTTTTCGCCGTTCTCTAAGAAGCAGCGGCAGGTCCTGAACTGGTGGTGCGAAAGCTCGCCTGTGCGCGGCTATAACGGCATTATCGCAGACGGCGCGATACGTTCCGGCAAGTCGGTCGCGATGTCGCTGTCATTTGTTCTGTGGGCAATGACGGAGTTTTCCACCTGCAACTTCGCACTGTGCGGCAAGACTATCGGCTCATTCCGCCGCAACGTGCTGTTCTGGCTGAAACTCATGCTGCGGTCGAGAGGGTATTCTGTAACCGAACACCGGACGGAGAACCTTATAGTTATCAGGAGAGGTTCTGTCGAAAATTACTTCTACATTTTCGGCGGCAAGGACGAACGCTCCCAAGACCTCATACAAGGCATAACGCTTGCCGGAGTGTTCTTCGACGAGGTCGCGCTCATGCCGGAAAGCTTCGTTCAGCAGGCGACCGGACGCTGTTCTGTCGCAGGCTCGAAATACTGGTTCAACTGCAACCCCGGCAGTCCGGCGCACTGGTTCAAGCGGGATTGGATTGACAAGCGCGGCGAGAAGCAGCTTCTGTACCTTCACTTCACAATGGACGACAACCTCTCCCTGTCCGAGGAGATAAAGCGGCGCTACCGGGAGATGTATTCCGGCGTATTCTTCAAGCGCTATATTCTCGGCAAATGGACAGCCGCAGAGGGCGTTATCTATCGCGAGTTCGCCGACCACCCGGAGCGGTTCATTCTGGACGAGCCGCCGCAGGACATAATCTTCGGCAGCATGGGTCTGGACTTTGGCGGGAATGGCTCTGCTCATGCGGCGGTTCTCGTTGGATTTACAAGGGGATTTCGCAGCATTGTGGTGCTTGACGAGTACTACCGCAAGGAAGTAATTTCGCCGGAAACCCTCAACGATGATGTGTGCGGATTTATCACCCGCTGCCGCTCAGAGTGCAGCGCCGCCGATATCTACTGCGACAGCGCGGAAACTACCCTCATCAAGGGCATACGCACCGCCGCGGCGCAGCGCAGAATTCCGGTCGAGGTCAGGAACGCCCGCAAGGGTGAGGTGCTTGACCGTATCCGCTTTTTCAGCATGATGATGTCGCAGGGGAGGTTCTTCATTATGCGGCGGTGCAAGCATACGATAGAAGCGCTTTCCGAAGCCGTCTGGGACAGCAGGCACCCGGAACGGGACGTTCGTCTGGACGACGGCACGACTAACATAGACAGCCTTGACGCTCTGGAATATTCCGCAGAGCCTTACATGGAGGAGATGATAGAGATTTGGACATCAGCGAAATAGCGCAGCAGTTCGGCGTTTCCGTTTCCGGGAGCGCCTATTATTCCGGCTGCATTTCAAAGTGGCGGGAGGTCTACGAAAACCGCCCGGAATGGAAAACCACCAAGAAAGGCGGACTGTTCAGCCGGGGCGACAGACAGCTCCTGCGGCTGAACATGGCAAAGGTGCTGTGTGACAGCTTATCTGCGCTGACTTTTGCGGAACAGTGCGAGATTACGCTGGACAACGAGGTTTATCAGCAGTACATTGACAATGCGCTGAATGCAAACGGCTTTTGGAGGCAACTTCCCGAGCTGCTCTGCTCGGCTTACGCGCTTGGCGGGTGCGTCCTGAAATGCTACCTTGAGGGCGGCGAGCCGAAGATAGATTACATCATCGCGGACAGGTTCGTCCCGGTTCGTTGGGACGGGCGCAGTATCAGCGAGGGTATTTTCATCAGCACCATCAATCACGGTAATGACTTCTTTCATCTGCTGGAGTACAACGGCAGCGGGCGGTCACGGTTCAAGCTGTTCAGGAGCAATGACGAGAATATTCTCGGAAACGAAGTGGCGCTTTCGGAGCTTTTCCCGGAGCTTCAGCCCGTGGTGGATTACCCCGGCGCAGTGCCGATGTTCGCGTATTTCAAGCCGTTCGTCAGCAACAACGAGGAATACGACACGCCGCTCGGAATGTCGGTGTACGCGAATTGCCTTGATACGCTGAAATCACTGGATACGATATTCGACAGCTTCATGCGGGAGTTCGTTCTCGGCAAGAAGCGCATAATCGTACCGTCAAGCTGCATTCGCACCGTTGTTGACCCGAAAACCGGCGAACAGCTTCGGTATTTCGACAGCGACGACGAGGCTTTCGTGGCACTCAAAAGCGAGGACGAAAAGGACGTTAAAATCACCGACAACACCGCCGAGCTTCGCGTAGAACAGCACGTCAGCGCGATAAACGCCTACCTCAATATCCTGTGTATGCAGACCGGGCTTTCTGCCGGGACGTTCTCGTTTGATGTTCAGCAGGGCATGAAAACCGCAACCGAGATAATCTCACAGGAAAGCAAGACCGCCCGCACCGTCAAGAACCACAAGAACCTCCTGACCGAGGCTATTGAGGGCGTAGTTCATGCGCTTGTCGTTCTGGGCAGAATGTCCGGCACTCTCCCGGAGCAGGAGTATACCGTTACAGTCGGCTGGCACGACAACATTATCGTTGATGAAAACACACTTATCGACAACAATATCAAGCTGGTTTCGGCAGGACTGAAATCCAAGATACGCGCGATAATGGACGTGCAGAAATGCGATGAAGAAACCGCACGGCAGGAGCTGGAGCGTATCTCGCAGGAGGCTTCTGTGGGCGGCGGGGTGATGGACTTCTTCGGAGGTGAATCGGGTGACGGCTCTTGACGCGCTGAACCTCGCTGCGCCGCTCGCCGATACATACAACAGCGTTGAACAGCGTCTTCTGGTGTCTATCGCGCGGCAGCTTTCGCTGAACGATACTCACGAGCTGAACGAGGTCAGCAAGTGGCAGATCAAGCGGTTGGCGAACCTCGGAATGCTCCGAAAGGACGCCGCAAGGATAATCGCCGCCGGGACAAAGGGTGTTCCGGCTGATTTCGCCGATACCGTTCAGCAGGCGATAACCTCTGCGCTGGAAGAGGACGGGCTTACCGATATGTGGCAGGACGAGAGCTTCTCCGAGAGCGCAAAGAACGCGGTGAAACACTACCGCAATCAGGCGAAGGACGTTTACAATCAGGTCAACACCGTGATGAAGTACAAGGCGGAAAGCTCGTTCGTGAACGCGGTCAATTCCGTTGCAGACAAATGGAACGCTGAAATGCGCCGACAGCAGGCAGAAATCGCCGACAAGCAGGGGTTCCTTGATATCCTGAACAGCAATACCGCCGATGTTGTGAACGGCTCTGCGGCACGCACAAAGGCTGTACGCACGACTATTCACGAAATGGCGCAGAAAGGTATTCCGGCGTTCATTGACCGCGCCGGTCGGGAATGGTCGCCGGAGGCTTACGTCAATATGGATATCCGTGCTACGGTCAAGAATACCGCTTTGGAAGCGAAGTTCTCCGTCATGGACAGTCTGGGGCAGGACGTGTTCGAGGTGAGCAGTCACCCCGGCAGCCGCCCGAAGTGCCGTCCGTGGCAGGGAAAGCTGATCTCACGCTCCGGCAAGACTACCGAGATAACCGACCTGCACGGCAGAAAGCACAAGGTCATTCCGCTGTCGCAGACCTCGTTCGGCGAGCCGGACGGGCTGTTCGGGATAAACTGCGGACATCGCCCGCGGGGGTGCTCCGAGGGTGTTTTTACAAAGTCGGCGGTGGAATACGATGACGCGGAGGACAAGGAACTTTACAACAAGGTCTGCCGCCAGAGGGAACTGGAGCGCAAGGTTCGTAAGTCCAAGACCGAAGCCGATATGCTTGAAGCCGCAGGCGACACCGAGGGCGCAAAGGAAGTCCGGCGAAGAATGGCGGAGCAGAATAAGGCGCTCCGGGCTTACTGCGAGGATAATGGGCTGAAATTTCGGTCGGATAGGGTGAGGACTTATGGGAGTGTGAAGCCTGTTAAAACAGCGCCCACTTCCACGGTTGTTCCTTCTACGGATAAGCCTGCGGACATTCGTTCAAAGTGCGTTGAGCTGAAGAAGCAGTATTCTGACGAGATAAAAGCGGCTGAAAAGCTGAAAGCTGAATACAAGCAGCTTGAAGCAAAGGTATATTTCGGCGATGGCGGCACTGATGAAGAGATGAAACGGCTTCGCCAGATGAACGATGAGGTTAAGGTGATTGAAGCAAGGGCGGCGGATGTCAAGGAAAAAATGCTTGGCGCACAAAAAGAATACGCCGACGATGCCGGAAAGCGCCTTGTTGATGACGGTATCTTTGAACAGGTCAAGCTGCCTAAGACAATGACGCCCGAGGCGGTCGATGAGATCGAGAGCAAGGTAAGAGAACTGTATTCCGAGTACGGTATCATGCCTAAGAAGATGTTGTTTAATCCGTTGAAATCCGGAGGCACCTATGCAAGTTATCGCTGGAACGAAGATACGCTGTATCTCGGAAACACAATTGTTGACCCGGAGCATTTTACCGAATACCACCATAAAGCAATTGAGGTGTTTAATAAAACGCAAGAAAAACTGCGACCTTTGGCTGAAAAGCGTTTAGCCGAAGCCGAAAAAATCCTCTCCGACAAGTCGATAAAGGGGTATGAAAGACACAAGGCTCAACTGATGAAAGACCAGGCTCTGGTTCAGCTTACACCGGAGAGAAACGTTGTTCCGGATACCATTGGAGAAGTTATCGAGCATGAATACGCTCATTTCCTGCACAACACTGCCAACCGAATGGGTGGTATCTATGAGCCAAAGAAATACATCGGCATGAAAAAGATTCACGGTGAGCCTGATATATGGGATTCCAACAACAAGAGCGGTCAGGTCGCAGCGGCAAGCATAAGCAAATATGCCGCCGATAATCCTTTGGAAGCTGTTGCCGAGGCTTTCGTTGCAAAGCGAAAAGGCTATGCTGTTCCCAAAGTGTTTGATGATATTCTTGATGATATTGATAAAGCTGTGGGTAAATCTGCCGGCAGTGGCGCACACTTCCTAAAAGGCGATTATAGTATAAAGTTCAATAAGATATCCGGCGCAAAGGAAATAACAGAAAGTCTTGCGAAGGAATTCTCAGATCAGCATGACAAAGCGGCTAAACTGTTCGGTTTAGAGAAACTGGACAAGATGAATGCTGTAGAAGTTGCGCCTTATCGTAATGACGGTATATTCGGGCATTATGCTTCGAATAGCGGCGTTGTGACCGTGTATGGAGCTGGTGGAAAAGAGGGTAGGGCATTTTTGGCTAAGACAGCAAAGGATATGAAGAAAAAGGGCGCGTGGTCTACCGATTCGCCGCTACATGCCTATCGTCATGAACTTGGTCACGCTATTCTGGAACAGCTTTCTGCAAATGATATCAATTATGCCGAAAAGCTGAAAAAGATAACGGAACTGCGGCAGAGCATACTTGATGACTTGACAAAACTGCCAGAAAGTGATATAATCAAGCAAAAGGCAAGTTTGCTTTCAGTTTATGGTATTAACGAAATAGATGAGATTGATGAGTTTATTTCCGAAGGTATCGCAGAATATCTGAACGGCAAGCCCAGACAAACAGCAAAGGAAATTGTTAATATATTGTTAGGAAGGAGTTGATGGTTTCATGCTGGTTGATTATCCTTATGAATGGAGAAACTATATGTTACGTGGAAAAATACGAACATTCCGTTCTGACACTCCAAAAGAAATAATTGATAAAGCTAAGATTATCAACGAACGCCTTGCCGAATATGATGTAAAGCCCTTTTTCCATTTTGAGGGCAAGGAAAACTAAAGCGATTAAGCACCTTGTATAAAAACTACCACAATTGAATAATCAAGCGCTATGCAAGCTATTGCACGGCGCTTTTTTCATGCCCGAAACACGCTCACGGCGTTAAACTGCGCGCGGAACAAGTCACACGGACATTAAACGGAGGTACATTATGGCAGACGAAACACAGACCAACCTGACCACAACGGAGCAGACCGCAGCTTTAAGCGGTGGAGGTGATCCTAACACATCTACGCCCGAGCCTGCTGGGGCGGAAAAAACATTCACGCAGGCAGAGGTCAACGAGCTTATCAGGGTGCGCCTTGAACGGGAACGCAAGGGTCAGCCCACAAAGGACGAACTGACGGCGTTCCGCAACTGGCAGAACTCCCAGAAGACCGCCGAACAGAAAGCCGCCGACGACCTCAAAGCCGCGCAGGACGCGCAGTCCGCTGCGGAACAGAAAGCCGCAGACCTTGAAGCTATGTTCGCCGCAATGAAAGCCGGGGTTTCACCCGAAGCCGCCGAGGACGTTGTCGCTCTGGCGAAGCTCAAGGTTTCCGAGGATATGCCGCTTACTGCTGCTATCGCGGAAGTCCTGAAAAAGTATCCGCAGTTCTGTGGGAATGCACCCGCTCCCGTAACTACCACAGGCGCGAAAATCAACAACGGCGGCAGCACAACAGTTTCCGGGGTTGAGAAGAGGTTTCTCGAAAAGAACCCCGGCATTAAAATTTAGGAGGATAATTTATGGCTCATGAACATCAGGAGCGCTATTCTTCGCTGGTCCTTGCGAAAATGCGCGCAGAGAACATCTTAAAGGACGGTATCATATTCAACAACGACTACGAGGGCGACCCGGTCGCGGGCGCGGTCAAGGTTCCGGTGCGTGACGATGAGGTTAAGGTCGGCGACTATGACAGAACCGCCGGCGGCGAGCTTTCCGAAGGCTCTACTATCTACCGCACCATTCTCATCAACCGTGAAAAGTACGTAAACGAGCTTATTGACGGCTACGACGCGGCTTCTGTTCCCGACAATCTCGTTGCGGACAGACTGGACAGCGCAGGTTACTCCATGGCGAGGGTCATGGACAGCGACGGCGCTTCTGCGCTCATCTCCCAGGGCACGCGCGTTAATCTGTCCTCGTTGTCCGCAAGCACCATTTACAGCGAGGTAGTTGGTATCCGCAGCAGAATGAGCAAGGCGAACGTCCCGAACGACGGCAGGCGCTATCTGCTTGTTACCCCGGACGTTTACGCAGAAATGCTCAAGAGCGAGCAGTTCGTCAAGGCTTCCGACCTCGGCGCGGAGATGATCCAGACCGGCGCGCTCGGCAGAATGGCAGGCTTTAACATCTACGAGTGGAACGACAGCACCGCAAACCTCGCCATGATCGCAGGTCACCCGAGATATGCTACCCGCGTGAACGCGTGGAAGGTTCCTGTCGCAGTAAACGACCTCAAGGACGCAAAGCACATCGGCGCTTCTGCGGTGCAGGGGCGTTCTGTGTACGGACATGAGGTGCTTCGCAAGAGCGCGATCTATGCGGTATTCTCCGCAGGTTCGCTTACTCTTGCGCAGGGCGCGTGGGCTGCGGATAAGTGCAAGGTAACAGTCACCGAGAGTGCGACCGGTTCTTTCGTTTACCGCGTAAATCCGGCAGAACGCGCAAAGCTCGGCGAGGATTTCACCGCGATCGCAGCCTCTGCGGCGTTCACCTCGAACAGCACCCAGATACCCTGCAAGAAGGGCGACGTTATCGAGATAATCGACCTCGACAGCAGCAAGCAGTGCGTTAAGGTCGGCTATGTTACAGTAGCATGACGCTGACGGAGTATTACAAAAACGTCTGGGGCGGGGATTTCGGCGGCTCCGACGAGGAGCTTGCCGCCCTGCTTTCCCGGGGGGAAATTATCGTAAACAACGCGGTGATGATGTCCGGCGTTACCGTTGAAACAGCACCGGAAACGCTACAAAAGCCGCTGTATTCGGCGGTATGCGCGCAGGCGGACTACATCGGCGAGAACGGCGGTATTTCGGCGCTGTCCGAGAGTAATTCCGGCGGCTCGGTATCGCTCGGTAAGTTCAGCTATTCTGCGGGAGGCGGCGGTTCGGAGGGCGGCGGTTCGCTGCTCTCTCTGTGTCCGCAGGCGGTTTCTCTGCTTGAATGCACCGGGCTGCTTTACAAGGGAGTGAGCGTGTTATGAAGCCTATTCCGAAGCGCCTGCTGATACATTCGGCGGTGCTGTACGAAAAGAAAGAAAACTCGTGGCAGGAACGGGATCTTGTCGAGCTGGCGAAGCTTACTCATGTGCGGGTCGAGCCTTGCACAAAGCTGGTTACAACATCTGACAACAGGTCTATTTCTCTCGCGGCAGAGATGTTCTACGACTGCCGGAACAGTTCCCCGAAAGTTGATTTCAAGGTCGGCCAGCGCGTTCGGTTCGGCGGTCAGGATTATAGTGTGGAGGTCGTTGAAACTTTCTGTGCGGCTTCTGACAAGCCACATCATCTGGAGGTGGGAATGTGCCTGTAAGCATCAACATCAACTCCGCACAGATAGCAGTCGATATCCGCGCGGCTTCCGAAAAGGCGCGCGGGATAACCTCTCAGCAGGCGCTCGCGGACTGCAACGAGTACGTTCCGGACGACCAGGACGCGCTCGTCAACAGCTCGAATATCCACAGCGATATACTGCACGGAAAGCTCGTCTGGTCTACTCCCTACGCTAGATATCTGTATCACGGCGTGCTGATGGTGGACCCGAAAACCGGTTCAGCATGGGCGCGGGAGGGTCAGACGAAGGTCAAGGTCTCGCCGGAGGTGCGGCTTAAATTCGATAAGCGCAAGAACCCGAAAGCCGGCTCCCACTGGTGCGAGCGCGCCCAGGCAGACCACGGCGAGGAATGGCGGCAAATCTACGAAACAGCATTGCGAAAGGAGCTGAACAAATGACGGCGCAGTTACAGGCAGTCGAAGCTTTCCGGGCTTTTGCGGAGAAAACAACAGGGCAGCCGGCGTCCGTCGGGCTTCTTTCGGCCGGGGAGAGTATCGCAGTGCAGGTCGTGACAGGTTCCCGGGAGTTCACCTCGCTGGACCTCGCGAACCGCCGGGCGGTGCTTTCCCTCGACGTGCTGTCGAAATTCAAGAAACAGGAGCAGGCTTACGGCTTCCTCTGCGGGATAGCTAACGCCTGCGATACAGCCCGGCTCGGTGCGCCTGTCGTTAACGCGGAGGCACGCAGCGAGCCGTTATTCGTAGGCACGGACGGCGATTACTGGATATATTCGCTGTCCGTCAGCCTGCGGATCATTATTTAATTCGGAACTCTTAATTCGGAATTAAGGTGTCCCACTTCGTGGGACGTATTTAAATAACCGCCGCAGGCGGCACCGAAATTCCGAATTCCGCATTCATAATTCCGAATTTTTCGACTGAAAGGAGAATTACTATGTCCCAGACATTACCCAAGGTCGCGGGCGTTGAGCTTAACCACGAGGTCAAAGTGTTCATCAACACCACGCCCACAGGTGACAGCGCGACCTATAAGTCCATGTGCAATGCGTTCAAGAATTGCGCGAACGCGCTGAACGAGAACGTGTATTCCGCGTCATACCTCAGCGACGGCGGCTACAGCTCCAGCACAGTTACCGGATTCCAGCCTACTATAACGCTTCAGGGCGACTTCATGGCAAGCGACCCGGTGTGCGCTTATCTCGACAAGATTCAGTGGAGCCCCGGCGCGGCGCGTGTTACCGATATCAAGATGAACCGCAACGGGCAGATAGTCACCTGTCCGGTAACGCTGACCCAGATAGCTATTGCGGGCGGCGAATCTACCGCGCCGAACGCCGTGACTGTAGTCATGGCGATGAATGGCAAGCCCACCGTCGAGGACGGAAATCTGGACGACACCGGCGAGAAGAAGACAGGGCTTTAATGCTGAAAGGAGCAGAAAATGTACCAGATAAAGAGATCGGAGAAGATACGCGACGCGCTGGAGCTTTGCGGAGAGGACGGAAAGCCCGCCGCAAAGCTGGAGTTCGTCGTTGACATCGACGCCATCGCGGGGGAACTCCGCAGGAACCTCACCGGCATCACGACCGCCGAGCAGGCGCTGAAAAAGGCGGCTTCCGATAAGGACTACGCCGAGGCTTACGAGCAGTACGGCAGGGCGGTGCGCGGGGTATTCGCGGTGTGTTTCGGCAGGGAGAACGCGGAAACCATCTGCGAGTTCTTCGATGGGAACTACGTTGAGATGTCCGTCGCGATAGTGCCGTATATCTACGACGTGATCCTCCCCCGCGTGAACGAGTGCATAGCCCGCCGCCGCGAGCAGCTCAAGGGAATCTACCGCAGGGGGAAGAAGCTCAGATGAAGCTGTACGAGCCGTTTCCCGACCGCATTACCGTTGACGGTCAGGAGTTCCGACTGACCCTGTGGTTCGACCGGGTGCTGAGGTTCTACGACGTTCTCGACGACCCCGACCTCACGCCGGAGGAAAAGACGGAGGCGGGCTTCTCATGGCTCGTGGACTGCCGGAAAACCCCGCCGCCGGAGGTACAGAGCCGGGTACTCCAACAGCTTATGGACGAGGTGATAGCTCCACCGCAGCGGAGGCTGTCAACGCAGAAGCAGCCGCAGAAGTGCGTGGATTTCAGCTTCGACGCGGAGGAGATATACTCGTCGTTCAGGCAGGCTTACGGTATCGACCTGATACAGGAGTGCGGGCGGCTGCACTGGTGCGCGTTCCTCGCGATGTTCCACGGGCTTCCGGAGGACGCGCCGGTGAAGCAGATAATGCGGATACGCTCGGAGGATATCCCGGCTCCGAACAAGCACAACGCGGAGTATATCCGGCGGCTCACGGAGCTGAAAACGCTGTATGCGCTGCCGAATAAGGGCGCTTCGCAGGCGCAGGACGGAGGGGGCTGGGACGGGCTGTTCAATATGCTGCGGGCGCAGGCTGAATGATTTCTGTATTGACATTTCCGGAGGGACGTGCTATAATGTAGGAAATAAACTTTTTGGAGGTAATTTCCTATGAAGAAGATAATAGCATTTTGCGCAGCCGGCGCAATTGCTCTGCTTGCCGGTTGTTCTTCCGTATCGCAGGAGAAATATAATTCGCTTGAATCGGAGGAAAGTAACCTGCGCGAGCAGTATCGCCAGTTGAGAGTTGAGCACAACGATTTGCAGAAACAGTATGATTCACTGAATTCCGACTACGAGGAACTGAAAAGCGAGTACAATTCCTTGCAGAGCGCCGCTGAATCCGCTGCCCAGACGACAGCCGCGACTACTACGGCGACGCCCGCAACGACCGCCGCGACTGTGACTACAGTCCAGACAACTACAGCAAAGCCGCAGACCGCGAAACCCGTCGAAGTCAAGGCAACGATGGGCGAAACCAACGCGCTGAACAAAGCCAAGGACTACCTTAGCATAATGGCGTTTTCGTATTCCGGACTTATCAATCAGCTTGAATACGAGGGCTACTCGGCTTCCGAAGCTACATACGGAGCAGACCACTGCGGCGCTGACTGGAATGAACAGGCGGCGAAAAAAGCTGCTGACTACCTGGATATCATGAGCTTTTCAAAGAGCGGGCTTATCGACCAGCTCGAGTATGAGGGGTTCACTCATTCGCAGGCTGTTTACGGCGTTGAGGCTGTGGGGTATTAAAATCTGAACACAATCAAATACACAAAGCACGTTGAAAAATCGGCGTGCTTTTTTCATGCCCGAAAGGAGGAAAAATGCCCGAAGGAGAAGTAGTATATCATATCCGGGGCGACAACAGCAAGCTCCCCGACGATCTCAAGAACGCGGAGAAGATAATCGGAGATTCCGCGGATAAGGTTGAAAAAGCTGCTCTGGGAGCTATCAAGGCAATAGGCGCGGCTGCTTCCGCAGCGGCTGCGGCGGGTACTGCGATAGGCACGGCGGCGGTAAAATCTGCTGACGACCTGGACAAGGCTGTCAAGCGTGTTACCAGCGCCACAGGAGAGGGCGCGGCTGCCGCTGAAAAGTACTCCGAGGTGATAAAGGGAGTTTACGGCGACAACTTCGGCGAGAATTTCGACGACATCGCCGCGAGCATTTCCACGATAACTCAGAATCTCGGCGAAATGGACGCGGAGCCGCTCGAAAAGGTAACCGAAAGCGCCTACGCCTTGCAGGACGCGTTCGATATGGACGTCGCCGAGACCTCCCGCGCCGCTAAAGCTATGGTAGAGAACTTCGGTATAGCTGCCGAGGACGCGTTCGATTATATCGCCAAAGGCGCGCAGGACGGCCTCGACTACTCCGGAGAGCTGCTGGACAATATCAGCGAGTACTCCGTGCAGTTCAAAAAGCTGGGGCTTTCTGCCGACGATATGTTCACTATCTTCGCGAACGGCGCGGAGAACGGAGCATGGAATCTCGATAAAATAGGCGACGCAGTCAAGGAGTTTTCTATCCGCGCTATCGACGGCTCGGACACGACTGAAAAAGGCTTTGAAGCCCTCGGCTACGACGCAGAGGATATGGCGAAGAAGTTCGCACAGGGCGGCGACGCTGCCCGGGACGCGTTCCAGACAATCATAAAGGCTCTCGGCGATATGGAAGACCCCATCGCACAGAACGAAGCAGGCGTGAACCTGTTCGGGACCATGTGGGAAGATCTCGGCGCTGACGCGGTTAAGGCGCTCGGCGATATCTCCGACAGCGCCTACGACTGCGCGGGAGCTGTGGACGAGATAGTCGAGGTAAATTACAGTTCGCTTTCTGACGCGCTCGGCGGTCTGCAAAGGCAGGTCGAGCTACTGATACAGCCGCTCGGCGATGAGCTTATCCCGGTCGTTAAGGAGGTCGTAGACAGGCTTTCCGGCATGGCTGACGAGGTGATCCCGGAGCTTGTCGCGGCGATACAGCCGGTCATTGAGAAGCTCGTTCCGCTGATAGAACCGCTGATGGAGCTGATAACCTCTGTGCTTCCGCAGCTTGTGGAGCTTGTCACGCCGATCATCAGTATGGTCTCCGAGCTTGTACAGACGGTACTCCCGCCGCTGACGGAGTTCCTCGAAGGGGAGCTTCTGCCGGTCATCATGGATATGTTCAAGTGGCTGGAGGAAAGGTTGTTTCCGGTCGTTCAGGAGATCATCGCGAAGCTGCTCCCGCCGCTGCTGGATATCATCAGCAGTCTGCTTCCGCTCATTGAGGTCGCGCTTGACCTGCTCGAACCTGTCCTTGATATCGTGATGGCGCTCATAGACCCGCTTGCGGCGATACTTGAAGGGCTGTCCCCGATAGTATCTATCCTTGCCGACCTTGTCCGCACTATCCTCGAACCGATACGGCAGGCTCTCGGCAGGATATCCGACAGTCTGGAGGACGGTTCCACGATACTGACCGAGGTGTTCGGGCGTGCATTGGAGATCGTTTCCGAGCTGCTCGGAGATACTCTGCTCCCTGCTCTGGAGGGCGTTGCACAGTTCCTTTCCGGAGACTTCATCGGCGCTGCGGAAACATGGGGCGAGGGCTTCGAAAGCACCGTCCGGAATGTCTGCTCGCACATCGACGATATCTTCGGAACGCATCTCGCGGAGTGGTACGACAATTTCAACAACTTCTTCATGGAGGTCGGCTCGCGGCTCTATGAAACATGGAACAGCGACAAGATAGAAATGCAGGAACTCGACCGGAAATACAGCGGTATGCAGAACGACCTGTACGCCGCCGTCAAGGAGGCGATATACGGCGGCGCAGGCGTTGAGGAAGCGGTCAAGCGCGCGAAGGCAAAGGTGCTGGACAGCGCCGAAAAGGTCTACTTCTATGAGCAGAAATCCGGCGACTGGAATCTTGAGGATATCGCACAGCAGTACTACGCAGGCAAGGACCTCCCTGATCCGAAGAATCCGGTAACCGGCTCTGCGTGGTACGCGAACTACTACAGAAACGGCGCTAACCTGCCGGCCGACAATCAGGTCGCAGGGCAGAACAGAGCTGCTTCTGCGGCTTCCGGAGTAACACAGGAATCATCAGGGGCGGCAGGCTCAGGCGGCTACACCTACAAGCCCTACACCCCAACCGCCGACACATCGAAAACCAAGACCGGCTCAGGCGGTTCGAGCAGTTCCACAGGCAGCCGGGGCAATTTCATCAGCATAACGTCGTATGTCCCGACCATGTGGGACAACGACCAGACAGCCGCGCTGAAATCCCTTATCGGCAAGGACGTGCTCGGAAAGACGGCCTCCGCGCACCAGATAAACGCCCTGACCGGCGCGATATCGGGCGCGGCTGAAAGTTCGTCCGCTTCGAAGGAGACCGACCTCGCCGACGTGATAAACGCGATAACCAAGCTGCAACGCAAGGTCGAGAAGTTTGAGAACGCTTTCGGCGATATGACCATTGAGCTGACCGCCGGCGACCTGACGATAGGCAAGGCGTGCGTCCGGGACTGCAACATCATGGCGAAGCGCTCCGGCAAATCGCCGTTCAATTTCTAGGAGGTGCTATGGTACTTAAAATAGGTGATATCGACGTCAGCAAGTACATTCTCCCGCCGGATATCGCGGACACGTTCCGGAGCCAGTCGGTCAACCAGACTCTGAACGGTTCGCTGGTGGTCGACCGTATCTCCGAGCTTTCGAAAAAACGCATTTCGGTGCAGTTCCCGATCGTTCCTCTTGCGAAGTGGGAGGAGATCAAGACGGTCATAAAGCCGATAACGTTCAATGTCAGCGTTGACAGCAGCGTGTATTCTGTTCACCTGAGCGGTGATATCCCGACCCCGGTGCTTTACGCGGACGGCGACGACGTTATGTGCAGCGAGATCTCGCTGGTGTTCGAGGAGATGTGATATGAGGACAGTTTCAGACGAATATCTTGCGCAGGTGCAGAGCTCCGGGCGGCAGTTCGGAGTTATGGTCAAGGTTTACGGCAATTCCGCCGAACCGGACACGCTATGGCTCGGGGACGTTATCAGCGTTGATATCCTGCGGAGCTGCTCCGATCAGCTCCAGATAGGCGCGTGCATGTCGGATATGCTCACGCTCGAAACTAAGGCGACGACGCTTTTCAACGGGCGGCTGAAGAAGGTCGAGGTTTTTTACCGCTGTACCGCTCCGGCACTGAACTGGGTGAAGCTCGGGACGTTCTACGTTGACGAGGCGGTCACCCGGAACGGCGTTACTGCGGTCAAGGCTTACGACATGATGAGCAGGCTCGACAAGCGCGTGAGCTGGGTAGACACCAGCAAAGCCACCGCGCCGACGTTCCCCTGCAAAATGCAGGCAATGCTGAATTACCTCTGCGCCCGCGCCGGGGTCACGACCGATTTTGTCTGCGAAGATATTACGATCGAGAAAGCTCCGGACGGCTACACGGCGCAGGAGCTGATAAGCTACATCGCGGCAAGTCACGGCAGAAACGCGCGGTTCTCGCCGTCTGAGGTGCTGAAATTTCCGGCTTACGAGGAGGTCGGAAAAACCGTTCAGTACGGACGGTGCTACTCGCTGGATATAGCAGGTGGAAGCGGATACACGGTCAAGGGGATACTGCTCCAGCGCGGCGGCGACGATAAAGTCTACATCGACGGCACTGCTTCTGAGTACGACGAAACCGCCGACGGCATAGTGACGGCGTATGACCCGTTTGCGACGGTCGGTATCGCGGAATACGCATGGAACAGGCTCGGCGGGTTGAATTACTCGGCGGTTTCACTCGAAATGCCTGCGGAAAATATCCTCGAACCGGGCGATGTGTTCACGGTCGAGGACGCGGACGGCACTCAGAAGAAGGTGATCGTTATGGAACAGGAGCTGTCGCTGACCTGCACGGGCGGCTTTGTCGAGAAGATATCCTGCACGGCAGAAAGCAAGGCGCAGAACCGGAGCACCGAGAACCGACAGGAGGCCACGGAGAAGCAGGTGGCGGCGGGGGCAACGTCTGCTACTCTCACCGAATACCAGTACCTGACCGACGCCTCGGTAAAATTCAACGGCACGACATACACGATAGAAAAGGACGCGGAAACCGGGCTGATATCCAAAATCAGCGACAGCAACGGAAACGAGTTCGAGCCGGAAATCTCGGCGGGTATAACCGATGTGGCTGCGCATAACGCGGTGTTCTGGGCTGTGGCGATGTGCAGGGGAATAAGCAAGACGGCATTTATAATGGACGGAATATTCGGAATGTTCACGCCCGATACGCGTGATATTGCAAGCCTGCGCTGGAAGAATTCCGTTGCCGGATATGCCGATATCGTTCTTGCAGGCGCCTCGGAGAACGGCGAAGCGGTACATTTTACGGAAAATCAGTACGGAACGCTAACCTGCGCCGAGCCGAACACGGTATATGCTATAGTGAAGTCCGAGACGAGCGAAGCTATCAACTGCATTATCACGAAGAAACTTTCAACTCTTGACGGCAGCGTAAACTACGGCTTTAATCTGCTCCAGTATGGCGGTCAGATGTACTTTTCGGCGGCGAAAAACGACATCAAGCAGCCGGAAGCTAGCGCTCTTCCGAACGACGAATACCATGTATATTGTTATACGCGTAACGGGAATACAGCGAAGTTTTATGCAGACGGCGTGCCGGTTGGATCTCTTGGGAACTGCAACACAGGAAGGTACAGCGGATTGATGTACCTCAATAACGAATTATTCGGTTCGACGATAATCGACAATCCAACCGTATGCGACTTTATGATGTGCGCTTTTGGCTCGCATTATCACGATGAAGCAACGGTGCGTAACAACTCAGCGTACTTAATGAAAAAATACAAAATAGGAGGTAACACATGACATCAAAGACGATAGCGCTTTCGGGCGCGGAAATAAGGGCGGATTACAGCGGCGGCACAAACGCATGGCTCAGGAACGACGGAACCACAACGGTGTACGCGTCCACTGCTCCGGGCGTTACGGCGGGAGCTGACGGAGTAGTCAGCATTCCGGCGGGGCAGGCAGCGGCGATTTACGGAGCCTGCGGGACAGTGTACCTGCTTGGCACTGGTTCGGTTCAGCTTGTAGGTTCAGACTACACCGCATGCCCTTTTAAGACGTCAGCACAGGGCGGCTCGGGTGCTGACAGCGTAGCCAGAGCCGCCATAGAAGCGCATGCGGCTGACGTGGATATCCACGTAACAGCCGATGAGAAAGCGTACTGGAATACGCTGAGCGGGAAAAACGAGCTCGACAATCCGGACTTCCGGGTAAATCAGCGCGGGCTGAGCGAGTACTCCACCGGCTATACAGTGGACAGGTGGTACATCTCCACTGATAAGTGCAAGGCTGCTCCGGAATCCGATGGAATCCGCCTGACCGCTACAGCGGCGCTGACGTCAAACACCCACGCATTCTGGCAGAACATCGAGTTTCCGCTTGCTCCCGGAAAGCACACGCTCTCGCTGAACGTTTCGGAGGTATCCGGGGTATGGTCGGCGAGAATCCGCACTGTGAACGCTTCAGGGGATTACGTTGACAGCTACTATACTTCCGCGCTCCACGAGGGAGTGAACAAGGTATCGGTCGACCTTCCCGAGGGCGAATATATTTCTGCAGTTTCCATCGGGTTCAACAAGGGCACCGAAGCCGGGAACTCCCTGAAGCTCGCATGGGCGAAGCTGGAGGGCGGGTCGCTGGCGACGCCGTTCGTTCCGCCCGACTACGCTGCGGAGCTTGCGAAGTGCCAGAGATTCTACCAGGTCAGAACTACGAACGACATCGACCCGCTCGACCTGCGCCCGAGTATGAGGACAATAACAGACATCAAGGCAGTAGAAGGAGGATACGCGTATGTCGCAGAACTGTAACGACATCATCGAGCCGCGCGAAACCGACGAACAGCGCGCCGCCCGGGAACGCCGGCTCAGAACCGCAGAAATATCCCGCAGATTCGCGGAGATAGACCGGGAGCGTATACGCCCGCTTGCGGCAATAGTCGCGGGCGTCGGCACCGAGGAGGACAGGAGCAGGCTCAAGGCGCTTGAGGAAGAAGCGGCACAGCTCCGTGCGGAGCTCGCGGGAATGGAGGGATAAATGGACAAGCTTGAAAAAATCGGATTCACGGCGCTGCTTTCGGCGCTGTTCGCGTGGCTCGGCGTGGTAGCCGTGCCGTTCCTGCTGCTGGTGCTGCTCCAGCTTATAGACTACGGAACCGGGCTTGCGGCGGCGAAGTACCGCAGCGAGAAGATAAGCAGCTACAAGTCGTTCCGGGGGATTGTGAAGAAGGTCTGCATGTGGCTGCTTGTGGTGGTCGGCGGCGTGATGGACTGGCTCGTTACATACGCCGCGAACAACATCGGGATTCAGCTTGAAGTGTCGTTCGTGTGCGCAATCGTCGTTTGCGCGTGGCTTATGTGCAACGAGGTGATATCCGTGCTGGAGAACATGATAGATATAGGTGTGAAGCTCCCGCCGTTCCTGATGAAGCTTGCGAAGCGTATCAGGGGCGATATTGAGAAGAAGGCGGATACGGATAATGCAGAGGAGGATAACCATGAATAATATGAATTTCGGACAGGCAATCGAAGCACTCAAGCAGGGCAAGAAGGTAGCACGCGCGGGCTGGAACGGCAAGGGAATGTACCTCGGACTTATAAAAGGCAGAAGCCTTGACAGATGTTTCGACCCGGATAGCGCTCCATGCGTGGACAGCATTTGCATGAAAACGGCGCAGGACACGGTCGTTGTTGGCTGGCTTGCAAGCCAGACCGATATACTCGCAGAGGACTGGGTAATCGTGAAGTAAGGAGGAAACGATGGCGATAACCTTTGAAGCATACGCCCGCAATAACGGAGCATTCAAAGCCGCCCGACCCATGCCGTCAGGCAGTCCGGCGGGGATAATAATCCACAGCACCGGCGCGAACAATCCGAACCTCAAGCGCTACGTCAACGCGCCGGAGATCTGCGGGGAGAATCCCTACAGGAACTACTTCGACCGTGCGGACAGCAATGTCTGCCCGCACGCGGTCATAGGCAAGGACAAGAACGGCGAAGTGAAAGCGGCTAAACTGCTTCCCTGGAACATCTGCTGCTGGGGCTGCGGCTCGGGCTCAAAAGGCAGTTACAACTACGCCCCGGCGTACATACAGATAGAAATCTGCGAGGACGCGCTGAACGACCGCGCTTATTTCGAGGAGGCCTTCGGGCTTGCGGTGCAGCTCTGTCAGCGGCTCATGAAGAACTACCCGACCATAAAGCCGGGAAACATCATCAGCCACAAGGAGGCGTGCGCCCGCGGCTACGCGTCGAATCACGGCGACCCCGAGCACTGGCTCGCCAGGTTCGGGAAGAATATGGACTGGTTCCGCGCGATGGTCGCGCCGGAGAAGCAGGTCAGGATCACCGCCGAGATCTCCGTCGGGCAGAGCAAGGCGGACGAGGTTTCCGCGAAGCTCCGGGGGCTTGGGTGCTCCGTAAAGGTTGACAAGCAGCCGTAAATCTGCTATAATATCTTTGTTGAGGTTCGGATAGAAATATTCGGATTGCGCCGCTCCTGCTCGCCAAGGCTGGGGCGGTTATTTTTATCCCCGGGGCGCTGGCTCCGGGGATTTCTCTGTTTGCAAAAATCCCCGAAAAATCCCCGAATAATTCGAAAAACAGATTTTTTCACTTGAACAAGGATTTATACACAGCACTCTGATTTGGCTTAACAATGCGATTTGTGTGGCTTGCGGAATTACAATTTTGATGTGCTTGAAACCGTAATTTCATTCCAAGACTCTTACCCCACGTTTACCTGCCCCAAACTTAAAATGATCACATGGGTCGCAGTACACAGCTCCACAGGTACCCTCATGCATCCATACTTTCTTGCATTCATCACATAAGTAGTGCCACTTTCTCCCGCTTTTCTGCCATTGAATGGGTCTGTCTTTTGAATCCCGTCTTATTACAATTAAATCGTCATAGCCGGACTCTGATTTTCCACCCGTAGCATTTTCCAGATCTTCATCGGAAAGCTCATGGCTTTCACGTCTCTTTTCCTTGACAAAATCAAGGAACTGCTGCTCGGTGCCGTCCACCTGACGCTCCTGCAGAAGCCGGGCAAGGCGGTTTTCATCACCTGCCTTGTCGATCTCACGCATAAGGGATTCGTTCTTCATTGCTTCGTTGTAAAATCTTCAATAGTCATAATAAACCTCTTTCAATATCATATACGTATCATATTATGCTCCGACACCTTCACGGCGTGGTCGCCGCCGTCCGGCATAACAAGGTATACCGGGAAGAAATACGGGTCGTTTCTGTCCGGGCTTATGCCAATGTCCGTGCCGATTATCGTGCCAACAAATTCTTGGTTTCCGGACATCTGGAATACTTGGCATTTCACCTTGTAATCATAGGGCGGCTGGAATTTGAATTTGACGCTGCCTCTATCGCAGTATGCCATACCGCCGTTTACCTTGTCCAGATCCTCATCGGAGAGCTGGTTGTTGAGTTCTTTTGTGTTCATAATAAACCTTTCCTTTCAGAATAATTGTTAATTGGTATGGATAACAGAGGTCTATCCTTTAAACATACTCTTAAACCAGTTAAGGATTTTACTGCCGCACTCCTGCCAGTCAATACCGCCCGAAACCGCTTCAAGCTGCTCGTCGGAAAGCTCACCGCTCTCCTTTGCCTTTGCAACAACAAGCGCCTTGAAATCCTCGGTTGTTCCCGAAACCTCATTTTCTTTCAGGAGCGCTTCAAGCTCCGCATCGTTTGTTACTTTTGTGAGCTTTTCTGCAAGCTCCCTGTTTGTTGTGATCTCGTTCCAGAACTGTTCCATTGTTTTCATAATGTGTACCTTTCCTTTCAAATTGAAAAATAGTCACTTTGCCTTGTGCTTTTAAGCCGCCGACCACCGATGAATTTCACCGATAAAATCGGTCTTTCTCCCTTTATGATTCCGTTACATACCGCGGTCATAGCAGAAATCACAAAGAACTATCCGAACAATCATCTTTCCCACGGTAAAAGATATTGGTGCTTTTTGATTTTGCAGTACAATGTATAGGCGTTATGGGTGCGCGTCCTCTTCTTCCCGTCAACATCTCTCAACTCAAAACTACTGTTGAACTCTGTGCTAACATAGGTAATGGTGAATGTAGTTTTTGTATCCGGTTCGTACAATTGTATGCCAGAACTCGCCAATCCTCTAAGATACATGCTCATTCCTTGTACGTTGTGCTTTCTAATATAATAATCTTGACGCCAATCCAGTTCGCCGCCCGTTACCTGCTCAATATCCTCATCGGAAAGCTCGCGGCTGCCGTTCTTCTTTTCCTTTACGAGAGCCTCAAACGCTTCTGCTGTGCCGTCAACTCCATGTTCGTTCAGGAACTCTGCAAGACGGTTTTCCTTGTGTGCCTTGCTTACTGCTTCTTCAAGCTCCTTGTCTGCCATTGCTTCGTTGTAAAATTCTTCGATCGTTTTCATATCATCATTTCCTTTCAAAATATGAATGTGCGCTGACCGCTGTTATGTCGTATACCGTTTTTTCATTTCAAAAAGAGCCATAGGCACCACCGCTAGTAAAAGGAGCAAGGGAGGCCTGTTTATACCAGTCGGACGAGGTATCAATATCAAAAACTATATAATACTCAGGACAGTACATTAGCGAGAGCGTATCATCATTGCAATACAGTTTTCTTTCTGTTACTGTTCCTGTTAAATTCCTGAACCAGCAGTCAACGATCACTTTGTCACCGACATTAAATAGATACTTAACTTTCGACATATCTAACTCGTAGCCGTCATCCGACCAATCCACGCCCCAGTCTGCATATCCGTATTTGCCGCCAACTGCTTCCTCCAATTCCTTATCGGTAAGCTCAGTGCGGGTTTGCTTCTTTTCCTTTACAAGCGCTTCAAAAGCTTCTGTTGTACCGTCAACTCCGTGTTCGGTAAGAAATTCCGCAAGACGGTTTTCGCTGTGAGCCTTGTTTACGGCTACCTCAAGCTCCTTGTCTGCCATTGCTTCGCTGTAGAATTCTTCGATTGTTTTCATAATATGTACCTTTCCTTTCAGAATTTTAATGCCATGAATGCCATCAGACATTCTTAGCGCACCTTATGTAGGCATAATAAAAAGCAAAGTAGATCACAGACTGACATACTGAGCTAAATTCATTGCTTCCCTTAATAAGACCATATATCCCGACTGCCGCCAGCAGAATGTTTATTACCAGCATGATCTCTGCCAGCACTATATTTGCTTTGCCCTTGAACTTTCCGTCTGCCTGCCGAAGCCCCATTATCCCTATAAGTAAGGTAACAAGAAAAACAACGGAGTTTGCACCGATAAATGCAGCTAAAGATATCTCAGCAATTTGCTGTGTTGTATTTGCAAGCTCCATGATTTTCTCAACACTCAGTTGTTCAGCCATTATCTGACCTATCATAATTACAGTATCAACAATTGCAAGTATTATTAGCACAAGGCTGTTGATCTTAAGGTTTTTTGCGTCGTATTTCATATTGGTTTTCCTTTTATACTTTTACAGTTTGTCCGTATTGAATAATTTGTTCTGCGAATGGCTCTCCTCGCTGTTACAGCCTCCAGCCGCCTGTTGGAGTAAGCTGTCGTCAAGCTCCGTTCCGGCGGTTCGGTCTGCGAGAATGACAGCGCGGCGTACATTCAGAAGCTGCAACAGTTTCTCTTTCGTGACGGGGTAGGAGATCGTTCCGTCAATGCCGTCCTCGCAGACATTGCCGTCCTCGTCTATGACGTCCCATTCGTACAGGTCGCGGGGGTTGCCGCAGAGGTAGAATTTTGCTTTCGGGTTTGACCTGCGCACAAAATCTCTCATTTTCAGCCCGTCAAGCCGTCTGTCGTCCAGATCGGCAAAGGCTATGTCAAATGCTTCGTTAAAGCAGATCTTGCCCGCCATGAGCGAATCTGTTTCGGCGGTTATTTCGCCCTCCGGAAATATCTCCGCTATATACCCCGACAGTACATCAAGACGATTTTTGTCATGGTCTGACAGTAGTATTTTCAAATTATCATCTCCCGCTTTATATTGTTAATGCCGGATTTATTCCAGATACATATTTTTAAGCTGTTCTCTTTCTTCATCGGAAACACCAAGCCGGTTTCTGATATAATCGTCCACCGAGCCGTATTTCTCTTTCACCTTATCGAATGCGTTCCGGAGATATTCTCCGTTCACTCCCGCCATAGCAAGGGCGTCGTTTACTATCGCTTCGTCACAGCCGCGTTTTTTCAGCTCGCCTGTCATGTATTCTATGCCGGACTTGTTGACCTCGTTAGTCAGCAGGAAATCCTGCATGATGGTGTCCTCGTCCACGCCCAGAGCATACAGTATTAGCGCAGCGGCAACTCCCGTCCTGTCCTTGCCGTGGGTGCAGTGCCATAGAAAAGCGCCGTCCTTATTGTTCAGCATGATGTCAAAGAACTGCGCGTAGCCTTGCTGTCCCTGTTCGCTGAGAAGAATGTTTGTATATAGGTCGGAATAAAGCCCCGCCTTTGCACATTCAATACATTTCTGTACGCTGTCATCTCCTGCCGCCTTAATATTCTTCATCATCTGTGCGATGACCGGGTCTGACATATCCAGATCATAAACGCTTATCCAGATATTCTCTGCACCGGGAATCTCAGCGTCAAGAGCTGCGTCCCGTTCATAGCCCATTCGCAGGTCTACGACATATTTTACGTTGTACTCGTCTGCCAGCTTCTGGGCAGTTTCAGCGGTTATGGCTGAAATATCTGCCGCTCTGATAAGCAGGTTATTCTTGACCTTTCGCCCGTCTGAGGTGACATAGCCGCCAAGCTGCCTTGCGTTGCCTATGCCCTCTATATCGAGAATCTGTTCGTCAAGTGATACCTTTTGTTTTTCCTGCACAGCAGCATTATCGGAACCTGAACCCGAAGTCGTGCTGGCTGAGCAGGCTGAAACAGACGCTATCATCATAGCCGCAGAAATAATTGCAAAGCTCTTTTTAAATTTGTTCATAAAAATGAACCCCCCTTTTTTTTGTTGAGTATATTATAACATACCGGGCGCAACAAAAAGCGCAACAAAAACATTCAACTATCC
Organism: uncultured Clostridia bacterium; assembly: GCA_945923775.1. Classification (GTDB taxonomy): domain Bacteria; phylum Bacillota; class Clostridia; order Oscillospirales; family Ruminococcaceae; genus CAG-115. The sequence continues at coordinate 30,000 of CAMELR010000008.1, read as the reverse complement.
CGTCATAATATACAATTGTTTCCGGCAATATTTACAAATTTTGTTTTTGCGTGTTGTATCTAAAAAATGCACCTTTCTTGGAAAGACTATTGCAAAATTCGGCAAAACATGGTAAAATAGAATAAATTGAGCAAATAAGCCGGGGAGGATACATAAATGAATTTGTTTGTCGTTGATGATGAGATACACGCGCTGAACTACCTTTCCTCAGTATTGAAAGAAACCTACCCACATTCGGAGGTTTTGTCCTTCAGCAAAACAAAGGACGCCCTTCTCAAAGCAAAGAACGTCAAATGTGATGTAGCATTCCTAGACATACGAATGGACGAAAAAAACGGTATCCAGCTTGCGCGGGAGCTTAAAGACATAAACGGCGACACTAACATAATTTTTACCACGGCATACAGCGAATACGCCCTTGAAGCTTACCGAGTATACGCCAGCGATTATCTGATGAAGCCGATAAGCAGCGACGCTATTACAAAAGCTATGGCGAACCTGAGAAATCCAGTCCTGCCGGACGCTGAAAACAAGCTGCGCATACAGTGCTTCGGGAATTTCGAAGTGTTTTCCGGGGACAAGCCGGTCACGTTCAAGAGAGCGAAAACCAAGGAGCTTTTTGCATACCTAGTGGACAAAGAAGGCACGCCCTGTTCAAGAAGCGAACTTATCACCGTATTATGGAATGAGTCGGATTCCAGATTTTTACGGAGTAATCTGCGTAATCTCATAGCCGACCTAAATAAGGCCCTCGCTTCCGTCAATGCGGAGTCGGTTCTGATAAAGGAAAAAAATGCCCTCGCCATAGCCCCGGAGCTGGTGGTGTGTGATTACTACGACTTTACTCGTCAGATCCCCTACGCCGTAAACAGCTATCATGGGCAATACATGGCACAGTATTCATGGGCGGAGTTTACTTTGGCGAATATTGAAAACAATAGATAAAACAAAACAGGGCTGCATCATGCCCTGTTTTTATATTTTCTGTAATTATTCTCCGGTTTTTTCAGATAGGGATTCATTTCTTGCGGTTCTGGTGAATATAAACGAAAGTACAAATGCGACCACAAAGGATACCGCAGCAGAAACACAGGCGAAAAGGAGATTAGCCCGGTCGTCCGGCGCAACAAACTGGATTATTGACGTTATGCAGGGCGAAGCCAGCGCATAGGTGCGTACTCCGACTATACCCAAGATGAAACCGCCAATCCCCCCGCTATCATAGCTGCCGCCATGTAGATACGGCGTTTTAAAGTCACGCCGTACAGTGCAGGCTCGGTAACTCCTGCAAGCAGGGCTGATGTCCCGGCAGAAAATGCCATCTGACGCAGCTTTTTATCCTTTGCAGCGAATGCTGCTCCAAAGCAAACAGCTCCCTGTGCGATATTTGAACACAGCATTGCCGGGATAACCGATGAGGAATAGCTGCCGTGTACCACCGGAATAAAGCCGAAAAGCGATGTGGGAGCTTCACCCCCAAGAAGCGAAATAATTCCCGGGTGGATAAGCATTGCCCCCGGCATCATCGCAAGGAATGAGTTACACCCCAGCTTCTTTGACGCGGATAACGCAACGAATATCGGCAGAAAGTAGAATGCAGCGTCGCCTATCGCGTTAAAAATAACGTATGTGTCAGACGAAGCGGAAAGCAGGTTCAGACAGTTCTCGCCGAACACGGCAAGCAGTTGCCTTGATAAGTCCGCCCGCGATAATAACGGGAATAAGCTGAGTCATGCAGTCTGCGATAAAGTCCAGTGCGGCAGCTACCGGGCGGCGCTTTGCCTTTGCCTTAGCTGCCGTATTCTGCTCCGAATGTGCGGAGAGCTTGTTTGTCTCTGCGAAGCATTTCGCAACGTTGTTACCGACAACCACCTGATATTGACCGCCGTTCCTCACCACGCCAAGTACGCCGGGAATTTCAGAAACAGCGCTGTCGTCAACAATGCTTTTGTCGTTGAGTATAAAGCGAAGCCGCGTCATGCAGTGCGTCAGCGAAGAAATATTTTCACCGCCGCCCAGCTTTTGTATAAGCTCTTTCGCCGTAATCGAATAATCCATAATTATTCTCCCTCATGCTCCTATTTTCGGAAGCTGATTGTAACAACAGTTCCTTTGCCTATCTCGCTTTCTACGGTAAGTTTCCCGCCGGGGTATTTTTCAACGCGTTTTCTTACGTTTTCCAGCCCAATGTGTGAGCGCATACTGCCCTCTGTCACGGTGCTATTCACATCAAAACCAACGCCGTCATCAGTTACGGTTATTGTGATGGAGCCGTTTTCCTCCGAGGTTTTCAGAGTTATCGTGCCGCCGTTTTCCTTCATGCAGATACCGTGCTTTACGGCGTTTTCGACTATCGGCTGGACAGTCAGCGGCTGTATCTCAAAATCCTCCGCCTCAATGTCGTAAACCACATTTATCTTGTCACCAAATCTCAGTTTTTCCAGTTTGAGATAGGTATCAATATGGGAAAGTTCATTGTAAAATCTCACCGGCTTGCTGCTTATGGAATCCATGTTTTCCCGGAGATATACGGAGAAATCCACCAGAGCGTCCCGTGCTTTCAGAGGTTCAGAGCCGCACAGGTCGCATATCGCGCTCAATGCGTTGTAAAGGAAATGCGGCTGTATCTGGCTAAGCATGACGGACATCTGGTTTTCCTGCAATTTAAGCTGTAATTCCTTTTCCCGCAGTCCTGCGTTGATATTCTGCGGGATAAATATCAGCGAATAGAACAGCGCAGGAACAAATACCGCCGCAAACACCAGCTTTGAAACCACCGCAGTATGCCATACACCCATGAATACTGCAACGATATCAAACGCAAGCGACAGCAGAGCCACAAGGCATACCGCCGTCATGATACCCTGCTTTAGATCCGAGCCTTTAAAACTCATAACGCACAGAACGATAAGCACCAATGCCGCCGCATGCTGTATCATCAGCATATAATAATTCAGGTCGTAAATAAGCATTTTCCCGGTAAATGCGATGATAACAGCGGCGATCGAGAACCCACCGCAGACCCCTGCGACAATTCCTCCTGCTTTTTTCAGCTTATCCCTAAGGCAGTTCTCGGTCAGCAGGAACATGAACGCAGGATATAGAATTATGCACAGCGATTTTGCGATGGAGTTGAACACCGAGGAGCTTCCGCCAATACAATAATTAGGCAGATCAAGCACAAAGAAGCCGCCGGCGAACAGCATCATAAACCCGAATATCCATATCATTCCGCTGTACGGCACCTTGAGTATCGTAGAAAAAATCGCCACTCCCAGAATAATAAACGAAATCACAATTATCACAATGCCGAATGTTTTCTGCGGAGCGTTCTGCTGGGACAAAAACTGGTCAAATGCTGCGCCGGAATAGGTGTACATTGAATTCAGAAAAGTATCGACAGCATTACCATTGCCGAATTTATGGGGGTTTCTGAGGACTATCTCCACTATTTCATTTTCCTCTGCCGGGCAGTCAAAGGATATCCAATCTGCGGCGCAGGGGCTGTATCCGTAAAGCTTGTTTTCCGTGTCAAATTCGTGCTCAAGCTGACCGTTGACATATATTTCCCCACCGATGTGGTCAAAATAAGTGATCAATGATATTCCTTTTGGAACTCCGCCAAGAACTGTTCCGTCAGAAAATTCAAGTTGAAAATAACCTTTTAGTCGAACCTCTCCGTCCGGACAAATTATCTTTGTGTCACTTTCAATCGGCTGCCAGTTTCCGCTGCCTGCTTTGTATTCCCCTTGAAAGGTCACATTCAAAGACGAAGCAGCAAAAGCATGATTATCGTTATGTACCACAACAACGATCATGACAACGGATATAATCAATAACGCAAGACAAATCACTAAATTTGGCTTAACTTTTTTCAATTTGACACCTGCTTATCCTCTGTTTACAGAGGGATATTTCTTCAAAAAATCAATCGATTTATTTTGTATGGAAATAATGGTACTGAAATTATCGTCTTCCCTGATGAATTTATAAGGCACAAGCCCCGTCAGCAACTCGGTCAGCTCAACAATCTCACCGACAAGCTCACCGCTTATCTGCCCCTCAACATAGCGTTCCAGCCGTCCGGAAATGTACTTTCCATCCTCTATGCCCAGAAATTTCAGTGCCAGTACCGTGTCGTAGGTTCCGGTGGCGCACAGAAGCCCGTAAAAGTCCGCAAGAAGCTCGTCCCATATCGGCTTAATATTTCCGGGAAAGAAATGCCTGCACACAAAATGCGTCAGTTCGTGATATTTGCGTATTTCAAGGGAAATGCCCCGCCATTCTTCCTCGCCGTAGGGGGTGTTTCCATAGCTGATATTGCTGTAAAACCCGTCAGACAGCAGAATTATCGAGGTCTTGTAATTTGCCTTGTCAGCGGTAAACCGCTTGAACTCACTATCAGTATCCGTGCCGCCGTTTTTCTCGTATTCCTCCATGTGTGCGTGAATTTTTGACCAGTCGTTTATCCCGCCTATGTACGAAGCGCCCACCGACCGCAAAACGGGAACAGGCTCGCATTTCTCAGCCATTATCTGATAGAAGCACTCGAAATCCTCCCGGTTTTTTAGGAATATTGTTTCTACATTTCCGGCAGGTGTTTCCTCTATGGTAAGGCTGTCCTCGTCCGAGCCTGTGAAGTGCGACAGGCTGCCGGAATACTGCTCTCCGCGGCGAACAATTCCACGGTATAACTCGCTCTGGGAAGCATCCTTTTCGGGTTTGATACAAAGCTGAGGGAAACGCTTTGCAAGTTCACTTATCACAGACATTTTTCACACTCCAATTCGTTCTATACGTCCACTCTCTGCCGCTCGACAAGCTCCGCAAAGAACCCGCCCTGCTCAATAAGCTGCTCATAAGTTCCGTCCTCGATAATTTTGCCGCCGTCCAGAACGATTATGCGATCGCAGTGGCGTATCGTGGAAAGTCTGTGAGCTATGACTATTCTTGTGCATTTCAGCGTATCAAGTGAATCCGCTATCTTCTTCTGGGTAATGTTATCCAGCGCAGAGGTCGCCTCGTCCAAAATGAGTATCTTCGGCTTCGGAGCTATCGCCCGGGCTATCATCAGACGCTGCTTCTGACCGCCGGAAATGCCGCCGGAACCCTCGGAAATCATCGTCTGCATACCCATCGGCATTTCCCGGATATCGTCCGCTATTCCCGCAAGTTCAGCGGCTTCCCACGCTTCGTCAAGGGTAAGCTCCGGCGCGGAAATGCTGATGTTATCGAACAGACTGCCCTGCAAAAGCTTGCCGTTCTGTATTACCGTGCCTATGTTGTGCCGCAGCGACTTCGGGTCGAGGGACTGCATATCCCGTCCGTCGTAGTAGATCGCGCCTTTCTGCGGCTTCTCAAATCCCAACAGCAGCCGCACCAGCGTGGATTTGCCGCAGCCCGTCTTGCCGACTATCGCAACGTACTGGCCGGGGCGAATTTTCAGCGTGAGGTCGTCAATGACATTCGGCATACTGTCGTTGTAGCGGAAGGAAATATTGTTCAACTCCACCCCGCCGGAGAGGTGTTCAACCATCTGCTTGTCCTCAGATACTTCGGGAACTGCGTCCAGAATGGGCTTCGCCATGTCCAGAACCGGACGTATCTGCGCCGCATTAAGAGCCATTCCCGCCAGAGAGGACAGCGCACCGGACACCATACCATACGCCGCCGTGAAAGCGTAGTAATCCGCCACCGAAACGCCGCTTTCTATCGCGAAAAAGTACATCACGAACGTCCCAAGCAGCGAAATCGCAAGGCCTATCGTACCGCTGATAGTCATGTATAGGGGTTTGCCATAGCTGTGCTTTATTTCCTCATTGTAATGCTTCGCCCAGCGGGAGAACGCGCGTTTTTCTGCACCCGCCAGCTTTATTTTCTGAATACCCGTAATAAGGGAGTAGGTCATGCCGTTGCCTTTGCTGGCGATCATCATTTCCGCTTTGCTTTCCCGCATTTGCGTGAGGGTGCTGAACACCGAATAACCTATCGTCAGCAGCGTAATGCACAGCGCCGGAATTACCAGCGTGGGCGCATAAATAAACACCTGCGAAATGTAGGCAAGCGAAAACACGGTCGAAAGTCCCGTCACCATAAACGCCGAAATCAGCGTGTTGCACAGCGAGTTTATGTACTGCGACCTCTCCGCTAATTCGCCGGAGCTGTAATCCTTAAAAAATCCCGCCGGAAGCGACATTATCCGCGCCATGACCGCCGCCTGCACGGATATATTCATCTGCGTATTTATGCGGTTCGTGACGAGGGATTTCACCGCGCCGACCATCATGCTGCTTAGGCTCACGCAGACGGATAAAACCGCCGCCGCAATCAGCAGCCGAATACTGCCGTTTTCGATAACGTCCGAGAAGATAATGTGCGTAACTTTCGGGCTTATCATGCCGATGAGGGTGGTAATTCCCATCATCACCACAACAGCCACCAGCGAGGACACCGGCACGCACTGAATGATATATTTTATCAGCGCAGGAATGCCGATTTTCTTCATCGGGAACGGCTTGTAGAAGCAGAATGCCTCTTGCTCCAGAAGCTGTTCGGTCTTCTTGTTCAGAAAAGTTTTTTTGCCGTTCTCTATTATGCTGTAACCGTAGGTTTTGTTCGGGATAAGCGCCACCACCGTGCCGTCCTTTTTCTTGCCGAGCATTGCGCCAACAGCGTCTTTGTACCAGCCGCTTTCCAGAATGACCTCGCGCCTCATAATTCCATACGGTCGGCAGGCAAATTCTAGCTGCTTGTCGAGGTCGGTTATGCGGTTTGGGATCTCTTTTGGCTTGCAGTGGTAGTACCGAAGGATTATGTCTATCGAGCTTCGCGTTTTTGCGTTTTGATCCGCTTCGGTGGCAGTCTTTTGCCCGGTAACGGTATCGGAAAGCTGCGCCATTACCTCGGAGAATTCCTCGTCATCACGGCTCTTGCGCTGCTTAATTTGTTCGTCAAACCAGCCCATTTCCTCACCCCCTTATTCAGTCGTGACAAGCTCGGTGTACTTGCCGCCCTTTGCGAAAAGCTCCGCATGAGTTCCCCGCTCTACCACTTCGCCGTGGTCGAGGACGAGAATTTCATCACAGTCACGGATTGTAGAGAACCTATGTGCCACGACTATGCAGGTAATTCCACGCTCCTGGATAGCTTTCACGACGTCAAATTCCGTCTTTGCGTCCAGTGCGGAGGTTGCCTCATCAAGTATGACTATTGTGGGGTCTTGAGCGAGGGCGCGGGCTATCTCCATACGCTGCCGCTGACCGCCGGACAAGTCCTTGCCGCCCTCGGTGAGCTTGTAATTATAGCCGCCGTCACGCTTCATTATGTCGTCATGAATTTGCGCGTCCCGGGCGGCGAGAATCATCTCAAAATCCTCGATAGAGGTGTCCCACATCTTGATGTTGTTCGCGATAGTGTCCTCGAAGATGATTATGTCTTGGTCTACCACCGCAAGAGAGCCAGTGAAAACGCTCCTGTCAATGCTGCGAAGCGGCTTTCCGTCAAACAGAATTTCCCCGCTCCACGGCTGATATAAGCCGGAAATGAGCTTTGAAATGGTGGATTTTCCGCAGCCGGAAGCGCCCACCAGCGCAACTCGGCTGCCGGGTTTCAGGGTCAGGTTGAAATCCTTGATAAGCGGGTTTGCAAGTCTTGAATAACCGAAAGTCACGTTCTTTAGCTCGATGTTTCCGGTCAGCTTTGCGTAGGAGATTTCCTCGCCGTTAGCCGGAGTTTCCGTCTGATAGCAGACGTCCTCGGGGTACTGCATTACGTCCTCGATTCGCTCCATTGAGGTGCGCATTTCCTGCAAGCTCTGGCTCGCGGAAATAAACGAGCTTGCGGGCGCAGTAAACGACCCCAGGAATCCCTGAAACGCCGAGATCATGCCGACGGTGAAGTTCCCCTCGATTGCGAACCACACGCTCAAAAACATTACCGCCGAATTGCACAGCATGGACACAATGGAGGGTATCATGCCTATGTACTGGTTCATTCTGGCGAACTTTACCGACTGCGTATTCACGCTCGCCTGATACCCCGCCCAGCGCCGGAAGAAGCCGTTTTCCGCGCCGCTTGCCTTGATTGTTTCCACCATTTCAATGCCGGCGACGGTGGTGCTGGAGAGCTTCGCGGAGTCGCGCATTTGAACTCTTGTGAGGTTCACACGCTTTTTCGAGATAAAACGTGACATGAACAGATTAATGACAATAGACAGCAGTCCCACCATAGTAAGCAGCGGGCTGTAACGTATCATTACGACAAAGTAAAACACCGCCATAATTCCGTCCAGCGCAAGGGGCGCAAAGGTGTTGACCAAACTCCCGGCGATACCTGCGTTGGAGCTTTGGCGGCTCTGAATGTCGCCTGCCATGCGCTGGGAGAAGAAATTCATCGGCATGTGCAGGACTTTCCAGAGGAACGTGGAATTGCCCACTACGTCCATTTTGCCGTTTATTTTGTTGGAATAGATAGCTTCCACCGCCGAAATTATGATTTGAATTGCGGAAACCACCGCAAGACCTATCATGAACGGCATGAACCAATCCGGGTTCTGGTGGGTCAGCAATCTGTCGTAGAAAATTCGCGAAAATCCCGGCTGAATTACGCCCATAAGCGCCGAGATAAGGCTGCAAATGACTACGAACGCTATCGCAACACCCGCACCCTGCAAGCGGTTTTTCACGAATTTCAGCACACTCTTCGGCTTGCCGCCGGGCTGGAATTCTTCGCCGGGTTCAATATTCAGGCAAATGCCGGTGAAGGACTTGTCGAACTCGTCCATTGACACGGTTCGTGTTCCACGGGCGGGGTCGTTGATTATAGCCTTGCCGCCTTTAAAGCCGTCCAGTACTACAAAATGGTTGAAGTTCCAATGGATTATGCAGGGGAACTTGCCATCTTTTTTCAGATCCTCCGGCTCGTAGCGGTAGCCTTTTGCAACGAAGCCATAACTTCTCGCCGCAACTAGGACGTTTCGTGCGTTTGAGCCGTCCCGGGACACGCCGCAGTCCTCGCGAACCTTCTCCAGCGGGATCCACTTGCCATAGTACGCCATGACCATTGCAAGGGACGCCGCGCCGCATTCCAGCGCTTCCATCTGCATTATTACCGGGACTTTCGCCGCGCCCTTTGTTACCGGGGACTTGATTTTTATTATGTCAGCCATATTGAACCTCAGTTAATTACGAAAGTCTTAGGGGAAACGCTGTCAACGACTATCTCAGCGCCGTAAATGCCGTCAGGGACGCTGTTTCCGGTTGCCGTGACAGAATACACCCATTCCTCCGGCTGGAACCCTCCGACGTGAAGCGCATAGTCAGACAGGACGCTCCCGGCGCTCACCGGCTGTAACGACACCTCAGACACGGTGTACTCTGCGCCGTTTAGGTTGACCGTCATTCCCGGCTGAACGCTCTCCGCCTTGTCCTCACCGACATAGCAGACTACTGCGCCGTTTTCGCTTATCGCCGCAGCCTTTACTACCGTGTCAAGTCTGCCGAAAACTCCCCACGCGCAAATACCGATAAGCAGCACGACTATCCCGCCGAGAAGCAGCCATATCCCCGGATTTGCCACCTTTATGTAGTCGGTCAGCTGCTCCGGGGAGGATATGCGGTCTAGACTCTTTTTTCTGAATATGCTTTCTTTCATAGTAGTTTCCTCGCTTATTCTTTATGTGTTTTTCATCTGCGTATATTTACCGGTAGTGAATTCTGCCCATGAATAATTTGTCATGTACTCACCGTGGAAAGAATTTATCGCAGCAACGTCCATATTTTCGTAGTCGTAGGCGTCGCATTTTATCTTTGAAATGTCCACCGCCAGCTGATTCCAGCCCTTGATGAGAATGTCACCTATCCCTGCTGAATTCAGCGCTTTCCGTAGGAATGAAACCATAGATGTCGTTTTGTTTTTGGTATGAGGATTGTAGTCGTAATCTTCCCAAAGTATCGCAGCTATTTCCTTTGTAGAAATAGCTGCGCCATGCCTGTCTACGAGTAATGCCAGAAGCTCCTTTGCTTTCTGCCGCTTGAATTCAAGCACTTTTCCGTCCACAAAAACCTCAAAATGACCAAATGTCCTCACCCGAATATCCCGCGGAAGCTGGTTTTGCTCCGTGCGCCAATCAGTCACCATTTCGTCTAACACCCGGCGTATATCTTCGGCACGGACAGGCTTCAATAAATACCCCTTGGCATACAGATTGAATGCGTCAAGTGCATATTCGCTGTATGCTGTGCAAAATATCAGCACTATATCCGGACATATCATTTTCAGTTGTCTTGCAAGCTCCAGTCCACTGGAATTATCTATTTGTATATCCAGAAACGCATAGCGAAGCTCATCGCAGTTGTCAAGGCTCTGAACCCATTTCAGCGCTTCGGAAGCACGTTGTTCACCGTGTATCTCACAGCCGGGAAACACCGTATTCAGCTCATTTACGAGAAAGTTAAGAGCATGAAGCTCATCATCTACTGCCAATATATACATTTTCTACCCCCGTTTTTGATAAAAAACATAAAAAGTACCCAATGTATAGATACTCATTTTTGATTATAGCAAATTCTAGTGTGCTTGTCAACTTTTCCACACTTATTTTTCATTACCAAAAAAATATATTTCAGCTTAGACAAATTTGTGTAATATTTTTCCAGAGTTTGTTATTTAAGATGTCCTTACAATGTCCCTTGTATGATATAATAAAATTAAGTGAGAGATTCACTTGATAATCAGACTATGGAGGAACAGAAAATGAACATCAGAAGATTTATTTCTGCGGTAGCAGCATCGGCAATGGCGGCCGGATTACTTTCAGTATGCGCCTGTGCAGAGGACACTCCTGCTGGCTATGTGTATTTCATGGCAGATAAGACCACTATCGGTCAGGGATTCACTGTACAGCCCACTAAGGTGGCTTTCTATGAGGGCGACACCGGGCTGGATATTGTCGAGAGAGTAGCTGACTATACGCTGGACGATAACGGCAACTTTATATCTTCTTTTGCAGACGAGGGCGTCGAATCATATTTCCCGGACGCTGTTGCAGATGTCTGCCCGGAGGTTTCCGGCAGAGCGACCGAGGGCTATCTCGGCATGGGGGATTACACCTCCGACAGCCTGTGGCTCTGGTTCCTGAACGACGAGCTGGCACAGGAGAATATCAGGGAATACACCCCTGTTGACGGCGATGTGATCTGCTATGAATTCACGGTATACTGTGGCGGCGCAGACCTCGGTCTTGACTATTCCTCGCTGGGCGGCAGCGCAGCACTCAAACCGCTGACGAATAAGGCAGAGCTTATCAAGGCTTGCGCCGAGATAAAGGAAGCTGGCAAAACAGACGATCCCATATACACCAGTGCAATGGAGGCGCTCGCCATATACGAATCCACTCAGGAGGACATAGATATAGCCGTTGACAGCGCAAATAGGTTACTCAGCGGTGAAATCAGCGCAGTTGAACCCGACAATACTCCGGTGGCTGAAGAGGATAAAGGCTCTCCCGACACCGGCGTTGAGGGTATCGCGGCAGCGTCTGCAATAACTGTGCTTGCCGGTGCAGGCATAGCACTCAGCAGAAAGCGCAGATAATAACATACTGTTTTGACGGTCTGCATTCGTGGCATTATGCGGTGCAGACCGCTTTCTTGCTTTTCGGCAGAATGTGTAACGATGTCGAAGATTATTCGGAAAAGGCTGATCTTTCACGGAGGGTAACATGAAAAAAAGGATATTTACGTTTTTTTCTGCACTCGTACTGTGTGCAGGACTCTTTACAGGCTGTTCCGGGGCGAAAAAGGAAATAAGCTCTGTGGAGGAACTTAATTCGCCGGGAATGAAGGTCGGCATAGTACAGGGCACCGCTGCAATGCGGGCTGCCGAGGAATACTTCACTGACGCACAAATATTCTATTATCCTATAATCAGCGATGGATTTACAGCGCTTTCATCAGGTCAGCTGGACGCATTCGTTCATACGGAACACGTCATCAAGCAGTATGCTGAAAGCAATCCCGATATTACCATACTTGACGAGCCTATCGCTTATGCAGAGGTCGCAGTTGGAATAAAAAAGGGCAATTCAGAGCTTGAAGCCAGAATAAACGAATTCATTGCCGAAGCGGAGGCAGACGGCACTCTTGCCGACATGAAATGCCGCTGGGTAGACGGCGGGGCTCAGCGTATGCCGGAGCTGGATAAGCCTGAAAATCCTGTCGGAACGCTGAAAATAGCCACCGAGGGACTTGTTCCGTGTTTCACGTTCTTCGGGGCAGACGGCGAGGTCATGGGTCTGGATATTGAATTGGGCACCCGGCTTGCGTATTACCTCAACATGGACATCAGCATTGAAACCATGAGCTTCGACGCACTTATCCCTACACTTGATTCCGGCAAAGCGGACGTAATTCTCAATGAACTTAACAAAACTCCCGAGCGTGCGGAAAGCATTGACTTTTCTCAGCCATATTATACCACCCCGATAAAGGCAGCGATAAAAAGCAACGGCACTGCGGCTTCTGAAAAGACCGGAGGCGGGGAGAATGTCGCCGACAATATAAACGGCTCCAAAATCGGCGCATTGACAGGTTCAAAAGCAATAGCCGGAATTGAAAAATATTATCCCGAAGCAGTAGTATTGGAGTTTGATAATTTTAGCAGCGCCGTTGAAGCCGTTAAAGCAAACAAGATCGATTATGTGATAACATCACGCACTATTGGAACTAATTTTGTCAAAAACAATAAAGGCAAGCTGCGTGTAGTAGAGGAAAAATATCTGAATCAGGCAGATACTTCGGCAGCTGCGGCGGTGCGTAAGGGATATGAACGTCTTGACGAGATCAATGAAATAATAACCCGTTATCTGAATGACGGTACAATGGATAAGATAATCGCCAACTGGGTGAGCGATACGGCTGCGAATGATACAAGCATTATCCCGCGTAATACCGATACGCCCGTATGGAAAGTGGGAGTTGCGGCAGACAGAGAGCCTATGTGCTTTGTCCGCGGAGAAAACGAGATATGCGGTCTTGACGCAGAGCTTGCCGAGCGTATCGCATACGATATGGGAATGCACGTTGAGTTTGTCGATATGAATTTTGCCGCACTTCTTCCGTCTCTTGAAAGCGGCAAGGTGGATTTTGCTATATCAAATATGGGTGCCACCGAGGAACGCCGTCAGATAGTTGATTTTTCTGTTCCGTATTTTGAAAATCCCTATGTTTTCCTTGCAGCAAGTACCGCCACTGTGGAGGAAACGGTTTCCGAAAGCTTCATTGACAGTATAAAAGCCAGCTTCACCCGCACCTTCATTACCGAAAACCGCTGGAAGCTGGTGCTTAACGGTCTGGGCATAACTATCCTTATTTCACTTTGCGCATTCGTTATAGGTTCGCTTTGGGGTGGGGTTATCTGCGCTCTGATGCGGTCTAAGCGGAAAATCGCAAACATTCCCGCAAAGGTTTATGTGAGGTTGTTGCAGGGTACGCCTATCGTGGTTCTGCTGATGATATTGTATTACATAGTGTTCAAGAGCGTGGATATTTCTGCGATAATCGTAGCTATAATCGGCTTTGCTCTGAACCTCGGCGCGTATACCTCACAGATATTCAAGACGGCTATCGACTCCGTTGACAAGGGTCAAATTGAAGCGGCTTCGGCAATGGGCTTCAACAAATTCCAAGTATTAATCAAGATCATCTTCCCGCAGGCGGCGCGGAACGCTCTGCCGGTTTACAAGGGCGAATTTATTTCGCTGGTTAAGTCAACGTCGATCGTGGGCTATATCGCAATTCAGGATTTGACAAAGGTCAGCGACATCATCAGAAGCCGCACATACGAGGCGTTCTTCCCGCTTATTGCAACCGCAATAATTTACTTTGTTGTGACCTACATCTTCATAGTTCTGCTGAACGTCCTCGAAAAGAAAATCGACCCGAAGCGCAGAAAGAGAGTTGTGAGAGGAGTTGAAGTCAAGTGATAAAGGCAGAATACTCTGCAAGAGATACAATGACCGGTTCATTCACCGCAGCATTTGCAGACAAGGACGGCGAATAATATTTCCCGGACGCTGTTGCAGTAATGCTTTGATATATCAAAAAAATGATAGCGGAGGTAAGCTATGCACAAAAAAATACTTGCGGTACTGCTGGCGATGCTTATGGGCATTACCATGCTGACCGGGTGCGCCGGGAACAATAAAACCGACGCGAAAAAATTCGGCTCCCTCGAAGATTTTACGGGGGAAACGATCGCCATACTTTCCGGCGGAGCGCTTGACGCACCGATTCAGAAAAATATCGGCAATACTCAGATATCCTGGGTCAAGGACTACGGAGCGGCAATTGAAGCGGTAAAAACCAATAAGGCTGCCGCAGTTGCTATGGACAAGCCGGTAGCCTACAAGGCGGCTGCGGTGAACACCGAGCTTAAGCCCTTCCCGATAGCAGTAGAAATTGACGATTATGGCTATATCTTCCCAAAAGGAAGCGAGCTGGTAGAAAAGGTGAACTCTGCGCTCCGGCAGCTTAAGGATTCCGGCAAGACCAAGGAACTGGAGGACTACTGGATAAATAATCCGGTAAGCGACCCGGTCGTAGAGCCGCAGAAGTCCACCGGAGCGAACGGCACAGTAAAGATAGCGGTTGACGTTTCGTTTGAACCGATGTCCTATATGAACGGCGAGGGCGAGGTCATAGGTTATGATATTGCGCTGTGCAACCAGATATTTGACCTTCTGGACATCAAGGCTGAATATATCGTGGTTTCGTTCGATACCATTGTCGAAACCGTTACCACTGGCAAGGCTGACCTTGCCGCCGGCCCTATCTCCATCACGGACGAGCGCAAGAAGAGCGTTGATTTCTGCGATGTCACCTACGCCGGTGAGGTCACTCTGCTGGTGCGGGAGGACAGAGTTGCGCCGGAGCTGCTGAACGGCATTGACGCCGCAGCTCCCACAAGGACTATCGAGGACGCATTGAACGAAGCTGAGATAGGTTTAATGACCGGCTCCAAGGCGATACCTGCGGTAGAGAAGCTGTTCCCGAACGCAACGGTGCTTGAATATGACGAGCTTAGCAGCTCTGTTGAAGCACTTAAAGCCGGAAAGATAGACTATGTTATAACCTCGCGCTCCACCGCGGTCAACTTTGCCAAGAACAACAAGGACACGCTGTGTGTAATCGACACGAATATCCTCGGCTCAGCGGATACCTCCGCTTATGCCCCGGTAAAAAAGGGCGATGATCGCCTTGCGCAGTATAACGAGGTACTGACTCGGTTCATCGAGGACGGCACGATGGACAAGATAATCAACAACTGGGTAAGCGATAACGCCGCTAACGATACCACAAGTATCCCGCGGCTGGGCGAGGACGCTCCGGTGCTGAAGGTCGGCGTTGCTGCGAACAGAGAGCCTACCAGCTTTATCCGTGGAGAAAACGAGATAGTCGGGCTTGACCCGGAACTTGCGGAGCGTATGGCATACGAGCTGGGAATGCGCGTTGAGTTCACTGATATGAGCTTCTCTGCGCTTCTTCCCGCACTTGAAAGCGGAAAGGTTGACATCGTATTTGCCAACATGGGAGCGTCAGAGGAACGCCGTCAGGTGGTTGACTTCACGGTTCCTTATTTTGACAATCCCAACATAGTCCTTGCGAAAAAGACTGAAGAAAACCTCACTTTCGCAGCGGCTGTGAATACCGAGCAGACAGTCGAAGGTGACGAAGACCTCGATCAAAAGCTACAGACTGCTAATTTCGGCGTAATGCAGGGAACTACCGCCGCTACCTATCTTGCGGAAACCTACCCGAATTCTGAGGTGCTGGAGTTTGATTCGATCGGTGACGCGGTAGAGGCTCTGAAAGCGAACAAGGTGGATTTCGTAATGACTCCCTACTCCACCGCGAAGAACTTTGAGAACAAAAACGATGTTCTTTACGTCCCCGACAAGGTAATGATGGCTGAGAACGTTTCCATCGCCGTGAAGAAGGGCAACACCGAGCTGCTTGACACACTGAACGACCTGCTGGCACAGTACAAGTCGGACGGCACTATGGACAAGATTCTCGCCAACTGGTTTGGCAGCAACGGCGAGAAGCCGGGATATTCCATGAGCGATGTTCCGAAGCCGGGAGATGACGCGCCTGTGCTTACCATTGGCGTTGCGGCGAACCGCGAGCCTATGTGCTTTATCGCTGACGACGTTTTCTCCGGTCTGGACAGCGAGCTTATTGAGCGCATGGCTTACGACATGGGAATGCGCGTGGAGTACATGGACATGAGCTTCTCAGGGCTTATCCCTGCGCTTGAAAGCGGCATAGTTGACGTGGTAATATCCAACGTGTCCGCCACCGAGGAGCGCAGGCAGATGGTCGATTTCACCGATCCGTATTTCGACAACCCGCAGGTGCTTATCATGAGAAAGGCTGACACAATGGTCGCAGCCACTGATGAAACCGAAATCACAAAATCCGGCCGGGAGTCCTTCTGGAGCGGCTTAAAGGATAGCTTCACCCGCACCTTCATCACCGAAAACCGCTGGAAGCTGGTGCTGAATGGTCTGGGCGTAACGATACTTATTTCGCTGTGTGCGTTTGTTATAGGTTCGCTGTGGGGCGGTGTAATATGCGCTCTGCTGCGGTCTAAGCGCAAAATCGCGAACATTCCTGCAAAGGTTTATGTGCGACTGTTACAAGGTACGCCTATTGTAGTTCTGCTGATGATTTTGTACTATATAGTGTTCAAGGATTTCGACATAAGCGCGATAATCGTAGCTATAATCGGCTTTGCGCTGAACCTCGGCGCATACACCTCCCAGATATTCAAGACGGCTATCGACTCCGTGGATAAGGGGCAGATAGAAGCGGCTTCCGCAATGGGCTTTAATAAGTTCCAAGTATTTATCAAGATAATTTTCCCGCAGGCAGCGAGAAATGCGCTTCCGGTGTACAAGGGCGAGTTTATTTCGCTGGTTAAGTCAACGTCAATCGTGGGTTATATCGCAATTCAGGATTTAACTAAGGTCAGCGACATAATCAGAAGCCGCACATACGAAGCATTCTTCCCGCTTATTGCGACTGCAATAATTTACTTTGTCGTAACATATATCTTTATAGTTCTGCTGAACGTCCTAGAAAAGAAGATAGATCCGAAGCGCAGAAAGAGAATCGTGAAAGGAGTTGAAGTCAAGTGATAAAGGTAGAAAACCTCTGCAAGAGATACGATGATTTCAGCGTGCTGGAGAACGTCAGCACTGAGATACATAAGGGCGATGTGGTGTCGATAATAGGTCCGTCCGGCTGCGGCAAAAGTACATTTATGCGCTGCCTTAACCTGCTTGAACAGCCTACATCCGGCAGAATTCTTATCGAGGGACAGGACATTCTGGACAAAAAAGCGGACGTAAACAAGCTGCGCTTGAAAATGGGAATGGTGTTCCAGTCGTTTAACCTGTTCTCGCATTTGATGATAATCGAAAACATCATGCTTGGACCTGTGAACCTGCTGAAAAAATCCCGGCAGGAGGCATACGATGAGGGCATGAAGCTGCTGGACATGGTAGGTCTGGCGCACAAAGCGCTGAATTACCCGGACGAGCTTTCCGGCGGTCAGAAGCAGCGTGTAGCAATCGCCCGCACCCTCGCAATGCACCCGGACATAGTGCTGTTCGACGAGCCGACCTCCGCGCTTGACCCGACAATGGTAAGCGAGGTTCTGGCGGTAATACGCAAGCTGGCTTCACAGGGCATGACCATGATGATCGTCACCCACGAGATGAATTTCGCAAAGAACGTGTCCAACCGGGTGTTCTACATGGACGAAAAGGGTATCTACGAGGACGGCACACCCCAGCAGATTTTCGAGAACCCGCAGAAAGAAAAAACAAAGCAGTTTATCTACAAAATACGCACTTGCAACTACACCATTGAGGACAAGAAATTCGATCTGTATGCGTTTAATGCGGAGGTCGAGAATTTCCTCAAAAATCAGTTGTTTGACGAGAAGCGGATAAACAAGGTGCTTCTGGTGTGCGAGGAGCTTATTTACAACTGCATTTTCAAGGGCTTTGGCGATAAATCCGTGCCGGTAGAGTTCACGCTTCAGTACTCACAACAGAAAGACGAAACGGAGATCACATTCGCCGGAGAGCTGATAAACGGCAGTCTTATAGACAAGGCGGACGCAATGTCGATGGACATTGTAAGGAAATCGGTGAATAAGATTTCCGGTGATGATAACAAGCTGACCGTTTCACTTTAACAGCCGGAAGCATGACTATCACGCACGTTTGTGATGAAATAACGGAGGTCTTTTATATGACCGGGTTCGCGGATATACTTAACATTCAATAAGTAAATTAAACAGAATGAGCCTGGTGTTTGATAAGTACACCCGGCTCATTTTTACCAAATAGAGTTTCATAATATTTCAAAGGCAATACCGCTTATTGTCTTGCGATTGTGCAGTAGGATTTTTCGTACATTTTTCATTGTCAAAAAAATCTTATTCAACTACAATATGTTTGTGCAATATATTGCCATATATTGTAATCCGAGATGTCCTTACAATGTCCTTTGCGTGATATAATAATATTGGGAGCTATTTGTTGATTCAGGCAATGTTGATTCTATCCGGTAATACTCAGCTCCTTTGAAACGGTCGGAAAGTTCACAAACGATGACGCTGTGGCAGCTGCCACAGGAATGAGCATGGGCGTGCTTCAAAAAATCAAATCAGTAACAAATTGCAGGTCTAAAATAACACTTGTAATTCAGGAGGAATTGGGTAATATGAAAATGAAAAAGGCATTAATTATTCTCTGTATTTTGGCAGCGTCAATGCTGCTCAGCGGTTTCAAGCTTGCGGGTGATTCTGAGGCTTCAAATGAATTTATCAGAATGAATGCAGGCGTTACAGCGAAAATGATGGATGCGGATTACTGGATAAAAAAATCAGAAAATGCCGATGAAGTAGTCATGACTGCAAAGGAGATCGCCAAGTGGAATAAGAAACACCCCAATACCGTAACTGTCGGTGACAAGTCCCTCTCAATCATTAAAATGACCAGCACTGTGGACGGTGAAACTGTACGCAGCCTCATAGAATGCCTTGGAGCGCCCTTAGCCGGAACGGCATATATTGACGGTAAACCAATTACTCAGGAATACATTGACAAGCTTTACGAGCTGAGAAATCTTGACGCCATACCCGAAAAGATCAGCGTAGGATACGGATTCTCCACAAGCCGTCAGAGCCTTCGTTCTATGCCGACTAACGATTTTGCCGGTGAAGACAAAAACGATTACTTCTATGACACTCTCGTTACAAGCGAATATATGCCATTCCTGCCTCTGCGAGTTCTGCATGAAAGCTCGGACGGGAACTGGTATTTTGTAATGTTCAGCGGATATGCGGGCTGGGTCGAGAAAAAATACGTTGCTTTATGTGATTCGCGCAAGGAGTGGCTTGAACGTCAGAAGATTGAAAACTTCCTTGTTGTCACAGGCAGAGAGCTTCGGCTTCCCGATGATGTGGGAAATGAGGCTGTATCCGGACTTATTCTCCCTATGGGTACAAAAATGGAACTTGTAAAGCCTACGGACGCGCCGTCTAATATAAGGGGACGTGTTTCCTATTCAAATTACATAGTAAAGATACCGACCGCCGGCAGTGACGGAAAAATCAAAGATGAGTATGTTCTTGTTCCTGTAAGTGAAGATGTCCATGTAGGTTATGTGACATATACCCATGGAAATGTTGTAAGATTAGCAATGGAACTGCTGGGCGACAGATATGGCTGGGCAGGACTTTCGCATTCAAACGATTGTTCGGGCGTGGTTCGCGAAATCTTTTCATGCTTTGGGTTTGATTTACCCAGAGGCGCAGGCACTCAGGCATATATGCAGAATATGACTACCTTTGCATTTGACGAAAACTCAACCGACGAGGAAAAGCTTGAGGTGCTGAAAAATGCCCCTGTTGGTTCTCTCGTATATTTTCGCGGTCATATAATGATCTATCTCGGAATGGTAAAGAACCAGCCTTATGTTATAAGCTCGCTGGGCTCCTTTGTTGCAAAACCCGGCGGAAAAATAATTAGCTGCAATACAATGATGATAAACAACATGATGCGTACATACAGAGGAAACGGAAATTCCTGGCTTACAAATGTGTCTAAAGTCCTTTATTGCGAACCAAATAATACTTAAGGCAACACCGCATAAATCATCAATGAGATTCCGACGGTTCCAAACACGCGCCGAACGCCCGAAGGTCATTTAATATGTTCGCATAAGCGTATTAAATCAAGCTGCCTGCATTTTCGTATATTTTTCATTGTAAAAAAAATAATATTCAGCCACAATATGTTTGTGTAACTTTTTGCCACAAATTGTAATTTGAGATGTCCTTACGATGTCCCTTGCATGGTATAATAAATATTGAGAAGCCATGTGCCGAACTGGAAATTTTAAGGAGAAAACAGTAATTATGTGGTTAATATGTGTTCTTGCGTGTATTTCTCTATGGGGAGTCACGAGCATTTTATACAAAAAGGGCGCAAACAAGGAAGATAATCTTATCCATTACAAATTTTCGATAAGCGTAGGTATCATCTGCTTGATAATCGCAATAATCTTCCTCATTATACGAGATGAAGAAATATCAATATTCGAAAGCGCCATACGCATATGGCCTATGACATTATTCGGCATAATATATGCGATAGGAACTACATACACATTCAAAGGATATGTATATAACGACGCATCAATCGAGGCACCTATTGAAAATACAGCTAATGGGTTCTGCCTTATTATTCTTATCGCTGTTTTTGCCGTTTTAGGCAATGTTGATTCTATCTGGGAAATACTCAGCCCCTTTGAAATGGTCGGACTAATATGCATTTTTCTTGGATTGTTGTTGATCAGCGTCATACAACATAAAGAATCAAAGGCGCAGGGGAAAAACCGATTGTTCAGGTCTGGTGCGTCCGCACTCGTTTTCCCAATAATATACTCTATGATGGACGGGCTTGAAACCATTTTAACCGGTGTGTGCTTTGACCAGAATTTCGGATATGCAATGCCGGTAGATGACAGCGTTATCATTATCGGTTTTGAGTATGGATTTTTTGCGTTAGGTTTCTGGATATATGTAAGCGTCAAGGAAAAGCATATTTTCAACCCGTTCACAAAGAGCAATGTGCCATTTGTCAGCGGTGCCGTATGCGATAATGTAGCGTTAGTTCTTTATGCCAATGCAATGGCAAGCAACGCTGTCGCCACCGATCCGATTCTTGCAATTTACCCTGTTATTACGATAATACTGTCAAAAATACTGCTGAAGGAAAAACTGTCTGTCAAGCAATACCTTAGTCTGGCGCTTATGCTTTTTGGCAGTGTGTTTATAGTCTTGGGTGAAAACGTCCGGTTCTGATGAGGTAGCGCAAGCTGTGAAAAAGTATTTTTGTAACAAGAAATTCCGGTCGTTATTGTTCACCGGGACGATCACGATAATTATCCAGTCTCTGCTGCTCCTCTCAGATACTGTTATAGTGGGTCAGATACTCGGAGAACAGAAATTAGCTGCGATAAATGTAGTCCAACCATTTTCTTCGGTAGCTATTTTTTTCTCTTCGCTGATAAGCATAGGAACATCGGTGTTCTACTCCTATGAGATAGGTAAATTCGACAAGGATAAGGCAAATGCACTATTCGGACAAGGCGTTATCCTTTCATCCGGTGCAGGACTGCTAATGCTTATAGTAGGCTTAATAGGCAAAACGCCCTACTTTAACTATCTGGAGCTTTCAGACAGCACAGCGGCGTCGGCGTCCGATTATTATTTCTTCAGTCAGTTTGCTATACTGCTGATGCCACTGTATGCAGTACTGCTTGAGCTGGTCTATGCCGAGGGCGACGACTTGATATGCAACATCTCAAACATATTACAGATCGTTGTGAATGTTGCGGCTTCGGTATTCCTATGCTTTTGTCTGGGTATCCTCGGAGTGGGTCTTGGGACTCTCCTAGGTGTCATTTGCAGTATTGCTGTGCTTCTGGTGCATTTTTTCAGGAAGCAGAATTCATTGCGATTTGTTTGGCATATCAGTATAAAGGACACGCTGAAAGTCATGAAATGCGGAATAACCGATTCCAGCGCGTACCTGTTTATGGGGCTTACTTCTTTTGTGGCAACAAAGTTTGTCGTGTCTATGTTTGGCGAATATTACCTGCCTGCGCTTCTGATGGTGTTCAATATTATTGAGCTTACTATCGTGTTTGACGGTATCGGTCAGGCGGTAACTCCAATCGTCAACATATACCGCGGCGAGGAAAACTGCATCGGCATAAAGCGGGTGATGAAAACCGCGCTGCTTTACGCTGCCGCAGAGGGCGTGCTTCTGTCTTTAGTGCTGTTATTGTTCGGCGGTCAGATCGCCGAGCTGTTCGGGTTTACCGATCCGGAGCTGATAGACTTAGGCAGGACAGCGGTTTGTCTGATATGTCCGTTCTTCTTCTGCACCGGCGTTCTGTTCCTGCTGACTACCTACTATATGATAATCGAGAAGATAACGCTTGCCACAGTTATCACCGGGATAAAGGATTGGATAATTCCCTCGGCATTTATCTGCATATTCGGGTATGCTATCGGTATAAACGGAGTGTGGATAGGGTTAGGTCTTGCTCCGTTAGTTTCAATCATTGCGGTGCTGCTGTTCGTCTATTTCCGCTATGGAAAGGATAAATTCCCGCTGCTGTTTGAAAAGCAAACGCATGAAGCATATATTTTTGATACAGAACTGACGCAGCAGGGCGTTATGAAGGTAAGGGACGAGGTTGGAGATTTGCTTTCCGGAAAAGGGATAAGCTCACAGATCGTAAACCGCATAATGCTTTGCATTGAGGAAATCGGTATGCTGACCCTGGAAAATAACAATGGCAGCAAGGTATTAATGGAATGCAGCGTATTGATAGGCGATAAAATACAGGTGATCCTTCGTGATGACGGCGTAATCTGCGATGTGACAGACCCCGATAATCCTGTTAGCTCATTAAGCAGCTACATGGTAGCGCAGATGATGTTGAGCATGAAACAAAAACGCAACCTCAAGGCGATGGGCTGCAACAGAAATGCGTTCACATTTGAAAAAAGGTAGAGGATCTCTAAAACCGCAAATCTTAACGACAGGATGTTCGCCCATCTAAATGAAGCGAATAGAAATGTATCACCGGTTAGAGAAACTTATAATCAACGGTCATATCGACAATGCGAATGCTACGTCGATGGATATAGTAAGCAAGTCGGCAAAGAACATTTCCGATGAAGAAACTGATAATTTCACTTTAATGGAGGAAAATCATGACTATAACACCAACCAAGAATAATGAAAAGCTCACCCTCGCCCTCGGCGGCAGACTTGACACCACCACCGCTCCGGAGCTGGAAAAGGTTTTGGCGGCTCAGACCTATGACGTAACAGAGCTTGAAATCGACATGAAAAATCTGGAATATATCTCGTCTGCCGGGCTTCGAGTGCTTCTCGCAGCTAATAAGCAGATGGAGGCAGCAGGCGGCACTCTGACTGTATCTAATGTCTGCGATGACGTTATGGAAGTGTTTGATATGACAGGATTCAGCGATATACTATCCATAGAATAACCGGTTCAAACAGTAAAAGCCTAATGAGTGCTATCATTAGGCTTTTTGAGGATTAAGTGAAACAGCAGAATTTATTATTTTCAAAAAATCATGCCAAGTCGGAGAAATTGCTGGTCAATCCGGCTATCTGATACATTCTGATCTTCTGGGTTATGTCCGTATAATTCAGAGTCTGGGAAGATTTATCAGAGCTTTTCGCAAGTTCAGACAAATCGTTAGCAAGTAAATTGAGGTTTGCGTTTAGCATAACTATTCTCGATGCCATGTTCTTCATGATGTCGACAGCGTTTCTGGTATTGTCCCGCACGAAACTCTCAAATTGATCTGCTGTGACTCGCATTGTCATCACTTCACCCACCGCTACAACGGTATATGGGCTTGGCTTTCCGGCAAGAAGCGACACCTCCCCGAAGCACTTTCCCTCTGAAAGAACGCCGATAAGGTACTCGCTCTCTTCTCCAAAATGCAGATACAGCGCTGCTTTTCCGGAAATGATTTTGAGCATTTCGCCGCCTGTATCTCCCTCCCGAAGCATTACCTCATTATCGCTGAATACCGATATTGTAGATTTTTTATCCATTTTAATACCCTCCGAATTGGTTCTGTTTTCTAATATTATACACCATATTGGATATTTTGTAAATAAGGATCTGCAATTTTAGGACATACAGGCTTTGGTATTTATGTTGTTTTTTTGTTGATTCTATGTTATAATGTATCATAGATGAGTTCTATTATTTTAGGGAGGTTAACCCGATGAAGAAATTCACAAAAGGTAGCGTCCTGCTGCTACAGCTTGACAGCAGACTGGACGCAAACAATGCTGCTGATACCGAAAGGCAGATCATGCAGGAAATAGAGCAAAACCGGCCAAAGTACGTCATTATCGACGCAGTAAGTCTTGAGTACATATCCAGCGTTGGACTGCGAATACTGCTCAGGATAAAGAAAGAGGTGGACGCGACCCAGATTGTAAATGTTTCCACAGAAGTGTTCGACATACTCAGCATGACCGGCTTTACCGAGATAATGGACGTAAAAAAGGCATTTCGACAGGTTAATATAGAGGACTGCCGTATTCTTTGCAGGGGTGAGTTCGATATAACATACAAGCTGAACAGCGACCAGATAGTGAAGGTGTTCAACGAGGGTATCTCCTATGAAGAGATGATAAGGGAACGTGAGTATGCAAAGGCTGCTTTCATCAGCGGAGTTCCTACCGCAATACCATTTGATACGGTAAAGGTCGGCACACGTTACGGAAACGTCTATGAACTGACTAACTCCCGACCACTGTCGGAAACTATCTGCGGCGATCCCTACAATATCGACATATATGCCGAAAAGGCAGTAGACCTGCTCAAGCTGTTATCCGATACCCATGCACAGCCTGGCAGATTTCACAGATTTGTTGACCGTATGCTGGAGGAAATAGAGATAATAGACAGATATATCGCCGGAGAAAAGCTGTTCACTCCCGAGGAAAAGGAGCTTGTAATCAGGTTGTACAATACGGTGCCGGAGCGCGACACCCTAATCCACGGCGCTTTCCACACCCACAATATATTCGAGCAGAATGGCGAGCTGCTTCTTATGAACATGGCGAATACAAGCACCGGTCATCAGATATTTGAAATAGGAAATATGTATTTGGCATTCGTCATAATTTCAGAGAAAGCAGACGAACAAACCAAACAGCTTATCGGTCTGGATAACAGTCGGGCTATATATTTCTTTAACAAGATGCTTCAGATATATTTCAGTGACTTTACATCAGAGGATATGCAGTCGCTTCGCAGTATTGCCGAGGTGCTTGGACATCTGCGAATGATGACAACTGTTGTCACTACCTCCTCAATGGATAATCTATCTCAGGAGCTAAAACGAAAATATCTGTTCGGCATGAAAGGAGTTCTGAAATCTATTTTCTTTGACAATTCCGAAAAGATAATTGCTGATACTGCAAAGCTCTCAGAAAAATTCTGATCATCAAAGTTCTGAATGAAAATCAATTATAATTCATACGGCGCGGCAGCGTTCATCTTCCTGCTGAGTGCGCTGCTGTTTCTCGTATATATTATAATATATAGTGTTGGGTAATACCGATGGGTATAGTACACAAATCGGTAAATTAATCGTTTTATTTTTAAGGAGGAATTCAATTATGATGATTACTGTTGACAAGAATGATTCTGCTCCGAAGCTGACCTTAAGCGGCAGACTGGACACCACCACAGCCCCGGAGCTGGAAAAGGTCATCGCAACTCAGACCGACGGCGTGACAGAGCTTGAAATCGACATGGAAAAGCTGGAGTATATCTCTTCTGCGGGACTTCGTGTGCTTCTTGCAACAAATAAGCAGATGAATGCAGCGGGCGGCAATCTGACTGTATCCCATGTCTGCGATGATGTAATGGAAGTGTTTGATATGACAGGCTTCACACATCTTCTCAACATAAAGTAAAACGGAATGTCTATTCAATTCTGAAAGGAGATACATATTATGACAAGCAGTTTTATTTACGGAACTCTCACAGTCGAGCTGGAAGGAAGAATTGACACCACAAATGCTGCGGATATTGACAAGAAACTGTTTGAACTTGTCGATGCTAACAATCCCCGCAAGGTCATTCTGGACGCATCAAAGCTGGAGTACATCTCCAGCGTGGGTCTGCGTGTGGTGCTGAAGCTGAAAAAGACTATTGATGACACCACTGTGGTAAATGCATCGCTGGAAATATACGATATTTTCAGCATGACAGGCTTCACCGATATAATCGAGGTACGCAAGGTGCTGCGCGAGGTTTCCGTTGAGGGCTGCGAAATTATCGGCAGGGGCGGTCATGGCACTGTTTACCGTCTGGACGGGGACACTATCGTCAAGGTATACAACGAGGGCGAGCCGTTGGACGAGATTGAGCGTGAAATCTCCTACTCCAAGAAAGCGTTTGTTTACGGAATTCCCACCGCAATTTCCTTTGACGTGGTGAAATGCGGAAATTGCTACGGCGTGGTGTTCGAGCTTATCAATGCAGATACATTCGCAAACCGCCTCTGCGCCGTTCCGGAAGACTTTGACAGCTACTCGGTGAAATACTCCGCTGTGGTGAACAAGCTGCACACCACCAAAGCAGACCCCCATATATTCTCCAACATCAAGGAGCTTTACAACAAGTGGGTGGACGACATGGCAAAATACTACACCCCTGACGAGATAAAGCTGCTGCATGACATCGTAAACAGCGTTCCCGAGCGTGAGAGCTTCGTGCACGGCGACATTCACCCCAAAAACATGATGGTGCAGGACGGCGAACTGCTGCTTATCGACATGGCAGACCTTACCTATGGACACCCGATATTCGATTACGCGGGTATTGCGCTGACCCACGTTGTTTCCGGCAGAAACGACGGGAAGTACACCAAAGCGGTTATCGGCATTGAAGCTGAACCTGCGGCAAGACTCTTCAATAATATGATAAAGGCGAATTACCCCGGCAGAAGCGAGGAGGAGCTGAAGCACATCAACGACACGATAATGAGCTTCGCAATGTTCAAGTACGCTATCGCCCCGGCGGTAAACAAAAATCAGAGCGATGAACTAAATCGGCGGCTGCTGGAAAATACACGCAAGAGCTTCTTCCCTGTGGCTGCAAAGCTCATCGGGGCGGTGGATTTCTGATAAGCTATGAAGATAAAGTACAATAAATATTCTGCATGGGTATTCCTGTTTTTGCTGAGTGCGCTGCTGTTTCTCGGATTTACAATGCCTTTCCGGCTTAGGCTGGAGGCGGCGCAGATAACTGAAATGCGCCCCTCCGCTGCGCTTACTCCGGTTCTTGGTCTGCTGTTCGGACTGCCGGCTTCGCTGGGCTGCGCCGTGGGGAACATTATCGCCGACCTTATCTCCGGCTATGAGGTGAGCTACGCGCTGTTAAGCGGCGCACAGCAGCTTCTCTACGGAATGCTCGCCTACATTCTATGGCGCAGACTGAACCGTGAGCATGACGGCAGCGAGTTCTGCCTTGACAGCATTTCACGGCTGCTAAAGATGCTCCTTGTTATGGCTTCGGTGGCGGTGGTTTCGGTATTCTGCACCGCAATAATCAACCACGTCTACAACGTAGCAAACATCATCACGATAAACAGCCTTTATACATTCATGAACATTTTCGATTCAGGGCTGATATTCGGCTGTCCGCTGATGATACTGGGGCATTTTCTCCAGCGCAAGATGAATAATATGCGTGAGGAAAAGCACGACAAAATCGTGGTGTTCTCCCTTAACGAGCGCATGATACTTAACTCGCTCATCACCGGGCTTGGAATATGCCTGCTTATCGGTGCGGCGGTTTACCTTGCTGATAAGCTGTCTGTCGAAAGCAGTTCGGTGGGGCTTTGGGGGCAGATTTACCTGTTCCAGACGCTGGCGCTGAACTTCTATTTTGCGCTGTCAATGGGCTTCATGTGGTTCACCGAAAAGAAGATAAGCCGCCCTGTTGAGAACCTCGCGAGGGTGGCGCACAGCTACTACGGTGAGCACTCCGGTGAAGAGGACAGGCAGAAGCTTCTTGACGCTTGCCGTGAATATTCCGGCGACAACACCGAGGTGGGCGACCTTGCCCGCTCCTACATCTCCATGGTGGAGGACATCGGCGGATACGTTACAAATTTGCAGAAAGTGACTGCCGAAAAGGAGCGTATCAATGCAGAGCTGAGCCTTGCTTCAAGCATTCAGGCCCATATGCTGCCCTGTATTTTCCCGGCGTTCCCCGACCGTGACGAGTTCGACGTTTACGCCAGCATGACCCCCGCAAAGGAAGTCGGAGGCGACTTCTACGACTTCTTCATGGTGGACGATTCGCACATGGCTGTGGTAATGGCGGACGTTTCCGGAAAGGGCGTTCCCGCGGCGCTGTTTATGGTTATTGCGAAAACGCTTATCAAGAATTACGCTCAGAGCGGCATTAAGCCGGAGGAGGTATTCACCACGGTGAACCGCCTGCTGTGCGATGGAAACAAAGCTGGTCTGTTCGTTACCGCATGGCTGGGCGTTCTGGAGCTTACTACGGGAAAACTGACCTATGTCAATGCGGGGCATAACCCTCCGCTTATTAAGCAAAACGGCGGTGAGTTCACCTATTTGAAATCCCGTGTAAGCTTTGTACTTGCGGGAATGGAAACGATAAAATATAGGCAGAATGAGATAACGATTGCCCCGGGCGACCGTCTTTTCCTTTACACCGACGGAGTTACCGAGGCTACCAATTCCAGTATTGAGCTTTACGGTGAGGAACGGCTGTCTGCGTTTATGAACAGCCACTCCGGCGAGAACGCGGAGGAGATACTGCACGACCTCAAAGCGGACATCTATGCGTTTCAGGGCGAGGCTCCGCAGTTTGATGACATCACCATGCTCATGCTGGACTACAAAAAGAAAATGGAGGTGTGACTATGCCAGGAAGGACTTTCCCGGCAGAGGACAAAGCTTTGAAAGAAGTTCTCGCTTTTACCGAAGAACAGCTTGAAGCCGCAGGCTGCCCGATGAAAAAAATCATGCCGATAACCGTGGCGATAGAGGAAATGTTCGTAAATATAGCACACTATGCCTATCCGGACAGTACAGGGACGGTGCGTTACTCTATTGAGAGCGGCGACCACTGCGTCACCTTTCGGCTTGCTGACAGTGGCGTTCCGTTCGACCCTCTTGCTAGACCAGACCCTGACGTTACTCTGTCCTCAAAGGAACGTAAGATAGGCGGTCTTGGTATATACATGATGAAGCAGACGATGGACGATGTGTCCTATGAGTATTCAAATGGTGAAAATGTTCTAACTATGAAAAAAAATATATAGCGGCATAATACAAGAAGGGATACCGAACATGAAAGAATACGAAACTACCGGGGCTATTCATCCGACAGCACACCGTAACAACGCAAGAAGTATTCCAATTATCGACATGACTTCGAACGCTTTCGCAGTCATTTTCAGGCGTCGCTTGACGCAGATATGAATGCCCATATTGCAAGCCACTTTTAATATCGGAGGTAATGAGTGTACTATCCCACAATCTGAAAGGCATAATATGACATAAAAACTGACTTCGTTTTCCGGACGAAGTCAGTTTTATTATGAACTTTAATACGCCAAATGTTGTATGCTGACTTTAGAGAATACGAATTTAGCCTTGACTATATATGTAATCTAGGGTGTTTCCGTTGGCTCAACAGGTTTTTTTGTGTAATTGTTGGCAATGCTGGTCGCTACATTGTTCTCGCTTTGTTCTTGTCAAGCAAAATTGTAACACTTTCCCCCAAAATCAAGCCATACGTT
>CAMELR010000007.1 GCA_945923775.1 uncultured Clostridia bacterium | reverse complement strand
TCAGTTCCAAGCCAAATGAAGATACTCCTGAAGAAAAAGAAGAATGACCAATTCCCATTTATCGAGCAGTTTAACACACTAAAGGAGCAACCACCTGGCTGCTCCTTTTTCATATATTCCCCCCGAGCCGCAAGGCTCTTTTTTTATGCCCTTTTTCCAAGGAGGTGATGCAGAATGTCCGAGAATTTCGGCTTGAAAATAGGCCTTGAGGGCGAAAAGGAGTTCAAGAAATCCCTCGCCGAAATCAACAATTCTTTCAAGGTTCTTGGTTCTGAAATGAAACTGGTGGATTCGCAGTTCGACAAGAACGATAAATCTGCCGAGGCTCTCACGGCGAGAAACCAAGTCCTCAACAAGGAAATCGAGCAGCAGAAACAGAAAATCGAAACGCTCCGTTCTGCCCTTGCCAATGCCGCCGAGTCCTTTGGTGAGAACGACCGCAGAACTCAAAGCTGGCAGATACAGCTGAATAACGCGCAGGCTGCTCTGAACAGCATGGAGCGTGAACTTAACTCCAACAACACCGCCCTCGCAAATGCCGACAAGGGCTTTGATGAAGCGGGAGATGAAGCAAAGGATTTCTCCAATTCCGTCAAGAAAGCCGCCGACACAAGCGAGGACGCTGACGGAAAGCTGAGCCGGCTCGGAGATACCGCAAAGAAAATCGGCGCGGCTCTCGGGGCGGCTGCGGCGGCAGTCGGAACTGCCTGTGTTGCCGCAGGAAAAAAGCTGTGGGACATGGCGAACGAAGTCGGCTCGGCGGGCGACCAAATCGACAAGACCTCGCAGAAAATCGGCATAAGCGCCGAAAGCTATCAGAAATGGGGCTATGTATTTGAGCGCTGCGGTGCTGATGTGGACAATCTCCAATCGGGAATGAAAAAGCTGTCCACCGTCATAACGGACGCGGCAAACGGATCAGATTCAGCAGCCGAAAAGCTGTCTGCTGTGGGGCTTTCCATTGAGGACTTGAACGGCAAAAGCCAAGACGAGCAGTTGTCGCTTGTTATCGCGGCTTTGCAAGGCATGGAAGCGGGCGCGGAGCGTACCGCCGCCGCAAACGACCTCCTCGGAAAGTCTGCTGTGGATATGGCTGCTGTTCTGAACATCACCGCAGAAGAAACCGAACGATTAAAGCAAGAAGCCGAGGACTACGGTATGGTTATGAGCAACGAAGCCGTAGCCGCATCTGCCGCTTTCGAGGATAGCCTTACACGGCTCTCGCATACCGCTGGCGGTCTGAAGAACAGAATGGTCGGCGAACTTCTGCCCGGAATAACGCAGATTACGGACGGACTTGCCGACCTGCTTGCGGGAAACGATAATGCCGCCGATGAACTGAAAAACGGCGTTACATCTGTTATCGATACTATCCGGATGCTGATTCCGCAGTTTGCTGAACTTATAACCTCTATCGCAGGCGCAGTTCTCGAAAGCGCTCCGGGTATCATCAAGGCACTTGCCGATGGATTGCTGTCTGCTATCTCTGAACTCACTCCCACTTTGGCAAAAATTGTGACCGAGATTATTTCGGCTTTGGTAGGGTTACTTCCGCAGATAGTTTCGGCGGGAGCGGATATTCTGCTTTCGCTTATCAAGGGCATAGCGGACACGATTCCACAGCTTGTGCCGCAGATTGTGACGGTAGTCGTTGAGATTGTGAAAACGCTCATCGATAATCTGCCGCTTATCCTTGACGCGGCTTTGCAGTTAATTGTGGGACTTGCGCAGGGCATACTTGACGCGCTGCCTGTTCTCATTGAAGCGCTGCCGCAAATCATCACGGGCATTGTGGATTTTCTTATCAGTGCAATACCGCAGATAATCGAAGCGGGAATACAGCTGCTCACCTCGCTTGTTACCGCTCTGCCGGACATCATAACCGCAATTGTAGAGGTCATTCCGCAGATAATTGACGGAATAATTACTGCGGTCATTTCGGCAATTCCGCTTATTATCGAAGCCGGAATCAAGCTGCTCATCTCGCTTGTGCAGAACCTCCCGACCATCATCACGACCATTGTTGCGGCTATTCCGCAGATTATTTCAAGTGTTATTGATGCGGTGATAGGAGCGATTCCGCAGCTTATTGCGGCGGGTGTTCAGCTGTTCATTTCGCTGATAGCCAATCTTCCGACAATCATTGTCGAGATTGTCAAGGCCATACCGCAAATAATCGCGGGCATTATTGACGCTTTCGGCAGCTACTTCGGAAATATGGCAGAGGTCGGCGGCAATCTGCTGAAAGGTCTGTGGCAGGGTATTTCTGACGCAGGCGCGTGGCTGTGGAATCAAATCAGCGGATTCTTCGGCGGTATTGTGGACGGCATCAAGGACTTTTTCGGAATACACTCCCCGTCAAAGCTGTTCGCAAATCTCGGCGGTTTTATGGCAGAGGGTCTTGGCGAGGGCTTCGGAGATGAGATGAAAGACGTTTCTAAGAGTATGCAGAACGCCATCCCCTCGGATTTCGACCTTGATATGAACGGCACGGTTTCGGGGTTCAACGGTATCGGACAGGCACAGGCTTTTGATGTTACAATTCCGCTTACCATTGACGGAATCACGCTCACAAAGGTGGTTTCAAGGATTCAGTGGAATCAGAACAAAGTCACAGTCAGAAATGCGGGGGCGATATAATGACGCAGATAACTGTTACCGAAAACGGGAATATTCGCGGTGTGTTTACGAGGGTCATTTCCGCATCTCTTACCGACAGTCTGAACGGTGAGTGTACCTTTCAATTTACCGTTATTTCATCGGCAGCAGCGGAGATTTTCACGGGGCTTGAGGTTGAACTGAAAAGCGACACGCTGAATTATCTGTTCAACGTGGTGAAAGTGTCAAAGTCGCTGTCGGGCGGTATTGCGGTTTGTACGGTTGAGTGCGAGCATAAGTCCTATGAACTGAACAATGACGAGTACAAACTGAAAGAAATGGATTTCGAGGGTTCGCCCTCGGACTGCCTGTCCGAACTGCTGAACGGAACTGCTCTCACAGCCGGACTATGCGACCCGACTATCCCGATAAAGCTGAAAATCAACCGAGAATGTACACGCAGAGCCGCTTTAATGCAACTTATCGCTCTGTGCGGCGGCGAAATTGAGTACAACGGAAACAAGATAAACATTCGTTCTCATCGCGGTTCGGAGGAATACATCGGCATAATGGACGGCAGAAATGTTTCTGACCTCACAATGGAAACCGACAGCCGTTCGGGGACTGCAAACTATGGTCTGACGCTCTATAAGAATGTGAATTTCTCGGTTGGGGACAACGTTCAAATAGTGTTCAGACCGTTTGATTTAAACGTCAATACTCGAATCATCTCAATGAGTTTCAATCCGTTCAACCGCTGTGAGATTTCGATTGAAGTCGGCGATTACATTCCGAGCATTTCGGACAGCCTGTACCAGATGGAGCAGAAAACGAATGAAATCCGCAAGGACGTAGGCGACTCCACAGCGGAGCTGAAAACCGCCACAAACAGCACAGATATTTCGATTACGGAGAAGTCGCAGCGGCTTTTCCGTATTACATATAATGCGGTTCAGGCAACGTATGCCGCATTCTGCTCGACCGTGAAATTTGTGATTTCCGTTGCCGGAACGCTTGCGTTCATTCTGAAAAAGAATGAAAACGAAGTTATACGGTACGAGGAGTATTTCAGCGAGGGCTCACATACCAAAACATACACCTACCCATTTACATCGGAGGTCGGTCAGAATACGATGTCGCTGAGCGTGGTTTCGGCTGATGGTGCAGAGGGTAAATTTCCGAAAATGCAGACCTGGGGATATGTAATGGGCGCTTACCTTGCCGGAGATACACCTTGGGACGGTTACATTGAAGCCCGTGAGAACGAGGTTTGCTTTTCAATGCGAAGAACCGTCAGAAAGAAACTTGTACACATATCTGATACTCTGCTGTTTGAGATACTCAAATCGCATAAGGTTAAGTTCACCGAGCCTATGCCTGTTTACATCAAGCGTGAGAGGGACAGAAAAACTCTTGAACCTACTGTCAGAGCGGTATTCCCAGACGCATGGAGTCCGAAGATAATTACACCGCCGCCTATCACGGTGGTGAATATATCCAACAGAAAGTTGTATCTTGAACTGCGTAACCCGATTACTGCTGATGTAATCAACACATCGGCATTCACAATGATAGTCACCACTGAAAATGAAACCGTGCGCTTGCAGCCAACTTCCGCAGATTTCGGTGTTGGTGATTTTGGCTCGACCATTTGGCTGACATTCGGCAGCTCCGTGATGAAAGACAGCGTTCAGAGCATTACGCTGTTGTATGACGGTGATGTTGGAAATCTTGTTGATGTGCTGAACAATTCGCCTTGCAATAGTTTTCAGACATCGTTTATTTACACACCGTATGAGGAGGAAGAAACATGATAAAAGGCAAAGCAACAATTCAACTTTTTGATGAAAAGACGGGCGAAGAAGTCAAGGAATTGCATGAGGAAAACATGATAACCAACGCTGTGGACACTATACTGAACCCGCCGGATTACATTGAAATAGGTATGGACTCCGATAACGACCGCAGTTTTAATATGCTGCGTGATTTTGTCGGAAACCTTGCGGATACTGCTTTCCGTGGTGTCATTGTCTGCCGTGACAAGATACCCGAGGACGGGAACAATATGATGCTCCCGTGGACGAACGAGGAAGTGGGTCATGCGGGAATATCCAACACCAATACGGACACCTCAATAGGCACTTATAATGCCAACGAAAGCGGGCGCATTGAGAACGGCAAGGGTTACCGCCACGTATGGGATTTCGCTTCGGATAAGGCGAACGGCGAGATAGGCTGTATCTGTCTTACCACAAAGGACGGCGGTACTTGCGGTATGCATGATACTTACTGGGAGCTGTCTGTGGGCGGTATCGACCTCAACAGCAACTCTACGGGTAGTTTTAATAAGACCTATCACACGATAGTCGGGCGATATATCAATGATTCCGAATTCAACAACGGACTTTACAAGTGGTTTTATATGGACAGGCTTTCGGACGGGAATGTTCGCTTGCTTGGAAAGCAAACCCGCGACGGCGGGATTTATGAGGTTTTGATGTTCAATCCGATGGCGATAAGCGTCAGCAATGAAAAACCGTACTGTGGGATAATCAGCGCAAAAAAGGTCATTGAACTGTTTCCGGCTGCAGAGCGTATTTCGGGTTCAATGTATGATAACAGCTATCACCACGGCAGTTATTATTATGACTGCAATACAACTAACAGCGATTATCTGCCGGACGAGGAAAAAGAAAAGTTGCGGCAGAACTGGGAGGACGATCCGCAGTGGCTTGCCTATTTCCCGTATGTTATCGGAGATAAAATTCACGTTGTTGCTACTGCGCGTTATCACATTCACCATTATGTTTTCAAGCTGTCTGATTATTCGCAGATTTCCAAAACAGTGATTGAAACTGATACGATTTTGCAAAACTACGGAGTTGGGTTCAAGTATGAAAAAATAAGCAATTCCTCTCCACAGTACAGGTGGTTTTACGGCGCGGGTGTGAACGGCGATTACAGTAATGCTTTAAGCGCTTTCGAGTGGGACGATAAGTATTTTGTAATCACGAAATACCCGCTCATCAACGGCAGCGAGGTCACTTCAACAAACAACTACGGTCAGTTGAGAGTTTTCACCAAGGACGGCAAGTCCACAGGAAAGGTATTTCAGTATGTCGGCGATGGAACGTTGTCAAATATGACTGCGGCGAGCTTCTGGGGCTTCTATGTTGATGAAAAGACAAATACACCGCTTATCCTTTGCGACAGTTGTAATATTCCGTATTCAATGCTGGCGCTTGAAATAATCAAGAGCGGTGAGAATTACGGTCGGTACAGAATGAGAATTTCCATGCCAACATACAGTTCAAATTATATGTATACTTACGGAAATCTCATCAAGACAGATGGAGTGAGCCTGCCGCTTTACATAGCGCCGTTTTATCCTTACAACAATAGCGGCAAACATTTCTTCGGCTTTGTGCTTGGTATCTTCAAGCTGTGCCTAACCACTATAAATAATCTGTCCGAACCGGTGCGAAAGCTAGACGGACAGGTCATGAAAATAACCTACGATATTGTTGACGAATGAATGGAGGGATTATTATGAGAGAATTTTGGAACGGAGTTCAGGTAGTATTCACTGCAATCGGCGGCTGGCTCGGGTGGTTTCTCGGCGGCTGTGACGGGCTGCTGTATGCGCTTATTGCTTTTGTGGTGATTGATTACATCACGGGTATTATGTGCGCCGTCGCTGACAAGAAGCTGTCAAGCGCAGTTGGGTTCAAGGGTATCTGCAAGAAGGTGCTGATTTTTGCGCTTGTGGGCTTGGGGCATATTCTTGATACGAGAGTAATAGGCGCGGGTTCAATCTTGCGTACTGCGGTTATTTTCTTCTATCTCTCAAATGAGGGCGTATCTCTCATTGAGAATGCCGCGCACCTAGGGTTGCCTTTGCCGAAAAAGCTGAAAGAGGTGCTTGAACAACTGCACGATAGAGCCGAAAAGGAGGATAACGATGACAAGAATTAAAGGTGTTGACATCAGCGTTTATCAGAAAGGCATCAGCTTTTCTGCTTTGAAAAAGGCGGGTGTGGAGTTCGCGATTATCCGCGCGGGATACGGCGAGAAGAAAGACTACACAATGGACGGGTTCGTTAAGGACTGCGAGGCAAACGGCATAGATTACGGCTTTTACTGGTACAGCTACGCTATGAGCGTGAAACAGGCTGAAGCGGAATCCGAGAAATGTTCCGCTGTTCTCAAAGGACTATCCCCTACATATCCCGTGTTCTACGATATGGAGGAGAAAAAGCAGATAAGCGGGCTGAACACGGACACTCGCACCAAAATGGCGATTGCGTTCTGCGAGAAGATTAAGCAAGTGGGGTTCAAGCCCGGTATTTACGCGAACCCGTCCTTTATGGAGAACTACTACGATAAACAGCGGCTTGTAGGTAAGTATGACATCTGGCTTGCTCACTGGACAAACAGCCCCGACCGCCCGTCAAGATACAACTACGGTCAGACTATGTGGCAGTGGGGTGTGGATAGGATTGGCGGGTACGATATTGACGGGGATATCTGCTTTTGCGAGTATGCGAAACCAGCTCCCGAAAAGAAAACGGTTGAACAGCTTGCTGATGAAGTTATTGCCGGTAAGTGGGGCAACGGAGCGGAGCGTGAAAGAAAGTTGACTGCCGCCGGGTATGACTACAAAGCGGTTCAGAAACGGGTCAACGAAAGTCTCCATAAGAAAACCGTTGATGAGATTGCAAACGAGGTTATTCGCGGCGAATGGGGCAACGGCAATGAACGCAAGGAAAGGCTGATTAAAGCCGGGTATGATTACTCGGAGGTGCAGAAAAGAGTAAATGAAAAACTTGAATGAATAATTTGTACTGATCACACCCTCTGCGGAGATTTTCCCGCAGAGGGTATTTTTTGTGCGGACCGGATATGTGGTTTCCCTCCAGTAGGTACTGAGGCAATCCCTCGGACTGGAGGAAAACTATATGACAGGTCAGCAAAAAGAGCAAATACGAACCTTACGTCTGCAAGGCATAAGCTATGTAAAAATCAGTAAATCCCTCGGCATTTCGGATAATACGGTGCGCTCATTCTGCCGCCGAAACGGTTTGGGCGAAAATGCAAAGAATGCCGTGTATTGCAAACAGTGTGGCAAACTGATAAAAATTATCCCTAAGCAGAAACCGAAAAAGTTCTGCTCGGATGACTGCCGTAATGCATGGTGGAACGGCCATCAAGAGTGTGTCACACGGAAAGCTGTGTACGAATATACTTGTGCTTGCTGTGGGCAATATTTCACCGCTTATGGAAACGCTCATAGAAAATATTGCTCTCACGCTTGCTACATCACAGACCGCTTTGGGAAGGAGCGTCGATGTGATGAATAACGCTTACAGAGAGCGGTTAGAAAGCTATCTGGCCACCATGCTACAGGCTAAACAGATGCTATCGATGGGGATTTTAACCCCGGAGGATTACACCGCTATTGATACAATTATGAACGAAAAATACGGGATATCTTCGTGTAGTTTATATCGCGGGATTGACTTGATATACGATGGATTTAGAGGTAATATATCACCATGTAAGGAGGTGACGCAATGTCAAGAAGAATAACCATCGTATCAAAACCGTCGAAGTTAGAGAGAAAAAAGAGAGTTGCTGCTTATGCCCGTGTTTCCAATGGAAAGGACGCTATGCTCCACTCACTCTCTGCACAGGTCAGTTATTACAGCGATTTAATTCAAAAGCACGGTGACTGGCTATATGCAGGCGTATATACTGATGAAGCCAAGACAGGCACAAAGGATTCAAGAGCAGGTTTTCAGAGCTTAATTGCCGACTGCCGTGCCGGAAAAATTGATATGGTGATTACAAAATCCATCTCCCGCTTTGCACGAAACACGGTCACGTTGTTACAGACTGTCCGTGAATGCAAAGCCCTGGGGGTGGATATTTATTTTGAGGAGCAGAACATTCACACCATGAGCGGTGACGGAGAACTGATGATGACAATTCTTGCGTCCTACGCTCAAGAAGAGAGCCGTTCAGCAAGTGAAAACCAGAAATGGCGCATCAAACGAAACTTTGAAGCCGGAATTCCGTGGGACGGAACTTTGTTGGGATATCGGCTTGAAAATGGACGTTATGTTATTGTACCGAAAGAAGCCGAACTTGTACGTCGTATTTATAATGAGTACCTTTCCGGCAAGGGTTATCCGTCAATTGCCAAAATGCTGAATGATGAAGGCATTCCATCGCGGTTCGGTGGGAAATGGAACCAGTCCTCAATTTCAAGGATACTCAGCAATTACACCTATACAGGCAATCTGCTCCTGCAGAAAACTTTTCGTGAAAATCATATCACTAAACGGAAAATGCTCAATAACGGCGAACTTCCGAAGTACCTTGCCGAAGAAAGTCACGAAGCCATTATTGATGTAGAAACCTTTCAAGCGGTGCAAGAGGAAAAATCAAGGCGGGCGGCTCGGTTCATCAAAAATCCTGCTCCAAAGAAAACATACCCGTTCACAAGTCTTCTTGTGTGCGACAAATGCGGAAAGAACTACCGCCGAAAAGTCACAAAAACGGGTCCCGTATGGATTTGCGATACATTCAATTCACTCGGTAAAGCAGCCTGTGCGTCCAAGCAGATACCGGAGCCTACTCTTCAGCAAGTTACAGCCGATGTTCTGGGTCAGAAAGATTTCACTCATGAGCGGCTTTGCAGTCAAATACAGCTCATTCGGGTCTGCAATGAGAATACACTGATTTTCTGCTTCAAAGACGGTTCGGAAGTCACACGGAAATGGAAAGACCGCTCACGCAGTGAAAGTTGGACGGATGAGATGAAGGAGACTGCGCGCCGAAAGACCTTAGAGAGGAGTAAACAAAATGCCTAAAGTTACCGTTATTCCTGCAACTATAAATCCACTGACGCACCTACCCAAGGCGGCGACACAGAAAAGGCGTGTTGCAGGATACGCTCGTGTTTCCACAGATAGTGACGAGCAGTTCACTAGCTACGAAGCCCAAGTGGACTATTATACAAAATATATACGGTCAAATCCGGAATGGGACTTCGTAAAGGTTTATACCGATGAAGGCATTTCCGGCACAAACACAAAGCACCGTGAGGGATTTAAAGAAATGATAGCAGACGCATTGGACGGAAAAATCGACCTCATCGTTACAAAGTCGGTCAGTCGTTTCGCAAGGAACACCGTAGACAGCCTTGTGACCATCCGAAAGCTGAAAGAAAACGGCGTGGAGTGCTATTTTGAAAAGGAAGGCATTTACACCTTTGATGGAAAGGGTGAACTGCTTATCACCATTATGTCCTCGCTTGCGCAGGAGGAAAGCCGGAGTATTTCCGAAAACATCACCTGGGGTCAGCGCAAGAGCTTCGCCGACGGTAAGGTGCATTTAGCCTACAAACATTTCCTCGGTTATGAAAAGGGCGAAGATGGGCGTCCGGCAGTGGTGGAGGAAGAAGCCGCCATTGTCCGACTTATTTACCGCCTTTTTCTTGACGGAAAAACTCAGGCAGGCATTTGCAGACACCTTGAGAAGATGGGTATTCCATCACCTAGCGGTAAGGAAAAGTGGAGCAAGACCACAGTCACCAGTATTCTGACAAATGAGAAATACAAAGGTGACGCGCTGCTTCAAAAGTCATTCACGGTAGATTTCCTGGAAAAGAAGACAAAACTCAATGAGGGCGAAGTTCCACAATATTATGTTGAGGGCAGTCACCCCGCCATTATTGCCCCCGATGAATGGGATCATGTGCAAGCGGAGTTTGCCAGACGGAAAGCACTGGGTAAAGCATATAGCGGAAAGAGCATTTTCTCGGCAAAGCTGGTCTGCGAGGACTGCGGAGGGTTCTTCGGCTCAAAGGTGTGGCATTCCACCGACCGCTACCGCCGTACCATTTGGCAGTGTAACAACAAGTTCAAAGGCGAGGAGCACTGCCACACGCCCACAGTGGACACGGAAACCGTACAGCGGCTTTTCATAAAAGCCTATAATCAGATGATGGAGAAAAGAACGCAAATCATCGAGGATTGCGAAGCAATGCGTAAAGAACTGACGGACTTCAAGTCACTGGACGCAGATATTGAACGGCAGCTTGAAGAAACGCAGGTTGTTGCCGAGCTCGTCAAGGCAGCAGTTAAAGAGAACGCAACCACAGCGCAGTCACAGGAATCCTATTATAAAAAGTATGAAGCCTTGACAAAACGATATGAAGCGGCGGCTGCGGAACTGGAGCAGTTGCAGAATCTTCGTACCCTCCGCAGCCAAAAGGACAAGTCAATGGCTCTTTACATACGCACTCTTAAAAAGCAGCCGGAGGTGCTGCAGGAATGGAACGATACAATTTGGACGGTTATGGTTGAGAAGGCAATCGTCCACAGAAACGGCGAAATCACCTTTGTGTTCTATAACGGCACAGAGATAAGCGTCGGAGCATAAGAACTTCAAGCCCGCAAGACGGTAAGCTTTACAGCTGCCTGTTTTGTGGGATTTTTTTATTCTATTGTGATAGAATGGTGAAAAATAACCAACCTACTTGACAAATTCATTCTAATGCAGTAGAATGATATTGTGATCACATTCTATTGCAATAGAAAGGAACCATAAACCATGGAAATCAAACTGTTTGACTCTGAACTTAAAGTTATGGACATACTCTGGAAGGAGGGCGATACCTCCGCAAAGGACATCGCGGAAAAACTGAACAAGCAGGTAGGCTGGAGCAAAACCACCACCTACACAGTAATAAAAAAGTGCATAGACAAGGGCGCAGCCGACAGGTCGGAGCCTGGCTTCATCTGCCGCGCGCTCATTTCCCGAAAGGAAGTACGGGAAGCGGAAACAAATGAGCTTATCGATAAGATGTACGACGGTTCGTCTGATAAGCTGATAGCGGCTCTGCTCGGCTCCAGACGGCTTACAGCTGAGGAGATACAGAGCCTGAAAAAGCTGGTGGAGGAGCTGAAATGATTACTCTGCTCAGTATGGCGGTTTCAGCGTCGGTGATTATTGCGGTGATAATCGTGATAAGGTCGCTGTTCCTTCACAGGCTGCCAAAGCGGCTGTTCGTGATTTTATGGGCGATAGCGGCGCTGAGAATGCTTGTTCCGTTTTCCTTTTCCGTTAATTTTCCACATGAAAATACACAGCCTGAAAATGCCATTGTGCATGAATTTTCGCCGTCAGAATTGCCGGATACGACCGCCGGAACAAGCGGCGCTTCGAACCGTGATTTGATCTTAGAAATCGTCTGGGCAGGCGGAGCTGTTATCTCAATGGGGATAATGACCGCTCTGCACCTCCGCAGCCGCAGGGAGCTTTCCACGGCTCTGCCGATTGACGATTTGAAAATACGATCCCGTATTTCCGCAGAAAAGCTCCACCGGAAAATAACAGTTAAGGTAAGCGACAGAGTGACTTCTCCGCTGACCTACGGCATAGTAAAACCGGTGATTATACTCCCGAAAAATCTGCCCACAGACAACGAAGAAATGCGGTTTGCGCTTGCGCATGAGCTGGTGCATATCCGCAGATTTGACGTGCTGCTGAAGCTCGTTCTGACCGCTGCCGCGTGCGTTCACTGGTTCAATCCGCTGGCTTGGGCAATGCTCTCGCTTGCAAATCGGGATATAGAGCTTTCCTGCGACGAAGCGGTGCTGAAGCGGCTCGGCTGTAAGCGCGAGGATTACGCAATGGCTCTTATCAGGCTGGAAGAAAGGCGCAGCATTCCCGCCGGAGCTGCATTCGGCAGGAATGCTGTCCGAGAAAGGATAGAAGCTATTATGAAATTCAAGAAAATCACACTCGCCGGGATCATCGTTTCTGCGTGCATTATCGCATGGGCTACCACTGCGTTTGCTGCGGTGAACTACGACGGACATACACAGGAATCGGCTCCCGCTGCTGAAACAGGAGCCAACGACATAACTGATTCCGACAGCAATGATAATGTTGATGTTGAGTGGTGGACATACGATGACTATAAGGCATGGTTGGAGCAGGAAAAGCAGAATATCGCCGAGCTTGTAAAGCAGGGCGCAGCCGGTCGGACGCAGTCGAGAGGCTATTTTATCTGGACGCAGGATATCGCTGACGAAGCGATCGCACTCTATGAGCAGAATCTTGAGGATATTAAAAACGGCGCGCATATTTCAAAATCCGTAAACGGAAGCTCCGATGATATTGTGGTTTATCAAACATATTACCGAACAGATGATAATGCAGACGTTCAGCTCAGCACAGATGAATCCTATCAGATAACCGTCGAAGAAGATGGTACGGCTTATTTTACTGATGATACAACCGCCACATACACAACTAAAGAAAGTGATATCAGCGACGAGGAACTTTTCAGCAAGTATGAAAAGTACAATCTGACATACAGGGACGGCAGGCTTTACTATAACGGCGAGCGCGTGAAATATTTCAATGATACGGTAGCCGTTGGTGATACCGTAACGGAAATTATAACCTACCTTGACTCAGATGGTACGGCAGTGCTCACTGCTGAGCGCGAGGAAGTCAGCAGCGGGCTGGGAGAGCTAACCGGGGTGAGGGTACTTTCCGAGGAAGAGTTCGAACAGGAGAATACCGAGTTCGGTTCCTGACATTCAAATATTGAGCAAGCCTGTGACATAACAATAATGGTGTGTTTAGATTAATAAGCACACCGTTATTTCGCTTCTGACGCTATATTTTGCGGGCCTTATGTTTTGCTATTTTTAGGAATAATTAAAATGTGCACACCCCTTTGCTGAAAATGCACACCCCACGACCTTTCGTTAAATAGTGCTTTGGAATAAAATGTAACAGGCTCTGTTGCCGCCGTTTTTGGAACGCCGCAGAGCCTGTTATCGTTAAAATGAGTGGATAAACCTTTGTAAACACAGGGCTTTTGCACATAAAAAATGAACACCAATCGTGATACGCATTGTATCAAAATTGGTGTCCTGTTATGGTGCGGGTGACAGGACTTGAACCTGCACGGTGAAGCCACCAGAACCTAAATCTGGCGCGTCTGCCAATTCCGCCACACCCGCATATAAATACTGACGGCATATTGATTATAACAGATTTCCCGGGCAATGTCAAGCGCATGGAACAAAAAATGCAGGTATCAAAGAAATTGTACTGGACAAAATAACAAAGCTGTGATATAATATATACTGTATATTTATCTCCACGCACCGGAAAGGCGCGCGGACAGCAATGCACAAATGAAAGGAAATACAGCAATGAAAGTAACAAAGGACACAATAATCGGCGATATTCTCGACATCAACGCAGAGGCTGCTGCTCCCATCTTCTTCGGAATGGGCATGCACTGCCTTGGCTGCCCTGCTTCCCGCGGCGAGTCCGTTGAGCAGGCATGCATGGTGCACGGCGTGGACGCTGACGAGATCGTTGAGCAGCTCAACGCAGCTCTCGGCGAGTAATGGTGAAACTTACCGGCAGGCTCAGCGCCGCCGCAGCTCTCTGCCGCAGAGGGGTCACCGTCTGCGATGTGGGGACTGATCACGCGCTGCTCGCCTGCTACCTTGCGCAGAACGGCGCGAAGGAGGTCATCGCTTCCGATGTGAAGGAGGGGCCTCTCTCCGCCGCACGGCGCACTATCGCAGAACAGGGCGTGACAAATGTCACCGCGGTGCTTTCCGACGGGCTTGACAGGATAGACTATGCCGACGATGTAGTAATATGCGGTATGGGCGGGGAGCTTATCATGAAGATAATCTCCGGCTGCCGGTTCCTGTCGGAGGATACGCGGTTCATTCTACAGCCCATGACAAAGGCGGATACGCTCCGCCGGGAGCTTTACCGCGGCGGCTTCGATATCATCGAGGAACGCGCCGTCAGGGAGGGCGAACGGTTCTACACCGTCA
Source organism: uncultured Clostridia bacterium (assembly GCA_945923775.1). GTDB lineage: Bacteria > Bacillota > Clostridia > Oscillospirales > Ruminococcaceae > CAG-115. Next base: position 78,533 of record CAMELR010000007.1, on the reverse strand, counting down.
TGCTGGTGAAGCATACCGGCGTATCGCAGGAGCCGGACGAGCTCTTCTGCCTGTGCGGCAGGATAACCGACCCGGACATGCTCCGCCATATAGCGGGAAAGCTGCTGAAAAACGCGGCGGGCATGGAGGCTTCCGGAGCAAACGCAGAGCAGGCTCAGCACCTTCACGCGCTCGCGGAGCAGATACGCGCCAAAGCGCAGTCATACACATCTTAACGGAGGAACATAATGGCAGCAACAGTAGGTCAGGTGCTGGAGTTCCTTAACACCATCGCACCGATGAACACGGCGGAAAGCTATGATAACGTGGGTCTGCTGACCGGAAATTCAGCGGAGAATATCACCGGCATAGCATGCTGCCTTGATATAACGCAGGAGATAATCGACGAGGCGCTGTCCAAGAACGCGAACCTCATCGTATCTCATCACCCGGTGATATTCCACCCGCTCAAGAGAGTGATGGCTGGAACTCCGGTGTATTCGCTGGTGCGCAGCGACATCAGCGCCATCGCGGTACATACCAACTTCGATATGTGCGAAGCGGGCGTAAACGACGCGCTCATGGAGCTTCTCGGCTGGCAGAGCAGCGGAGTCCTCGAGCAGACCCAGCCTACCGGTCTCGGGATCGGCGGTATCGCGGATCTTCCGCTCGGATTCACTGCTAAGGCTCTTGCAGAGCACTGCAAGAGATCCCTCGACCTTGAAAGCGTGAAGTACTGCGAGGGCGACATTCAGGCTATAACCCGCGTGGGCGTGTGCTCTGGCTCCGGCGGAGACCTTCTTGCAAGGGCTGCCGCGCTTGGCTGCCAGGCGCTCGTGACAGGCGACGTCAAGCATTCCGTGTGGGTAGAGGCTCATAACCTCGGCATGGCGCTTATCGACGCCGGACATTACGGCACGGAAAAGTGCGCGTCACATCGCCTGGCTACGCTCCTCAGCCGCGCTTTCCCGGAGATACCGGTATTTACAACGGACGCGGAATGCGAGCCGTGCAGCTATGTTTAAAATCCGGAATTCATAATTCGGAACTACTGTGCCGCTGACGCGGCGGTTTTCCGATTGTATCAAAATAAATGCCGCGTAGCGGCACCAAAATTCCGAATTCCGCATTCATAATTCCGAATTTATAAAGTGTGGTGGTTGAATTGTCACTTGACGGAGCATTTCTTCATATCGTAACGAACGAGCTTCAGCCGCTTATCGGCGCGCGAGTGGACAAGGTGTATCAGCCCTCCCGCGAGGAGATAGTCGTTTCGCTGCGGACGTTCCGCGACGGGGGAAAAAAGATCGTACTTTCCGCGAACAGCGTCAGCGCGCGTCTGAACCTCACGGCGGCTTCGTTCGAGAATCCACAGCAGCCGCCGATGTTCTGCATGCTGCTGAGAAAGCACCTTTCCGGCGGAAAGCTCATGGCGATACGCCAGGACGGCCTGGAGCGCGTTATCTCCCTCGATTTTGAATGCACCAATGAAATAGGCGATATCGTGACGAATACTCTCATCGCTGAGATTATGGGACGTCACAGCAATATAATCCTTGTCCGGGACGGCAGGGTCGTCGACAGCGTGAAGCGCATTACTGACGACATCTCCTCGGTGCGCAGGGTGCTTCCGGGAATACAGTACGAGGCTCCGCCCCGGCAGGACAGATTGTGCCTGCTGGAGTGCACTCCGGAGCAGGTGCTCGACGCCGTGAAGGACAGCCCGGAACGGCTCTGCAAGAAGCTCACCGCCGTGCTGGAGGGCGTATCTCCGATATTAACCCGGGAGATAGCCTGGTACTGTGAAAAGGACACCGACGTCCCCTGCAATGCGCTCACCGAGGGCGGAAAACAGCGCCTGCTGATACTCCTGTACCGCATAAAGGGAATGCTGAACGGCAGTCCCGGCGAGTTCACGATAGTTTCAGAACCGGGCGGCAAGAAAAAGGATTTCTGCTTTATCGACATAACGCAGTATTCCGGCTCGATGACTACCACTCGCTGCGATTCCGCAAACGGACTGCTGGACGAGTTCTTCGCTTCGCAGGACAGGTCAGAGCGCACGAAGCAGCGCGCCCACGACCTGCTGAAGCTCCTGATGAACAGCTACGAGCGTATTTCAAGGAAGCTTGAGCTTCAGAAAAAGGAACTTGCGGAATGTTCGGAGCGGGAGGTTTTCCGAGTCCGGGGCGACCTGATAAATGCCAACATCTGGCGGCTCGAGAAGGGGCAGACCAAAGCGGAGCTGGAGGATTTCACCACCGGCGAGCCGGTCGAGATACAGCTCGACCCGCGGCTGACCCCGGCGCAGAACGCGCAGAAGTACTACACCGAGTACCGCAAGCTTGACACCGCAGAAAAGAAGCTCACCGAGCTTATCGCAAGCGGAAAGCAGGAGCTTGTCTACATCGACAGCGTATTCGACGCGGTGAGCCGCACCGACAGCGAAGCCGACCTTGCGGAAATACGCAGGGAGCTTCGGGAGCAGGGCTACCTCAAGGGCGGCGTAAGGGCGGACGAAAAGGTGAAAAAGACCTCCGAGCCGCTGCATTTCCGTTCCACAGAGGGGTTCGAGATACTCGTCGGCAGGAACAACCGCCAGAACGACCAGCTAACGCTGAAAACCGCCAAAGCCACCGATATATGGCTGCATACGCAGGGAATAGCGGGTTCGCACGTGATAATCCGCACCGAGGGCAGACAGCCCGGAGAGCAGACCCTGTTCGAAGCCGCGCAGCTTGCGGCGTTCCATTCAAAGGGGCGCAGCGGTTCGGGAGTTCCGGTGGATTATGTTGCGGTGAAGTTCGTCAAGAAGCCCGCCGGCGCAAAGCCCGGAATGGTGATATTCACGAACAACCGCACCCTGTACGTAACGCCGGACGAGAGCCTTGTGAACTCACTTAAAGCGAAATAACGCTAACGCGTAAATATATCCGAAAACGAAAGGACAACATTGCAATGAGAAAGGAACTTGCAAAGACCTACGCCCCGAAGGAATTCGAGGACCGTATCTATCATAACTGGGAGGAAAAGGGCTATTTCCACGCTGAGATAGACCCCAAGAAGAAGCCCTACACCATCGTTATCCCGCCGCCAAACATCACCGGACAGCTCCACATGGGTCACGCGCTGGACAACACCCTCCAGGATATCCTTATCCGCTGGAGAAGAATGCAGGGCTATTCCGCGCTGTGGCTCCCCGGCACAGACCACGCTTCCATCGCTACCGAGGCTAAGATAGTCGGCAAGATGAAGGAAGAAGGTCTCACAAAGGAGCAGATAGGACGCGAGGAATTCCTCAAGCGCGCATGGGACTGGAAGCGCGTTTACGGCGGACGTATCGTTCAGCAGCTCAAGAAGCTGGGAAGCTCCTGCGACTGGGAGCGCGAGCGCTTCACGCTTGACGAGGGCTGCTCCAGAGCTGTTCAGAAGGTATTCATGGACCTCTACAACAAGGGACTCATCTACCACGGCGTAAGAATGATAAACTGGTGTCCTAACTGCAAGACTTCCATCTCCGATATCGAGTGCGAGTACGAGGAGCAGGACGGATTCTTCTGGCACATCAACTACCCGCTGGCTGACGGCTCCGGCTTCGTTGAGATAGCCACGACCCGTCCGGAGACCCTTCTCGGCGACTCCGCGCTGGCAGTAAACCCGAACGACGAGCGCTATAAGGATATCGTCGGCAAGATGGTGAAGCTCCCGCTCACCGACCGCGAGATCCCGATAATCGCCGACGATTACGTTGACGTGGAGTTCGGCACCGGTGTTGTTAAGATAACCCCGGCTCACGACCCCAACGACTTCATGGTAGGTCAGCGCCACGACCTGCCCGTTATCTCCATGATGAACGACGACGCGACCATCAGCGCCGGCGTAGGCGGCAAGTACGCAGGCATGGACCGCTACGAAGCAAGAAAGCAGATGGTTGCCGACCTCGAAGCACAGGGTCTGCTCGTAAAGGTAGAGCCGCACAAGCACAACGTAGGCTGCTGCCAGCGCTGCGGCACCACCGTTGAGCCGCGCGCGTCCCTGCAGTGGTTTGTTTCCATGAAGGAGCTTGCACAGCCCGCTATCGACGTTGTAAAGTCCGGCGAACTTCGTTATATTCCGAAGCGCTTTGAAAACGGCTATCTCTACTGGATGGAGAATATCCGCGACTGGTGCATTTCCAGACAGCTCTGGTGGGGTCACAGAATTCCGGCTTACTACTGCCAGAATCCTTCCTGCAAGCACACAGCTATCTCCCTTGACCCGCTGGAGAAGTGCCCCAAGTGCGGCGCTCCCGTAAAGCAGGACGAGGACACACTCGATACATGGTTCAGCTCCGCGCTGTGGCCGTTCTCTACCCTCGGCTGGCCTGACAAGACCCCTGAGATGGATTACTTCTACCCCACCAACACACTGGTAACAGGCTACGATATTATCCCGTTCTGGGTAGCAAGAATGATATTCTCCGGTCTGGAGCACACTGGTCAGAAGCCGTTCAAGGACGTTCTTATCCACGGTCTGGTTCGCGACGAGCTGGGCAGAAAGATGTCCAAGTCCCTGGGCAACGGCGTTGACCCGCTTGAGATAATCGACAAGTACGGCGCGGACGCGCTCCGCCTGACCCTCGTCACCGGAAACGCTCCCGGCAACGACATGCGCTGGACTGAAACCAAGGTAACAAACTCCAGAAACTTCGCAAACAAGCTCTGGAACGCTTCCAGATATATCCTGATGAACCTCCCCGAGGACTTCGGAACTCCGGTTCTCCCGGACAACCTCCCCATCGAGGACAAGTGGGTGCTCAGCCTGTTCAACGACACCGTGAAGAACGTGACCTCCAACCTTGAGGCGTTCGAGCTTGGCGTTGCAGTCCAGAACCTCACTGACTTCATCTGGGACGTTTACTGCGACTGGTACATCGAGCTTACCAAGCCGCGTATCGCTGAGGGCGGCGAGTCCGCGCTCGCAGCGCAGAACGTGCTGGTTTACATCATGCAGGGCATTCTGAAGCTGCTGCACCCGTTCATGCCGTTCATCACCGAGGAGATATGGCAGTCCATGCCCGGCACCGACAGCGAGAGCATCATGGTTGCAAGCTGGCCTGAGTACGACGAGAAGCTGCACTTCGGCGAGGCTGCCGAGGAGTTCTCCCGCGTAGTCAACACAATCAAGGCTATCAGGGTACAGCGCAACGAGCTGAACGTACCTCCGTCAAAGAAGGTAACTATGACAGTGGAGACCCAGTTCGTACAGCTGTTTACCGACTGCCGCAGATTCTTTGAGAAGCTTGCGGGCGCAGGCGAGTTCACCGTAACTGAAAAGGTGGATTCCGCCGAGGGCATGATGACTGTTGTTACCGATTCCGCGCGTGTATTCATGCCGATGGGCGAGCTTGTCGACAAGGACAAGGAGCTTGCACGTCTCGACAAGGAGAAGAAGGCGGCGGAGAAGGACATCGAGTTCCTCTCCAAGAAGCTGAACAACCCGGGATTCCTCGCAAAGGCTCCCGCGCAGCAGATCGAGAATGAGCGCACAAAGCTTGCTAAGGCAGAGGAGAAGCTCGCGAAGATCAACGCTTCCATCGAAGGCTTAAAGTAATGGAGATACGCCGCATGGAGCCGCAGGAAGCCGACGAAGTGGCGCGGCTCTATGTTAGGAGCTGGCAGGCGGGATACAAGGGGCTGCTACCACAGTACTACCTTGACCTGCTCTCGCCGGAGCGCTGGAAAGACAGCTTCGCGGGGCTTCCCGGCAGCTTTGTGCTGACCGAGGGCGGAGTTATAGCTGGGCATTCCTGTGCACGGCCTGCCGCGGACGAAAAAATGCACGGCTGGGGCGAGGTGCACACGCTGTACGTCCTGCCGGAATACTGGGGCAGGGGATTCGGCACGGCTCTGCTGGACAATTCGGTCAGATGTCTGAAAAATCAGGGCTTCGACCGGATATACCTCTGGGCGCTGGATACTAACACCCGGGCGCGCAGGCTCTACGAAAAATACGGCTTTACGCCGACCACGGACACGCTCCTGTGCCAGGTTGGAAACGCTGAAGTAACAGACATTCGATATGTATTGAAATAATGCCGCGAAAGCGGCACATTAATTCCGAATTCATAATTCCGAATTTAATTAAAGGGGGGCATTATGTCAAAGATGACTTTGGTAGTCCTTGCGGCGGGCATGGGAACACGCTTTGGCACAAGGATAAAGCAGCTTGAGAAGCTCGGCCCGAGCGGCGAGCTGCTGATAGATTACTCGGTTCACGACGCGGTGAAGGCTGGATTTGACCGCGTGGTGTTCATAATCAGGCACGACATTGAGGAGCTTTTCAAATCCACCATCGGCGCGCGGGTCGAGAAGCGAATAGCCACTGAATATGTGTACCAGTCGCCGGATCAGCTCCCGGTGCGCGGCGGGGATTTCCCGGGCAGGACTAAGCCCTGGGGCACCGCTCAGGCGCTGTACTGCTGCCGCGATGTGATAGACGGACCTTTCGCCATCGTCAACGCCGACGATTTCTACGGTCAGGACGCGTTCCTGCAGCTTGGCGGGTTCCTCGGCGATTTCACCGCGGACGCATGTTCCGTGGGATTCCTGCTGAAAAACACCCTGTCCGACTTCGGAACGGTCAACCGCGGAGTCTGCAAGACCGACGCGCAGGGACTTCTCACCAGCGTTGAGGAAACAAAGGCGATAGGCAGGGGAGACGACGGCGTTATCTCCGGCACTTTCGCGGGAGAACAGCGCGTTCTCAGCGAGAACGACACCGTATCAATGAGCATGTGGGGCTTCGGCGCGGATTTCATGCCGCGGCTGGAGCGCAGGCTCTCGGAGTTCCTGGAAAAGCTCCCGGCGGACGAGCCGAAGGCGGAGCTGACCATCGCCGACGCGGTGGACGCGGAGATACACGGCAGCGGCTTCCGGGTGATGAACCTCGCGACAGACAGCCGCTGGTTCGGCATAACCTACGAGGCGGACGCGGACAACGCCCGCGAGACCCTCAGGAACTGCGTCAGTGCAGGGGTTTACAATTCCCCGCTGTGGGGCTGATATTTCACGCGATTCATGCAGCACTAATCTGAGTCAGGAGCGGTCACTATGCTAATTGTTCCGATAGATAACGTCACCGAAGGAATGGTACTGGCGAAGGACGTTGCCTCAACGTCTGCAAGGGATTACAAGACCCTGCTGATGAAGGGAACGCTCATCACCACCGACATGATAAACCTGCTGAAAAGCAAGGGCATCAAGAACGTAACCATAAAGGGCGAGCGCGCCCTTGACCAGGAAATAGACAAGCCGCCGGAGGAGGAATCCCGCGAGGAAGCTGCAGATGTGATAAAGAATCAGCACATCGGCAAGGCGCTCGACGAGCTGAGCACGATTTTCGAGCATAACGGCGAGATACAGCAGCTTTCGCAGAAGGCGATAAAGCAGGTCGATGATATCGCGGACGATATCCTTGTAGATATCGGAAACGACTCCACCTATCTCGGAAACCAGATGATCGCGCTGCAAAACTACGATGACTACACCTACAAGCACTGCCTGCGCGTTGCCATGCTTTCGACCGGTATCGCTAACGAGCTTCATCTGTCCCAGGGCGATATCAAGGAGGTCATACTTGCGGCGCTGCTGCATGATATCGGCAAGTCCAACATCGACCACGAAATAATAGTCAAGCCGGGAAGGCTCACCGACGAGGAATTCGAGAAGATAAAGCAGCACCCGTATATCGGCTATCGGATACTCAAGCAGACCGGGGGATACAGCGCGAACGTGCTTTCTGGAGTGCTGTTCCATCAGGAGAAATTCGACGGCAGCGGCTATCCGACTGGTCTTGCGGGGAAGAAGATACCGCTTATCGCGCGTATCCTGACCGTTGCGGACGTGTTCGACGCACTGACCTCGAACCGCCCTTACCGCCGTCCGTGGTCGGTTGCGGAGACCGAGGAGTACATGCTTGGCGGGTGCGGCGTTCATTTTGATTTCGACGTTACGGCGGCGTTCCTGCGGTCGTTCAATCCGTATCCTGTGGGCACTATGGTATCGCTTTCTGATGGACGTCACGGCGTCGTCGTGAAGAACAACACTAACGTCCTGCGCCCGGTCGTAAGGATATATGGCGAAGGCGCAGGCGAGGAGATAGACCTCGGCAATGATTTCCGTTTCCTTTCCCTTATGATAACCGGGATTTACAGCGGAAATTACAATATATAAAGGAGAAAAAACATGGTCATTATCGAAATGGAAAATGGAAAGCAGATAAAGCTCGAGCTTTATCCTGACAAGGCTCCGATAACAGTGGAGAACTTCCTCAAGCTGGTAAGATCCGGCTTCTATGACGGGCTGATATTCCACCGCGTTATCAAGGATTTCATGATACAGGGCGGCGACCCCGAAGGTACCGGAATGGGCGGCGCTAAGGAAAAGATCAAGGGCGAATTCCTGATGAACGGCGTTCCCAACGACCTTCGCCACGAGCGCGGAGTTATCTCCATGGCACGTGCGCAGAACCCGAATTCCGCAAGCTCGCAGTTCTTCATCTGCCACAAGGATTCCTTCTTCCTGGACGGGCAGTACGCTGCGTTCGGCAGAGTTGTCGACGGCATGGACGCGGTCGACGAGATCGCAGAGGTTCAGACTGACTACAGCGACAGACCTCTCACCGAGTGCAAAATGAAGCGCGTTTTCGTTCAAGACTGATAAATAAAGCGGCCGGACGGCTCCTGTTTCAGGACTGTCCGGCTGTAGTTTTTTCAGCCGTTTCTTTGTGCATATTAACCATACGCCGCGGTAAAATAAAGCATAATTTGTCCATATTCCGGGTAATAATTGACTTTTTCGCGGCTGTTGCTATTGACAAAATCGGCGTTTTATAGTATCATTAAATAATAGGGGTATAGTCTGCTTTTGGATTGTACCATAACGATAATAACGCGCCTGCAATTTATGCAGCGTGAAAGATAAAAGAGGTCAGAAAATGCAGTTTGGCAGTGTGGCATTCTTCAAGGTGCTTATCAAGACCGTTCTCTGCATAGTTTTCTTCGTGCCGCTGGTGCTGTGCGTGGTCTTTGCGGTGCTGCTCTGGAACAAGAGCGCCGAGGTCAAGGATATACAGCAGGATAACGAGCGGCTGGAGTACTACGCCGCAATTCTCAGCGGAGAGCGCGAACCTACCGTCAAGGGGTTCTACGATGTTTACGCCCGCAGCGGGCTTTCAGACGAGGAGCTTATAGAATACGTCCTACACGGAAAGGACGAGAGCCAGCCCGCAGCTAACATGAGCGGCGACACCAGCGCTGACAGCTCCGCAAGTTCAGGAAGCTCCGGGAACTCCGCATTGCAGACCGTGGACACCACCGAGGCGGCGTCCTCAGCCGAGAGCGAAGCTGACGCCACCGCAGAGACAAATCAGCCGACGCAGCCGGAAAGTCCCTACGCTGACATCTACCCGGATATGATGGTGAATGCTCCGGCGGAGAGTGACTACGTACGGGAGCTTGGCACCGTGTATCTCACATTCGACGACGGCCCTTCCGATAACACCTACAGCATACTGAGCTATCTCGAGCAGTACAACGTAAAGGCGACGTTCTTCGTTGTGCCGAACCGTTCCGAGGGCTGCTACGCCAAGCTGAAGGCCATCGCTGCCGCGGGGCATTCGATAGGCGTACACAGCGCTTCGCATGTTTACACTGATATTTACTCGTCCGTGGAGGCGTATCTTGACGATTTCCACGAGGCATGGGATATAATATACGACGCGACCGGGATAAAGACCGAGATATTCAGGTTCCCCGGCGGCAGCGTAAATGATTTCAACACTGAGACCAGGGATAAGATAATCCAGGAGATGACCCGCAGGGGATTCCGATACTACGACTGGAACGTAGAAAGCGGAGATGTGGACGGCGCCACCTGGACTGATATGTACAATTCGATCCCCTCTGATATCGCAAACTGTTACCGCTCTATAGTGCTGATGCACGATTCCAACTCCACGCCGAACACCGTGCTGGTGCTGGGCGACGTGCTTCACGTGCTGGTAAGCGACGGATATAAATTCGACAAGATAAACAACGATACTAGACCTGTTCAGTTCACCGGGCCGTTCGCCTGAAGTTAGGCTGCACAGCAGAAAAAGAAAGGATCTAATATGGGTATCAAAGATAATTTTTCACAGGCGGTAAAGGAACTGTGGAAGAAGGACGGTCTCGAGGAAAACGGGGAAAAGACCGACAAGCCGGCGCAGCCGACCGAACTTGACAGATATCTCAACGCTCCCCAGGAGCAGTTCCAGCAGGAGCAGGCGCAGTCCCAGCAGATGATGGGACAGACCGCACAGCAGTCTGCACAGCCTGTTCAGCCGGCTAATCCTTCACAGCCCGTGCAGTCCGCTCAGCCGGCTCAGAATGTTCAGCAGCCCACGCAGGCTCCGCAGCAGGGTCAGGCGCAGGGCTACCAGTTCAGCCAGCAGGCAGACGCGAGCGCGGCAGGAGTTCCGCTTGAAACTCCGTATTACCGCGACCAGAATGCACAGAATAACATGGGCGCACAGAACGCCCAGAATATGCAGAACCCCCAGATGGCTCAGGGAATGCAGAACGCGCAGGGTGTTCCGAATTACGGCGCGGCTAATAATCAGGGCTACGGCGGATTCGGCGGCGGAAACGGGTATGTTCCGCCTGTGCCTCCCACGGCGCCGGGTCAGTCCATCGACGCCCCAAGCGACACCGATGAGGTTACGGTCATCTCCCGCAACACCATAATCGACGGCAATGTGCGCAGCCTTGCAAATATGCAGGTCGACGGCAATATAAAGGGCAACATTGAGACCACCCGCGACATCGAGATGTCCGGCAAGGTGGTAGGCGATATCAAGTGCAACAACGCTAACATGAATTCCGCAGCGATGCAGGGCAACCTTAACCTCAAGGGCAAGGTGCGCATGGACCGCGACACAATACTTATCGGCGACCTCAGCTCCCAGTATGCCGACGTCAACGGCAGGATCCGCGGAAAGCTCGAGATCGGCGGCAAGGCAGAGCTCAAGCGCGACGCCATCGTGTTCGGCGACATCAACGCTTCCACCATCGCCGTAACAGACGGAGCCATCATTCAGGGTTATGTCAACACGACCTTCCTTTCGAAGGAAGACAGCCGCAGCGTATTCCCGGAGGCTATTTCCTTTGATAAGGCAGCTGAAAACAAGGCGTGACCGCTGTAACCACGAAAGCACGAAAGGCAGTTAAACTGAATGAGCACCAAAAAGAATTCCAACAATATTCCACTTATAGCGACAATAGTCGTGGCTGTGGCAGCGATAGTGCTGGCAGTAGCCGCAATGATAATGATGAACAAGGCTCCCGCTTCCGATAATCAGAACAGCGGAACCACTTCGCAGCAGCATTCCCGGGATACCTCCTATATCACGCCGGAGTATCAGCAGGAGTGCGAATATGCGGCTCACGACCTGCTCAACAGCAGCCATGAGATACTCCGCCTGTTCGTGACCGAGGGGCTTTACCACGAGGACGAACCCTACGGAAACCTACCGGAGGACGGCTACTACACCGTAAACAGCACCGATTACACCTCCCTCGAGCAGATTGAGGAGCTGGTGCGCTCCGTTTACGCCGAGGACGCCGCGGAGCAGATACTGAAGAATTCCGACGGCAAGGGGCTGAAGGTCTACGCGAACCGCGAGCAGCTCGTAAGAGTTGAGCAGCCCGAGTCCACCGCGGAGACCACCGCGCAGGCAACTCAGGAGAGCGGCGCAAAGTACGAGAAGGTCTACAAGCTGGGCATAAGCTCCGATTTCGTCCCAGACGAGAGCAAGAGCTGGTCAAGCTGTGCTATAACCATAGACTACCTTGAAGAAGGCAGATGCGGACTTACCGTTTACCTCGACGGCGTGTATTCTTCAAACGGCATCACCGATGAGAACCGCGATTCCGTTCTTGAGATGACTATGGTGAAGCTGGACGACGGCTGGCGTCTTGCCGAGTTCGTCACAAGAGGCTGATATGAGCAGAAAAAAAGGCGCTTTTTCCGCGTACGCGGTGGCGAGCCAGTTCGCGTTCGTGATACTTTCACCGCTGCTGGTGTTCATCGTGGGCGGGCATTACGCCTGTGAGTACTACGACCTCCCCGACTGGGTCATGGTCGTGTGCATACTGCTTGGGGTGCTGTTCATGATAGGCGGCGCGGTATCTCACCTGATGAAGATGATACATCTGTACGGCAGGGACGAGAAAAAGCCTCCGCGCTATAATACCGACCCCAGGGACAACGATTACTACGACGACTACAGCCACCTGCACAAGTGAGGGATATCATGGCGAAAAAGAACGAAATAACCGTCAGTGAAATGCGCTCTCTGCTGCCGTGGTTCCTCGCGGTGAACGCGGTGTATTTCGCGCTGCTGCTGGTGCTGTTCATCGCGGGCGGTTTGAATTACACGCTGCTTCTCGGCGGCGTGTGGGGCAATCTCGTGTGCGCCGGCAACTTCTTCCTGATGGGGAAGTCCGCGGAAAAGTCGCTGCGCAGGGGCAGCGGGAAGTCCGCCCAGACCTACATGAACACCATGTACTGCCTGAGATATCTCGGACTGTTCCTTGCAATGACAGCCGCAGCGTTCGTTCCGTTTATTGATCTTATCTGCGCGGCGGTGCCGCTGTTTTTCCCGAAGATCATCATTACACTGAGGGGTCTGTGGGAGAGCCGTACACGGCGCAGTAATGATACCGGGCGGCAGTGATGCAGACCGGATAAAAGGTAAAGGAGGACTGATTAAAAATGCCAGCAGCTCTGCTTTTGGCATCAGAGGGCGGGTTTACCGTTACCGGACCCCACGTCATAACCAGCTTCGAACTGTTCGGAATGACATGGAATCTTACTGAGACCGTGTTTATCCAGTGGATCGTAATGCTTGTTCTGCTGGTGGTCATGCTGATCCTGACCCACAAGATGGAAGTCATACCCAAGACTAAGCGTCAGGCGGCGGCAGAGTGGCTCGTGACCTTCGTCCGCAACATGGTGGATACCACGATGGGACCGAAGTACAAGGGCTACACCACCTACATCGGTGCGCTTCTCTGCTTCCTGCTGCTGAACAACCTGATGAGCCTTTTCGGACTGAAGAACCCCACATCGGATATTTCAGTTACCGGAGCTATCGCACTCATCACCTTCGCGCTGACCCAGATCAACCGCGCACGGACCGGTAAGCTCAAGGGCTTCCTGCATGCGTTCATCGAACCCATGCCGTTCATGCTGCCGTTCAACATCATCGGCGAGATCGCGAACCCGCTTTCACAGGCGCTTCGTATCTTCGGCAACATGGTCGCAGGTATGGTAATCGGCGGACTGATCTATTTCGCGCTGGGCAACTTCGCGATACTCATTCCGGCAATCACTTCGCTGTATTTCGACATTTTCTCGGCGGTTATCCAGGCTTACATCTTCACCACCCTGACAATGGCGTACATCTCAGGCGCAGAATGCGAGTGATCGCAGCTTTAGGCTAATTTCCCCTCGGGGATAGTATTTATATCAAATGGAGGAACTAACAATGACAGAAGATATGCAGCTCTTATCCAGCGCCATCGTTCTTGGCGCGTCCGCGCTCGGCGCAGGCACAGCAATGATCGCAGGTCTTGGTCCTGGTATCGGTGAAGGTATCTGCGCGAGCAAGGCTGTTGAGGCTATCGGCAGACAGCCCGAGGCTTCCGGCGCTGTTACAAGAACCATGATCATCGGTGACGCGCTCGCCGAGACCACCGGTCTGTACGCGCTGGTTATCGCGCTCCTGCTCCTTTATGCAAACCCCCTGTTCAGCAACCTCACCGCACTGTTCAAGTAATGACAGCAAACGCATAAAGGGAGGAGTTGAACAAAATGCTGACACTTATCAGTGAAAGCGCAGCGCAGGTCAACCTGCCTCTTGTTACGATCGACCCTGGAACCATCGTGTTCACCCTGATCAATACGCTCATAATCTTTATCCTGTTCAAGGTTTTCCTGTTCAAGCCGGTCGGAAAGATCCTCGACAAGCGCAACGAAATGGCAGCGGCTGAGATAGCCGAGGCAAAGCGCGCGAAGGAATCCGCCGCAAAGACCGAGCAGGAGTACCTCGAGAAGCTCGCAAAGGCTAAGGAGGAGGCTGCCGACATCATGAAGCAGGCTACGCTCCGCGCCCAGAAGCGCGAGGAGGAGATCGTGAACGAGGCTAACCAGAAAGCCGCGGAGATCAAGGCGAGAGCCGAGGAGAACATCGAGCGTGACAAGCAGCGCGCAGTCAACGATATAAAGGACGAGATATCTGATATCGTGATCATGGCTGCGTCTAAGGTCGTTGAGAAGGAAATTTCCGCAAAGGACAACGAGGCTATCATCGCGGATTTCTTACAGAACGTAGGAACAGCGAAGTAAGGCTCGCCGGGAAAGGAATTTTTGTATGAACGACAAGGCTGAAAAGGTATACGCTGAGGCGTTTTTCGAGCTTTGCCTGGAAGACGGCAGGCCGGAGGAGGTCCTCGGCGAGCTCAGCGCGCTGGACGGCATATTCCGGGAGGAACCGGATTTCGTCAAGCTGCTGGGAACGCCCACCGTTACTATGGACGAAAAGCTCGGCATGATAAAGGACATCATCGCCGACGGAGTTTCAGAGTACACGGGCAACCTGCTGTGCGTCCTCACGGAGCGCGGCAGAATGGGCTGCTTCAGCGGTATCGTGAAGAATTTCCGCGCGCTTTATAACGAGCATTTCAGAATAGCTGAGATCACAGTCACGGCGAGCGCTCCGCTGTCGGAGTCCGTTCGTGAAAAGATTGCGGCGAAGATGTCCGAGGTGACAGGAAAGACCGTATCCATCAAGGAGAAGGTAGACCCGTCCATCATCGGCGGCGTCGTTATCGACTACGGCAGCACACGCTATGACGGCAGCGTCCGCACAAGGCTGAACGAGCTCAAGAAGGAGCTTGGCGGCGTTATCGCATGACCAGTCCGCTCAATAGCAGAAAATAAACAAGAAAGGGATGTATTTAATGGATTTACGCCCCGATGAAATAACGGGTCTTATAAAGTCCCGTATCAAGAATTACAACGCGAAGATCCAGCTCGGCGACGTCGGCACGGTTGTTACCGTCGGCGACGGCATCGTGCGTATACACGGCCTCGAGAAGTGCATGCTCAACGAGCTGCTCGAATTCGAGAACGGCGTACAGTGCATGGCGATGAACCTCGAGCAGGATTTCGTAGGCGCGGTAATGCTTGGCTCTGACGAGGACATCAAGGAAGGTTCCACCGTCAAGAGAACAGGCTCCATCGTGTCCGTTCCTGTCGGCGAGGAGCTGCTGGGACGCGTTGTAAACTCTCTGGGACAGCCCATCGACGGCAAGGGCGCTATTCTCGCAAAGGAAACACGCCCCATCGAAAAGATCGCCTCCGGTATCATCACCAGAAAGCCGGTAACAGTTCCGCTTCAGACCGGTATCAAGGCGATAGACAGCATGATCCCGATAGGCAGAGGTCAGCGTGAGCTTATCATCGGCGACCGCCAGACCGGTAAGACCGCTATCGCGATCGACACGATCATCAACCAGAAGGGCAAGGACGTTATCTGTATCTATGTTGCTATAGGTCAGAAGAACTCCACTGTTGCAGGCGTTGTTGAACAGCTCCGCGCAGGCGGCGCGCTGGATTACTCCATCGTCGTTTCCGCTACCGCTTCCGAGCTGGCACCGCTTCAGTACATCGCGCCCTATTCCGGCTGCACCATGGGTGAGTACTTCATGGAGAAGGGCAAGGACGTCCTCGTAGTTTACGACGACCTCTCAAAGCACGCTGTAGCTTACCGTACCCTCTCCCTGCTGCTCAAGAGACCGCCAGGACGTGAAGCATACCCCGGCGATGTATTCTATCTGCACTCCAGACTTCTCGAGCGTGCAGCAAGACTTAACGAGAACTACGGCGGCGGTTCGCTGACCGCGCTGCCTATCATCGAGACCCAGGCAGGCGACGTTTCCGCGTATATCCCGACCAACGTAATTTCCATCACCGACGGTCAGATATACCTCGAGAGCGAACTGTTCAACGCCGGCGTACGCCCCGCTGTAAACCCGGGTATCTCCGTATCCCGTGTCGGCGGTAACGCGCAGATAAAGGCGATGAAGAAGGTCGCAGGTACCCTGAAGCTGGATTACTCCCAGTACAGAGAGCTGCAGAGCTTCGCACAGTTCGGTTCCGACCTCGATAAGGATACAAAGGATCGTCTTGCAAAGGGCGAGCGTATCGTTGAGGTGCTCAAGCAGGATCAGAACTCTCCGCTGGAGGTCGAGGAGCAGGTAGTCATCATCTACGCTGTTATCAACAACTTCCTCAAGGATATCACAGTTGACAAGATCAAGCAGTATCAGGCTGATCTGCTGGATCACATCAAGTCCACCTGCCCGGATATCCTCACCAGCATAAAGACCGAAAAGGTAATGAAGCCCGAGATCGAGGAGCAGCTCAAGAAGGTTCTCGCTGACTTCGCCAAGGGCTACGCGGCTTAACTGCGAAAGGAGCATTTTATGAAGCAGGCTGCTTTTGTATTAGGCGTTATCGCCACTGTACTGTCCACCATCGCCGTACTCGGCGTTTCCTGGCTGTACATCGAAAAGAAGGTAAGATACATCACTACCGACGACAACGTGCAGTGATATCTTACGCCGCAATGAATTTCCGGGGGTGATATTATAGCATCAGGAAATATGAAGGACATCAAGCGGCGCATAAAGTCCGTAGGCTCCACCCGCCAGATAACCAAGGCTATGGAGCTGGTGTCCTCAAGTAAGCTCCGCAAGGCAAAACAGCGCGCGGAGCAGGCTCGTCCCTACTTCAACGAGCTGTATAAATCCATGTGCGAAATTGCCTCGGCTAATACGGATTTCTCCACGGTTTTCACGCAGAAGCGCGAAATAAAGCACCGTCTGTTCATCGTAGTGGCGGGCGACAGAGGACTCGCGGGAGGTTATAACTCCAACGTGCTCAAGCTCGCTGCCGCCGCCCATGCGGACGACGCGGAGAAACCGAAGATAATCGCGATCGGCAAGAAGTCCATCGAGTATTTTTCCAAGCGCGACTACGACATCGTGGGAAGCTACCCGAACATCGCCGAGAACATTAAGCCCGCGCAGGCACAGGATATCGCCGATACGGCGATAGAGATGTTCCGCCGCGGCGAGGTGGACGATGTGCAGGTGTTCTTCACCATGTTCGTTTCCCAGCTTGCGCAGGAGCCGCAGCAGCTTGCTGTGCTCCCGATGAAAACGCAGAAGCTGGAGGGCTACGGCGCGATGAATTACGACCCGTCCCCCGAGGCGGTGTTCGACAGAATCGTGCCGAAATTCACCGCGAGCCTTGTGCAGTGCGCTGTCGTTGAGGCGTATGCCTCCGAGCAGGGCGCGCGCAGAACCGCGATGGAATCCGCAACGGACAATGCCGACGCAATGACCGAGAGCCTGTCCCTGCTCTATAACAGAGCGCGTCAGGCAAGCATCACGCAGGAGATCACCGAGATCGTATCCGGCGCGAACGCACTTGAATAATGTTATTCATAATTTAAATCATTTTTTGCTCCGGCTCTGCCGGAGGAAAAAACACTTCTGTCTCAGCAAGTGTGCGAATTTCAGGCGAAGCCGGAAATTCGTGCGTGCGGCTGAGACCCCCGGCGTGCAATGCACGAAGTGCATTGTGCGACGAGTTATTTCCAACCACATCAAATGGAAAGGAAAAATCACAGTATGACAAATCAGAACGTAGGCACGATCGTGACAGTCATCGGTGCGGTTCTTGATATCAAGTTCCATCCCGACCACCTGCCCAATCTGCTTAATGCCATCGAGATCGACAACAACGGTCAGAAGCTGGTCGTTGAGGTCGCTCAGCATATCGGCGACGATATCGTGCGCTGCATTGCGATGGGTTCCACCGACGGCCTCGTAAGAGGCATGGAGGCTGTGGATACCGGCGCGTCTATCAAGGTCCCTGTCGGAAAGGAGACCCTTGGCCGTATCTTCAACCTGCTCGGCGAGGCGGTTGATAACAAGCCGCAGCCCGAGACCGAGGAAAAGTGGGAGATCCACCGTCCTGCTCCGAAGTTCGAGGAGCAGGAGGCTTCCAACCAGGTTCTTGAGACCGGTATCAAGGTCGTTGACCTTATCGCGCCGTACCTCAAGGGCGGTAAGATAGGTCTGTTCGGCGGTGCCGGCGTTGGTAAGACCGTCCTCATCATGGAGCTTATCAACAACATTGCAAAGCAGCACGGCGGTATTTCCGTATTCACCGGCGTTGGCGAGCGTACCCGTGAGGGCAACGACCTCTACAACGAGATGACCGAGTCCGGCGTTATCAACAAGACCGCGCTGGTTTACGGTCAGATGAACGAGCCGCCAGGAGCAAGAATGAGAGTTGCACTTTCCGGTCTGACTATGGCGGAGTACTTCCGCGATAAGGAAGGACAGGACGTGCTGCTGTTCATCGACAACATCTTCCGTTTCACACAGGCAGGTTCCGAGGTTTCCGCGCTGCTGGGACGTATGCCCTCTGCCGTTGGTTATCAGCCTACCCTTGCAACTGAGATGGGCGCTCTGCAGGAGCGTATCACATCTACGAAGAAGGGCTCCATCACGTCCGTACAGGCGGTTTACGTTCCTGCGGACGACCTGACCGACCCGGCTCCGGCTACTACATTCGCACATCTGGACGCCACCACGGTACTTTCCAGAAACATCGCTTCAATGGGTATCTACCCGGCGGTCGACCCGCTGGAATCCACCTCCAGAATCCTCACCCCGGACATCGTGGGCAAGGAGCACTACGAGGTAGCAAGAGCGGTTCAGTCCATTCTCCAGCGCTATAATGAGCTTCAGGATATCATCGCGATACTCGGTATGGACGAGCTTTCCGACGAGGATAAGCTGACCGTATCCCGCGCGAGAAAGATACAGCGCTTCCTGTCCCAGCCGTTCTCCGTTGCGGAGGCGTTCACCGGCATGCAGGGCAAGTATGTTCCGCTGAAGGAGACTATCCGCGGCTTCAAGGAGATCATCGAGGGCAAGCACGACGACCTGCCCGAGTCCGCATTCCTGTTCGCGGGAACGATCGACGAGGTCATCGAGAAGGCAAAGAAGGGCTGATCGGAGGTAATATATGACGCCGTTCAGATTAGAGATAATCACGCCCGAAAAGACGTTTTTCGACGGTAATACGGAGCAGATAATCGCCCGCACCACCGTCGGAGATGTCGGTATCCTCAATGGGCATGAGCCTTATTGTGCAGCGCTTGGCATAGGGCAGATGCGGGTGATGATCGACGGTAAGTTCCGCCGCGCGGCGACTTCCGGCGGTATCATCAAGGTATCGAAGGAAAAGACCGTTATCCTGGTGCAGTCCTGCGAATGGGCTGAGGATATCGACGTTGCTCGCGCCGAGCATGCAAAGCAGGTCGCAGAGGAACGCATGAAGGCTGCGGCAGGCGATAACGAGTTCCGCCTTGCAGAGGCGAAGCTCAAGCGCGCACTCAACCGTATTGACGCTGCACATCTCAAGTAATCATAATAAAAAAGGGGGCGAAAGCCCCCTTTTAGTTTTAGCGTTAAATATACGGAAAGTTATATCATGCCGCAGATATACGCACTGTCAGTTCATATATTCGCCGCTGTATTCCAGCAGGGTAACGCTTTCGACTCCGTCGATGGCGTTGAAGCGGCTGAGGTAGGCGGTGTCGTTCCGGCGGATCTTGACTTCCACGGTCAGCTCAATTTTATCCCCGGTCTGTGTCTTGTTCTTCAGGCGGTACTTTACGGCTCCCAGTACGCCGTTGACGTTCATCTCACAGGAGGCGTCGTATCTCACGATGAGAAGGTAGCTTTTCTTTTCCTTGCGGAAGATGGTGATGAGTATGTACAGCACTGCGATAACAGCGGTTCCGAGCAGAGCTACCCAGTAGAGCTGCGCTCCGGCGGTGATTCCCGCTGCAATTCCCCAGAACAGGAATCCTATGTCCAGTGGGTCCTTTACAGCCGCGCGGAATCTCACGATGGAGAGCGCGCCGACCATTCCGAGCGACAGCACCACGTTGGAGCTTATCGTCATGATGATGAACGAGGTAACAACGGTGGTAAGTATCACGAGAATGTTGAAGTTTTCGTTGTAAATAACGCTGCGGTTAAAGAAGCGGTACACAAGATAGATCACCGCTCCGCAGACTGCCGCCGTGAGCAGCGTAACAAGAATCGTAGCAACGGAAATGTTCGCAAGCTCGAAGTCGGTGCCGAAAAGTTCGATAGCGTCGGTTAGCTTTGAGCCGCTTGTCAGGAACTGACTGATCACGTCAACCATGGGATAATACCTCCAACATTCTGTCTGTGCAGATCATATATTTTGATACTGACTGCTGCGGAGCGTTCAGCCCCTGCAATGCCGCCTGTATACTTTCGGGAATATAGCTGTCAAATTTAACTTCAAGTATGATATCTCCGCCGAGAACCTGAGTGTACTGTGCTTCCGGCGCGAACATATCCATTGTGTTGAAGCACGCGGAAAGCTGCTTGTCAAACGTGATTCGGACGTTTCCGAAGCGGGATATCAGCGCCTGGCGGCGGTAGTCCACGATCACCCTCGGGCGCAGCTTTGTGAGCAGGTCGGCGCGGTAAAATTCCCCGAAGGAATCCTCGCCGCTGTCGCTGTCCGCCATGAAGCCGCAGTCGCAGGAGAGCAGCGCCCGGTATTGTTCCTCGGTGAGCCGCCGGGAGAGCTTTGAAACGTAGGAGGCGTCCTTGTGCTTGGATTCCAGGGTTATAAGCGACGGGTCGAGGTCGTAGGCGCGTATGCGGAATTTCCGGCGCGTTTCAATGCCGTTGACCTTCTGCCAGTAAGCCGAGTTGTATACGTCGTCGAAATAAAGGCTGGTGACACGGTATTCGCCGTTGACTCCGTGCGGGTCGACCGTCATGAGCGGCGCCAGGCGCGCTCTCAGCATGAGGTAGGTGCCCTCGTTTATGATGAACTTCAGTTCGTGCCTGAGCTTCCTCCCGCCGGACAGCGTTGTGCGGTCACGGAGCTGCGGAGCATGCACGCGCGTTTCCTCGCTTCCGAGCCTGGGTATAAGCCTTGTGGATTTCAGAAGCCGCATTCCGGCACCTCCCCGCGTAAATAATCGTTTACAAACGTATAATATAAGTATAACAAAAATACGACATAATTACAAGCCCGTTTTTCAGTAAATTATCGAGCATATTATACTTTCAGTTATCGTATAAATAAAAATATCGGGAAATTTTCAAAAAACCCTTGACAACGCTTTTATAATACGGTATAATTAATTATTGTTGACAGTTGTGTGCGGAAGAGCTATATCCAAAGGCAGATTCCGGTAGAACATACAACGATACTACCATGTTGAACAAAGGGGGGTCTATCAATGAAAAGAACTTACCAGCCCAAGAAGCTTCAGAGAAAGCACGAGCACGGCTTTATGAAGAGAATGGCAACCAAGAACGGTCGTAAGGTTCTCGCTCGCCGCCGCGCAAAGGGCAGAAAAAAGCTGACCTACTGATCTGACTGCAATGTCTGAATTCAAAAAGAAGTACATTGTGATCAAGAACAACCGCGATTTCAGCTTCCTCTTCAAGAAGGGGGAGAGTATCGTCACATTTGCCTTTGTCTGCTACGTCAGGGAGAGGCGCGGGCGGTGCAACCGTCTCGGTATTGTTACCGGGAAGAAGGTCGGGAACGCGGTCAAACGAAATCGCTCAAGGCGGATAATAAGGGAAGCCTTCCGCCTTTTCGAGCCGATTTTGAAAGAGAAAACACAAAAGCGTTACGATTTCGTCTTTGTCGCAAGGAGCAAGACCCCGGAGCTTAAATCCACAAAGATCTACTCACTGATGATGAAGAATATTCTGTCCAAGCTGTCATGAAGTATATTTTCCTTGCTATCATCAAGCTGTACAGACTTACGCTGTCAAAGATCTTACCGCCGTGCTGCCGCTATTATCCAAGCTGTTCCGAATACGGGCTTACCGCTATTCGGCGTTTTGGTGCGGTGAGGGGCGGTTATTTGACGTTATGGAGAATTATGCGGTGCAACCCATTCGGTGCAGGCGGCATCGACCCTGTGCCGCAGAAGTTCTGTTTCCACCCCGAGAGGCTGCCTGTGCCGCCGGATTTCGGGATACCTGACGACGACAGCGCAGACTACCTCAGCGAAGATATAAAGCGATCCTACAAAGATAAAACTTAAAAGTGAAGTCAACTGCGGCTTTATGCGCCGTGTTATAATATACCATTCCAAAGACGCCGGAGCCTATCCGGTCGGACGCACACAGCAGCGCGCATACCGACCCTTCCACAGCGCTGCACCAAATGAAAGGACGTGGACACAATAGAGTTCCTGTACAGTATCATAGGCTACCCCCTCGGCTACATCATGTGGGCGATCTATGAGGTCATCTGCAAGAACACGGGCGCCAGCATCGGCGTGGCAATCCTGGTGTTTACCTTTATCGTAAAGCTGGCTATGCTGCCGCTGTCGATAAAGCAGCAGAAAAACACCGCAAAATCAGCAATTTTCGCACCTAAGGTAAGAGAGATCCAGCAGAAATACAAGAACAATCAGGAAAAGCAGCAGCAGGAGCTTGCGAAGCTCCAGCAGCAGGGCTACAGCCCGATGGGCGGCTGCGGCACCATGGCTATAACCTTCCTGCTTCTGTTCGGCGTACTGGACGTAGTTTACAAGCCCATGACCCACATCATGCACATGGGAAATACTGCGCAGATAATGCAGGAATCCTACTACGTTTCCATGACGAAGATCTTTGTCGACGAGTACGGCAACACGCAGGAGCTTACCGGCGACGCGCTCACGAAGCATGACGAGATCGTCCGCGACGCGAAGCAGATCCTTGAGTTCTACAACGACAACTGCCTCGGCGACGGAGAAGAGCCTCTCACTGAAGACGTGTGGGCAAATCTCGACGCCACCAGCAAGAACATGGTGAAGAAGGTCATCACCAAGGCTACTCTGACCGCTTTCAACGAGGACAACGGCAACGACCTGTTCACCGAGAGCGACCTCTACTCCCTCACCAAGGCGGAGCAGGCAGAGGTCGACGCTATCGGCGATGAGACCGAGAAGAACGAGTACAGACAGGCTCACAGCTTCTCTGCTTCCACAAGAAGCGCGGTCGAGACCGTACAGCGCAAGTACGGTTCCGTTAAGGCTACCGCAGACAGCGATACCCTCACCTACACCCAGGCGTCTACGCTCCAGAGAGAGCTTTACGCTATCGAGATGTACGGTCAGGTATCTACAATTGATCCGACTGCTTCCGCTTACAGCCTCCAGCAGTCCGACAAGGACAACATGGCAGAGCTCAACGACAAGCTCGAGTTCCTCGGAATCCCGCTTGGCAAGGATCCCGCAAGCGACCTCGGCTGGCCGATGATCCTTATTCCGATACTGGCGTTCGTGTTCTCTATGGCGCAGACCCTCATCTCCATGAAAACTATGGATACAAGCGCTGCCGGCGGAAATTCCGGCTGCATGAAGGCTACGTTCTTCATCATGCCTATCTTCTCCATCGTGCTGGTATTTACCGTACCTGCCGGCGCGGGCTTCTACTGGACGATAAGCTATGCGTTCGGTATCCTGCAAACATTGCTGCTCAATAAGGTCTACAGCCCTGCAAAGCTCCGCGCGCAGGCTGAGGCTGAGTACAACGAGCGCATGAAGAACGCCGCGAAGGAAGAAAAGCGCAAGAGACAGGCAGAGGATCTCAACGCAGTTTCCGAGTATGAAGGCGAGAAGCTCACCCAGAAGGAGATCAACCGCAGAAAGCTCGCAGCCGCAAGAAAGGCTGACGCCGAGAAGTACGGCGAGGAATATCACGAGGATAACGACGACGATACCTGACGTATCACAGGAGGGTGAAATATGAAAAAGGAATTCACAGCAAAGACCCTTGATGAAGCAAAGGCAATGGCAGCCGCTGAGTTCGGCGTTGCTGCCGAGGAGATAGATTTCGACATTCTTGAACAGCCCAGAAAGGGGCTGTTCGGAATGAAGGGCGTTGCAAGAGTTATGGCTTCCTACGAAGCCCCCGAAGCTCCCGCGGCTCCCGAGACGCCCGCAGTTTCCGAGGTTTCTGAGGCTGCTGAAGCTGCCGAGCATTCCGAGACAGCAGAGGAGCCAGCACCGGCTTCCTTTGAGGACGAGGGCGAAAAGGACGTACCGGAGCTTCCGGAGGATTTCGACATCGAGGGCAGCGCAAAGGTGCAGGCAGCAAAGAAGTACCTCACCGACGTGCTTCACGCTCTTGGTCTTGAGAACTTCCAGATAAACGCTATCCGCCGCGACGGAAACGTTGTTCTTGACATCACCGGCGATAAGCTCGGCGTAGTTATCGGCAGACGCGGCGAGACTCTCGACAGCCTCCAGTATCTGACTATCCTCGCAAGCAACCGCACTGAAGAATCCTACTGCCGTATCTCCATCGACTGCAACGGCTACCGCGACAAGCGCCGCGAGACTCTGGAGTCCCTTGCAAAGCGCACTTCCGCGAAGGTCATCAAGCAGGGCAGAAAGATCGCCCTCGAGCCGATGAACCCCTACGAGCGCCGCATAATCCATAGCTGCGTTGCTGAGATCGAAGGCGTATCCAGTCACTCCACCGGCGTCGAGCCTTACAGAAAGGTCGTAATCTACGCCGACAAGCCCAAGTTCGACAGCCGTCGCGGCAGACGCGGAAACGGCGAGCGCAGTGAGCGCGGCGACCGCGGAGAGCGCAGAGGTTCCGGAAACGGGAACACCCGCAACTACCGCCAGTCCACCGGATTCTCTACCAGCTTTGAGCGCGAGTACAAGCGCCGCACATACGAGCCGGACGAGACCGCAGACGCAGGCGAGTTCAGCAAGGAGACCGTTGAAGCTGAGAAGAGTGCAACACTCTACGGAAAGATCGAGCTTTGATTTATTAAATAGCTTACGGCAGCCTGAAAAGGCTGCCGTTTTTTATATGTCGCATTTATCGAGAATAGGCTGAATATCGGAGAGGTAATCCTCAAGAATTTCGCCGTTTTCGATCAGCACGTCCCCGATGTACTCCATTGCGAGAGCGTTGATCCGGTCGTATTCCGTTTCAGGCATTACGCTGCGGGAGCGGCAGAGCGCCTCTCCGCAGCCGTCCCGGACTGCCTTCAGCAGCGCGATATCATCGCGGGTGAGCGACTGCGCGAATTCCCTCCAGCCGTCTGGAAGGTCCGTAAAATTACCGGGTACGTCTGTTTGCGGCGCTGGCGCGGGAGGTTCGGCGGTATCCGGGTTTCCGTAGCTCTCAGCAAATCCGGCGGTCTGTTCGTCGAAATCGTCCTCGGATATGCTGGATATGCGGTCGGTGAGCTCCTCGGGAGTTACCGTGTCCGCCTCCTCGACTATGAGCTTGCGTGTGGTCTCGTCGGACTCCTCGCGTATCTGCGACAGCTTGGTGACGTCGATTTCGATTTTTACGGGGTTCGGCGGGGCGAAAGGCGCTTCTGCGGGAGCTTCGTCATAATTATAGGAGCTGCGTTTTTTCGCCTGTTTTTTCGGCGGGAAAACTCCGTTTTCATCGCACCACGCATTCACCGCGTTCGGGATAAGCTCTGAAAATTCGGGAGCGTCCGCGGCGCGCACCAGCTTGTCGCGGTTCAGAAAATCGTTCAGCACCGGGGTGATGTTCGGTGAAATCCCATAGCGGAAGCCGGTGCGCTTCCGGAGCACGGATTCTACGCTTTTCAGTATCCACCCGACGAAACTGCGGTATGGCGACGGCTCGAAGGTCTCGAGGCATGGCTCGCCGCGCTTGGTGGTGTACTGCTCGGTAGGGCTTATTCTGAGATTGTGGAAGCCGTCCATGCGGGAAAGGTCAACATATGCGCCGTTGAACGGAGACCAGAAGAAATCCTTTCTCAGCTTTCCGCACAGCAGCTCAAACATAGTCACGCCGGATTTTTCAAAGTAGCCGTCCAGCGCGGTCAGGGCGGATTCAAGAGCGCCCTCCATCAGCGGGCGGGTTTCGTCGGTCAGGAATATGCTCCCCCGGAGATTGTAGGAGGAGATCCCCATGAGGTATTCCAGCTTGCCGGAGTAACGGCGTTCGAGTATATCAAGGTCGTCCGGAGGGCGGGTGTCCAGGGCGGATTCAGCAGGACAGGCGGCGACGTCGCCGATGTCGTTGTAGGCGCGGAAATCCTTGAGCCAGCGCGGGAGGACGGTATCCAGAGCCGGGCAGAAGCCGCGGCAGCCTTCCCATACGGCAGAGAGCCGGTTGTACGCGTCGGTGGAGGACATCACGCCGATCTTGTTCAGCAGTTCGTAGCAGTAGAGAATGATGTAGGGCTTGTCGGTCTGGCTGTACACGCCGTTTCGTGCGGCTGTTCTCCAGGTGAAGTAGGTGCGGAGCTGGTCGGTGGACATCGCGCCGTATATCGGGCGGTCGATGTTGCAGAAGCAGTTCCAGCCGAAATTGTCGGTGACGTCCTTCATGAACTCGCCCTGCTTTATCAGGGTCTCTCCGGCGTTCTTCTTGAGCATGAACCCGGTGTAGAACGTGTGCGAGAGGTAGCGCATTTCAGTTATTTTTGCGCGGATATCGGCACCCTCGTCGTCGGTCTCGTGCGTGGACGGAGCATATGCAAGCTCGTCGGGCTGGAGGCGTTCCGGCTGCTGTTCCACGGGCTTCCCGGTGAGGTAATCGAGGTTCTCCCGCGGCGGGCGGGGCGGTATCTTCTCGCCGTAGGATCTTTCGTCCTCCTCCGCAGTTTTTATCGCTTCATGCACTATGGAGCTTATCTTGTTCTGTATGGAGCGCTTCACCGCTTCGCTGACCTTTTCCCGTACGGCGGGGTCGAACTGCTCGTGGGACGTTTCGACGGGATCCACTGGCTGATTTTTCAGCTCTATCATGCGGCGGAGTTCCTCTTGTATCTCCTCTTTAGACTTCGCGTTGTTGTCCATCATAAGGCGGAATTTATCAGCCACGGCGCTCACTCCTTTTTGCAAAAAACGGCAGAATGCTCCGCCGTTTTGTCTTTAGTTTTCTGAATTGCCTGCGCTCTCGGATTTTTCGGGTTCGTCGGCTTTCTCGTCGTTGAATGCGATGAGCTTTTCCCAGCCCTCAGGGAATCCCAGATCCTTGAGCCGCAGTACGTCGGAATTCTTGTAGATAAGCCTTGAAATAGGCTTCACAACGCGCTGGTTCCATGCTGTGTGATCATGCGCGAGCTGCTTGAGCACGATTATGTACCCGAAAACATCGGGTTTCAGCTCGAGGTCAAGCCCCTTTGGAACGCGAGGCTCCACCTGGAACGTGTTTCCGTAAAGGCGGTTGTAATGCGCGCAGTAGTTGCGGAGTTCGTTCAGGCAGAACAGCCAGTTGTCGAGGTCTGCGCTGGAACAGCCGTAGTAGCGGTCGGCAAGCTCCTTTTTGTCGCCGGAGTGCATATCCTTGTAGAAAAACGCCAGCGTGCCGAAGCTGAACAGCTCCATAACTACCCACAGCGGAAACGCTCCGCAGTATTTCGAGTTGTAGTGCCGTACGAATTCCCGGTCGTCGTTGACTTCTATGAGGTGCTTCACCTTGTTCATGAACTGCTGGTGGTTGTGCCGGAAGTCGAACGAGGATGCGTTCAGGTAGCCCAGGGCGCCGTATTTCAGCGCATGGTAGTTCGAAACGGCGGCGCGCATTGAGATCTCCGTTTCCTCAAGTGCGGCGAGCAGAATGCTTCGCAGCTTGCGGTCGGATTCGTATACCCGCAGGATATTCTCGAAAGTAGTGCCCTTTTCGTACTGCCCCTTGCACACGGTGAACGGCGCGAAATAGTCCGACAGCCGGAAATAGTTGATGTAGGTCAGGGTCTGTTCAGCCAGCTTTTCGTCTTTTATAATGCAGCCGCGGTCGCGCAGCTTCTGTACCTGTTCTTTTATGGTGGCTGGTATCTTCTGATTCATGTGGGCACCTTTCAAATAGTTTGTCGTGGTTGTCGGGTTATGCGGGTTATATCAGTCCATCCAGAATACTTCGCGCTCGTGCTTGCTCTTGCGCGTCATAAGCGCGGAAATGCTCGCTCTCGGGTCAAATCCCTCGTAGCATATCTTTACTATCTGTTCGATTATCGGCGTGTCTATGCCGCGCTCCTGCGCTAATTTGTAGGCGATTATGCTGCTGGTGTAGCCTTCCACGGTGCCGACCTGCTTTACTGCCTCCGGCGCGGGTGTTCCCTTTCCGATGAGGTTTCCGGCGCGAAAATTACGTGAGTGCAGCGAGGTGCAGGTAACGATAAGGTCGCCTATTCCCGCCATGCCGGTGAAGGTTTTCCAGTTTGCTCCGAGACCTACGCCAAGTCGTGTTATCTCGGTCATGCCTCTGGTCATCAGTGCAGCTACGGTGTTGTCGCCCAGACCCATTCCGCGGGCGATACCGCAGCCGAGGGCTATCGGGTTTTTCAGCACGCCGCCAAGCTCGCAGCCGGCAACGTCATCGTTGACGTAAATGCGGTACTTCTCGCTTGAAAGAGTGCGCTGGATATACTCCGCAACGCCGTCATTGTTGCTGGCGCAGACCTCCGTTGTGGGGACCAGGCGTGCGATTTCCTCCGCATGGCAGGGGCCAGTGATAACGCCGACCGGGTTTTCCGGAAGCTCCTCGGAGATTGTCTGCGACAGCCTGTAGCCTGTAGCGGCTTCCAGACCCTTGCTGACGTTTATCATGATGGTGGACTTATCCACATAGGGCTTCACGGTCTGAATGGCTTCCCGGAAGAACGGCGAGGGGATAGCCACAAGCACGATATCCGCGCCGCTGACGCATTTCGGGTCGGTGGTGACGCCGAGGGATTCCGGCAGCTTTACGCCGGGGAGGAGCCGCTTGTGCTCGCGCTCGGTGCGGAGAAGCTCCGCTTCCTGCTCGAATTTCGTCCAGGTGACTACTTCGTGCCCGAATGTGGTGAATAATACGCCCAGAGCCGTGCCGTAGCCGCAGCCCAGAATAGTGATCTTTGCCATTGTGACAGCCTCCGAAATTTACTTTGCTTTTTCGCCGAGCTTCTTCTCAGTGTGAGTGGCAAGGCGCTTTATATTTCCGCGGTGCATATAGATAACGAGCGCGGCGGTGAAGAATGCGATGAATGTGCAGACGATACCGGCGGGGTCGCCGTCCATGAAGTACACGAATCCGAGCGTGCCGAAGCCGTACAGCGAGGAAGCGATGCAGCTTCCGAGAGAAACGTAGCGTGTAATTGCCACGATGATTATAAACACGGCGAGCAGTACGCAGCCGGTGCGCCAGTCCAGCGTGAAAATAGCGGAGATAGCGGCGAG
Source organism: uncultured Clostridia bacterium (assembly GCA_945923775.1). Classification (GTDB taxonomy): domain Bacteria; phylum Bacillota; class Clostridia; order Oscillospirales; family Ruminococcaceae; genus CAG-115. The sequence continues at coordinate 49,157 of CAMELR010000007.1, read as the reverse complement.
AACGCCCTTTCCTCCCCTGAACCCGTAGTAAACGGGGAACACATGGCCGACTACAGCCATGAAACCAGCCATGTATCCTACCCAGTTCATGCCGTTTTCGAGCACGGTGGTGTCAACGCCGCCGATGAACTGGAATGCGAGCCTGACCGCCCATATCGCGAGGACCGCCTTTGCAACGTCGCCGAGAAGTACTATCCCGGCAACCGCCTTGCCCTGTGTGCGCAGGGTGTTGGTGAGTCCGGCGTTGCCGCTTCCCATCGTGCGGATATCCTTGCCCGTTTTCAGCTTGGTGACGATTATTGATGTATTAACGCCGCCCAGAAGATAGGGAACGACGATCATGATTATATAACAAAGCCACATCATTGTGTGTTATGTCCTTTCGGTTTTTTGGAGACGCGGGTCAATTCGGCGCGGTCTCTTTTTCTCCGGTCTCAGCGGTTCCGGGCTTTATCTCCGGATTCTTGCTGCGAAGCACCGCGTACAGCACCCCGGCGTTTTCCCTGGGTTTTACCGGCATGGTTATGTCGCCGGAGGAAGTCACCAGCAGCAGGTCGCCGTCATTTTTCAGGGTTATCATTTTTATTGCGTCGTAGCGCAGCAGGAGCGCCCTGCGCGCCGTATAGAACAGTATATGCTCCGGCATGAACCAGCGCTCCCCGAGGGTCTTTGCCGACGGGTAGGCGGATATAACGCCTTCGCGTTCGGCTTCCGGCATATTGCTGAGCTGCTCCTCCAGACGGCACCTTGCCACTCCGAAGATATCTACGAACGCCTTAACCAGCAGTGAAGCCACGGCGGCGGAGACCACGATGGCTCCTATAGTCCAGACGAGCCTGAACCAGTCCGCCCAGCCGCCGGAAAACATCAGCGGGATCCACGCCGCAGCAGCGAATCCCACGGCGATGAGCGCGCATTTTATCAGCATTCCGGTGCGGCGGCGTATGAAATCCGACAGGATCTGCTTCATTATTCTCCTCTTTCACGAATGGTCAGCTTGATCGGCGTTGCAGTCAGTCCGAAGGTCTCGCGGAGCTGATTCTCGATGTAGCGCTGATACGAGTAGTGGAACAGCTCGCGGCTGTTGCAGAAGATAACGAAATTAGGCGGGCATACGGAAGCCTGGGTCATGTAGTAGATCTTCAGGCGCTTGCCCTTGTCTGACGGCGGCTGAACGCGGGAGGTCGCGTAGTTCAGCATATCGTTGAGCACGCCGGTGGAGATACGCATGCAGTGCTGCTCGTGTACGAACTTTATCAGCTCGAACAGCTTGTCTATGCGCTGACCGGTCTTTGCGGAAATGAACACGAACGGCGCGTAGGACATGAACGAGAAGTCTATCTCCAGTTTCTTGCGGAAATCGTCCATAGTGCGGTCGGTCTTGTCCTCGACTGCGTCCCACTTGTTTACGGCGATTACGCACGCCTTGCCCTTGTCGTGGGCGTAGCCTGCGACCTTGCTGTCCTGCTCGGTGAAGCCTACCGTCGCGTCGATGACGATAACGCAGACGTCGGCGCGGTCGACTGCCATGAGGGCGCGCAGAACGCTGAAATGCTCAATATTCTCGATGACCTTAGCCTTGCGGCGCATTCCGGCGGTGTCGATGAAGATGAACTTATCCTCGCCGCGCTGTATCTCGGTGTCTATCGCGTCGCGGGTGGTTCCGGCAATGTCGGAGACGATGGAGCGCTCCTCGCCGGCTATCTGGTTGATGAGCGAGGACTTTCCGACGTTCGGCTTGCCGATGACGGCTACTTTGATGGCGTCAGCGTCGTATTCGTCCGGCTCCTCCGGCGGGAGGTTCTCGAAAACGGCTTCCAGGAGGTCACCGGTGCCGTGTCCGTGCACGGAGGAAACCGGTATCGGGTCGCCGAGACCGAGGTTGTAGAACTCGTATATTTCCGGAGGCGGAGTGCCGATGCCGTCCACCTTGTTTACGGCGAGGACTACCGGCTTGCCGCTCTTTATCAGCATGGAGGCTACGTCGCTGTCGTTGGCGGTGACTCCGGTGGTGATATCGGTGACGAATATGATTGCGTCGGCGCGCTCCACTGCGAGCATTGCCTGCTCCCTCATCTGCGCGAGGATGACGTCGTCGGTCTTTGGCTCAATACCGCCGGTGTCGATGAGCATGAACTCCTTGCCGAGCCACTCGCAGCGGCTGTAGATACGGTCGCGGGTAACGCCGGGCTTGTCGTCCACGATGGACAGGCGCTGACCCACCAGCTTATTGAAAAGTGTGGACTTTCCCACGTTCGGGCGTCCTACTATTGCTACTACCTGCATATTATTTCTCCTGTTCTCAGTTTTTAAACCATATAACTATAGTATAGCATATTTCAGCGGTATTTTCAAGGAATTATATGTATATTTGACGATAACTCTTAAATTGTTTAGAATCAGCAAAAATCCCCCCGGCTGAACCGGAGGGACTTCCCGTAAACTTGTGTTTAGTTACTGAATGAAGGCAAATTATGCTTCCTTAGCGATAACGACCTTATCATTGTAATAACCGCAATTGCCGCATACTCTGTGAGCGAGCTTGAGCTCACCGCACTGCTTGCAGCGAGAGAAGGACGGTGCAGATAACTTCCATACCTGTGAACGTCTCTTGTCGCGTCTTGCGCGGGATACCTTTCTCTTCGGAACTGCCATTATTGCACCCCCTTAATATAACATTTCTTTTCCTAAGGGTTCATATAATGAACCCTTTTACAGTCACGCATAATATTATAACATGCGAAATCCGTTTTGTCAAGGGTTTTCGGACATTTTACAAAAAATATTCCGGGTTTTGTCGAAATAGTCACTTTTGCACCCGAATTGCTCGTCCAAAACGGAATTATTGACTAAAATCATCAGGCTGGCGCGGAGCGTTTCAGCCCGGCGCCAGCCTGAAAAAGTCAGCCAGAAATTAAACGATGAACTTCTTCATAGACTCGGGCAGCTCGGAGTTATCAGCGGAAATAGTGCAGGTGATAACGGTGTCGCCGGAGATCTTATCCAGCTTCTCGAACAGCTCGCCAACCTTAGCGTAGTCTCTGCCGGTGATCTTGAGTGTAGCGTCAACGAACAGATCTGTGCAGTCGTAGTCGGAAGCCAGAATGCCGGAAACGAAGCCGTAAAATGCGTCAACACCCTCTACTGCGTAGTCCTCGATGTTGATAAGGCGAACCTTCGGGGTGATGTCGGTGTTGAGGGAAGAGCCCTTCTGGATAGCAACAACGTTGCCGTTGGACTTGTTCTCTGCCTCGTGGATAGCGTCGATAAGGATCTTGGTCTTGCCGGTGCCTCTCTTGCCTGTGATAAGCTTAATCATAGTAAACCTCCATGAATAGTGTTGTATTATTGCGAGGAAAGCGCCGCTAGATCGCGGATCTCTCCATTTTTGCCTTTGTTGGATCAGAGACCGAGCTTAGCTTCGAGCTCTGCCTTCTGAGCTTCGTAGCCGGGCTTGCCGAGGAGCGCGAACATGTTCTTCTTGTAGCTCTCAACGCCGGGCTGGTTGAACGGATTTACACCGAGCAGGTAGCCGCTGACAGCGCAAGCCTTCTCGAAGAAGTAGATGATGTAGCCAAGCTCGTACTCGTTGAGCTCGGGAGCTTCGAGAACGATGTTGGGAACGCCGCCCTCGGTGTGTGCGATAACAGTGCCCTCGTAAGCCTTGCGGTTTACAACGGACATGTTCTGGTTGGAAAGGAAGTTCAGACCGTCAACGTTGGTGGGGTCGTCCTTGAGGAAGAACTCCTTCTGGGGCTTTGCAAACTGCATAACGGTCTCGAACATTACGCGGGAACCGTCCTGAATGAACTGACCGAGGGAGTGCAGGTCTGTGGAGAATACAGCGGAGGACGGGTAGATACCCTTGTTGTCCTTGCCTTCACTCTCGCCGAAGAGCTGCTTGTACCACTCGTTCATCATTGCGAAGCTCGGCTCGTAAGAGATGAGCATTTCAACGCTCTTGCCCTTGCGGTAGAGGATATTGCGGAGCGCTGCGTACTTGTAGCAGTCGTTCTTCTCGAGGTCGCAGTCAGCGTAAGCGGTGCGTGCGTCAGCAGCGCCCTTCATGAGTGCGTCGATATCGCAGCCTGCGCATGCGATGGGGAGAAGGCCTACTGCGGTCAGAACGGAGAATCTGCCGCCTACGTCGTCCGGAACTACGAAGGTCTCGTAGCCCTTCTTGTCGGAGAGCTCCTTGAGGGTGCCCTTTGCCTTATCTGTGGTAGCGTAGATACGTCCCTTTGCGCCTTCTTCGCCGTACTTCTCTACCAGCATGTCGCGGAATACGCGGAATGCGAGAGCCGGCTCAGTGGTGGTGCCGGACTTGGAGATGATATTTACAGAGAAGTCCTTTCCTTCAACGAGGGAAACTACTTCGCTGAGGTATGTCGGGCTGATGGAGTTGCCGATGAAATAGATGTCGGGTGTGTCCTTCTTCAGGCTGTTGTAGAGGGAGGACTTGATAGCCTCGATAACTGCTCTTGCGCCGAGGTAAGAACCGCCGATGCCGATAACGATGAGAACATCGCTGTCCTTCTTGATCTTTGCGGCAGCCTGCTTGATGCGTGCGAATTCTTCCTTGTCGTAGTCGACCGGGAGGTCGATCCAGCCGAGGAAGTCGCTGCCCAGACCGTTTCTGTTAACGAGCTGGTCGTGCGCTGCCTTTACTGCGGGAGCGATGGCGGTAAGCTCATGCTCTGCAACGAAGCTGCTTAAATATCTGTCGTTGAGTTTGATTGCCATTTTTAGATTTCTCCTTTCGCGGCACGGCATTTCTATATAATGTCAGGAACTAGTTTCCTGCTCGGGCCGCACCGATTATGCCTATTTCTATTATACCTTATATTTATTTTTTTTGCAACAGATTTTCGGGCAAGCTGTTGATTTTGATTAAACAAAACGAAATTTCATTGCAAAACATGTGCATGTTTCACAAAAAACAGCGGTGCAACATGCACCGCCGCTGAATCATTTATACTACGGACGCGGTCAGAATACCAACTGTAAACAGCTTCTCATCTTCTGAGACTTCCGCGTAGCCGTCGTCCTCTAAAAACTGGAGTATAGTCCCGCCGTCCGGGGAAATATAGAAATGCCTTTGGTTGTCCCGGCCGTCTAACTTAATGGTGCCGATGTATTTCCAGCCGCCTTCGTTGAAGCTCTCCACGGTCTGGTATATCGCGAAGCCCTGTTCCAGACCGGCGCTTGCGGCGGGGTCGTGTTCGTAGTCGAAGAACGGTGAGTATTTCCCGTCGCGCAGGACGAATTCCGCTGCGGGCTCTGAATAGTCCACCCACCAGCGTTTTCCGGCGTATCTGTAGAATGTGCTGTTGTTGTCCGCTATGACTGGCTCGCCGTTGACGTCAGGAGCCTCGCAGGTCACATAGCCGATTGTTATCTCCTCGGTTGCCGCTTCCGCAGTCTGGACGTTCCCGGACTGCTCGGCGCCCGGCGTTCCCTGGCTTGATTCGCTGGGTATGTTGGATACGTTGGATACGTTAGATACGTCCGGCGCGTTATCTGACGGAGTATTCCCGGAACAGCCAGTAAGCAGCAGCGCCGAAGCGAGTATCAGAATGCGCTTTTTCATTAATGATCCCTCCCTTGGGGATATTATAATGCATGCCACAATAAAAATCAAGTGTTTTTGTTGACTTTACAGTTTTTTTTTGATATAATATAAAGTATACAAATTCAGCTTATCCATGCAAAAAACGGAGAATAAACATGACAAATTACAGATACATCGCACCCTGCCATTTCGGCATAGAAAAGACCCTTTCCTTCGAGGTAAAGAAGATAGGCGGCGAGGACATCGCCGTATCTGACGGAAAGGTCGCGTTCAGCGGCTCGCCGGAGCTCTGCGCCAAGGCTAACATCTGCCTTTCCACTGCGGAGAGAGTGTGCATAGTTCTGGGACAGTTCCGCGCCAAGACGTTCGACGAGCTGTTCGAGGGGATACGCGCGCTCCCGCTGTCGGAGTACATCGGAAGATACGACGCATTTCCGAACACGGGTCACTCGCTGAATTCGGTGCTGAAGAGCATTCCCGCCTGCCAGAAGATCGTGAAGAAGGCGATGGCGGTGAACCTCTGCAAGGCCTACGGATTGCAGACCATGCCTGAGAGCGGCGCGACAGCCCAGATACGCTTCTCCATCATGAAAGACGAGGTAACGCTCATGCTGGACACCAGTGGCGTAGGGCTTCACAAGCGCGGCTATCGCCGGGAATCCAACGCTGCCCCCATCAAGGAAACGCTGGCGGCGGGGATCGTCGACCTCGCGCGTATCCGCGAGAACGACACGGTGTGCGATCCGTTCTGCGGCTCGGGAACACTGCTGATAGAAGCCGGGCTGAAGGCGCTGAATATCGCCCCGGGACTCAACCGCAGCTTTGCGGCGGAGCGCCTCGGCTTCGTATCTGACAAGGCGTGGAGGGCGGCTCGCTCTGAGGCGGCGGACGCGATAAAGCGCGACGCGAAGTTCCGGGCGTTCGGCTACGATATCGACGGCGAGTGCGTATCGCTCACGCTGTCCAACGCGAAGAAAGCCGCGCCGCAGCTCAGCATCACCGCCGAGCGCCGCGATATCCGGGATTACACCCCGCCCGCAGACGAACTCAAAATAATTACCAACCCGCCCTACGGCGAGCGTATGCTCGAGGTGGAGCAGGCGAGGGAGATATACCGCGCGATGGGGGAAAGGCTGCTTCCGCTGAACGGCTCGCAGCTCTATATCATCACGCCCGACGAGGAATTCGAGACCATCTTCGGGCAGAAGGCGGACAAAAACCGCAAGCTCTATAACGGCATGATGCTTTGCCGGCTGTATTCCTACTTCAAATGAGCGCGAAAGCGCCCGCTGCCGCTGTCCGGAAACCCGGTCAGATATTCGCAGCGACGATATAAATTTTTAAAATGACTTCAAAAACACGCGTCAGATATGATGGAGCCTCTCCGGTTCCGATAATATGCTATCTTGTCTCGGTGTGCGCCGCGCTGATGTACACGCTGTGCCGCAGCCAGTTCCTGCCCTGCGCGCTGATAATGGCGGCGCTTACGGCGGGTATATTCATGCTGTTCTACTGCCTGAGGAAAAAGCCGTTGTGGATCACGGTGTGCGTCCTGCTGCAGATCGTAGGGTCGTGTGTGATCGGCACCATCGCGGGGCGGCATGAGAATGCAGACGGCGGATTCATGAATTTCCTGTTTACTGCCTCGGCGAATTTTGACATAGTTTTCGCGGCTGCTTCGATATTCATGTTTTCGTCAATAATCGGATTTATCGGGTTCTATTTCTCGGTGGACAGCCCGCGGCCGTGCTTCCTGCTGCTCCTCAGCTTTATCCCGCTGATACTTTCGTCCAGGACTATGCGGGAGCTTCCGGTGTATTTCATGCTGATAATGACCGGGTGCTTCATCTTCGCTTCGGCGAACCTCTCCGTGCCGTGCTTCCCGGGAGTCAAGAACTTCGAGGGAAAGCACACGCGCCTGCGCCGCGCCCTGCTGTCCTGCACCGCGTCCCTGCTGATGACCCTCGCGGCGGCGGTGCTCCCGAAAAGCACGGAAACTCCGCTGGAGGACTACCTCAACAAAATGGTTCCGCAGACCGGCGGCTACAACATCAACGCGGGACTTTCGCAGAACTTCGCGATACGCTCCTCAGTGAACACGGGAAACAATCAGCAGCCGGACAAAATACTGTTTTCAGTGGTGACGGAAAAACCGCAGCTTCTCAAGCGCTGGGTGTTCGACCAGTATGACGAGGACGGCTGGACGGCGCTCGACGATTTTAACAACGGAGAAGCCGGCTGGGAGTACAACGCGGATTTATGCAATGCCCAGCGCCTGCTGGAGGATATGGTTTACTATCCGGATATGGTAGACGGGGATTACAGTTATCTTACGGAAGGCCTGCCGGATTCCGATCTTGAAAACTACAAAATGATAATCTACCTGCGCGGAGAGGTTCAGACCTACGTGATACTCCACCCGGAGACCACCTATATGATGTCGATACCAGACGAGTGCGGCAGGACCTACATGACGCCCCGCGGAGACTGCTTCTCTGAACGTCCCATGCCGGACGGTACGTCGTATGTCCTGCGCTGCACGAATCCGGCTCCGAATGCGGAATTCCTGCGCAGAATGGATAAGAAAACGTTCCTCGGGCTGCTCGACAGCTCCTTCACTACGTACAGATCTTCCGCGCTCAGGGCGCAGTATATGGACGCGCAGACGTATCGGAAAACGGTCGGGGATACCGGTATAACTCCGGAGATACAGGCGCTTGCAGATGAGATAACCGCTGGACTTACCAACGACTACGACAAGGCGGAGGCGCTTGAAAAGTGGTTCGGCGACGACGGCTTCGTATATGACCTTTCCTATGCTCCGGCGGAGCATACCCCGAACTATTTCCTGTTTGAAAGCAAGCGCGGAATATGCAGCGACTACGCTTCCGCGCTGACGCTGCTTGCAAGGGCGGCGGGGCTTCCTGCACGGTATTGCGAGGGCTTCGCGATGCCGCAGAGCGCCTACAACGAGATCACCGGAGCGTACGATATTACCGGCTCGCAGGCTCACGCCTGGACGGAGGTCTACATACCCGGCGGAGGCTGGATAGCCCTTGATGGAACACGCTACGCCGCCCTTGCAGAGGACGGCGGCAAAATGCCGGACTGGGTGTTCGCGGTTGCGGTGGCTGCGGCGGTGATACTCGCGGTGTTCCTGCTGAGGAAGCCGCTTGCCTGGGCGGGATTCAACCTTTTCTATCCGCTGAGGAGCACTGAAAGCAAAGTGCGCGGAGTGTACGTCTATACGCGAAGGCTCGCCGCGGGGCTGTCCGGATCAGATGAAGAATGCATGTCGTCCGGAGAGGTAAGGCGGCTGCTTACCGACCGCCTCGGAATGCCGCAGGAATCCGGCGCTATATGCAGTGCCGCCGATGAGCTGATGTACTCCGGCGGGAACATCTCAGGTGTTGATCCGAAGGCTTTGCTGAAGTATCTGAAGGCGCTTCGCAGGCGCAGAAGGAGGCTCGGAAAGTGAACGTGAACAAACGGCTCCGGCTGAGCATTTTCGGGTATGTCCAGGCGCTTTTGTTTTCAGCGATGCTGCTTATCTTCATCAACGGCGAAGCGGGCTGGGGAATGATCTACATTATCGCGGCGGGTATCGTGGCGTCCACGGTGGTTTTCGCGGTGTCGCACAAGCATTTTACGGTGGAGTGCAGCAGCTTTTCCGGACTGTACCGCAAGGGCGATACAGTGAAAGCGGAACTGGTGTTCCACGCGAAGGGATTCTGCATTCTGCCGCATATCACGGTAAACGGAGACTTCATGGGGAAACCTTTTACAGCGCGCTGTGACCTTATCGGAAGAACGTGCCGCGTGGAGATCTCCATGCCTGCGGAGTACTGTGGCCTTAACAGGCTCAGTATAGAAGATGTGATACTCCGCGACAGCCTGGGGCTTATAACTTACAGGTCGGACATTATTCCGGAGAGCGGCGCGGCGGCGGTGCTTCCGGATATCGTGGAGTATACGGGACCGGAGGTGCTTCCGAGCGCGCTTCCGTCCGACAACGACGAGGAAGCCGAGGAAGGCTCGGTTTCGGGAGGGTTCCCGGGGTACGAGCACCGCAGCTACGAACCCGGAGACCCGCTCAACCGCATAAATTACAAGCTCTCAGCCAAGAAGCGCACGCTGATGGTGCGCCGCGATGAGAACACCTCCGCGCAGAGCACGGATATCGTGATAGCTCCAGGCTCTGACGATACCTGCATGGAGCAGGCGCTGGCGCTTGCAAGGAGGCTGGTCGGGCTGGGCGGAGCGGCACGGGTCATCTGCGGCGCGGACAGTTTCAGCGCGGCTTCTCCGGCTTCACTGGACCGCCTTCGGGAGTGGCTGGCTTTCCGGGATCTTTCATCAGATAATCTTGCCGAACCGCTCAGGTCGTCGAGCCTGTCGCATTCTGTTGTGACTATATCCGCAGGAGGGATATCGGTTCAGCAGATTTCTGCATGATCAGTGTAAATAATAAAGCGGCTGTTGATAACAGCCGCTTTTGCATTCCGGATTATTAAGTCAGGGAGTATTTCCCGTTTGGCTCAAGCTGAATGTGTCCGAGTATCTCAAGCTCCGTGAGCGCTTCCACGGTTTGGGCGTAGGGAAGTCCGGTCTTGTCTACAAGTTCGTCGACTGAAAGCGGAGATTTCTCGATCAGCTTCAACAGCTTTGACTGCACCTCGTTGAGTTCGGCGTAGATTTCCTGCGGAACCTGCCGTTTCGGAGGTTCTTCCTGGGCGGGTTCCTGCACTGTTTCTGGAGCTGCCTGCGCGGGAGCTTCCGGAGGTCTCATGCTTGGTGCCGCGCGTTCCGGCTTAGGACGCGGAGTCCTCTCGGCGGACTGCTGCGTGCCAGTTCCGGGTTCGCCGTGTATTTTGCTCAGGAAGTGATACATGTACTCGTTGACGATATCGAGGTAGTCGAACACCGGGATAGCGCCGTCGCGCAGGAACTGCACAACTCCTGCGCAGCTTTCCCGGGTGATATCCCCCGGAGGTACGCAGAACAGGTCGCGACCCTGCTCGATGGCGTGATTTGCAGTGATAAGGCAGCCGCTGCGCGTGGAGGCTTCCACAACGAGGGTGCCGAGTCCAAGTCCGGATATCATGCGGTTGCGCTGGTGGAAGTACCTTCCCTCAACGCCGGCGTGCGGGAGAAGCTCGGAGATGACCGCGCCGCCTCCGGCAACGATACGGCGTTTCAGCTCCTCGTTCTCGGCGGGGTAGTTCACGAGCTGGCCGCAGGCGAGAACTCCGATGGTGGGAGTTCCATGCTCCACAGCGCAGGAGTGCGCTACGGCGTCGATCCCCACCGCCAGACCGCTCACCAGCACAGTTCCGAGCCGCGCAAGATTGCCGCACAGCATTCGGGCGGCTCGGCGGGCGTAGTCCGATGGGTGCCGGGGACCTACCACGGCGAGGGAAACCTCGTTTTCGAGGCACATGAGCGAACCGCGTACGAAAAGCACGATAGGCGGCGAGTAGATGTTTTTCAGCAGGGTAGGGTATTCCGGGTCGTCAAGAGTGATGATTCGAATGCCGTTCTGTGCGCATTCTTGCATGATCTGGCTGACTTCGCGGCTGCGGATATTGCGTGCGCGCTGTTTCTCGGCCTCGGAAAGCCCGGGGCAGTTGCCATCGCGGATCGCACAGGCGAGTTCCTCGGCAGAATCGAAGTGCTCCAGAAGCTCAGTGGTTTTGCGGTTATACGGACACATCACAAGCAGAAGCCACAGCCAGACTTCTATTGTTGAGGGTTTCATAGTATCACTCCTGTTTTGTTTGATTTATTCAGCCATGCTATCGGCGTGAGCGACCGTATCTTGTCAGCATGACTATTCCGAGCGCCGCCGTGAATGCCGCGGCGTAAATAATGATATACAGCGCGACAGCGCCCAGTCCGGAGCCGTCGTCTGCGGAGAACATTCTGACGGACAGCAGTGCGGTCAGCGCTATGCCGGGAGCGCACGCGCATATCAGGAAAGCCGGCTTGCCCAGCCAGCCGCGCTTCTCGAAGCGTTTCTGCACCACAGCCGCCGCCCAGACGTGGCCGGCGAACAGCGCTACTGAAAGCGGCATGGCGACCACCGTCAGCAGAGACATTGCAGTTATGACGTACATCAGGAACATCAGCGCGGTATTCGCGAGGATAAGCAGAATTATCGGTATTATTCGCTTCATGGCTGTACCTTTCTACATTATAACACAAAATACGTCCGATTCAAGCATTTTTCGACAAATTACCTCAATATTTTCCGGGATAACGCATGCATTATCAGCAGGACAATCCCCAGAACCACGAAGAACGCGCCGGAATATACGAACATGTAAAACGCCGTGACAAGCTCGCCGAACCCGCCGAAAAATCCGGAAAAAAACCCGTGCGCCATGAGCACGAAGAACAGTATCAGTGAAAACGCTCCTGCAAGCGCGCTTGGAAGCCCCGCGCAGAGCCAGAACTGCCATTTGTTCAGCCAGCCGCGCCGCTGATACAGTCTCTGCAGGAATACCGCTCCGGTGACATGCGCGGCAAGCAGAACACATGGTACCCATCGGTATATGCTTCCTATAAATGTCAGCAGGTAAGTGCAGACGAAAGCACCCGCACCGCAGGTCAGTATGCCGCCGAGGATAAGCAGGATAACAGGCAGAGCCTTTTTCATAACGCACCTCTTTCGTGTCACGATAAACATGTAGAAAAATACCGCCGGAAGGTGTCCTATGATGGTCTTGCCGGCGGTATTGCTAGGAATTCTGTCGTTTTACAGCTTGAAAACTGCGCTTGTGAAGCCCGGGAGAGTCAGCCCGCCAAGCTCCATTGTTTCTCCGGTGAGGAGATCCTCCTTAGCGCCGGAGGCATTGAGGTTGAATGTAAACGGATTTGCGTCCGCGTTGATGACGGTCAGCAGGGTCTCGCCCTCGGCGCTGCGCGAGAACGCGTACTGCCTGTTGGTGAGCTGCACCTGCTTGTAGTCGCCCTGGGAAGCCGCCGGGTGATTCTTCTGTATCTCGGCGAGCGCCTTTATGTGCGCGGTCAGGTCGCGGATACCCTCGGACTTCATCTTTTCGAGGTCGAACTCGGGGCGGAGCTGGTCGTCGCCGCCGTTGTTCTTGTCGCCTAGCACGCCGAATTCGCTTCCGTAGTATACTGCGGGGATTCCCGGCATCATGAACATCAGCGTGTAGATGTCCGGCAGGTGCTCCTTTGTTTTCAGCATGGAGGCTATGCGGTTGACGTCGTGGTTGTCAACGAAGGTGTAAAGGTGCTTTCCTCTGTAAAGGCACCAGTTTTCGCTTCCGAACTGGCGGTTTATCGAGTGCGCTATCTCGAACATGTTCATGTCGTTGAAGCTGGAGAACAGACCCTTGTAGCACTCGTAGTTGGTAACGCTGTCGAGCATTTCGGGGTTCATCCACTTGTTGTAGTCGCCGTGGAGGGTCTCGCCAAGCAGGAAGAAATCCTCGGCGAGCCACTTGCAGTGACCGTGCAGCTCCTTGAGGAAGTTCAGGTCGAGGCAGTACGCTACGTCAATGCGCAGGCCGTCTATCCCGAATTCCTTCTTCCAGCCGGTTATGCAGTCCTTGAGGTACTGCTTTACCTCGGGGTTGTAGAGGTTGAGCTTTACCAGCTCGTAGTGACCCTCCCAGCCTTCGTACCAGAAGCCGTCGTTGTAGCCGTCGTTGCCCTCGCGCACATGGAACCAGTCCTTCTTCGCGCTGCCGAGCTTGTTCTCGCGGACGTCCCTGAAAGCCCAGAAGTCGCGGCCGACATGGTTGAACACGCCGTCCAGAACGACCCTGATACCGTTTTCGTGGAGCGCGTCGCAGACCTTCTTGAAATCCTCGTTTGTGCCGAGGCGTCGGTCTATTTTGGTGTAATCAGCGGTGTCGTAGCCGTGCGCGGAGGATTCAAATACCGGCCCGAAGTATACGGCGTTGCAGCCAAGTTCCTTTATATGCGGGATATCGTCGATGACACGGAGTATCTTGTGGGTCGGTTCAGACGTGAAATCGTTCTGCCTGGGGCAGCCGAAGTATCCGATGGGGTAGATGTGATAGAATACAGCGTTTTCAAACCAGTTCATAAAGCAGTTCTCCTTAGGTTTTAAATAAGAGATGCGTGCAATTCACAAGATGTTTTGCATATAAAGCATGTCGTAAACAACTGAGAAATTAGCTAAAATCTCTAAAAGTGTGCAAATACAGTATATCACATTTGTAACCCTATGTCAAGTTTCTTGTGCAAATTCTACAATTTATTTTATATTTTATTGCCTTTCTATGAAAAACTTTTACAAAGCCCTTGCAATTAACGAAACAATTTGGTATAATATCTTTGGTTCGATTTGTTTTATTGCCTTTTTTTGGCGTTTACGCGGTAATATTTTGACAATAATGTTAGTAAATCCACCGCATCATATATCGGAGGTGCTTCATGATAAGGAAGTGTTTGAAGAAAGCCGCAGCGTTGGCGGCAGCGCTGATGATGGCGCTGATGTTCATTCCCGCCGGGGCTTACGCCGTTTACGCTGCCGACACCGGAAACACGGTAGTTGTCGGCGTTAACGCTGATTACGGCATTTCCGCCGTGGGAGGGAGCTACACCGGCTTCGCCTTCGATTTCCTGAGAGAAATACAGAAGCGCTCTGACCTGACCTTCACCTTCGTGGAGGGCACTGCGCCTGAGCTGGCTTCAAAGATAGCAAAGGGAGAGGTCGACGTTATCCCCTGCGTAAGCTCAAAGGAGCTTAACGCATGGCAGGGCATGACCTCCGCGGCAGAACCCGCCGAGCCCCTCCGGCTGACCCTCACGAACCTTCCGCTCACAACAAAGTACACCGCGATATATATTCCGGCTGACAGCGACATATCGTTCCAGGATTACGAAGCGCTGAAAGGCTGCCGAATTGGTTATTTAAAGGAAGATTACAGCAAGTATTTCATAAACGGAGCGTTCATCGGCGCTGACGTCCGCAAGGCGGAGTTTGTCGGGTACGATTCCGAGTCGCAGATGAAAAACGACTTCGAATCCGGCAAGATAGACGCCGTTGCCAAGGACTGCTACCGTATCTGGGGCGATGAGCTTGTAGCATGCCAGGTAGCCACCGAGGACTGCTACTTCATGACCTCCTCAGCGAACGAGACGCTGATAAGCGCGCTGGACACAGCCGTTGCAAGCGTTATCATGAGCGACCCGGAGTTCACATCCGACATATATGAGAAATATGTCACGAAGTACGGCGCACAGCGTTATGCGTTCACCGAAGCCGAGAAGCACTTCATTGAAAAGAACCCGGTGATAACCGTTGCTTATAACCGCCAGGCGGCTGTTGTGGACCGGCTGGAAAGCAGCACTGATTCCATAATCGGCCCCACGGACAAATTCCTGAAAATGATCTCCGACGCAACAGGTCTGGAGATAAAGGTGATAGGCTGCGACTCCCTCGGGGACTGCGTGACAGCGATAAATAACGGCTCCGCGCAGATAATATGCGGCGGCGTGAATTCCAACAGCATGTTGAAGTATCAGGGACTGAAAATATCACGCCCCTACACTAAGGTGCCTATTGCCGCTGTCGGAAAGGCAGGCTCTTCCGTCGGCGCGCATTCTATGATAGCGATCCCCGCAATCGGTGATGATATCTCAAAGTACATTTCTGAGATATATCCCGGCGCGCAGATACTTCATTTCGACACCGAGAAGAAGTGCCTTGACGCGGTTCAGAACGGCGAAGCCGACGTTGCATTCGCCGGCGCATATGAAATGCTGTACTACCTCGACCGCGGCTACGACGGTCTCGACATCATAGACGTCAGCCCCGCGATACATGCTGAGTGCCTTGCATTCAGCTCTGACCTGCCGGAGCTGTCGGGAATATTCGGAAAGATCATCAGCGGCATGAATTCAAACAGCTCGGGAGTATATACCTATGCTTATATCAGCGGCGGAAATCATTCCGCTGCCAATGAGTTCGTTGAGAAATACCTTGTGTGGGTGATCAGCGGTATTCTTGTGGTACTTGCGGCGGTGTTCGTTGTCGTCTGCGTGTCCTCGTTCCGCTCACGCAGGGTTGCTGACGTAGACCCGCTCACCGGCGGCAGAAGCAGGGCGAAGTATTTCGAGGATACTAAGAAGCTGCTCAAGCGCTCCAACCCGGAGGGCTGGGCTATCGCGCTGTTCGATATCGACAAGTTCAAGTATGTCAACGACCGCCTCGGCTACGAGGAGGGCAACCGCATGCTGGAACGCCTCTACAAGACCATCTCCGATCATCTTGATCACGATGAGGTTTTCGCGCGCATGGCGGACGATAACTTCGTGCTGACCATACACAATGCGACAGATATCGAGCTTAACGGGCGCATAAGCGAGATATTCAACGAGTTCATGCGCCGCAACAGCCTTTTCGTAAAGTACCCTGTCGTATTCAGCGCGGGTATCTGCCGACTGAATCAGTGCGTTCATGAGAGCAAGCACGGCGAGGTGGACATCAACGCCGCTATCGACCGCTGCAAGATCGCAAAGAGCACGCTCAAGGGTACGCATTTCTCCTCCATCGCGTTCTACGACGGCTCTATCAGGGACCGTGCACTACGCGAGAAGGATTACGAAAGCATTATGCCGGGAGCGCTCCAGCGCCGCGAGTTCCAGTGCTACCTCCAGCCTAAATACGGGCTGCGTTCACGCAACATCGAAGGCGCGGAAGCTCTTATCCGCTGGAACAGCCCGGATTTCGGGTTCATTTCCCCCGGGGATTTCATTCCGATAGCCGAGAAAAACGGCTTCGTAGTCGAGCTGGATTTCTTCATTCTCGAAGAAGTCTGCCGCTGCATGCGCCGTTGGATAGACGACGGAAAAAAGCCGGTGGTAATTTCCGTTAACCAGTCGAGACTCCACCTTAATTACGACGACTATATCTGGCGCCTGCGCGAGATAGTCGATAAGTACGATATTCCGTATGAGTACATCGAGCTGGAGCTTACCGAGAGCGTATTCACCGAAAACGCCGAGAAGCTGCTCAAGATAATGCACAAGTTGCATGAGATAGGCTTCAAGCTGTCGCTGGACGACTTCGGTTCCGGTTATTCCTCGCTGAACATGCTCAAGGATATGCCGGTCGACGTTGTAAAGATCGACAAGGAGTTCTTCAGCGACACGATGAACACCCAGAAGGGCAGGGCGGTAATTTCCACGGTCGTCGATCTCGCGAACAACCTTGATATGGACGTAATATCCGAAGGCGTCGAGACCCGCGAGCAGGTGGAGTTCCTGACCGAGATACACTGCGCGATGGTTCAGGGCTACTATTTCGCGAAGCCTATGCCTATCGCTGATTTCGAGAAGCTGTGGTACTCCGACCTTGAGGATATCCGCCGCAAGAAGGAGCGCGCCGCGGCACAGCAGCAGGCACGTCTTGACGCTCACTCCGCCGAGCACAGCGGAAATTCTGCCGCTGAGCCTGCGAATACCGAAACGGCTGATGAGGCTGATAAGGCTGACTCCGAACAGGCGGAGCAGGACGGTAAGGGAGCTATGGCAGAAGCCGAGGATACCTCCGCTGAGCCGAAGGAGACGGAAAAAAACGACGGCTCAGGGGAACCCGCAGTCACCACTGAATAAAGCAAAAGCGGAGGCACAGCGCCCTCCGCTTTTTTCAAAGGAGAAAATATGAAAACAGAAGTAAAATACATCGGAACTGTTCCGGTAAAGCTATTCACCGGAGAAAATCCGACGAAATCGGTGCTCGCGGTGCACGGTTTCGGCGGAAGCAAGGACAGCCTCGCTATAGAGGGGCTGGCTCAGCGGCTCTGCGATAAGGGATTCAGGGTCGCCGCGCCCGATCTTCCCTGTCACGGGGAGCGTACCGAAAACGAGCGCGAGCTGACTCCGGAACGCTGCCTTTCCGATATCCTTGCGGTGGAGTGCTGGCTCCGTGGGCTTGGCGGGGAGGTCTCAGCATTTGGAACCAGCTTCGGAGGGTGCCTCCTTTTAAAGCGCATGGAGCTTTACGGAAATTCGTTCCGGAAGGTGGCGCTGAGGGTCCCGGCGGTCAACATGGCGGATTCGCTGATGCGGTGCATGCGGCTGTTCCAGCCGGAATTCACGCTGGAAGCGGCAAAGCAGAGCGGATTCCACGTTAAAATGAGCCGGGAGCTGAATATTCCGTATGAATTCTACAGCCGGCTTCTGGAACTGAACGAAGTGCGGCACTCCGATATCTGGGACAGCCCCGATGTGCTGGCGGTCTACGCAGGGCGCGACGAGCTGGTCGCCCGGGCGGATACCGAGGAATTCCTGCGGCTCAACCCGCGTATTCAGCGGCTGTGTATCGAGGAGACCGGCCATAGAATGCTCCGTCCGGAGCACCTCGCACAGGCTCTTAACAGGGCTGCTGAGCATTTAGTCTGAAAAAATCCCGTTAAAATGCGAAAATTTTCAGAAAATTTAAAAAAACATCTAGCAATTTTTCAGAATATCTGTTATAATAAATGATGTGATAGAGCGTGTTCTTTTATTTGGCATTCTCTGTCAGAAAAAATCAAAAACGCTGTGCCTGCTCGTGCACGGGCGGTTCAGCGATCAAACAAATTCAGGAGGTATATACCAATGGCAAACAAGTGGGTCTACATGTTCAGCGAAGGCGACATGACCATGCGTAATCTCCTCGGCGGTAAGGGCGCAAACCTTGCCGAGATGACCAGCATCGGTCTGCCTGTACCCCAGGGCTTCACCATCACTACCGAGGCTTGCACTCAGTACTACGAAGATGGCAGAAAGATCAATGACGAGATCATGGCTCAGGCTATGGAAGGCGTTAAGAAGATGGAGGAGATCAACGGCAAGAAGTTCGGCGATCTCAAGAATCCGCTCCTCGTTTCCGTACGTTCCGGCGCACGCGCATCCATGCCCGGTATGATGGATACCATTCTTAACCTCGGTCTTAACGACGACGTTGTTAACGCTATGATCGCAGGCAACCCCGATCCTAAGTTCGAGAGATTCGTTTACGACTCCTACAGACGCTTCATTCAGATGTTCTCTGATGTAGTTATGGAAGTAGGTAAGAAGTACTTCGAGCAGCTCATCGACAAGATGAAGGCTGAGAAGGGCGTTCAGTACGATATCGACCTGACCGCTGCTGACCTCAAGACTCTTGCAGAGCAGTTCAAGGCTGAGTACAAGAAGCAGCTCGGCGAGGACTTCCCGTCCGACCCTGTTCAGCAGCTCAAGCTCGCTATCGAGGCTGTATTCCGTTCTTGGGACAACCCCCGTGCAAACGTATACCGCCGCGACAACGATATCCCGTACAGCTGGGGTACCGCAGTAAACGTAATGCCGATGGTATTCGGTAACCTGAACAATGAGTCTGGTACCGGCGTTGCATTCACACGTGATCCTGCTACCGGCGAGAAGAAGCTCATGGGCGAGTTCCTTATCAACGCTCAGGGCGAGGACGTTGTTGCTGGTGTTCGTACTCCTATGCCCATCGCTCAGATGGAGAAGGAGTTCCCCGAGGCTTACGCAGAGTTCATCAAGGTTTGCGACACCCTCGAGAACCACTATCACGACATGCAGGATATGGAGTTCACCGTAGAGAACAAGAAGCTCTACATGCTCCAGTGCCGTAACGGTAAGAGAACCGCTCAGGCTGCTCTGAAGATCGCTTGCGACCTTGTTGACGAAGGCCACAAGACCGAGCAGGAAGCTGTTCTGATGATCGACCCCAGAAACCTCGATACACTGCTCCATCCGCAGTTCGACGCTAAGGCTCTGAAGGCTGCTACACCGGTAGGCAAGGGTCTGGGCGCTTCCCCTGGAGCTGCTTGCGGTAAGATCGTGTTCACAGCAGACGACGCTGAGAAGTGGGCTGCTAAGGGCGAGAAGGTAGTTCTGGTTCGTCTGGAGACCTCTCCTGAGGATATCACAGGTATGAAGGTATCTCAGGGTATCCTGACCGTTCGTGGCGGTATGACCTCCCACGCAGCCGTTGTTGCTCGTGGTATGGGTACCTGCTGCGTATCCGGCTGCGGCGACATCAAGATGGACGAGGAGAACAAGAAGTTCGAGCTGGCAGGCAAGACCTACCACGAGGGCGACTTCATCTCCATCGACGGTACAACTGGTAACATCTATGATGGCATCATTCCGACCGTTGACGCTTCCATCGCTGGCGAGTTCGGCCGTGTAATGGCTTGGGCTGACAAGTACAGAAAGCTCAAGGTTAGAACCAACGCTGATACTCCTGCTGACGCTAAGAAGGCAAGAGAGCTGGGCGCTGAGGGTATCGGTCTCTGCCGTACCGAGCACATGTTCTTCGAGGCAGACAGAATCGCAGCATTCCGCGAGATGATCTGCTCCGACACTGTTGAAGAGAGGGAAGCAGCACTTGCTAAGATCGAGCCGATGCAGCAGGGCGACTTCGAGAAGCTTTACGAAGCACTCGAGGGCAATCCTGTAACCATCAGATTCCTTGATCCTCCTCTCCACGAATTCGTTCCTACTGAGGAAGCTGACATTGAGGCTCTTGCTAAGGCTCAGGGCAAGTCCGTTGAGACCATCAAGAACATCATTGCTTCCCTGCACGAGTTCAACCCGATGATGGGTCACCGTGGCTGCCGTCTGGCTGTTACCTACCCTGAGATCGCTAAGATGCAGACTGCTGCCGTTATCAAGGCTGCAATCAACGTCAAGAAGGCTCACCCCGACTGGACTATCGTTCCTGAGATCATGATCCCGCTGGTTGGCGAGGTTAAGGAGCTCAAGTTCGTTAAGGACATCGTTGTTAAGACTGCTGACGAGATCATCGCTGCTTCCGGCACTGATCTGAAGTACTCCGTAGGTACCATGATCGAGATCCCGAGAGCTGCCCTGACTGCTGACGACATCGCTAAGGAAGCTGAGTTCTTCTGCTTCGGTACAAACGACCTGACTCAGATGACATACGGCTTCTCCAGAGATGACGCTGGTAAGTTCCTCAACGCTTACTATGACGCTAAGATCTTCGAGAACGATCCGTTCGCTAAGCTCGACCAGGTTGGCGTTGGCAAGCTGATGAAGATGGCTATTGAGCTGGGTAAGAAGACCCGTCCCGAGATGCACTGCG
This sequence comes from uncultured Clostridia bacterium, assembly GCA_945923775.1. GTDB lineage: Bacteria > Bacillota > Clostridia > Oscillospirales > Ruminococcaceae > CAG-115. Next base: position 28,485 of record CAMELR010000007.1, on the reverse strand, counting down.
GTATCTGCGGTGAGCACGGCGGCGATCCGACATCTGTTGAGTTCTGCCACGAGATCGGTCTGGATTATGTATCCTGCTCTCCGTTCCGTGTTCCGATCGCTAGACTGGCTGCTGCTCAGGCTGCACTCAGATAATCGTGATCTGAAAGCGATAGCTTAATTACAAGACCCACTCCGGAAACGGGGTGGGTTTTTGTTCGTATTGACACAATAAGCGAACCGTGATATAATGTACTTGCAGAAGGTTTTTATATGAACATGGAGGGGATTATGGAAGGCATAGCAAGGTACGATGTAAACGAGGAATGGGCGCATTCCGGAATGATCCGTGCAGGCGATTTCTGCTTTTTGAATTACTGTGCCGGGAATGTCGGCGGAACTGTCGAAGAGCAGATAAACGGTGCGTTCGACGAGATGGAACGCCGTCTGGCTCTGGCTGGGCTTACGCTTGAAAACGTGGTTCAGATGGACTGCCTGTTCCGCGATGTATGGAATATCCCGGTGATGGAAAAAGTGATAAAAGAGCGGTTTAACGGAAGATATCCCGTTCGCAAGTCGATACAGACAAATTTTGCGCATGTCGGCGGCGAAACAGGCGGATTGCTGTTCCAGGTGGACGGCATTGCGTATTGCGGAAAGTGACCGATTCCTAATACAACACACAAAACGCGCGAAACGCAGAAAATACAGAAAAAGCGAGGTACACAAAATGGCGATAACAATAAGACGCGCGGAGTCCCGCGACCTTGATAAAACTCTGAAACTTCTCAGCGAGGTGCTGGAGCTTCATGCGAAAATACGCCCGGACATCTTTATTTCAGGCACGACAAAATATACACGCGAGGAGCTCCAGGCGATATTCGACAACGATCAGACCCCGGTGTTTGTCGCGGCTGACGACAGCGGCGAGGTAGTCGGGTACGCTTTCTGCGTGATGAAGCGACAGCCGTTCAGCACCAACATGAAGGATTTCAGCACGCTGTTCATCGACGACCTGTGCGTTGATGAGAACTGCCGCGGCCAGCATGTGGGAACGCTGCTGTTCGACTATGTGAAGCAGTATGCCAGGGATAATGGCTGCTACGATGTTACGCTGAACGTGTGGGAAGGCAACGATAACGCCCGCCGATTTTATGAGAAAATGGGAATGTTCGTTAAAGAGACCCAGATGGAGATACTTCTCGACAAATAAAAAATTCCCGCCGACCAGTGGTTCGGCGGGAATTATGTGTTAAATTCCGCTTGCGGCGGGTTTTGAGGGGTACTCCACCTTGAACAGCTTTGCGGTATGCGGTTCCTTGAGGAGGAACACTGCGCCGATGATTGTGAACGCCATTTCCGGAAGCATGTACAGTCCGTTGTAGCTTACCGAGTAGATGAACGGATTCCAGCCTTCTGGAGCCCAGCTTGCGAAGAAGATAACTCCGCTTATAACGTGGCTTGCCAGGCGCATTACAAGAGCAAGAGAGATCCCGAAGATGTAGCCGGGTACTCCGTGCTTTCTGAACAGACCGGCAAATCCCAGTACCGTGAACGCTATGATGTAATCAAATGTGATGCAGCCTACCAGCGCTGCGGGCGTAAGTCCCCAGCCGAGAACGGCTCCGATACCGAACAGAAGCTGCGACAGCGCGTAAACAAACGAGCAGAACAGCCCCCACTTGCAGCCGTACATGATTGCAAGCATGCAGACCGGCAGCATGCTCAGGAGCGTCACAGAGCCTCCCAGCGGCATTTCAAATATTTTCACCATGCTGAGTGCGGCGGACAGGGCGACCATAACGGCGCTCATGGTGAGTTTTTTTACGTTGACCTTTTTATTTTTCGACATATTTTCAGTCCTTTCTATGATGTGCGGTGGATTCTGTATATTCAGTATATCACAAAAAGCTTACATATTTCAAGGTGGGAAATTTATGGAGATGTTCGCTTAGTTATCGGCCAGAAAGATGAAAATATTGTGAAATTACGGAAATTGTATTGACTTAGAGTGCGCTCTAAGATGTATAATATAATTATCAGGGGAACTGACCCTGATAAGTATAGTTATAATAATTACAGGAGGTATATAACATGAGAAAGAATTTTGGAGCAAAGCCGATAACCTATCCGCAGCCGGTATTTATCATCGCGAGCTACGATGAGAACGGAAAGCCTGACGCAATGAACGCAGCCTGGGGCGGGATCTGCGGTGACAAGGAGATCTCCATGTGCCTGAGCGCGGGTCACAAGACAGTCAAGAATATTCTGAAGCGCAAGGCATTCACGGTAAGTATGGCGGACGCTGCGCATGTTGCCGAGTGCGACTACGTTGGAATAGTATCCGCAAACAAGGAGCCGGACAAGCTGGAGAAGGCGGGATTCCACACTGTAAAGGCTGAAAACATTGACGCTCCGGTAATTGAGGAACTTCCGATGGCGGTCGAGTGCAGACTCGTAAGCTACGATCAGGACAGCATGATAATGATCGGCGAGATAGTTAACGTCAGCGCTGACGAGAGCGTGCTCACCGATGGAAAGATAGATCCGGCGAAGCTCCGTCCGATCACATTCGATCCGGTAAACAATGCTTATTGTGTAATCGGTGAGAAAGTCGGAAACGCGTTCAGCGACGGAAAGAAGATCAAGTAAATATGAGTGCCCTCCGGTTACGGAGGGCATTTCAGTCTGTCGGGGATTTGTGGGGGTGATAAATTGTTGTTTAGAGGCGCTTTATGCTTCCGAAACAGTCCGCCGGACTGTTTCGGAGGATAGGCGCGACTAGATTTTATATGTTGCTTGTGGGGGAAAACTCTTACGTTTCTCAGACAAACTTCGTTTGTCTCCCCGACCCACACCCCTTTAGCGCTTTTGGACGTTTTGACTGCGCGCCAGCGCGCAGAGTACCGCACTTCGTGCGGAGGTTTCGCCTGACGGCGACGAGGGCTCTGCCCTCGACTCGCAAGGGGGACTAGGTCTGTCGGTCAACCCCTCTGGCGCTTCGCGCCACCTCCCCCACTGGGGGAGACACCCCTTGACTCCCGATATGGGGTTGCTCAAAGGTGAACACTAGCTACACAAATTATAGTTTACCCACAGTTCGCGGTTATTGACAAGATAAATCAAAGGTGTTATAATAAATCGTATTATGTATACTGAAAGCCGAGGTTTACTATGAAAGAGGAAATAACCGTTGAAGAACTCCGGGAACTCTCCCCGGAACAATACATGATATATGACGTCCGCGACAGCTCCGCGTTTGCGCTGGGGCACATCGACGGCGCCGTTAACGTCCAGCCCGACGACCTGGGAACCGCTGAATGTCTCCTGCCCGACGGAAAGACACTGGTCATCTGCTGCCGCAGCGGCATTATCAGCGAGGAGATCGCGGAGAGGCTCCGTGCCGAGGGCCGCGACGCTGTTAACCTTGTCGGAGGATATGTGCGCTGGCTGGGTCAGAAGATCGCGCTCCAGAGCAGCTCCGACCGCGCTGCGGAGATCGAACGCAGCCTGACTAAGAAGTTCCACCGCAGTATTTTCAGCAAGTTTGCAAAGGCTCTTAACGAATACGAGCTGCTCAAGCCCGGTGACAAGGTAGCCGTGTGCATTTCCGGCGGTAAGGATTCCATGCTGATGGCGAAGCTGTTCCAGGAGATAAAGCGCCACCGCAAGTTTGATTTCGAGCTTGTGTTCCTGGTCATGGATCCCGGCTACAGCAGCGAGAACCGCGCAATAATCGAGGCAAACGCAAGGCTGATGAACATTCCGATAACAGTGTTTGAAACAAACATTTTCGATTCCGTGTACAATGTGGAGAACAACCCCTGCTACCTCTGCGCGAGAATGCGCCGCGGACATCTCTACAACAAGGCGAAGGAACTCGGCTGCAATAAGATAGCGCTGGGTCATCACTTTGACGACGTTATCGAGACTATACTCATGAGCATGATCTACGGCGGTCAGGTGGAGACCATGATGCCGAAGCTCCACAGTGCAAATTTCCCGGGAATGCAGCTTATCCGCCCGATGTACTTCATACGTGAGGACGAAATAAAGCACTGGGCAAAGTACAACGATCTGCATTTCATTCAGTGCGCGTGCCGGTTCACGGATACCTGCACGACCTGCAACCCTGACGGCGCCGCGCGTTCCAAGCGCCAGGAGATAAAGCAGCTCATCGCCCACCTGAACGAGGGCAATCCGCAGGTTGTTATGAATATCTTCCGCAGCGTTGAGAATGTAAAGCTGAACAAGATCATTTCCTACAAGAAGGACGGAGTGATCCACAGTTTCCTTGACGGATATGACGATTAAAAAAAGGGGCTTAAACGGCCCCTTTCAGCTTGTCGAAAAAAGTCATAACGGCAGTAAATTTCAAAAAACTGTGGGGGAAAACTCTTGTTTTCCCCCACACCCCTTTAGCGCCATTGAATCGTTTAACTGCGCGCCAGCGCGCAGAGTGGTGAGGGCTCTGCCCTCACACTCCCGCTTCCTTTTGGAAGCAAAAGGAAGCGAAAACCAATACGCTACGCGAAAAGTTATAAACTTTATCGACAGCCCCTTTTTTGCAGCCCGAACCACATTTTCAGATAAAATAATGTTGCATAATGCGTAACAATGTGGTATAATTAAAATGCAGTAATATGCATCACACAGAAAGGAAAGCAATGCAATGGAAAAAGTACAATGGAAGCCAGGAACCCTTCTTGCACCGGTTCCGGCTGTATTGGTATCCTGCGGAACGATGGAGAAGCCCACAGCTCTCACGATCGCGTGGACAGGTATAATATGCTCTGACCCGGCTAAGACCTACATTTCAGTAAGACCGGAGAGAAACTCCTATAATATCATCAAGGAAAGCGGCGAGTTCGTTATCAATATGATGCCGTCCACGCTCGTGCGCTCCCTTGACTACTGCGGCATAAAGTCCGGAAAGAACGAGGATAAGCTCGGCAAGATGAAGCTCTACCCGCAGGAAAGCAACACGGTCTCCGCGCCGCAGATCGCTCAGGCTCCCATCTCTATCGAGTGCAAAGTGACTGAGATCCTGCCGCAAGGCTCGCATGATATGTTCATCGCGGAGATAACCTCCGTGAATATCGCAAAGGACCTCATCGACGAGAAGGGCAAGCTGCACATTGAAAAGGCGGGTCTGATGGCATACGCCCACGGAACCTATTTCGCCCTCGGAAAGAAGATAGGCACCTTCGGATTCTCTGTGAAGCCCAAGCGCACCAAGAAGCCGCATAAGGATTCCCACAAAAAGAAGAAATAAGCCATGATGCACATAGGAAACGAATGGGACGCCCTGCTTGCCGACGAGATACAGAAGGACTACTACCTGAAGCTGCGGCAGTTTCTGATAAGCGAATACACCACGCGCCGCATTTACCCGCCGATGGAGGATATTTTCAATGCTCTGCGGCATACTTCCTACAGCGACGTAAGGGCTGTTATACTCGGTCAGGATCCCTACCACGGCCCCGGGCAGGCGCACGGTATGTGTTTCTCAGTAAAAAGGGGAACTCCGCCGCCTCCGTCATTGCAGAACATATTCAAGGAAATGAAGTCCGACCTTGGTATCGACCCGCCCCAGCACGGCGAGCTGACCTCCTGGGCGGATAACGGCGTGCTGCTTCTGAACACGGTGCTGACCGTCCGCGAGGGACAACCCAACAGCCACAAGGGTATGGGCTGGGAGCAGTTCACTGACCGTATAATACAGCTCCTCAACGAGCGGCAGCAGCCTATGGTGTTCCTGCTGTGGGGAGGGAACGCGCGGTCTAAGGCGCGGCTCATAACAAATCCGGCTCACCTGGTGCTGCAATGCGCTCACCCGAGTCCGCTATCTGCTTATAACGGGTTCTTCGGGTGCAGGCACTTTTCAAAGACCAACGAATTCCTGGTCAGCCGCGGCATGAAGCCGATAGACTGGAAGCTGGACTGACTTGTCATACCATACGGAATGGAGGTAAGCATATGTATTCTGACGACGAGCTTTTCGATGTCCTGAACGACAGCGGGGAGCGTACCGAGACCACCAAGCGTCGCGGCGACATTCACCGCGACGGCGACTGGCACGCGAGCGTCCACATCTGGATAGCGCGGCGGCGTATCTCCGGAATGGAGTTCCTGCTGCAAAAGCGCGCCGACGACAAGGATTCCTTCCCGGGCTGCTGGGACGCTGCCTCCACCGGACACATCGATGCCGGAGAGGACGCGATATCCGCCGCAATACGGGAACTCCGCGAGGAGCTTGGCATACGTGCAAGGCCGTCAGAATTCGTGCTGTTATTCCGCCGGAAGGTCAGCGAGGACAACATATTCCACGGCAAGCGCTTCTTAAACAATGAACTGAAATGGGTGTTCCTGTATAAAGGCGCGCTGGCTGATACCTCGATACATTTCGAGGAGGAAGAGATATCCGGCGTGGAGTGGCAGAATGCCGTTTCCATCAGAAAAGCGCTTGAGAAAAAGGATCCCGGATACTGCATAGATCTACAGGAATTCCGCGAGGTGCAGACCTGCGCCGGGGATATCCTGCCATAAGAAAGGAGATAACTACATGCCGTTTATCAACACAAAGTATTCCCAGAAGATAACCCCCGAGCAGGAAACGGAACTCAAGACCGCCCTCGGCTCTGCGGTTTCCATACTCGGAAAAACCGAGAGCTGGCTCATGCTGGGCTTTGAGCAGGAGTGCTCGCTGTACTTCCGCGGTGAGAAGTCCGAGAAGATAGCGTTCGTTGACGTCAGCCTTTACGGACCGGCTTCCCCGGCTGCCTGCGACAAAATGACCGCCGAGATATGCCGTATCTACACCGAGGTTCTGGGAGTTCCCGCAGATAAAATATACGTAAAGTACGCCCCTACCGACTGCTGGGGCTGGAACGGCGGAAACTTCTGATTATCTGAAAATAAGCATTAAATCGCCCGGAGCAGCGCTCCGGGCGATTTAACTGTATGGAAAATGAAGAAGCGTATCAGGATAAAATAATCAGCGCTTATGCATTACGTTATCTGCGGTGGAATAAAGCTGCAAACAACAGTCCGGCGGCAGCAGCGCCTGCGCTTATAATAAGCGGCACAAGCCCCGAATTGCTGCTTCCTGATGCTCCGGAATTCCCGGAACCCCCGGGGTTGCCAGGGAAGCCGCCTCCGAATCCTCCGTTGCCGTTACCAACATTCCCGGCGTTATCAGCGTTGCCGCCCGGGAAGCCCGGCTGTCCATTTGTGGTGGAATTATCGTCAGACGATGCGTCTGCGGCGCTTTCAGCGGTTGTTCCAGTGGCTGTGGCTTCTGTGGTTCCGGTGGTTTCCAGAGTTTTATCGCCGTCTGACGAGGGAGTTCCTGCAGTTCCGAAAGCGGTATCATCAGCGCTTGACGTACTGCTTGAGTCACCGGATTCACTGGGCTGCGCAGGCTGGGTGATTTCGCCGCCGGGAGCCCCGGAAGGCGGGTCGCCGGAGGGCTTTGCAGGAGGCGTTCCGTTTCCGCCGAACCCCTGGCTGTCCTGACCTGCCTGACCGCCTGCACCGTTCATATCCCCGTTTGCGGGGAGCTCCGGCGGCTGACCGTCAGGCGCTGAAAGTGTCGTATCTGAAAGGCTCACAAGCTCAGCGGAATTGCCTGTGGCGTCCGAATCTGCTGAACTTGATGTATCCGCAGAGTCTGTGTTATCAGTGGAAGTTCCGGAGCTTTCCGTGGCGGTCTGCTGAGCCTGCGCGTTGAATTCGCGCTTGTCTCCCATACCTCCCATGCCGCCCTTGTTGCCGCCCATCGTCCCCATTACGGAGATGTCGATATCGGAGGTGTCGATAAGCGCCGCGGAGTTCTGCCGATGTGCCTCGGTGGTGGAGGGTACGGTACCGTCAAGCTGACCGAGGACGCTCTCAGCGCGAAGTCCGACTACCTTTACCAGCATCTGAGCCGCGTCGTCGTATTCGTCATAGGTGAAGAATGCATTCGGGTCGGTGCTTACCAGCTCGTCGATCTGGGAGCGTATGCGGTCGTAGGTCTGCTGGAATACTCCGCCCTGGACGTATTCCTCGCTGAGTATGCGCAGGTACTCGTGATATTTCGCGAGGTATTCCTCGTTCTCAAGTATCTTGTCGAAGAACTGCGTTCCGGAGAACGGCGAATCTATCGCGAAGTTCACCGCGTCGGAATCATTGCTGTTCATTCCACCGAATGCAAGGTTGTAGTCCCAGGGGATAAGGTTTATCACGCCGTTGTTTTCGTAGAGATAGTAGTTGTGCGCCATGTTCCCGCTGAGGCTGTCGAGGTTAACTGAAAAGGTGTGAGCCGCCATGTATCTCAGAAGGTTGTCAATATCGAGGTATTCTTCGAGGTCTGTGCCTTCAGCGGCGGCTTTCAGCGCGGCTACTACGCGCTTGTGGTCGGATTTGCTGGTGCTTGTCACCTCTGCGTCCCAGATGTCGGAGTAGCTGTCGAGGTCATCGTCGGTGTAGTTAAGGTCACAGCCGCCGGAGCTTCCAAAGCTTCCGAAGTTCATAGCGCCGCCGTGTCCTCCGTTCCCGCCGTTTTCGCCTGCGCCGCCGGGGCGCTCGGAATCCGTGGAGTTTTCATCGGACTGTGTATCTGCATTGGTGTTATCCGGGGGAGTGAACGTCCCGTCCGGCGGGGTCGGGATATCCGCTTCAGAGGTGCCGTCGGAGCTGTTGTCCGGGAATCCTCCTGCGAAATCAGGCATATTGTCGGGCTTGTTTCCACCGGGACCGCCGTTGCCGCCGTTATCGTCGTTTCCGCCTTTTCCGCCGCCCATCTGCATGGAGTCCGGCTTGTAGAGGTCGCCGGAGGAAACGCCGTAGTTCCTCAGCAGGAAGCTGTCCTCAACAGCCTCGAGCGCGAGGTAGACGCCCCAGTATTCGCCGTTTACGGATATCTTCGCATAGTTGTAAAGCGAGCTGTCAGCGCCGAGATAGGCGAACATGTCGTAAACTATCGCTTCCTTCATGTTTGTGGCGTCGGCGTAGTTGTTGTTGAGCACCAGCTTGTCAAGTCCGAAGCAGGTCTGACCATCGACATACTTGTCGAATTCCAGCTTGAAGCTGTAGCGGTCGGTGGTGGGGTCGTTTACTATGGAGGAGAGGCTGGTGTTTCCCTTCGGGCGTATTCCTACGCTGTAGAAGGTGGTACCGTTTATCACGGCGTCGCATTTGTAGTATTCCTCGGACGCGGCGTTGTCAAGCATGTCCTGCCAGTCGTCCTCGTCCATGATGATGTTAACGCTGATTATCTGGCTGTGGTCGAAAAGGGCGCTTTCGTACTCCATCGTTACGCCGGAGTCTGCTCCTGCAAAGGCGGTTCCGGAGAACATGCACAGCCCTATGCTTATCAGAAACGCCGCCGCGATGAACACCACCGCGAAGCGCTCTGCGAATTTAGTTCCCAGCAAGGGTATCCCTCCTTACGACATGTACTCGCCGTTGTAGCTTACGAGAGCCGCATTTGTAACGCCGTCCAGCGCGATGAGGCTGTTTACGAACTGTGTGGAATCGCCGGATATCTTGACCTCTGCGGTAAGCTCGATACCGGAAGCGTTTACGGTCTTGCTCTTGACTACACAGCGCTTGACGGAGCGGTTAACGAGGTCGAGAGCGGCTTTCTCGGCAGCGTCGTTTTCAGCGTTTATAACTACGATATAGGGAGTTTCGATGTGCTTTCTGTTGGCAAAGAGGATAAGTACAACGCCGATGATAACGGAACCTGCGACTGCAAGCGGGATCATTCCTGCGCCGATAACGATACCGGCCGCGATAGCCCAGAACAGGAACACGATTTCCATGGGCTCCTTGATAGCCGCGCGGAATCTGACGATAGAAAGCGCGCCGACCATACCGAGTGAAAGCACGACGTTTGACGTTACTGCCATGATGACCAGGGTGGTCACAAGCGAAAGTCCGATGAGTGAAAGCGCGAATCCGGTGGAGTACATAACGCCGGAGAAGGTCTTTTTGTAAACAAGGAAAATAAACAGGCCGATAGCAAGCGCGAACGCCAGACCTATCACTGTATCGAGAATGGAGAACTCTGTAACGCTCTCAAGAAAGCTGGATTTGAAAATATCGCTGAATGTCATAATAAACCTCCTGAATTACTATATAAATGTGTCAGCCGAATCTGCGGCAGGCTCCATATTTTGAAAATGACTGCTGGCGTACTCCCTCGGACTGGATAAGGTCGGAAATGACCTGCGGCAGGAAGTCGTCGTATTTGACCTCCATTATCATGTCACCGGGGGAATCCGAAGCGCTGAGGTCGAACGGGTCGGCTTCAAGGAACTTCTGGTGGTACATCGTGGTGCGGACATCGAAATCAAACGTTATCCGGACATTTCCCGGAGCGTAGATGAACGGCTCCCTCCGGTAGGATATCAGCACGCGCGGCCGCAGGAGCTGGGTGTTCATCTTGGTGATAAGCTCCGCTAGCAGCGGCTTGCCTTCGGTAGGTATCTCGTGCTGCCTGCCGTCCAGGAGCATTCCGCAGTCCTCGCTGGAGAGCGGCTCGCTGCATTTCAAGCACAGGCGGTCGTGCTTTATTTTCTTTTCTAGGGTCAGGTGCCGGGTGTCGTCGTTGTAGTACCTTATCCGGAACTTCTCGCGCTGCGGCGCGCCGTCGTTCTTTTCCCGGAGCGCCTTGTCGCGGTAGTTGTCGAAATATATGCTGCGTATGCAGTAAAGCCCGTTTTCATCGGTGTGCGGGTCGGGCTTCATAACGGCGCGCAGGCGGCTTCTCAGTGCGAGGTGTTCGCCGCGGGATATCTGATATTTCAGCTCGTCCCTGTATCTTGGTGTTTTTTCCATCAGGCTTGGCTCCTTTCGTTTTGATATCCTGATTATAAGCCCCCCACTTGAAACCAACCTGAAATTTAACCTGAATTTAACGTGAAAATGCAGAAGATCTCTGCGGATTTTGTAGCATAAAAAGCTCAGTTTATATCAAAATACACTAATCCACTTGACGATTTTAACAAAGTATTATATAATATGATTGTACTTTTATGGAAAGGGCGCAAGCCCGCTGCAAGGAGAAAAACATGAATTTCAAGAAACTCGCCGCCGCTTTAATGGCGGCTGCATTATGCGTGACCGGAGCGGGCTGCTCCAGGTCCGTGGAAAGCTCCGGGAATACCGGCGATACCGGAAATACTGACGGAACCGTTTCGGACGGCGGCTCCGCGAGGGAGTTCGACACCGAACTGACCGCAATGCAGCTCACTTCCGATATCAAGATAGGCTGGAACCTCGGCAATACCCTTGACGCCACAGGCGGTTCCGGGCTTACGCAGGAAACGAGCTGGGGAAATCCCGCGGTAACTCCGGAACTCATACAGGCAGTGAAGGACGCGGGATTCAACGCGATACGCGTACCCACCACATGGGAGCGCCAGATAGGCGACGACGGCACGATAAGCGCCGACTGGATGAGCCGCGTTCAGCAGATAGTTGACTACGCATACGACCTGGATATGTACGTTATACTGAACATGCACCACGAGGAGTGGTACCAGCCCTACGCCGACAAGGAAGAGGAGATATCCGCCAAGCTGTCGAGCTGCTGGACTCAGATCGCGGAAAACTTCAAGGATTACGACCAGCACCTCATTTTCGAGGGCATGAACGAGCCGCGCTGGAAGAACACAGATTTTGAGTGGAACGGCGGCAACGACGAGGGCAGGACCGTAGTAAACCACCTGAACAAGGTGTTCGTTGACGCAGTAAGAGCCACCGGCGGAAACAATCAGTACCGTTTCCTGATGGTGTGTCCCTACGCTGCGAACTCCACCGAGCCGGCGCTTGCCTCTCTGGAGCTTCCGGACGACGACAGGCTCATCGTTTCGGTTCACGCGTACATACCCTACAGCTTTGCGCTGGCACAGCCAGGCACGGATAAGTGGGTAGCTTCCAAGGTCAACTGCACCCGTGACATAGACACCCTCGCCGAGGTGCTCGACAGACTGTTCATCAGCAAGGGGCAGGCTGTCATCATCGGTGAATGCGGCGCTATGAACCGCGACAACGAGGACTACCGCGCACAGTGGGCGCAGTACTATTTCAGCAAGTTCAAGGAGATCGGTATTCCCTGCTTCTGGTGGGATAACGGCGCGTTCCTCAGCGGCGAGACCTTCGGTCTGTTCGACCGCCACTTGAACGAGGTCAAGTACCCCGCGCTCCTTGAAGGAATGATGAAGGGCGCTTCCGGTGAAGCTCCCGACACAGCGGACAAAGCGGCGTAAAAAGCACCAACAGAATAAAAGAAAGGCACAGCAATGACAGGATTATTTACAAAGATAGCGGCGGCTATCACCGCGCTCACACTCTTAGGAACAAACCCGGGCACCGCCCTGGATAATTTGAACGGACTGGTTCAGCAGCCCGGTGATACCGCATTTGTCGACAGCGAGGAGCTGACCGCCCCGGTAGACCCGATAGCGCTCTGCAAGTCGATAACCATCGGCTGGAACCTTGGAAACTCCCTTGACGCCACCGGAAGCGGCTACACCAGCGAAACAAGCTGGGGCAACCCCGTAGTCACAAAGGAGCTTATAGACACTGTGCGCGAAGCGGGCTTTGACGCAATTCGTATCCCGACTACCTGGTTCAATCACTCCGATTCCGACCTCAACGTTGACGACGCCTGGTTCGAGCGCGTTCACGAAGTCGTTGACTACGCGTACAACGAGGGTATGTACGTTATCTTGAACGTTCACCACGAAAACTGGAACGACCCCTACGAGGATTCCTACAAGGCGGCATCCAAGAAGCTCAAGAACCTCTGGAAGCAGATAGCGAACGAATTCAAGGACTACGGCAGCCGCCTTATTTTCGAGGGCATGAACGAGCCGCGCTGGAAGAACACAAACTTTGAATGGAACGGCGGCAACTCCGAAGGCAGAAGCGTAGTCAACAAGCTGAACGCTGATTTCGTGAAGGCAGTGCGTTCCACCGGCGGCAACAACAAGTACCGTGCGCTGATGATACCGACCTATGCGGCAAGCGCTTCCGCGCTCGAGGGATTCACCGTTCCCGAGGACGACAGCCTTATCGTGTCTATACACGCGTATTCCCCCTATAATTTCGCGATGAACGAGAACGGCACCAAGGTGTTCGACCCGTCAAAGAACGACAGCACCGGCGAACTTATCTGGCTTTCCGACACGCTTTACGACCGTTTCATCAGCAAGGGAGTCGGAGCCATCATCGGCGAGTGCGGAACGGTCAACAAGAATAATCTTTCTTCCCGTATCGCGTGGGCCAAGTACTTCCCCGTGGTGTTCGGCGATAACGGAATACCGGTATTCCTGTGGGACAACAATGCGTTCGGTGTTGGTACCGAGAAGTTCGGTCAGCTCCACAGAAACACCCTCACATGGGAGTATCCAGAGTACATCAAGGCGCTTGTAAACGCTGCAAAGAGCTGCAAGTAAAATCAAGACCCCCGCGCAGAAGTGGGGGTCTTTTCAGAAGGAGCAAAACATGAGACTAATGCACATTTCCGACCTGCATTTAGGGGCTTCCCTCTATGACACCGACATCACGGCGGACATCGAACATGCGCTGTTCTCTGAGATACTCGGGCGCATTTACAGGGAGGTCTCCGCGCAGGGCAGAATAGACGGGCTTATCATCGCAGGAGACGTTTTCGACAAGGCTCAGCCCCCGGCTTACGCCGAGGAAATATACGGCAGGCTGCTGACCGCCGCAGTAGATCTTGGCATGAAGGTTTTCGTGTGCAGTGGGAATCACGACGATCCGCTGCGCCTTGCCGCAAACGAGAAGCTTATGTCCAGGCTGGACATCTTTATAAACCGCCCATTCTCTGCAGAGGAGCCGCTGCGCGTTGAAAAATTCGGCGATATCGACATCGCGCTGCTGCCTAACGTCACACTCTCAGACGTAAACGCTGCGTACGGCGAGGAGCTGCTGACCATGACTGACGCAATAAAAAAGGTGTTAAAAAAGGCGGGGCTTCCGGGTGAGCGCAGGTGCCTTCTGGTGGCTCATCAGGCGGTCGCGGAGCATGACCGAGTGATAGGAAAGCAGGCGACCGTGGACGCTGACGCGTTCAGCGGATTTGCTTACACGGCGCTCGGGCATATCCACACTCCGCAGAATGTCGCGGAAAATGTGCGATACTGCGGGTCTCCAGTGTGCTATTCGGCTTCAGAGGCGAAGGCTCCGGATAAATTCGTAGATATAATTGACATAGACGACAAGAGCGTCCGCGTGCAGAGCGTGAAGATACAGCCGCTTCACGAGTTCGTCACCATAGATGACGCGCTGAACAGCATACTCTCCGAAAAGTACCCCGCATCTGAGGATTACTGCTACATCACGGTCAGCGGCATAGATGGCGAGGAGAACATCGGCGCACGTATCCGGGATAAGTTCCCAAACCTTGTAAGGCTGTATTTCAAGAGCGACAGGGAGGAAAGCAGCGTAGATATCGCGGAGGAGGAAAAGCGGGATTTCTCCGAGGATTTCACTGCATTCTACAAGGAAGTCACCAAAGAGGACATCGACGAGGAGCTTCTCGCGAACGCGGAGCATATTTTCAGGCTCACCGAGGAGGCCTGCGCGACCGGCAGCGAAAAACAGCTTATGAATGAGATCCCCACGCTGGTAACATCGGAACAGGAGGTCAGCCATGACGATCAAAACGCTTAAAATGGTGAGATTCGGGCCGTACATCAAGGAAACGGTCGTGGATTTTGAACAGTTCACCGGAAAGGTGTTCCTTGTCAGCGGCGACACCGGCGCGGGAAAAACCACCATATTCGACGCGGTGTGCTACGCGCTCTACGGCGAGCCGAGCGGCAGTCTCAGGAAAAACGACACCCTCCGCAACCAGGATTCGGTGAAGGGCGATAAAAGCTATGTTGAGCTGCTGTTCACCGGAGTCGACGGCAAGGACTATCTCGTGCACCGCGACACCAGGGCGCTCCGGGCGGTGGGCGACAAGCCGGCGGCGATGACGAAGGACAGCATAAATCTGACCGACCTCTCCGATAAGACCGTCACAAAGGGCGCAAGGGAGGTCAACAGCAGAGTAGAGGCGCTCACCGGATTCGACCGCGAGTCCTTTATCCGCGTGTCGATACTTCCTCAGGGGGAATTCGACAAGTTCCTCAACCAGAACTCGGCGGAGCGCCGGGAAACTCTCCGGAATATATTCGGCACGGAGCTTTACGAAAGCTACGCGGACGTGGTGCAGTCCTGGCTGAAAACCGCCGGAAAGCAGGCAGACCGCGCTTCCGACGCGTGCAATACGCTTCTGAACTGCACATTTGAAACAGTGGGGGAGAAGTATCCGCTGTCCGACTGCGATGAATACGCCGCGCGTATCGACGAACTTGAGAGCTCCTGCGCTGAAAGGAAAAATGCCGCCGAGGAGGAGTTCAATTCCACCAACGAGAAGCTGCGGCAGAACAGCGCGATGAGATCCGCGGCGGAGTCGGTGAATAAAGCGCTGTCAGCCTGGGAAGAGGCAAAATCAAAAATGGAGCAGCTCGACAGCATGCAGGAGGAATTCGACGGAAAACGGGTGCAGCTCAAACGGTATGAGCTTGCGGCGGAAGCGGCTCCGGCGCTGGAAGCGCGCAATAAGCTCTCCAACAGCCTGACCGGGATTCAAAGCAGGCTTGCCGCTGCGGCCGCCGAGGAGAAGCAGGCGGCCGAAAACCTCGCCGCCGCCGAAGCGCAGCAGGAGCAGGCAAATTCGCTTGCACCGGAGCGCGAGCAGTTAACCGCTGACATTTCAAGGCTTGACGACCTGTTAAAAAAATTCAGCGAAGCGGACGAAGCCGAAAAGAAAATGCATACGACTGAGCAGGAGATATCCTCTGTTCAGAAGGAAATGACCAGCAATCAGGCTCAGCAGGAACATTGCCAGAAAGAGCAGGAAGAGCTGTCCGGGCTGCTTGAGGATACAAAGCAGGCGGCTTCACGGGCGGACGCAGAGGAAGCGGAGCTGAATGCAAAAATGAGTCTGTTCAAGCGGCTGCGCCAGCTTTCCGAGGGAATTGAGGAGCTTTCGAAGCTTAAAAAGGCTGCGGATACTGCACGCACTGTCCTTGCCAGAAAGTCGGAAGCCGCTGACAATGCCGCGCTGGAATTCTCCGGGCTTCAGGCGAAATACTACGCCGGGGAAGCTGCACGGCTCGCGAAGAAGCTCGAAAAAGGCGCGAAGTGCCCGGTGTGCGGCTCTACGGAGCACCCGTTCCCAGCGGCGTGGACGGACGAGATTCCATCTCAGCAGCAGCTAGACAAGGCTGAGGCGGACTCTGCAAAAGCGGCAAGGGCGAAATCCGCCGCGGAGCGCGACCTCGCCGAAAAGGAGGGCAGCCTTAACGCTCATCGCACGAATGTATCAAGGGATTATCTGTCGCTGATGGGCGCGGAGCTTCCGGAAAACGGCGCCGCAAAAGCAGTGGAGGAGAAAACTGAAGAGGTAGATAGGCAGCTTGACGAGGCTTCCATAAGGCTGGAAGGGTGCAGATGGGCGCAGTTAAGGATAGAATCGCTCGAGAAGCAGCTCAGTGCGCAGAAGAAAATTCAGGATTCCCTCGCAGAGCGGCAGGAGAAGCTGAAAAACGAGGCTTCTGCATTGCAGAGCCGCCACGCCGCCGAGGAAGCCACTCTGAATGAAAAGCGCGTCGGGCTTGAGGGGCGCGATATGGACAGACTGTGCAAAGAGAAAGTGGACAAGATAGCCCGAGGCAGCGAGATAGACAGTCTGATGAAGTCTGCTGCGGATAAACTTGCCGAAGCAACCAGGCGTGCGGCCTCTGCAGCTTCGCTGAGAAGTACGCTGGAGGGCGACCTCGAGCGCACGCAGAAGGAATTTTCCGAAGCAGAGGAAACACTTGGTACGGAGATTTCCCGCTGCGGCTTTGCAGACGAGCAGGAGCTTGCTGCAAATAACGTCCGGATAAGCGTATTGCAGTCGCTGCGCGCTGAGATATCCGAGCACGACAAGAGCGTATCCGCGGCGAAGGCGCGCCTTGACGAATGCGAGCAGCGGCTTCCGGAGGACAGGACTCCGCGCAGCACGGAGGAATTCGACGAAGCGGAGAAAACCCTGCGCGCCGAGCTTGAGGAGCGCAAGCAGCGCCTTATGAAGCTCGGCACTGAGCTTGACCGATACACCGTCGCAGCCCGGGAGCTTTCCGATATCGTCAGCGCCAGCGGCGAAAACCTTCGCACCTACGCCGTGCTTGAGAAGCTTGAAAGGGCGATAAACGGCAAGGGAGCAGAGCGCATAGCCTTTGAAACGTTTATACAGATGAGAATGTTCAAGGGCGTATTGCAGCGCGCAAACGACCGCCTGAAGGTAATGAGCGGCGGCCGCTATGAATTCGAGCTGCGCACACAAAACGTCCGCGGCAACGCCTCCGAGGGTCTTGACATCAACATGATAGACAACAATTCCAGCCGCACCAGGCGCCGGGACGTTTCCTCGCTGTCCGGAGGAGAACGGTTCATGGCTTCTTTTGCGCTGGCGATAGGGCTTTCGGATTACACGCTGCAAAGGGGAGGAAACAAGCAGTCTGATATGCTGTTTGTGGACGAGGGATTCAGTTCCCTTGACAGCAGTACGTTTGAGATGGCGCTCAATGTTATTCAGGGTATCAGCGCGGGCAGGCGCATGATAGGTCTGGTAACGCATATCGACGGCATCAAGCAGTATTTCAGGGAAAGCCAGATATACGTCCACAAGGGGAAAGCGGGCGAGGGCAGCACCATCGAAGTGAAGTGCGGAGTGCACAAAAATAAGTAATATGCGCCGGCGCGGCAGTTTTTCCGTCTGTATTTACGGGAGCTGCCGCGTCAATTTCCACAAAACGGGACTTGACATATCCCGACAAAATGGTGTATAATTACAATGTACAGTCATACGGACAGCGGCGGCTGTGCAGTTAAGTTTTTGGCAGCCAGGGCATGTTACAGAGAGGGAATACCATGGGGAAAAATAATATCAGGAAAGGAATACTGCGCAATCTGTGCGCAGCGGTGACTGCATTTGCAGCGGCAGCCGTACCGGTCATGGGCGGCACGACTTTTGCGGATACGAAGGACTACGACCAGGAAATAGCCCAGCTTGAGCAGAAAGCGGAGCAGATCAAGAAAGACAACGAAGCCCGCGAGCAGCAGATAGGCAGCCTGAAAAGCGACGTCGCGGAAAACGAGCAGAAGATGGGACTTTTGCAGGAGCAGATAAATGGTATCAACGACGAGGTAAAGACCTACGGTCAGCTCATAACCACGCAGCAGGAAAAAATCGCGGAAAAGGAAAACGAGATATACCTTACCGAGCAGGACATCGAATCCAAGCAGGAAGAAATAAGCCAGACGGAAATCAAGATATCCGAGCTTGAAGCCCAGAACGACGAAAATCTGAAGAAATTCTCAAAGCTGATACGCGCGCTTTACATGAATAACACATCGGATACGCTTCCTATACTTGAGGGTTCTGACGACTGGTACAACTTCTTTACATATGTTGACGTTGTTCAGAATATCTCAGAGCAGAACATGGATTTCATGAACGGACTGCTGGACGATATCCACGAACAGCAGGACCTTATTGCGGGACTTGAAGCGGATATAGACCAGCTCAACACGGATAAGTCGGAGCTTATCGACAAAAAGAGCGAACTTGAGGGAGAGCTTACCGCCCTTGAAGGCAAGAAATCCGAGGTGCAGCAGATAGTAGACCAGCGCACCAGCGACCTTTACGACCTTGCGAGCGACAATCAGGACCTCCAGAATCAGGTGAACAATATACGCGGTCAGATCAACGCTTCCAACGACGAGGTTGAGGAGATCAACTCCGCGATCGAGGAGCTGATACGTGCAAAGCAGGCGCAGAACACCGACGGCACTGTGTACAGCTCAGACGGCTTCAGATGGCCGCTTGACAGCAACCTCCAGATGATAACAACCTATTTTGGCTACGATAGCTGGCGCGGTGGAAATCACTACGGTATCGACGTTGGCAATGCGGGTATCGGCGGTAAGAATATCTACGCGGCGCAGGGCGGTACGGTGATCACGGCATACGGCGACAGCGGCTGGCACGGCGGCTTCGGGAATTACATCATAATCGACCACGGCGGCGGACTTTCCACGGTTTACGCGCATTGCAGTGCGGTCACAGTTACGGTAGGTCAGCAGGTCAATAAGGGCGACGTTATTGGATATGTCGGCACTACTGGCTGGTCGACCGGAAACCACCTGCATTTTGAGACGCGTGTGAATGGTACTGCGGTCAATCCGTTCAGTTATTCCTACGAATATGTATGATGAATTCGGATTGTGGTTCCGATATTTACGTAATATAAAAAGACGGGCAGGCGGTGAGCTTGCCCGGTTTTTATTGTGGTAAACTATAATTTAGCGGCGAGTGTTCCATTTACTGCAACCCTTAATCGGGAGTCAAGGGGGACTAGTCCCCCTTGCGAGTCGAGGGCGCTGCCCTCGACTCGCAAGCCTTTTGAAAAAGGCTTGACCTAAAACTTAATTGCTGACGCGGTAGTTAACATGTAGCCGCTAAACAACAATTTATAGAGTTAAAATTAACAACTTGTCTCCCATGACGCGCCGTCCTCAAGCACAGTTCCATCAGAATAAAACGCCCTTAACAACAGATCGTTTTTCCCCGGCCTGAGCTTAACGCCATTCCAGACAAACACAGTCGGCAATCTGCTGTCCGGAACTTCTCCGAATCCGAGGGAGTTCCCATTCAGCAGCAGCTCAGTGCGTTCTGCATTTGCGTAGGCGCGAACCTCCGGAACATTTGCGGGGCGCTTTGTATAACGCTTCTCTGTAAGCCGGCAGGTCTTTTCGCTGCTCCATACCGAGCGGTAGAACCAGTAGGCATCTTTCGGTACCCGCTCGCGGGTGCAGAGCCCCTTGTCGTTTATTCCGGCTGTGTCGCCCTCCCTGCGACCCGCTGCGGGGAAGTCGAACATACACCAGACCAGCTTCGCCCAGAGGTAGTCAAGGCTGCCTATCTGCGCCCAGATCTGCTCATGGAGCCTCGACTGATAGTTTTCGTAGTGCCGTTCGCCGTTCGGGTCTATATCAGTCAGCCAGTTGATGTTGTCCTTGTGCTGGGATATCGCCCCGCCGCCGCCGTATTCCGAAATGCACAGCGGACGCTTCTGCTCCTCGTGGGCCTTATCGAACCACTCGCGGAACTGCTCCACGCTTCCGGCTTCCTTATACCACCCGAAATACCGATTGTAACCCACCGCGTCCGCGGGAAGCGTGCAGAACTTTCCCCAGAACTGCGCGTCAGCGTAAACTGCGGCTCTTCCGCCGCCGTTTTCGCTTATATAATCGTACATCTGCTCATAAAGCGAGTGTATGCTGTCAGACATCTGGTAGATTTCATTAGACATTCCGTAGAACATCACAGAAGGGTGATTGTAGGTCTGCGCGATAAGCTCGGTTAGCTGCTGCATGGCGCTGTCGGCGAACTCCCGGGAAAGCTGCGGCTCCGCAGGCTCGCCGGGACACAGTTTGCCGATTATGCCGATTTCCGTCCACACGCACATGCC
Organism: uncultured Clostridia bacterium; assembly: GCA_945923775.1. Classification (GTDB taxonomy): domain Bacteria; phylum Bacillota; class Clostridia; order Oscillospirales; family Ruminococcaceae; genus CAG-115. The sequence continues at coordinate 7,919 of CAMELR010000007.1, read as the reverse complement.
AAGCTTATCGCAAAGCGCGTATTCCTCGGCGGCGTGCTGATAATGCGCCATTCTGACCGCATTGCAGCCCATGTCGCGCATTACTGTGTAATCCCGCTCGCGCTGTTTGTTGGTCATAGCCCAGCCGGCGCGCGGGGAATCCTGATGATAATTCACGCCGTGCAGGGGAGTGTGCTTTCCGTTCAGGAAGAACCCTTTCTCGCGGTCAATGCTGAACTCCCTCACGCCGAACTGCTCCGTAACGCCGTCCAGGGCAGTTCCACCGGAAAGTACGGCTATCTTAGCTGAGTACAGGAATGGGTCGCGAACTCCGTCCCACAGGTGCGCGCCGGGGAGCTTCAGCGATAACTCAGCAGATGCTTCGCCGGGTGCGATTGTGAGTTTTGCTTCTTTCTGAATATTCGTTTCCCCGCCGGATATCGTCACACGGACAGCCGCGTTTTTTTCCTCAGCGGAATCATTCTCCAGCTTTACAAGCACGCGTACTTCCGCGCTGCCGTCCGCTTCCGGCTTTGCTGTTATGTACACGCCGGAAGAACCGTTATCACGCAGTGCAATGCGCAGCTTGTCAACGGCGATGAGCCTTACGGCGCGGTAGATCCCGCCCATTTTCGTGAAATCTCCGCAGTCGCCTATCGGCGCCACGAATTCTGACGTTGCGTTGCTGACATACACTGTGAACTGATTGTCGGCTCCCGGCTTTACCAGCTTCGTGATGTCAAACCTGAATGCGGAATACCCTCCGACATGCACTCCCGCCTTTTTCCCGTTGACGAAAAGCACCGTTGTGGTATTCGCTCCGGCGAATTCGATAAACACACGCTTACCGTGATACTGCTCGTGCGGCAGCTTTACTTTCCTGCGGTAGCACCCCGCGCCGCGGTAGTACCCCTCGGAGTACTCCGGCGCCCTGCCGGAAACCCCGGTGCAGTCGGCGGCATTCCATGTATGCGGAAGCTCCACAAGCTCCCAGCCGCTGTCGTCGGACTTTGGCTCAGTCTGCCTTCCCTCGGGAAGCCCGCCGACCCTGCTGAACCGCCAGCCGCTGTTGATATATTCGTATGCCCTCATGTGATCTCTCCGTTTTCCCTATACGCCTATATGCAGCAAACCGTGCTGCTTTATTAACTAAAGTATAGCACGGTTTGCTTATTATGTCAACGGGAAATCCGTCTGGGGCGGCTTTACTTGCTCTTGTAGTACAGCATGCAGTGGCAGTAGCCCTCAAAGTCCGGGTCGGCTATCTGGCGTCTGAATTCCTCGCACATGCACTTGTTCTCAGGCGTGCGCTGTATCCTGCACGGGCAGTAGCCGCCGGTCTTTTCCAGACCCTCGCGTATCTTTTTTACGATTTCCTTGTTTTCGTTTTCTGTAACCTTCATGATATCTCCTTAAAACCAAAGACGGAACATTTCTGTTCCGTCCCTTTGTATCAGTCGATCTCTACGGAGATCTTTTCGTCTGCTCTGACAGCGCCCGCGCGCATTACAGTGCGGATAGCCTTAGCGATCCTGCCCTGCTTGCCGATGACTCTGCCCATATCCTCCTGTGCAACATGGAGGTGGTAAACGACAACGCCCTCGGCGTCCGGCTCGTCAACAGTCACCTGAACTGCCGCCTTGTCCTCTACAAGCGCAGAGGCGATAGTTACCAGAAGCTCTTTCATATATAGTCCCTCCTGTGGGATAAAGGGGAAATCCCCGGTACGTTCTTAACGGGCTGCGACGCCCGCGTTACTGCTGTGATTACTTCTTGAGAAGTCTCTTAACAGTATCAGTGGGCTGTGCGCCCTTCTTGATCCACTCGTCAGCCTTAGCTGTGTCGATGTTTACGAGAGCCGGCTCCTTGGTGGGATCATAAGTGCCGATCTCCTCGATGAAACGGCCATCTCTGGGGTAACGGGAATCAGCTACAACTACACGGTAGAAGGGAGCCTTCTTTGCGCCCATTCTTCTGAGTCTGATCTTAACTGCCATTTTATTTTCTCCTTTCAGCATTGATATATTCATCATGCGCGTTAAGCGCAGTGAAATCATATCAGCTCCGCCCTTTTCGGGCAATATCGTTTTATTTCAACGGCAAAGCCGCTGTTTACTTACATCGGGAATCCGCCGGGGCCGCCCATGTTACCCATGTTACCCATCTGCTTCATCATGTTCATGGGAATGCGCATTTTCTTGCCCTTACCCTTGCCTGCAAGACCCATCTGCTTCATCATTTTCTGCATCTGCTCGAACTGCCTGAGAAGCTGGTTGACGTCCTCGACCCTTGTGCCGCTGCCTGCCGCGATACGGCGTTTGCGCTTCGCGTCGATGATGGAGGGCTTTTCGCGCTCCTTCGGCGTCATAGAGGAGATTATCGCCTTTGTGCGGGGCATTTTCTTCTCGTCGATGTCCTCTTCCTTTACCTTTCCGGCAACTCCGGGGATCATCTTCAGCAGGGAGTGAATGCTTCCCATTTTCTCTATCTGTTCGAACTGTGCGTACAGGTCGTTCAGGTCGAATTTGTTTTCCTGCATCTTCTGCATGGTCTTGGCGGCTGCCTTCTCATCAATGGTGTTCTTCGCCTTGTCGATGAGGGTCAGTACATCGCCCATGCCGAGGATTCGGCTCGCCATTCTGTCCGGGTGGAACGGCTCGATATCGTCGAGCTTTTCGCCTATACCTGCGAACTTTATCGGCTTGCCGGTTATCGCAAGGACTGTCAGCGCGGCACCGCCTCTGGTGTCGCCGTCCAGCTTGGTGAGGATAACGCCCGTGATGTCGAGGGCTTCATTGAAGCTCTGTGCGACGTTCACCGCGTCCTGACCGGTCATGGAGTCGACAACGAGGAGTATCTCGCTCGGATTTGTCTCGCGCTTGATATTGCGAAGTTCGTCCATCAGCGTTTCGTCGATGTGGAGACGTCCGGCGGTATCCAGCAGAACAATGTCGAAACCGTTGTCCTTTGCGTACTTGATACCTTCCTTTGCGATCTTCACCGGGTCTGTCTGACCCATTTCGAACACATGCGCGCCTGCCTTTTCGCCAACTATTTTCAACTGGTCGATAGCCGCGGGTCTGTAGATATCGCAGGCTACCAGCAGTGGACGGTGATTCTGCGCGATGAGGTGCTTTGCGAGCTTTGCGCAGTGTGTGGTCTTACCGGCGCCCTGCAAACCGCACATCATGATAACGCACGGCGGCTTTGAAGGGAAGTTGAGCTTCGCTGTGGTGTTGCCCATCAGCTCGATAAGCTCCCGGTGAACTATGTCGATGACCTGCTGCGCCGGAGTCAGGCTGTCCATGACCTTCTCGCCGACCGCCTTCTCGCTGACCTTCGCCACAAAGTCCTTAGCGACTTTGTAGTTTACGTCCGCGTCCAGCAGGGCCATGCGAACCTCCCGCATAGCGTCCTTGATATCCTTTTCGTTGAGCTTGCCGCGTCCCTTGAGCTTGCCGAAAACATTGTTCAGCTTGCCGGAAAGTCCTTCAAAAGCCATGTACTCACCCCTTTATATTCAGAAGTTGTTCTCTTTGGAATGCCTCACAGGCCGCGCCGGATATCTGATAGTATCCCGCCGAGCCTTTCAAGGCGCTGGTCGCTGGTTTCCTGCTTCATCGCGGAAACGATGTCGGACGCCTGGTCGAGCTCCACCGAAAGGGTCCTGAGCCTTGCCGCGAAGCCGAGCTTCTGCTCCAGCTCCTCCAGGCGCTGCTCGCCCTTTTTTATTGCGGAAACCACACTCTGCCTTGTAACTCCGCCCATCTCTTCGGCGATCTCTGCCAGGGAGAGGTCTGCGTTATACCGCATATCCAGGGCTTCGCGCTGGGAATTCGCCAGCAGCTCGCCGTAGATATCAAGCAGTATCACAAAATCAAGGCTGCGTTCCATCGGTGTTTAATTGCTCACTTTCATTCAGGTGTCAGGTAAAAACGCTTTACAGCAACGTTAATATTATATCATGTGTATACGGCTTTGTCAAGGGGTAAACGCGGATTTTCTCCATATTTCCGCGATTTTTTCCTGACATGGCGCGGTAAATTCAAGGGAATTTCCAGAATAAGTTTTCCACGGTTTTAACATAGTTTTCAACTTCGCCGGACTAGTTTTCATGCGGGATAAGCTTGTTTTTCAACGTTTCTGTTGAAAAATCTGTCGAAATAATCAACCATTCAACAGTTTTAACCGTACTTTCAACTGTTTTCACCGTTGAAAATGTGGAAAACTTCTCTCCCTTTTGCACAAAAAAATCGGGAGCAAAGCTTCCGACACATCATATGCGAAGATTGACGAAATATTAACAACATCTAGTTGCACTCTTGCCTTATACTGTGGCTGTCTGCTTCGGAATAGACCATAATATCCTGATGTGGAAACAGCATGTCTTGTCAGATCAACCAGTCGAATTCAAAAACACGGAATTTGTACATTCTCTAAGCCTCCCTGCGGGTAAGGCGGTTTACGGCGATGAACGCTAACGTTATCCAGATGGTTCCGACCGCGATACCTATAGGATATAGCGGATTATAAACGTAGATAAGCGTTCCGGTGCTCCAGGTTTTGTACTCCGCGACGCCGCGGACCGCCGCAACTATCAGCGCGATAATATTCACCGGAAGTACTGAAAACATGAGATAGTGCCGGAAATCCGCGCCGCTCCGTTTCTCAGAGCCGCGCTCCATGAATGCCAGGAACGCCGCAAATCCGGCGGCGGCAAGCGCCCATATAACTTCGTATACCGGGTTGACCCACACGAACATTCCTATAAAGAACAGCACCGACTGTACGATCAGGTTTACAAGTGCGTCAAAAATATAAGTTCTTGTTTTTTTCATATGAACACCTCCGCTGACAATTATTGCTTTTCTTTAATTGTATCATGCGATTTTGATTCTGTCAATACATAACTCGCAATCTTAAGAAAATTGTATGTTTCTGACAACTAAAGAAAATGCGTTTGGTGATATCTCACAAAAAAGCCCCGGAGACGGCTCCGAGGGTGCAGCTTGTCGAAAAAGTAGCTTTTGCCCGCGAAGCGGGAATTTGAAATACGTTTTTTGCCTCAGCTCTGCCGAGGCAAAAAACACTTCTATCCCAGCAAGTGTGCGGGTTGGCGGCAAAGCCGCCAAGACGTGCGCGCGGCTGGGATGTTTCGGCGGAAAAGTCACTTTAGTGACTTTTTCGACGGTCTAACGCCCCGGAGGCGATTCCGGGGCGAATAATTATTGTCCTGTGACCAGCTTCATGAGCTTCAGCACTCCGCGTGCCGCAAACTGGAACGTGAACGTATCCGCGGCAAGCACAAGCGCGATTATAACGGTCGCGCGGGTGAAAAATACTCCCCAGCGCTTTGAAGCCGGGACGTCCCACATCTTCGGGACTTTGTAGCGCTTTATCTTTCGCAGCTTCATAATAGCCATCAGAACTCCGATTATCATGAGCATTATCACGAAGAAGCAGAATATCAGGTAGCACACGACTACAGGGGTCTGGACGCCTTCCATGCCGCGCTCCTTTGCAAGGAGATAATCTCCTACGTCGTCGAAGGTGATGAACAGAAGCAGCAGCCCGGAAATTCCGTTGAACATCGCGTGCATTATCGTGGTCGTCACGATGGAATTCGTCGAAACCGCGATATATCCGAGGCATATCCCAAGAACCGTAGCATAGAAGAACTGGCTGAAATTCGCGTGGGTCATGCCGAACAATATGCCGGAAACGAATATCGCGAAGCCGTTTCCGTATGGTCTGAGCGACTCCAGGACGATTCCCCGGAACCAGAATTCCTCAAACAGCGGCGCGATTATTACTAGCTGAAACAGCAGAACTCCGGCGCAGAACAGGTTATCCGGCGCAAGGTCGTTCACCGTGTTGAACGATTTGTAAAGATCGGTGTTTTCGAACAGCTTTGAAACCAGCATGGTCAGCAGGTTCACAAACAGCGACAGCCCGTAGAACGCCGGGAACATTCCCATTGCGCTGCCAAAGAACTGCGGTTTCCTGTAGACCTTCGCGCACATTCCCGGCGGCTTCAGAAGCGCAGCCGCGCAGACAATGGGAATGATGTACAGAAACAGGAAGCTCACCACGGTCTGAAGCAGATACGACATATTCGGATCCAGCCCGTCGAACATTCCGAGATTCACCGCCGCCGACAGCAGCACGGTTTCCAGTCCCCGGGACACGAAAATAATTATCATCATCGCGCCAAGCTTCATGCAGACGCTCTTGAATCCGGGCATTTTCGACATGTCCCCGGGAATTATCCCTATCGTGTTTTCCTCCATTTCCGCTCCTTTCGTCAAAGCAAAACGGTCACTTTCCCGCAATAAGGGAATGCTCGCCGACTATCTCCTCAACAATTTCCTCGATGGATTTACCGGCGCAGTCCACGGTGATGTCAGCGTACTCCTCGTAAAGCGCGCGGCGCCTGCGGAAAACGTCCTCGATGGAGTCCCCGGGGCGCATTGCTATGCCGCGGGTCTTTATGTTGTGCAGGCGCTTTTCGACCTGCTCCACCGGGAGGGCGAGATAGTATACGTAGCCGTGTTCCTTCAGGTACATCATCGCGCTGCGGGAATACACCGCACTTCCGCCGGTGGCGATAACGCAGCCGCCGCTTTCCTCAACGGACATTATTGCCCTCTCCTCCTCGATGCAGAACCAGTCGAGCCCCTTCTGGTCGATTATCTGCTGAAGGAGCATTCCCGTGCGGTTCTGGATAGTGATATCAGTGTCTATGAACCGGAAGCCCATTGCCTTTGCAAGCAGCACTCCGATGGTGGATTTGCCGCAGCCGGGCATTCCTATTAATACTATGTTTTTCATGCTGACGCGTCCTTTTACTGAATTACCATGTTACGCGGTCGAGGCGCATGGTCGCAACGGCGTTGAGGTCAGACCCGGCGATGTGTCCCGTCTTGTACTCATAATACGCCTGGCAGCCTATCATTGCCGCGTTGTCTCCGCACAGGGCCAGCGGCGGGTAGTATACCTTCATGTGGTTGTAGTCCGCGCGCTGCTGGAGCATGCTCCGCAGCCCGGAATTCGCCGCAACTCCGCCTGCGAGAGCCAGCGTCTTGTAGCCGCCCTCCTTCGCCGCTGCGATGAACTTCTGCGTGAGGATATCTGCAACGGTATACTGGAAGCACGCCGCAAGGCTGTTGACGTCGATCTCCTCGCCTTTCTGCTTGGCGTTGTGTATGAGATTTATGACCGCGGTTTTCAGACCTGAGAAGCTGAAATCGTACGGATTCGCAGTGTGCGGGTGCGGAAGCTGGTATTTCTTCCGGTCGCCGGTCTGCGCCGCCTTGTCGATGTGGACTCCGCCGGGGTAGGGGTATCCCATCGCGCGCGCCGCCTTGTCGAAGGCTTCTCCTGCGGCGTCGTCGACGGTCTGACCTATCGTTTCGAACTCCGTCCAATCGCTGACCTTCACGATATGGCTGTGAGATCCGGAGGCCACCAGGCAGAGGTACGGAGGCTCAAGCTCCGGGTGAGCCAGGTAATTCGCCGCGATATGACCGCGAATGTGGTGCACCGGGATAAGCGGCTTATCCAGCGACAGCGCAAGCCCCTTCGCGAAGTTGACTCCTACCAGCAGCGCACCGATAAGCCCCGGCGCGTAGCTTACGGCTATCGCGTCGACGTCCTGCGCTTTCATGCCCGCTTTCTGGAGCGCCTCGTCAACTACCGCGACTATGCTCTCGCAGTGGCGGCGGCTGGCTATCTCGGGAACTACGCCGCCGTACAGCTTGTGCTCCTCTATCTGCGTTGCCACGACTGAGGAGATTATCTCCCTGCCGTCGCGTATTACTGCGGCTGCGGTCTCGTCGCAGCTGCTCTCTATTGCTAAAATATCCATTTAAACACCCACTTATTTGAATTCGGAATGATGGATGTACAATATAAGTGCAACACATCAAAAAAAGAGTGAC
>CAMELR010000006.1 GCA_945923775.1 uncultured Clostridia bacterium | reverse complement strand
TTCAACAAATCTTTATAATTCTCAAATCATCGCTTGAATGCGAAAATCATTTGCCTCTCCTATTCTGACCTTTTCCGACAGAAGCACGAAGAGAACGCAGCTCGTCCTTGGTCAGGTCGCGGTAAGCGCCGGGCTTGAGCATTCCGAGCTTTACGCCGCCGATGGCGATACGGCGCAGTCTGCCAACTTCAAGGCCTACTGCGGTGCACATGCGGCGTATCTGGCGGTTCCTGCCCTCCTTGATGACGAAACGTAGCACCGTTCTTTCCGGGGATTCGGACAGCACCTCCACCGTGCAGGGGAGCGTCTTTACGCCGTCGTCAAGCTCCACGCCGGACATCAGCCGGGAGAGCTGATCCTCGTTTACCATTCCGTCGATGGTAACGCGGTAGGTCTTTGGGACATGCTTCGACGGGTGCATGATGTCGTTCGCGAACTCGCCGTCGTTCGTAAAAATAAGCAGACCCTCGGAGTTGCGGTCGAGCCTTCCCACCGGGTAAACCCGCTCAGGGACGTCGGTCAGCAGGTCTGAAGCTACCTTCCTGCCCATCTCGTCCGCCATGGACGTTACGTAGCCGCGCGGCTTGTTCAGCATGATGTAGCGCTTTTCTGCGCGCTCCGCCGCTATTTCCTCGCCCTCGACGCATATCAGGTCGTTGTACGGGTCAGCCTTGTCTCCCAGGGAGCAGGGTCTGCCGTTGACCGTGACTACGCCGGCGGATATCAGCTCCTCCGCCTTTCTTCGTGAGCATCTTCCGCTGTCTGCAATGATCTTCTGAATTCTAACCTTTTCCATATTTATCCTCTCTATGTACGCCCTCCCGGGCGGAATCAGCGCATCACTGCGCAATTTGTCTACACATATATTCCTAGTTTTGCCAGTACCCTTTCAAAGAATCCCGGCTCGCTGTCGTCCGCTTCCACGGCTGAATCAGCCAGCAGCGGGCATGTGCACACGACCTTCCCGTCAAGCAGGAACCTGATCTCCCCGAGCTGGTCTCCCCTGCCGACGCTCCCGTAAACGAACCCCGGGAGGTAGACTTCCCGGACGATCCTGGTGCGCTGCTCAGGAGTGAGCGCCAGGGTGCGCGCCTGCGCGTAAACTCCCACGCTCTGACCTGTTCCCGCGACGGCGACCCTGTTCGTGCAGGAGGTCTCCAGCGGGTACGCCTTCACCTTCGTGAAGCCGTAGTCCAGCATTTTGGCGTGGTCGTTCCAGTCGTCGCCGGCGTTGAGCGTTACCGCAACCAGGGTAACTCCGTCGCGCTCAGCCGCAGAAACCAGGCACCTGCGAGCGTTGTCCGTGAATCCGGTCTTGACGCCGATCGCGCCGTCATAGCGCTTGAGCATTTTGTTGGAGTTGTACAGCATGCGTTTATACGGCGGATTCCCGAACTCCACCTCCGCCGACTTACAAGCCACCACCTCGCGGAACACCTCGTTTTTCATCGCGAACGCCGCGAGGTTTGCGAGGTCGCGGGCAGTGGTGTAGTGCCCATCGGCGTCAAGTCCGGAGGGCGTGACGAAATGCGTGTCGGAAAGCCGCAGCTCCTGCGCCCTTGAGTTCATCAGCTCCACGAACGCGCCTATGCTGCCGCTTACCGAGACCGCCGCCGCATTTGCCGCGTCGTTCCCCGAAGGGAGCAGTATCCCGTAAAGCAGGTCACGTCGGGAAACCCGGTCGCCCTCGCGCAGACCCATGGAAGTCCCCTCGACAAGTATCGCGAGCGGATCCACGGTGAATTCCCGGTCGAGGTCGCCGGCTTCAATGGTGAGCAGGGCGGTCATGATCTTCGTGGTGCTTGCCATCGCGCGGTGTTCGTCGGCGTTCTTTTCCCAGAGCGCCGTGCCGGTGTCCGCCTCAATGACTATCGCGCTGACCGCCGAAATGTTTTCCGGAGCCGCCACAGCCGTCACGGAGCCTCCCGCGGCCACCGCCAAAGCGGCTAATACCCCCGTGAGTTTTCTGAAATATTGCTTCATATCTGCACCTCTCTGATGTAATTTCTTCCATCATAGGGTGCGCAGTGTCAGCGGATTTTATTCAGCGTCGTCGGAATCGTCTGCGGAATCGCTGCTTTTCTTGCCGACAAGATCCTTTATCTTTCCGATAACGCCCGGAATAGCCTCTACAACGCCTTCCAGCGGGCTGGTCTTGCCTGCGCCGCCGAGCTCCAGCAGTTCAACGTCGCCGTCGGTCTTGATCACGATGAACGCCTGCGGCTTTACCGTAACGCCCGCGCCTGCTCCGCCCGCAAACTTTTCAGCCGCCTGGGTGGGGAGGTCGCTGCCGCCGGAAGCAAACCCGAACGACACCTTAGAAACCGGGATTATAGTAGTTCCATTAGGCGCGGATATGGGGTCGCCGATGATGGTGTTTACGTCCACCATCTCGCGGATCTTCTCCATTGATACGCCGAGGATTCCTTCAATTGCATTTGACATGATAAAACTCCTTTCAAGCCTGTATATATAATGTTACTTTCTTAACTTATCAACTGCGGCTGCCGCGTCCTTGCGGGACATGTAGTTCCTGATCAGCCTGCCTACGACCCAGAACAGGAAAGCCAGCGCCGCTATCACCGTCAGCCTTGCCGTGAAGCCACATTCCGTGCGGGTCTCCTCGCTTTGGAAATTGCAGGTCACATTGAACTTCGGGTCTTTCAGCGTAAAACAGCCGTCCAGGAACGCAAGCGCCGCTCCCGCCGCCATGTTGGTTTTTCCGAACTTTACCGCAGCGTCCGCAGCGTCGTCCCCGCCAACCGAGATATCCAGCCGGAAACCGGTGACGCGGGTCGCTTTAAGCAGACGTTTCAGTGGCTTTCCGAGGCTGTCCCAGACCAGCTTGACAAGCGCGAAAATATCGCTGAGCGTCAGCTTCTGGCTCTTGGGTTTGGCAGATTTTGGAGGCTTTGCGGATTTTCCCTGCTCCGGTTTCTGCGCTTTTTGCGTATTGTGTGATTCCTGCGGTTTATTCTGCGCAGCGGACTTGCTTTCATTCAGCGCCTGCGGATCCGCAGTTCGTCCGCCGCCGGAATCTTCCGATTTCTCAAGCTCAGCCGCGCCCTTTGCTGCAGACTTCACGTCCTTTTCAGCTTTTTTGTCGCGGCGCTTCTGCTTTTTGGTTTTCGCCGGAATTCGCACCAGCGTTACGAAAAGCCAGCTTATTTTCAGCCGGAATTCCCCGGGATCGGAGTAGTCGAACCGCACCTTCACCGAGGTCATGAGCAGAATCAGAATGACTGCCACAACTGCCCCTGCAATTATCCAGCCCATTCCCTCACCTCCGCTCCGAACTCGCTCAATTGCTTAGTCGCTGCCGCTGAAATTCATCTCGTCGAATTCCTCAAGATCTATCTGGTCGGTGCTGTCCGGTATCGCCGGAAGCCCCTTTATATCGGTAAGCCCGAAGCACCGCAGGAAGTTCTCCGTAGTCTTGTAGGCTATCGGACGTCCCGGCAGGTCGAGTCTGCCATACTCCTCGAGGAGGTCGCGCTCCACAAGGCTGTTCACAACGCCGGAGCTGTCGACTCCGCGCACCTGCTCCACAAAGCTCTTGGTGACCGGCTGGTTGTACGCCACCACCGCCAGGACCTCCATCGCCGCCTGCGACAGCGGGACCTGCCGGCGTGTCTCCAGCGCGGTTTTGATATACGGCGCGAACTGCGGCTGGGTAGTCATCTGGTAACTGTCGCCGAGCCGGGTTATCCGGAACGCGCTTCCGTTTTCCGTGTACCGGTCGTTCAAACGGTCTATCATTTTCAGTACGGTGTCCTTTTCGATCTCGCAGGCCTCGGAGAGCTTCACTGCGTCTATCGGCTCGCCGCACGCAAACAGCACGGCTTCAATTACCGCCATTCCTTCGCTGAATTTCACTGCTCCGCTCCCTCCGTTTCTGCGGGTCGTTCATCGTCGGACTTTCTCCGCAGCCTTACGCTGTTTCCGTCCTCGGATATGAATATCCTGCCCTCTTTCGAAAGCTCCAGTATCGCAAGGAACGTCGCCACGGTGCGCGACCGGGGCTGTCCCCTGTAAAGCTCGTCCATCTGCACGGTTCCATTCCTGCGGAGGCTTTTCAGCACCGCAACTATCCCGGTGAACACCGTAACGTAGCTCTTAGCGACGATCGGGCGTATCGACCTCGGACGGTAGCTCGCCTTCCTGCGGGTGCGCTCGTTGAGCGCGCTGTAGGCAAGCATGAGCTCCTCCGGCTGGTGGAGCTTGTGGTAGGACTTGTCGATGTCAAGCTCCATGGGCTCCCTGACGAAAACTACGTCGCCGAGGTAGCGCTTTTTCAGGCGCTCCGCCATGGTCTTGCACAGGGCGTACTCGATGAGCGCTCCCTGGAGTTCGCGCTTCATCTGCTCGGCTTCCTCCCGGGGAAGGAGCGCCGCAGACTTTATCATTATGAGCCGCGCCGCCATCTCAAGGAAGTCGGAGGTGATCTCAAGGTCAGCCTCCGCCATTCTGCTGAGGTACAGCATGAACTGATCCAGCAGCACGCTTATCTCGATGTCCTGGATATTCAGCTTGTGCTTCTGTATCAGCGCAAGCAGGGCGTCCAGAGGCCCTTCGAATATCTCAAGCTTGAAGCTAAGTCCCTCCATGCGTCACCCGAGGAAGAACGAAGCCTTGTCGAGCAGCCACATGATACCGTTGCAGGCAAGTCCGAACGGAACGGAGAGCACTCCGAACATGAGCAGCGCAAAGAATACCCAGTAGATAACCTGCTGATTCTTCTGCATGAAATAGACCGCCCTGCCCGGCAGGAAGCTCGCCAGTATGTTGAAACCGTCGAACGGAGCGATGGGCACAAGGTTGAACACCGCAAGGTAAACGTTGATCTGCGCGGTGTAGTAAAGCCCGAGGGCGATGTAAGCGCCGGTGGTGGTCGTGAGGTTCATAAGAACCAGCTTGTACGCTATTATCATAATGTAGCTGAGCAGGATATTCGCGAGCGGACCTGCAAGGGAAGTCAGCGCCAGCGCCGTGCGGGGCTTGACCTTATTGCACCTGCGTATATCCACCGGTGTGGGCTTCGCCCAGCCTATACGGAAGAGCATCATCATTACCGCGCCCATTACGTCGATGTGAGCGAATGGGTTCAGCGTGAGCCTTCCCTGACGTTCCGCGGTGTCGTCGCCGAGAATCTTCGCCATAAGGCCGTGGGCGCACTCGTGTATCGGGAACACCACGAAAATGATGACAAGCACCGAGAATATCGACAGAACAACGCTGACTACCTGGGATTCAGTGACGCTGCCGGAAAATAAGAGCATGAATAATTCTATAAGAGGTCCTCGAAACATAAAATCTCCTTAATATCTTTAGCCTGTACACAAATATACAGTATATATTATAGCGCAGTTCAGCGGATTTTTCAAGTATCCGGACAAAAATAATTGCGCATTCCGACGGAAAATGCCCGAATGCGCAACAATATGCGGTTTTATGGAGCCGATCAGGTCTCACTGAGCTTCCCGGGTGAAGGTGTAGGTATGCTCGGAGCCGTCCGCGCCGTTCACCGTGTAGGAGATGGTGCCGTCCTGCTCGCTGAATGTCAGTTTCAGCAGCGACTTCCCGTCGGGTGCCTTGACGTTCACACCGTCGGAGGTGCGCTCGTATTTGAGCGTTTCGCCGGTGGCTTCCCCGCTGGACTGGGTAAAGGTGCGGTCGGTGAGGGTCACTCGGAGCTGAGTTCCATCCTCGGCGGTGCAGACCCAGTTCCCTTCAATTTTCGCGGTGTCTATTGAACGGCTGCATGCCGTGCAGACCATCAAAACGACCGCCGCGGCAGCAAGCGATTTAATGAATTTTCTCATGTTGATTCTCCTGTTCAAAATCATGTCCGGAGAATATTGTACCACAAAACCCGCCGTATGTCAACAGAAAACAAAAGCCCGGCGCAAAGTCCGGGCAGATGTATCGGTTTTTAACTGAATTACTCAGCAGCCTCAGCAGTAGCGGCAGCCTGTGCAGTTGCAGCAGCCTCTGCGGTGGAAGCAGCAGCGTCAGTGTTTCTCATGAATACGTACTTGTAGGTAACGTCGCCAACAGCTACGCCGTATGCTAAGATGTCGCTTTCAGCGTCGTAGGTTACGGGAAGCTCCATGCCGTCTAAATCAACGGTGATGCCATTCTCGGTTACAGTGTAGGAATAGTTGCCTTCAACACCCATAGCCAGGCTGTTGTAGGAGTTCTCGTCGATATTAACGTAGATCAGGGTATCCTCAGCAGAAACATTGTTTGCAGCTGCAAAATCAGCAACGCTCATTGTATTGGTGCCATCATTGATTGCAGCGAGAACCCAGTCGCCGTACATAGCGGAAGCGTCGAATGCGGAAGCCTCAGCGGTAGCGGGAGCAGCAACCTCAGCGGTCTGTGCAGCCTCTGCGGTAGCAGCAGCGGTGGAAGCAGCCTCAGCGGTCTTTGCAGCCTCTGCAGTGGAAGCAGTGGAAGCGTCGGAAGCAGCGCTGGAGGACTCGGAAGCGGAAGAAGTGTTATTGCTGCAGCCTGCGAAAGACAGAACTGCTGCGGCAGCTACGATAGCTGCGGTGATCTTTGTGAACTTAGTCATAGTAGTTTCTCCTCAAAATCATATATCTGTTATTTGTTGTAAGTATCTGCCAAAAACAGCAAATTCACAACATGAGGAATTATAACACACAACTAGTCGCTTGTCAACTACTCCGCATATACTTTTGGCTGAAGGCACAAAGTTTCTCAACCGTTGTTTAAACTTTACTGTTCAATTTTACAAAATTATGAAATGCAACCATGTAACCGTTTACAAATTACAAACGTCACCTATTAAAGGAAACTGTTGTCAGTTTTCCGCCGGTTTCGGATTTGTTCCGCGCTTTACAACTGTCGTATATCCGTCCGCCGTGAAAGTAAGTGTGTCGTCCTGCGGCGAATAAGTCATCAGAATAACCGCGCCGTCTATATCCCTTATCTCCGCGCCTTCATCGGTTATACGGTAGCTCAGCGTTCTGAGAACTCTGTCGCCGCTGGTAATGTCAACGCCCTGCGCCGTGAAGATCATCATCTTCTCCTGATCCTCGTCGTTCTGCGCCGCATATTCCCAGTAATCCTGACCGTTTACGCTGATGACGCTCCAGGTGCCGTATATCCAGTCGGCTATGTAGTCGACCTCTGCGGACTGTGGATATTCGCCGCGTTTGAATACGGCAAAATTGTCCGCCTCATCTGTCATAGTAAGAGTGTCAGCCGACGGATCATAGGTCAGCGCCAAGAATTTCTCTCCCCAGCTGTAATATATATCAGCTCCTGCGTCCGTTATGGCATAGCTATACTCCTGCTCGATACCCACAGTTCCATTTCTGACCAAGACTTCCTCGCTGTCGAAAATAAGCTGCGACTGCTCCGTAAGCCCGTTCGCGAACGCGTAATCCCAGTAATCCTGCCCGTTTACGCTGACGGCGCTCCAGGTTCCGTATATCCAGTCGGCTATGTACCCGCCCTGATTCTCTGGCGCGGACGTCTCCTGCGGAGCTTCCGTCTGCGCGGCGGTGGTTTCGGACGGCTCGGGAGCCGCTTCCGTCTCGGGGACTTCCTCCGGCTGCTCTGTCGGCGCGGCGCTGGTTGTGACCGTGACCTCCGCCGTGGAGCTGTCGGTCTGCGAGGAGCTTTCGTCCTGGCTGGAAGCATTCCCGGTGCAGCCCGCTGCGAGTACTATAGTAATAAGTACCGCGGCTGCCATGTATTTTTTCATATTATCACCTCATTGATATTGTATTACATTTCATGCTTTTTCGCAATAGCAGAGTGATTTATTTTTTCCGGTGTATTATCCTGAAAATTCCGGGAACTATATGCACATACCCTCACATTATAAAGAAAGGACATTTCACAATGAAAGACATGTTTTGCTTCCAGTGCCAGCAGACCGCCCACAACACCGGCTGCGAGGGCAAGGCGGGAGTATGCGGCAAAAAAGCCGACACCGCAAACTACCAGGACGAGATAATCGGAGCGCTCATAGGGCTTGCCCGCGCCGCTAAATCCGGCAGACCCACGGAGTCCACCGACGCGCTGGTTGAAAAAGCGCTGTTCACCACCATCACCAACGTAAATTTCAACAATTCCACGATAAAAGCCATCAAGACCGAGGTCGAGCAGGAAAAGCACCGTATCTCCTCCGAAAAGTTCGAGGACTACTCAATGCCGAAAATCTGGGACGGCAACGCGGATATCCGCTCGCTGAAATCCCTGATACTGTTCGGGCTGAAGGGCATGGCGGCCTACGCCTACCACGCCCGGGTGCTCGGCAAGACCTGCCGGGAGGTCGACCAGTTCTTCTATGAAGCTCTGTACCATCTCGGCGAGGACGAGACGCAGGACGTGCTGCTTCCGCTGGTGCTCAAGACCGGCGCGGTGAACCTCAAATGCCTGGAGCTTCTCGACCACGCCAACACCGAAGCATACGGCGACCCTGTCCCCACGGAAGTCCCCCTCACCATTGAAAAAGGGCCGTTCATCGTGGTAAGCGGCCATGACCTGCACGATATGAAGCTGCTTCTGGAGCAGACCGACGGCAAGGGCGTAAACATTTACACCCACAGCGAAATGCTCCCCGCCCATGGCTACCCGGAGCTTAAAAAGCACCCGCAGCTCAAGGGAAACTTCGGCACCGGCTGGCAGAATCAGCAGTCGGAATTCCACAATATCCCGGCTCCGGTGCTGTTCACCACGAACTGCATAATGCCACTGCGCGAGAGCTACGCCGACCGTATTTTCACGACCTCCATCGTGTCGTACCCCGAAGTAACCCACATCGGCGCCGACAAGGATTTCACCCCGGTTATCAGGAAAGCGCTTGAATGCGGCGGCTACGACGAGAACAAGGAAATGACCGGAATGAACGGCGGACACAAGGTCATTACCGGATTCGCGCACAACGCCGTACTGAAGCATGCCGAAAAGATCATACAGCTCATCAAAGCCGGAAAGATACGCCATATTTTCCTGATCGGCGGCTGCGACGGAGCCTCCCCCAGCCGCAGCTACTATTCTGATTTTGCGCGGCTGACTCCCCCGGACACGCTGATACTCACCCTAGCCTGCGGAAAGTACCGTCTCAACGACATGGATCTTGGCGATATCGACGGGATCCCGCGCATTCTCGACATGGGGCAGTGCAACGATTCCTACAGCGCCGTGCGGGTAGCCTCCGCGCTCGCCGAAGCGTTCGGCTGCGGGGTCAACGACCTGCCGCTCACGCTGGTGCTTTCGTGGTACGAGCAGAAGGCGGTCTGCATTCTGCTGTCGCTGCTTTACCTTGGACTGAAAAATATAATTCTCGGGCCGACTATCCCGGCGTTTGTTTCCCCGGCAGTACTGGAAGTGCTCCAGAATGAATTCAAGCTCCGGGCGGCGACTACTCCGGAAGACGACCTGCGCATGATATTGGGATAATCGTCAGACTTTTGTAAACCCGGAATTTCAGAGCGTCCGCCGGATCCCTGCTCTAGCAGAGAAGCCGGCGGCAATGGCTGTGCAGTCATTCCGACTGATTTTACCCCAAATTCATTGATAGTAAATTGTGGAGTTAATTAATATAGCATAGAAAAACGGCTCTATCTGTGGATAGAACCGTTTTTTATTAAGATATTTACTTTTCCGGCATAATGAGATCATCTGAGCCGAAACGATATTGTTTTATTTGCTGAAACGTACCGTTCCATTTCAAAAACCAGCCGCAAGGTTTCAAGGGTTTCATGATTTCTCAATATACTCAGTTGGATTTGAAATCTAGCAAGCATTTCCGCATATTTGCCCACGCTTTTAATTGCGCTGCGTCAGTCGCCTTTTTTCTCCTCGCGAACTACCGCAGGCTCCTCAGACGCCCTGTCGTCTTCATAGCCGTCAAGGAACAGCGACGTGTCTCCGGCGTACTCCTTGGTCTCCTCGGGCATTTTCTTCTTTTTCAGGCGCGATGATACGAACTCTGCAAACAGCAGGTAGATAACCGCGAACACCGGAACGCCAAGCAGCATTCCCGGAATTCCGAACAGACCTCCGCCGATGGTGATGGAAACCAGCACCCAGATCGCGGGAAGTCCCATCGAACCGCCGAACAGGTGCGGCTTGATAACGTTTCCGTCGACCTGCTGGAGCACCAGCACGAACAGCTCGAACCAGATGACCTTCACCGGGTCAACCAGCAGTATCAGGATACCGCACGGAATAGCTCCGATGAACGGACCGAAGAACGGTATGAGATTTGTGACTCCGCAGACTACTGCAAGCAGCATGGGGTACGGCATTCCCATAACGAGGCAGCCTATCGCCATCGCAACAAAAATTATCAGCGCGTCCACGAGGTTAGATATAACGTAGCTCTTGAAAATCGCATTGGTTCGGGAGCCTACATAAAATACCCGCTGACATATATTGTTCTTCAGGAACGCAAAGAGTATTTTCTTTGTCTGAGCCAGAAGCCGCTCCTTGCTGAACAGAAGATATATCGCAATGATAAGTCCGATCACGACATTCTTCAGACCCGTCAGCAGCCCCGCCGCAAACTGGAATACTCCGCTTGAGACGCTGCTCATGATGTCTCCGGCCATAGGCTGAACCATCTCGGATATCTTCTTCACGATCGAGCCTATTTCAGTAAAGCTGTCGGAGATAAGATTTGCGATCTCCGGATTGTTCGCGAAGAAATCCTCGAGGAATGCGTCCAGCTTCTTGATGTACCCGGGCATCTGGTCGGCGAGGTCGACCACGCTCTTTGCCACGCTTGGAACTACAGCCACGCATATCCCCACGACTGCCGCAAGAACTATGATATACGCGATCGTCACCGAAAGCGCGCGTGCCGCGACCTTACGGCGGCGTGATTTCTTCTCCATTGATGGACCGTGCTTTTCGAGCGTGCGGACCACTGCGGTGGAACCGACCTTGGATTCCGCCAGCTTCTGCATGACTATTCCCTTTTCAGGCGGCGGATTCTCAACGAGCTTGTGGAAAAAAGTGCGCTCGATCCACATCATCAGCGGATTCACGATATACGCTATTACGATACCGCAGATAAGAGGTGCGGAAACGCTTCCTATCCATGAAAATCCGCTCTTGAACGAGTCGAATTTAAATACGAACACCACGAACAGCACCGCCAGCATAATTACGATGAGCGAATAAACTGCGATCGTAGTGTATTTCTTGTTCCATTTTATCTTCAAAAGTGTGTCCTCCTGCTAAAAGCGATCACATAACAAGTTTATTGTAACATATTTAAATACACATGTCAACCAGAACATGTGAGAATAAGTTAATTTTTAACTCCTTCACGAATATTTCACAATTGCACGGCTATATTATCATATGAACGGGTTTACAGGAATCAGGCGGAGATGTTCATATATTCAGCTATATTATGCCCGGATAACATCAAATGGAATCAACCACGCTGTATAATTATTAGAAAAATAGCAGCGGAAAATGTGCATTTTTAACAAAACGAGACATAGCTTATGCCACAAAAAGGGGTTATTGAGCTGTTATTAAGGTCAATCGGACTATGGTTTTCCAGTTTATTCCTTGAATATGCAATAATTATCGTTTTGATTTCTGTTAGGTGTCATTTTTGCCCGCGCCATATTGTAAAATAATATAAGGTGCAATACATTTTTTATTGGAATGGATTTCGCATAATTTTTTTATCAAGTAAGGAGAGTCCACATGTTTAACAACCGAACAACCGACGGAAGAAACAACATCTGCGGAATCAACGTTGCAAAGCTGCGCAAGGCATTGAAGATCTCACAGCGTGAGCTTGCAGACAGACTGCAGGTCATCAATCTGGATATCGACAAGAACGCAGTTCAGAGAATCGAGTCCGGTCAGAGATTCGTCACAGATATTGAGATAATCTCTCTGGCAAAGGTTTTCTCTGTCACCGTTGAGGATCTGCTCAAGGTTTAAACGTTTTATATTATTTAAAATGGGGCTGTGATTCACAGCCCCTTTAGTTTATTGCCTTCAGCCTTACGCCAGTCAGCGGAGTATCTCCCCGGGAACGATATCCGCCATCTGCTTGTAGCCCATCTTGCTCGGGTGGAGGTGGTCGCCGCTGTCGAACTGCGGAAGCATTCGCGTCGGACGCTCAGGGTCGGCTAACGACCTGTCAAAGTCTATGCACCCGTCGATGAGGTCGGTGGTGCGTATCCACTCGTTGAACTGACCCCGCACCTCCTCGCGGAACGGCGCATAGGTACGCCAGCCCTCGATAGGCAGCAGCGTCCCGACGTACACCTTATACCCGAAGCCGCGTGCCTGCTCGATGTAGTACTTCATGCAGTCGGCAAGCTCCTGCGCGGTGGGCATGTCGCTCATCGGGCGGAACGGATTCACCTCGGTGCCCACCGGGTGGATTATATCGTTGATACCATGCTGGATTATCACTGTGTCCGCTCCGTCGGTGGGGACCTCGTGGGAGAAGCGCTTGCTTCCCATCAGCCCGTAGGATTCGTAGGTTATGCAGTTATACTCCCGGAGCATTCTGGTTCCGCTCGCCGCGCGGCGTATTACCGCAGTATGGAGCTTCTCCTCGCGGTTGCAGCGCAGCGTGAGGTACTCCGGCCAGTCCTGCGCAGTGATAGAATCCCCGTAGCAGACCACCGTGCGGTTCTCCGCGGAGGTCAGCACCGATACGTTGCTGAGGAAGTAGATAACGCTTATGCCGCGCTCGATCTCCTTCGGGATAAGCTCGGTCTCGGTCATGTCCCCGATGGCGTAGTAGCCCTCGGTCAGCGGTCCGCTGGTGAACACCGCCGATCTCAGCAGCGTGAAATCCCTGAACCAGAAGCTGACCGTTATAAGGCTCTGCGGCTCCACCTCGCAGGGGAGCTCATCGGAGACTATGTTTTCGCCCGCGCCGACGGTCGCCTCGCGATTCCCGCCGAATGTCACAGGGTAGAACTTCCCGCCGATGAACGCCGTCACCTTGTTGAACGTTACAGGCTCGGTACCGCAGAAATTGTCGAACGTCAGCCGAACGGCGGTTCCGCCGAACTGCGAATAAACCGGATAGCGGAACGTTATGTTCCTGTTGTAGCCCTCGGGGCGGTTTTCTCCTATAGATATAGCGTTGCCCCAGACGCTTGCCCAATGCTGTTTCATGTTGTTTCCTCTCTGTTCTGTAATTTCTCCGTTAGATATTATATAACGCGGCGGGGAAATTGTCAAGCTGTGCCGCAGCACGGAATTTATAGGGATTTATTCCAAATTTAACGGCAAGATTCTGCCCATTCGGACAAAATGCGTTAAAATGCTTGACTTTTTACGAATTTAATAGTATATTAATAACATAAACTAAAAAGGAGTTCAAACATGAAAAAATATGTCGGCAAAATAATTATTGCCCTGTTCATCGTTCTGTTCATCGCAGGCTGCTTCATTCAGGCTCCGATCACAGAAGCGATAGGATCGCTTTGGTCGCTGCTTCCTCCGATAATCGCTATCGGACTGGCTCTTATCACAAAGGAAGTATATTCCTCGCTGTTCATCGGTATCCTCACCGGAGGTATCGTGTACGCGGCAGCCACAAACGGCGGTTTCGAGGGAATGTTCACCACCGTTATCCAGGACGGTCTCATAGCCAACCTGGCGGATTCCTACAACGTGGGCATACTGGTGTTCCTGGTGGTACTGGGAGTTATCGTCGTGCTTATGAACAAGGCGGGCGGAAGCCGCGCCTATGGAGAATGGGCGGCGGCTCACATCAAGAGCCGGAAGGGAGCTGCACTCTCCACGTTCCTGCTGGGCGTGCTCATCTTCGTTGACGACTACTTCAACTGCCTGACGGTAGGCTCTGTAATGCGCCCCGTTACGGATAAGCACAACGTTTCCCGCGCTAAGCTCGCGTACCTCATCGACGCCACTGCGGCGCCTATCTGCATTATCGCGCCTATCTCATCATGGGCGGCGGCTGTCAGCGGAACCGTCGAAGGCGTCAACGGAATCAGCCTGTTCATCAGCACCATTCCCTACAACCTGTATGCGCTGTTGACTATTCTGATGGTAATTTTCCTCGCAGTCACCGGGTTCGACTTTGGCCCAATGAGGACTCACGAACTGAATGCGCGAAACGGAGACCTTTTCACCACCCGCAACAAGGTCTACGAGGAGGACGCTCAGCCCACCCACTCCCGCGGAAAGGTCATCGACCTGATACTTCCGGTTGCAATACTGATCGTGCTGTGCGTTCTCGGCATGATATATACCGGCGGGTTCTTCAGCGGCACCGGATTTGTTGAGGCGTTCGCAGGCTGCGACGCTTCCTACGGGCTGTCGCTCGGCTCGGTTGCGGCTCTCGTGGTTGTCATGATATACTTCATGTGCCGCAGGGTGCTCACATTCACGGAGTGCATGGATTCCGTTGCGGCGGGATTCAAGCAGATGGTTCCCGCGATTCTGATCCTCACCTTCGCATGGACCCTCAAGACCATGACTAACCACCTTGAGGCAGGAGCGTTCGTTTCCGGCATCGTAAAGAGCGCTACCGCCATCAGCATTCTTCTGCCGGTTATCCTGTTCGTCGTTGCGGTGGGACTGGCGTTCGCTACCGGAACCTCCTGGGGAACCTTCGGTATACTTATCCCGATAGTTACAAGCGTTTTCAGCGCAGAACTTGCCAATGTTTCCGAGACCGGCGAGATCCCTCAGATGGTTATTGTGTGCATTTCCGCGTGCCTTGCCGGAGCGGTCTGCGGCGACCACTGCTCGCCAATTTCGGACACCACCATCATGGCTTCCACCGGAGCGCAGTGCGACCACGTGAACCATGTATCCACACAGCTCCCCTATGCGCTGACCGTCGCGGGAGTGTGCATCGTGGGCTACCTTATCTCCGGATTTATCCAGAATGTGTTTGTGGTACTTGGAATTTCGATAGTTCTTATGCTCGGACTGCTGTTCCTGCTAAAAGCAGTTATCGGAAAGAAGCAGAACTAACGATCAAACGTTATATCTAAAGACTTTAAGTATCAAAACGTGAAGATCTCCAAAAGCCATCTTTCAAAAAGAAAGATGGCTTTTTCGATATACAGCTTAATGGCAGAGTAATTTGACGTGAAGGGAAAAAATAAACGCAATGGATCTCCCCAGCCGCATATTGTCTAAATTCCGCCCTGCCTCCGAAACAGCAGTTTGTCAGCAAGTCCATCTCCGGTAAACTAAAGCAAAATGTCCCCGTCTAAAAACGGGGACATTTATTACATCTGGATTATCCTCTATTACGGCTCATGACCGCGCCAACCGCCGTGAATCCTGCAAACACCAGGATATTCACGCAGACGATGCTTGCGCCGCCGGGAGTTCCGAACTCGTAGGAGATCACCATGCCCGCAATGAAAGTCACCACTGAGATGACCGCCGAGCACACCGTGACCGCCTTAAAGCTCTTGAACACCCTCATGCTGCACAGCGCCGGGAATATTATCAGGCTTGAAATCAGCATCGAGCCCATCATGCGCATTCCGACAACAATTGTTATTGCAGTCAGCAGCGCGATCAGCATGTTGTACAGACCCGCCTTTGTTCCGGTCGCGCGGGCGAAGCTCTCATCGAAGGTTATCGCGAAAATCCTCGTATAGAAGAACACGAAAAGTATAAGTACCAGCAGCGCCAGAACCACGCTTATCACAACGTCCTCGTCGCTTATCGCGTAGATACTGCCGAATAAGTAGCTGTCAAGGTCGCTGTTCATTCCGGACAGCGACACCGCCATTACGCCTATCGCAAGCGCCCCGGTGGATATCAGTGCTATCGCGGAATCCCCCTTTATCTTGCTGCTCCCCGAGATCCTCAGAAGCAGGAACGCCGCCGCGATCACCACCGGAACCGCCACAGCCATCGGCGCCCAGTTCATCACCGCCGCGATCGCAAGCGCGCCGAATCCCACATGAGAAAGTCCGTCGCCTATCATGCTGTAGCGCTTGAGCACCAGGCTGACTCCAAGAAGCGCCGCACACAGCGAAACCAGAATACCTACCACCAGCGCCCGGAAAAGTATCGGCGTACTGAAAAACGCGGAAATAATGTCACCCATTGACCGCGCCCCCTTTCAGAAAATCCGAGGCACTGCTCGTGAGGAACTCCTCCGGTGTGCCAAAAAACCAGCTCTCCCGGGTAAGCCCCTGCCGCATGCATAGGATATGCCCCGCGTATTTCAGAGCCGCGTTGATATCGTGAGTTACCATCACGACTGTAACGCCGCTGCGGTTTATGTCCGCGATAAGCTCGTACATCTCCGCCGTGACCATCGGGTCCAGACCGGACACCGGCTCGTCAAGCAGCAGAAGCTTTGAAGTCGCGCACAGCGCCCTCGCAAGAAGCACCCGCTGCTGCTGACCTCCCGAAAGCTCCCGGAAGCTGCGCTTTTTAAGGTCGGATATGCTCAGCCGCTCCATGTTTTCGGCGGCTTTTTTTCGCTCGCGGTCGGTATAGAAAGGTCGGAATCCCATCGAATTAAGGCAGCCCGAAATCACGACCTCCCCCACGCTCGCCGGGAAATCATGCTGCGCGCCGGTCTGCTGCGGAAGGTATCCTATCTCGTTGCGGCGAAGCCCCCCGCCGAAGGTTATCTCGCCGCCCACCGGCTTTTTCAGCGACAGCAGCGACTTCACCAGCGTGCTCTTTCCGGAGCCGTTTTCGCCGACTATGCACAGGTAATCCCCGCTCTCCACGGTGAAGCTCAGATCTTTCACCACCGTCATGTTTTCGTATGACAGCGTGAGATTTTCAACTTTTATCAGATGTTCGCTCATATATGTCACTTGCCTTTACAAAATGTCAGATAGTACTTCGTAATTGCGCTCCATCAGAGAAACGTATGTCTCCCCCGCCGCGAGGTCGTCAGCCGAAATGTTGTGGCAGGTGTGGAACTCCACGACCGGCAGCCCGGAATCCTCCGCAAGTACCTCGCCCAGCCGCCTGCTCGAAAGCTCGATACAGAACACCGCCGGAACGGAATCCGGCTGCTGTAGCTTATCCAGCAGGAAGGTCATCGTCTGCGCGGACGGCTCCGTCTCGCTTCCGCAGCCAGGGAACGCAGCGTAGTAATTCAGCCCGTAATGCCTGAAGAAATACAGCAACGGAAACCTGTCGCCGAATATGAAATAACGCTCCTCGCCGCTCAGAAGCTCCGCGAATTTCGCGTCCAGCTCGTTTATCTTCCCCGCATAGGAATCAGCGTTCGCCGTTACCGGATCCGCATTCTCCGGGAAAAGCTCCGCGGCGCGCTTCCCGAGCGCCTTCACGATTGCGGAGGCGTTGTCCGGGGAAGTCCACACATGCTCGTCGTATTCGTCCTCGTGTTCTTCCTCATCATGGTCGTGCTCCTCGGCGTTCTGCATTCCCTCGATGACTTCCTCATCGAGAAGCGAAACCGCGTCCGTCATGCGGAAGGTCTCCACCTCCGGAGCTGATTTCAGCACGCTCTCGACCCACTGGTCGGACTCGCCGCCGTTGTAGACGAAAAGGTCGCAGCCGCTTATCTCTACGATGTCCTTTGCGGAAGGGTCGTAGCTGTGGCTCTCCTGACCGGGCTTGAGCAGCATTTTTACGTCCGCCGTATCTCCGAATACCTGCCGCGCGAAATCATACGCCGGGAATATCGTCGCGATGACCTTCAGCTTCCCGCTGCTCTCGGATTTTTCCGAGCTGGTGCAGCCGCACAGGGAAACTCCCAGCGCAGCGGCGGCAATAACTGCAATTATCTTTCTGAATCTCATTTATTCTCCTTGTTCTTCTGTTCCTCTGACTCAATGGCGCGCTGGCAGTCGCTGCAAAGTCCGTAGATAACGGTTCTCCCGACGTCCACCGCGAAGCCGTGGTTTTTCTCTATGTGCTGCTGCATTTCCTTCATGAAGCCGCAGTCCATGTGTATCAGCTTCTGGCAGCGGTCGCATTTCAGGTGGAAGTGGCTGGAGCATTTCTGCTCGTCCATTAGCTGGTAGCACGCCCCGGAACCGTCCCCGGTGAAGCGCTTGAGCACTCCCTGATTTGCAAGCTTGGTGAGAGTCCTGTATACCGTCGCCTCGCCCACCGTCACCTCGCCGCTCGTGATTATATCCTTTGCGGTGAAGCAGCTTCCACGGTGGCGGCTGAAAAACTCCACTATCTCGTCACGCTGTTTTGTATTGTAATTGTTTCTGTCCAAAGTGATCAGCTCCTGCGAATTTGATTTTGATTTTCACTTTCAGTTTCATATTATAGCATACTGTTTTGCAATTGTCAAGCGGCGGGCAAAAATTTGTTGATTTTTATAATAGTGTGTGCTATAATAATATAGTACCTTATTTAAAATAATAGGTGGTGATACCATGCTGGATTACTGCATGTGCCCAAAATGCGAGCGCATGATAATGCTGGATTCCGACTTTGAAACGGGATTCTGCCTGTACTGCGGCACGCACATTTCCTATCAGGACTCCCGGGAGTTCCTGCTGGAAGGGCTGAAAAGCGCCGTTCCGGACGACATGAAAATAGAGGCCGACCTCAGCGAACTCATCGACGAGGACGACGCCTACACCGACGCCTACGGCACGGACGAATGCCGCACGGAATGCTCGAAGGCTCAGGAATACATGGGAAAATGGGATTTCGCCAACGCATTCAAGCACTACACCGCCGCTCTGGAGTGGCTCCCGAAAGACTTTGAGGCGTGCTGCGGAAAGCTCACCGCCGGAATTCTCAAGCTCAACGACGTGGAAAACTGGGAATCCTACCTCAGGGACTGCACCGCGCTGATACGCTCCCAGCCAGACTGGAACATGGCGCAGAAATCGCTTGAATACTCGCTGGATATCCTCAAGCGCTTCCTTTCGAAGGGCGGAAGGTTCGTTTCCCCGGCGTACACCTACGGATTTTTCAAGGAGCTGTGCGACAGCTTCCCCGCGCTGCGTACCAAGGCGGCTGTGATTCTGGCGCACTGCGTGAATGTCGACAACGCACCCTACACCGACGCGGCGCGGCTGGATCACGAGACCTCCCGCTTTGCGGTGGGCAGCTATCCGCCGGAGCCTGCCAAGAGCCTCGCACGGCACCTGCTTCTCATAATGAAGTACCACCCGGACGAACGCGCAAAGCACACGCTGATACGCGCCGTGTATGTCTACGACCGCGCGGTGTGGCTCCGGAACCACGACAACGCGCGTATCGACGATGTTCTCGACTTCCTCGAGCAGATGTTCTCCGGGAGCTACTCCACCGAGGACAGGAAAGCCGCGCTCGACGCCGGCTGCGACCTGCTGCTCATGCGTGCGCTGGAGCCTGCCTCCACGCAGCGCGAAAAGCTTATGTTCCTCACCGGGGTGTACTCCTTCGGGCAGATACGCCGCATGGAGCGGTTCTTCAGCGGGAGCGCGTTCTTTAACCGGCTCTACCTTGAAATTTACCTGAAACAGCCCGGCGCGAGTCCGATCTCATCGGAGTACCGCCGCATCGAAGAAAAGCTGAAAACGCTTAGCTGACAGAAAGAAAATCATCATGGCAAATATGAAAAAGCTCACCCGCGACTACGGTGAGATCATCTGGACCGGCAAGAAATGCATAATGGGAATGCCCATTTCGTTTACACGATACATTCTCACCGACAGCAAGCTGATAACCCGCGTGGGTCTGCTGAACCTCAAGGAGGACGAGATCGAACTTTACCGCGTTTACGACAAGTCTATGAAGCTGCCGTTCGGTCAGCGGATAGTGGGCTGCGGAACAATCACGCTGCTTTCCAAGGACTCCGACACCCCCACAAAGGTGCTGCAATCCGTAAAGCACCCCCGCGATGTAAAGAAGCTGCTCGACTCCACGATACAGGAGCAGCGCGACAAGTACAGCGTCCGCGGCAGGGACATGATGGGAGCCTCCGCGCACATGGAGGACAGGGACGGCGACGGTATCCCCGACCCGCCTGAGTTCCCCGGCCGCCCTATGGTCTGAGCGAAGGTTCAGCAGTATTTTTCCCCATAAATGCAGTTTATTCCACAAACGCCGCATGATTGGGTGGCAAATTCCTAAAAAAAATACTTGATTTATTTCTCGCCGTGCTATATAATATATTTATATATTCTCAAAATCAGGCACCTTATTCCGGTGCTGATACGACCTCTGTTAAATCGAAGGAGTAAAAACCAATGTCAGACAAACTAGACGGACTGAATGTCTGCCTGATGAACGACTCGTTCCCTCCTGTTATTGATGGAGTTGCAACGACGATACTTAATTACGCTGAAATAATCAACAACGGACTTGGCAAGGCAACCGTAGTTACCCCAGAATACCCCGGCGCAAAGGACGATTTCCCGTTCCCGGTGGTGCGCTACACCAGCATGTCCATCACTGAGAAGATATGCAGCTACCGCATGGGATATCCGTTTTCCGCAAGCAAGCTGGATTCCCTCACAAGCAGCGGATTTGATATTATCCACACACACTGCCCTTTTGCGTCCATGCTGATGGCAAGGGTGCTCCGGATCAAGACCGGCGTGCCGATGGTGCTGACCTATCACACCAAATTCGATATCGACATACGCCGCGCCCTGCCGACAAAGCTCATGCAGGACCAGGCGATAAAAATGCTCATTTCGAATATCTCCTGCGCTGACGAGGTATGGACGGTAAGCGAAGGCGCGCGTCAGAACCTTATCGACCTCGGCTACGAGGAGAACGAGCACCACCGTATACGCATCATGGAAAACGGCGTTGACTTCCCCCGCGGAAAGGCAGACCCCGAGGACGCGGCGGAACTCCGCTCAGAGCTTGGCGTGGAAGGTCACGGCCCGGTGTTCATCTTCGTAGGACGCCTGCTGTGGTACAAGGGGATACGCCACATTCTCGACAGCCTGAAAATACTTGATGAAAAGGGCATCGACTTCCGCATGATGTTCGTAGGCGACGGCGCCGACCGCGCCGAAATCGAAGCCTACGTCGACGAGCTGAAGCTTCGTGAAAAGGTGATATTCACCGGCGCGATATACGACCGCGAGGAACTTCGCGTGTACTACACCGCCGGCGACCTGTTCATTTTCCCGTCGCTTTACGACACGAACGGAATCGTAGTCCGGGAGGCGGCAGCCTGCGGAGTAGCCTCCGTGCTGATAAAGGGAAGCTGCGCCGCAGAGGGGATCACCCACATGCGCACCGGAATCCTTACCGAGGACGACCCTCAGGCAATCGCCGCCGAGCTGGAGTTCGCGGCTTCTCACATTGACGAGGTTCGCCAGATGGGCGACCACGCAATGAACGAGGTGTACATGTCCTGGCAGACCTCTGTTGAGAACGCATACCGCCGCTACGGCGAGATAATCGAGGAATGGCGCACCGGAAACACCTGCAACCAGGAGACCGAGCTTCAGCAGGATCTTTTCACCGGTATCAGCCGCGTCACCGACGCAGTCCAGAAATTCCGCAGCATTCCTGCGGTCTCCGCGATACGCGAGAGCAACAGCCGGAACATGGCAAAGCACCGCGCCCGCAAGGAAGAAAAGAAAAAGCAGGAAGCCGAGTAACTCCTGCCATAATACAAATAGACCGTCTGATAAATCAGGCGGTCTATTTTTTATCCGATACCGAGGCTGTCCGCGATGTCCTGGAGCCTGTCCACCGACTCCCTGAGCCGGGTGAACTCATCGTAATTCTGGCGGTACAGCTCCATCATGTAGGCGCCGCTGTAGCCCAGCGCGTCCATCTCCTGCATGAGCCTGCGGAAATCAAACTCGCCGTGCCCCACCGGGAGGCAGTCGCGCTCGACGGAGCCGTCGCTTATATGAAGGTGGACGATGTTCTCGCCGAGGGCGCGGATATACTCGAACGTATCGCCGTGCGCGCGGCGAACCTGCTTTAAGTCCAGCACGAACCTCGCGTACCCGCCAAGCTCCCGCTTCATCATTTTCAGGAACTCAAGGTCGCCGGAAAGGCAGTAGCTCACGTTTTCCTGCGCAACGGTCACGCCGTATTCCCTGCCGGTCTCCGCGAGCAGCCTGAACTGCTTCACGTAATGCTCCGGCGGGCACTTGCTGCTGAGTATCGCGCCGTGGAGCACGAATATTTTCGCGCCAAGCCGCTTCATGGTCCCGAAAAACTCACTGTAGAGCTGTATCATTTCCTCAATGCGGCGGTCGTAGGTCGAAAACAGGTACACCGACTCCATCGGCGACGAGAACGGGTGAAAGCTCAGAACCTCCATGCCGTTTTGGCGGCAGGTCTGCTCTATCTCCCCCACCACCGGGTCGCGAGCCTCACAGGTACTGTTCGCGAAAAGCTCCGCGTAGCGCACTCCAAGCGCCGCAAGTTCGGCGAATGCGTCCTCGGCGTGCAGCGGATACAGCGACGCCGACGATACTCCTATTTTCATTGCTCCACCTCCGTAACAATGTCAGTATACCACAACTGAACGGAAATTTCAAGGCTTATTTCTCAAGCTCCACGCGGACTCTGCCGTCTTTCAGCACAAGCTTTCCAGCGCAGACGTTTCCGTTCCTGTCGAGGAACCCCTTGAGCGTGATGGAGCTTCCCTTGTCAAGTATACGCTTCGCCTGGGTCTCGCTGACCTCCTTGCCCCATATCTCCCGCGGGAAATAGAATCCGCACGCGCCGCGGCTGTCCTCGCAGGAATAGGACTTCGGGAACTCGTAGACGTTCTTTCCGCAGTTCGGGCACTTGCCTATCACTGTAAGCCTTGAGAACCGGAACGGATTGTCGTTTCGCGAGGTCTCCCCCGCGTTCTCCTTGATAAGCTGCTTCGTGAACGCGATTATATCGCTCAGGAACTGCTGATCGTCCGCTTCGCCCTTCGCTATCTTCTGGAGGGTGCTTTCCCACTCGGCGGTCATTGCAGCGGATTTCACCTTCTCCGGCACTACGTCTATCACGCGTATTCCCTTGTCGGTGGGTATTAGCTGCTTGCCCTTGCGCTCGACATACTGCCGCTTCACCAGAGTCTCGATTATTGCCGCACGCGTTGCCGGAGTTCCAAGCCCCTTCTTCTCTACATCGTCGTCATCATCGTAGCTGTCGCTGCCGGCGCGCTCCATTGCGGAAAGGAGCATATCCTCGGTGTAGCGCTTCGGGGGCGTTGTCTTATGCTCAAGCGGCTTCACCGACTTCACCGGTATCTCTTCGCCCTCGGTCAGCGGCGGAAGCACTCCGGAAGCTTCCTCGGCATCGTCCTCGTCCGCGTCCTGGGAAAGCCCCTTCAGCCCCGCCTTTATCGTGGATTCAAGCTGCTTCCAGCCGCCCTGGACTACCGTTTTGCCCCGGGCCGTGAAATCCATGCCGCCGCACTCAAGCACAGCGGTCACGGAATCGCAGGTGTTCACCGGAGACACTGCCAGCAGCAGCCTAATCGCGATCAGCGACAGGACGTTCCAGCAGTCCTCCGGCAGCCTTGTGAAATCGTAACGGGAGATCTCCTTCGTAGGAAGCAGCGCGTGATGGTCGCTGACCTTCTCGTTGTTTATCAGCCGCTTTATATCCGGGGTGCAGCCCTGCGCGTCGTAGTCCGCGCCGAACTTGAACGCCGCCGCAGTGCGCCGTACCATGTCAGCGGCGGTCTGCTCCATGTCGTCGGTGATGTAGCAGCTGTCGGTGCGCGGGTAGGTTATCAGCTTGGATTCGTACAGCTTCTGCGCACAGTCCAGGGTCTGCTGCGCGGTGTAGCCGTAGAGCTTGTTCGCGTCGCGCTGGAGGGTCGTCAAGTCGTAGAGCTTCGGCGGGTTGGCGTTCTTCTGCTCCTTCACTACGGACTTCACAACGGCGGTTTTGCCGCATTTCGCTGCGGCCTGCTCCGCCTGGAGCGGCTCGATTTTTCCGCTCTCAGCCCTGAATTTGCCGCAGTTCAGCTCCAGCGTGAAATACCGCGCGGAGGCAAACTGCTGTATCTTCTTCTCGCGCTCCACCAGCATTGCAAGGGTCGGTGTCTGGACTCTGCCCACGGAAAGCAGGCTGCGGTACTTCACTGTAAAAAGCTGCGTCGCGTTCATTCCTACGATCCAATCCGCCTTGTTGCGGGCGAGACCGCTTCGATAGAGCGCGTCGTAGTCGCTGCCCGGGCGGAGGTGTTCGAAGCCTTCACGGATAGCATCGTCGGTCATGGAGCTTATCCACAGCCGCTTAAACGGCTTTGTGCAGCCCGCCTGATAGTACACATAGCGGAACACGCACTCGCCCTCCCTTCCTGCGTCGGTGGCGCAGATTATCTCGTCGACGTCAGGAAGCTCCATCAGGGCTTTGAGCTTCTCGAACTGCGGCGCGGTGCTTTCCGCGACGGTCCAGCGGAACTCCTCCGGGATTATCGGCAGGTTTGACAGCTTCCAGGGCTTGGCGTAGCGCTTGTCGTACTCCTCCGGCGAGGAAAGCGCGACAAGGTGCCCGAAGCACCAGCTTACTATGTATCCGTTTCCCGAGGTGAACCCGTCGCCGCGCTGACGGTCAGCGCCGATCATTCGCGCGATGGAATTTCCTACGGAGGGCTTTTCTGCAATTACCAGCTTCATGTGTGTTCCTTTCAGCCGGTCTGCCGCAAACCGAAACCTCGGTCTTGACAATCGGCGTACAAAGTGTTAAAATAAACGTATCAGTTATTCGGAGGTGCGACATGGCAAAACGTGACGAAGAGAGACAGAAGAATCAGCAGAAATACCGCCGCAGGGTCATTATAAACTGGATAATCTGCGGGGCTTCGCTCGCTGCGATAATCATACTCCGGCTGATGTCGAAACAATGACCGGCATTGTTTCGAAATATTCGAAATGTACGAAATATCAAGGCTGTACAGCAATCAGGCTGCACAGCCTTTTGTTTTTTTATAATCTCTTATTTATAAACGCAAGAATATCGTTCATGACTTCATCGGCGTTCAGCTCGAACAGCAGCTCATGCCGCGCTTCCGGGTACACCCGGATATTCACGCTACAGCCGTGCTCGAGGTACTTCATGCACGCCGCGCGTACGCCTGCGCCGTATTCGCCGACAGGGTCCATTGAGCCCGACAGGAAAAGTATCGGCAGGTCGGTGGGGGTGTTCTCGATAACGCTGCGGGAATTCGCGCACATCAGCGCGTTCAGCAGATCCTTGAACCCCGCGACTGTGAACGTGAAATTACACAGCGGGTCGGCGATGTAGCGGTCGACGTTCTCCTCCACTCTGGAGAGCCAGTCGTTGTTCGTGCGGCGGTTCGGGAACCGCAGGTTGAACACTCCGAACGCCAGCTTGCTGCTGAACTGCGGGCGGAAACGGCTGTCCTTCGCATGGGTCAGCACCTCAAGCAGCTTACGCAGCGGCGCGGAACCTGTAACTCCGCCGGCGGTGCCCATGATAACGGCACCATCCCAGCGGTCGTCGAACCGGGACAGGTAAATTCTCGCTATGAAGCTTCCCATGCTGTGGCCGAGCAGGAACTTCGGAATATCCGGGAGCTTCTTATCAAGAATCGCGCGCATGCGGTGGAGATCCTTCACCATATACATGTAGCCGCCCGCCTCGCCGAAATAGCCCAGCATGTCGCGGTCGGTGACGGAATTCCCATGGCCGATGTGGTCGTTTCCGACAAGCGCTATGCCGTTCCTGCAGAGGAACTCCGCGAACCCGCGGTAGCGCTGGAAGTACTCGCACATGCCGTGGGAGAGCATTACCGCCGCCCTGGGATTTTCCGGAATATACATGTAATATCTGCACCGGCAAAGCCCGGACGTACTCGGGAATGTTCCTGTTATCCTGGTTATCTTCATATTGACCTCCGATCACTCAGGGACTACCGCTTCCAGGCGGTATATCGGCTGACCCAGCTCCGTGAAGCGTTTTTCGTATTCGGTCATAATGTTCCCCTCAAAGCCGCTGTTATGCAGATCCAGGGATACATTTTTCATTGCGAAGCCGTTCTTTGAGAAATGCTCTATTGAGAACTCAAACAGGCGCTGGTTATCCGTTTTCTGATGTATTTCAGAGCCGGGCTTCATCACCTGTTTGTATATTTCGAGGAATCTCGTGTGGGTCAGGCGGTGGCGCGCGTAGGTCTCCTTCGGGAACGGGCAGCTAAAGTTAAGGTACAGCCGCTCCACGGTGTGCGGACGGAACAGGTGCTCCAGGTACTCCGCCTGCCCCAGGCAGAACCGCACGTTCTTGATGTCGCTCTCCATCAGCGCTTCCGCGCCGGTTACAAGCACGTTAGGGGTCTTTTCCACCGCGACGTAATTTATATCAGGATTTCTCCGCGCAAGCTCCAGAATGAAGCTCCCCTTTCCGCAGCCGACCTCAAGGTGCAGCGGATTGTTGTTTCCGAACACCTTCATGCTGTCGAAGAACAGCTCGTCGTCAAGCGGGTCGTTGGCGTGCTCGTTCTGGTTCTGCATTTTGAGCATTACCGGCGCGCAGGCCTCAAGGCGCTCCTCAAGGTGCTTCTTTTTTCTCATTCTCATATGTGAAATACCTCAGTAAAATTACCGCCGTGCAGTTTCGGACCGCACGGCGGCTGTATTTTTCAACAATTAAAGATCAAAGTTGAAATTTGCAAAATCGAACGTTGAGAAATAATCAGCGGCTGTCTCAGCGCGTCTGATCATCTTGACGGAGCCGTCCTCACGGAGCAGCAGCTCAGCGCTTCTGAGCTTACCGTTGTAGTTGTAGCCCATTGAGAATCCGTGCGCGCCCGCATCGTGGATAGCGAGGTAGTCGCCGATGTCGATTTTCGGGAGCATTCTGTCGACTGCGAACTTATCGCAGTTCTCGCACAGGCCACCGGTAACGTCGTACTTGTGGTCGCAGGGTTCGTTCTCCTTGCCGAGTACGGTGATGTGGTGGTAAGCGCCGTAGATAGCGGGTCTCATGAGGTTTGCAGCGCATGCGTCAAGACCGATGTACTCCTTGTAGATGTGCTTCTCACGGATAGCCTTCGCGATGAGCATTCCGTTGGGAGCCAGCATGAAACGGCCAAGCTCGGTGAACAGCTTTATGTTTCCGAGGCCTGCGGGAACGAGGATCTCGTCGAACTTCTCGTGTACCTTCTCGCCGATGACCGCGATGTCGTTAGCGGGCTGGTCGGGGCGGTAGGGTATACCTACGCCGCCGGAGAGGTTGATGAAGCTCAGCTCAACGCCGGTCTTTTCCTTGATCTCCACAGCAGTGCGGAACAGAATACCAGCGAGTGTGGGGTAGTAGTCGTTGGTAAGCGTGTTGCTAGCAAGGAACGCATGCATACCGAACTTCTTCGCGCCCTTTTCCTTGAGTATGCGGTAGCCCTCGATTAACTGGTCGTGCGTGAAGCCGTACTTCGCGTCCTTGGGGGTGTCCATTACGTTGGGGCTGCCGTCGGTCTTGAACTCTCCTCCGGGATTGTAGCGGCAGGAGATGAACTCCGGAATTCCGGTCAGCTTGTCGAGAACGTCGATGTGTGTGAAATCGTCGAGATTTATCAGCGCTCCCATCTTGTAGGCAAGCTTGAAATCATCGTCCGGCGTAGCATTAGAGCTGAACATGATCTCATGACCCTCAGCGCCGACCTGACCGCTCAGCAGAAGCTCGGTGTAGCTGGAGCAGTCAAAGCCGCAGCCCTCGCTTCTCAGGATATTCATAATAAAGGGGTTCGGGGTAGCCTTCACAGCGAAGTACTCCTTGAAGCCCTTGTTCCAGGAGAATGCCTTGAACAGCGCTCTTGCGGTCTCGCGAATTCCCTTCTCATCATAGATGTGGAACGGCGTGGGGTAGGTCTTGGCGATCTCTTCGATCTGCTCCTTGGTTACGAATGGTTTCTTCATTTCTTTTGTTCCTTTCGTTTATGCATTCAGGCGCGGACGGCTCCGCCGCCTGTATAGTATCTGAATTTACCCGAAAATCGGCATTGAAAGCAGGAACACCGCCGCGCACAGCACGAACTTCGCGATGATACAGCCGCGCCTTACCCGGTGGTAATCCCGGTCGGAAGCGGATTCCGGCTTTTTCATTATGTTGGTTCCCTGCGGGTAAACGCCGCAGACCGAGAACAAGCCGTAAATTATCAGCAAGACCACCAGCATTATGATGTTCCCGCCGCCGGAAACTCCCAGCGCCATCAGCGCGATGATGACCGCCGCGAATACCGCAAGCATTATCCCGCCCAGTATCTCAGCTTTTTTTTCGCCGGAGGTGTAAGCTACCTTGTCTGGTACCATATTCTGCGTCCTTTCCCAGCTCAGACGTTCATGTACTTTGCGAGGAACTCCGCAGACATGGGTATCCACTCGCGGACGTTGCGGAGATAGAACGCCTCGTTCCAGCCGGTAGCCTTGTCGCAGGTGGAAAGTCCGTGCGGTCCCTCGTCGAACAGATGAATCTCCACCGGAACCTTGTTGGAAACGCAAGCCTTCGCCATTACAAGCGAGTTGTGCGCGGAAACGCAGTCGTCGTTCGCGGTCGCCCAGATGAACACCGGAGGGGTCTTGGGAGTTACGCGGTTCTCAAGTGAGAGCCTGCTCAGGTCGGAGCGGGAAGCGTCCTCGCCGAGAAGCACCTTGAAGCTGCCCTCGTGGGGAGCGGTAACTCCGCTGATCACCGGGTAGCAGAGTATAGCCGCATTCGGCCGGAGATCCTCCGGCTCGCAGCCGATGGTCTTTGTAAGGGCGATGTCGCTCCACATTGTAGCGAGGCAGCCCGCGAGGTGTCCGCCTGCGGAGCAGCCGAGAACAGCCATTTTCTGCGGGTCGATTTTGAATTCCTCGGCGCGCATGCGTATCTTGTAGAATATGTACGCGGCGTCCATCAGCGGTTCGGGGAAGCGCTCGTTACAGCTATATGTAACCACGAACGCGGCGTATCCCAGCGCGAGGTACTGTAACGCTATCGGCTCGCCCTCGCGGTCGGAGCAGTACTCATATCCGCCGCCCGGGAAGATCAGGACGGCAGGACGCTTTTCGCAGAACGGAAGCCCCGCGATGGAGTCCGGAAGATATGCCCGGACGAACGCGGTCTTGTCGGTGTTGATATTAAAAGTCTTGATGGTCATATTTCTGCTCCTCATCGATGTATATGAACACGTATTATGTTCTGGATATTTACTATACTATTCTACCATTTTTTCATAGAAAAATCAAGGGGTAAACGAAATTAATGTAAACTACCCTGTTGACCTTGGTTTTGATTTGCGCTATAATATATCCGGGGGTGGTCGCATGATATGTTCCGGGGAATTCGGCGGACTTCATTTTTTCAACGCCGGCAACCTTGTCAGCCGCGGGGAGTTTATCCATCAGCGCCGCGTTATGAAATGCTGGGTTCTGATTTACGTGCTTTCCGGCAGGCTGGATATTTCCTCCGGCGGGATCCGCCGCTCGGTGGCAAGCAGCGAGTGGCTGTTTCTGAAGCCCGGGGAGGAGCATTTCGGCACCGCGCCGTCCGAGGGGGAGCTTTCCTACCTGTGGGCGCATTTCTCGCCGGAAACGCCGTTCTTTGAAGGGGAAAGCGGCGCGGCGTACACGCTGCCGGAATACGGCAGGGCTTCCTCGCAGAGGGTAGGCGTGATATTCCGGCAGCTTGTGGACTGCTCCCGCAGGAACATGTACACCCCGCGAATGACGGAATGCGCCCTGGAAATGCTGCTGACCGAACTCACCCAGGAGCACCTGGATTCCTGCGGAATCGGTAAAGAGTCCAACCCGCTCATCGAGGACATCAACGAATGGATACGCCTTAACTGCCACCGCCAGATCACGATAAACGACGTAGCGGAGGAGTTCCACTACAATCCGGAGTACCTCTCGTCGCTCTACAGCCGGGAGGCCGGGAGCACATTAACGCGTAGCATAGTCATGGCAAGGGTGGATATTTCCAAGCGAATGCTCTCCGACAGGAATATGAGCATAAAAGAAGCCGCATTCTCATGCGGCTTCAACGACGAAAAATATTATATGCGCGTGTTCAGGAAGTTCGAGGGAATGACCCCCGCCCAGTACCGCTCCGCGATAGGCGTGAAATGATCACTTCTTTGTGAAGTAAACGGTATACTCCTCGTCAGTTACCTCGTACAGCGGTCTGAACATCACGGACTGCGGCTGATTGCGCGTGCGCCAGCTATTCTGTCTCCACGGGAATGTACCGTAGGTGTGCTCCATCTGCGGCATGAACTGCTCGCTCAGCTTGTCGGCTCCGGCGATCCCGCAGTCGCTGCCGGTAATGCCCGCAAGCACGATGGGGCCGTCGACTACCGACATCAGCTCCGGCATGTCCGGAAGGGTCTCCGCGCGGAGCTCCGACGGGAAGAATACCTGCACTGAATCATTCTGCCAGTCTGCGGTTATATCCAGCCAGCCGTCCTTAACAGGGGCGGCAGTATTTTTGCCGTTGACCTCCAGCTCGACGCCCCTAGCCCACTCGGGTACTCTCAGCGACAGCGTGAATCTTGTGGGTTTGTCGCACTTTACGCTGAATTTCAGCAGCCAGCGCGACATCTGACCGTCGTCCTTCTCATCGAAGAACGCCTGATCGTTGTAGTACTTCATGCCTGTGGTCTGGCTGACTGTTACGTTTGCGCCGTTCATTTCAGTGGTGAACTCAGACGGAATGTACTGCGCAGCGGTGATCTTGTCTCCGTCCGTGAACCACACAAGCTCCGGATAGAGGGTCTGCGCCTGGACCATTGTTCCGTGGCAGCACCAGAAATCGCGGGTCTTGGTTCCCCACTTCTTGTGGCTTCCCGCGCCGAGGGGGAGGAAGTAGGTCGGCATGCCGGTCTGCGCGTTCTGCTGCGCGAGGAATCCGTTATATAGAGCGCGCTCGATATAGTCGGCGTACTGAGCCTCGCCGGTGTATTTCAGCAGGTAGGAAGCGGTCCTTACCATGTTGTAGACGGTGCAGAATTCCTGGTCGTTGCTGCCGAGGAAGTGTCCCTGCATATGCGGAGGAACCCAGAACTCGCCCGCGTTCATGCCGGTGGTGCTGAACATTCCGCGGTCGGTAACGGCGGCCTTCCAGAACAGCTTGATGACCTCCAGCCAGTCGCTGTCGCCGGTTATCTCGTACATCTTTGCCGCGCCGTGGGTAAACGGAATGCTTGCATTTGCGTGGCAGTTAGTCAGGCTGTCCTTGCCCTCCTTCAGCTTGCGGAACAGACCTGCGTCGGCGTAGCGCTTCGAGAGAGTGAGGTACTTCTCGTCCTTTGTGAGCTGGTAGAGCTGCGCCCAGACCTCCAGCATTCCGGCTTCCTCGCCGGCGTACACTGCGTGGGGGTTAGTCTCGGCAGCCTTTTCAGTCCAGGTGATGTACCAGTCGGAGAGGTGGGAGAGGATATCGAGAGCCTGTGTATTTCCTGCGTAGATATACGCGTCGGAAAGTCCGACGATGGTCTTGTGCATAACGTACTGCGGAGACCATATGTACTGGTTCTTTATCAGCCTTGTGAAGTACTTCTCGGGGATAGAGCCGACCCACTCGCCGCCGTTGAGTTCCTGGCAGCGTGCGAGTTCGCTTACGATCTTGTCGAGCTTAACACGCAGCTCCGGCTCGCCGTCCGCGGCGATGAGCTTTGCAGCGGCGCTTATCCAGTGCCCGAGGAAGTGTCCGCGAAGCTGGCAGGTAGGAGCTTCCCAGCCCCAGTGGAGGTTAGCGGTCTCGGGGTTGTCGACTACCTGGAGACCTGGAAGGATGATTCCTGCCTCGAGGTAGAAATTCTGGAGCAGGCAGTTGGTGTCAAGCTCAAGAAGGTACTGGCGGTTTACGTCCATTCTTTCACGGAATACGCCGGGGAGTATTTTAACGGAGCCTTTTTCGGCAGGTTTCAGCATGATTTTGTCCTCCTGATGTTGGATTTGTTGGTGATATTATTATAGCACATAATATCTGAAATGTAAGTGGACAAAACCCTATATTTTACCGAAAAATCACAGGTCAGCGGACGGAATGTCGTCATCATCGTCTGTCTGAACTGCAGCGCTTGCCGTGGAGACTTCTGCGGCGGCCGCAGCGTGGATCTCCGGAGCGCCGTGTGCAGGACCCGCGCCCTTCTGTACAATCGCGGAACCGGTCGCCGGGGTTCCCGAAGCGGCGATTATAGCCGCAGCAACTAAAGCAAAATACCGAGCACTACTCATTTCACTCACCTTTCTTTCTGGCATGTCCGGTTTGTTTACGTTTATAGTATACTCGGGGAATGTGAATTTCTTGTGAGATAAGTGAAGTATATTTGTGAATTCTGCCTAAAAGGTAGTTCTTTGTCCGCAGCGAATTATATTGTTGATGTCCGTGGTTTCACACTTTGAAAATAATTTGTTTTCGCACGGTACTGAGGGGAAACCCTTCGGGAAGGAAAAGGGGGGCTCCAGAAAAGCCGGCAAAAACTTCGCCGCCCCCCTTTTCCTCCCCTACGGGTTGTCCCCTCAGACTCCCTTTCCCCTCTCCCCTCTTTTTCCCCCTGCTCGTTTTTTTCCACGCATAATTCATGCTTTTCACGAAAAAAACAGGCACGCACATGTGTGCCTGGCGTACTTTTCGAATCGTTGTTTCCTTACTTATTAACAAAATAAAGATCCCGGATTAGGGTAAGTAATCCGAGATCTGACGGTATTTTTCCAACATCTCCGCTTCGGAGATCGTACGGTTTGCCGGGCTTGTGGACGGCAGGCAGACTGCCTTCATCGAATCCGGGAAGAACCTTTCGTACAGCGCCTGCGCCTTCTTTCCGGTGGTGAATACAGCCCTGATATCCGCCTGCTGGAATATCGTTTCAAGCCGGTTGGGGACTGCGTTCTTAATGCTGCTGTCAGAGGCGCCGTCAATACTGCACTCCGCCAGGACGTCCCACAGGGCTACGCCACGGCGCAGGCACATTTCGCGCCTGCCCGGGATATCCGCCGGGGTCTCCTCGCCGAGGACCTCGCTCAGCATGCGCCAGAAGCGGTTCTGCGGATGCATATAGTAAAACCCCCGCTCCCTGGATTTGGGCGAGGGTATCGTCCCGAGGATCAGAACACGGGAATTTTCATCGAAAACCGGCGGGAACTCATGCTCGACCCGCGCGGCGCGCTTCTCAGAACTCATAGTCAACGCTGTGGGACTCGGTGCGTATCGACTTGCAGAACTTCGACACCTCGACATGCAGCGGGTTAGTGGAGTACGCCTTCAATGCCTCCAGGCTGTCAAACTCGCTGACAAGAACTGCGTCGAAGCTGCGGTCTGAGGGGTTCATATTAATTCCGACCTCCATCGCGCGTATCTCCGGTATCTGGCCCTTCAGCGCGAGCAGTCTGTCGCGGAATATTAGCATGTTGTCATGCTCGCCTTCCTTGAATTTCCACATAACGATGTGCTTGATCATACTGTACCTCTTAAATGACAATGTACCTGCCCTGGGTCATGACCGGGGCGGTCTCTAGTATGTAATCCTTGTTGCGGTGCATTCCCTTGCTGTGAAGGTGATCTTCGGTGCATTTTTCGGCAGTCGCGGGAGTGTTGTTCTCGCGGCTGAGATGTCCGAGGATCAGCTTTGTAGTGCCGCTTGCCACCAGCTTCGCCGCCATGTCCGCAGCCGCATTGTTGGACAGATGTCCCTTCTCGCCTGCGATACGGCGCTTCAGGTCGGTGGAGTAATTCAAATTTTTCGCCAGCATCGCCGGGTCGTAGTTGCTCTCGAGCAGCACCGCCTCACAGCCGAGCAGGTTCTTTTCGACCTCCGCCGTGATCTTTCCCAGGTCGGTGCAGACTGCGATTTTCTTCCCCGCGTACTTCACGACATACCCCACGCTTTCCGGTGTATCATGCGGCGTGTGGAACGCCGTCACTTCGAAATCCGCGCTCTGGTACGGCTCGTGCAGAACGTCATAAATGCGGACTTCCTCCGGGATAGTCTCGCGAACCTCCCGGCGAAGCGCCTGAATTGTTCCCGTGCTTGAGAAAATCGGAATATTCGTGTGCTTTGTGAGCTGTAACAGCCCCTTTACATGGTCAATATGCTCATGCGTGATGAACAGCGCCTCTATCTGGGACATCGAGGTGTCGATGAGTTCCAGCGAGTTTTTCAGCGCCCGGAAGCTGCACCCTGCGTCGATCAGAATACCATGCCCCTTTGTGCCGATAAACGTAGCATTTGCGCTGCTGGAGCTGCAAATCGGGAATATCCTCGCCATCAGAGAGCCTTTCTGAGCAGCTTTTCCTCAGCGGTGGGGTCAGGCTCGTCGACCTTCTGGATATCAGCGCCGAGGCTGCGGAGCTTGACTTCCATGTTCTCGTAGCCGCGCTCTACATGGTGGATATCGTAAATTTCGGTAACTCCCTCAGCTCCGAGAGCCGCAACGATAAGCGCCGCGCCCGCGCGCAGGTCGGTTGCCTTGACCGGAGCGCCCTTGAGACGCTCAACGCCCTCGATAACAGCGACTCTGCCCTCTACGGAGATATTCGCACCCATTCTGCGGAGCTCGTCAACATAGCGGAAGCGGTTGTCGAA
This sequence comes from uncultured Clostridia bacterium, assembly GCA_945923775.1. Lineage (GTDB taxonomy): Bacteria > Bacillota > Clostridia > Oscillospirales > Ruminococcaceae > CAG-115. The sequence continues at coordinate 66,823 of CAMELR010000006.1, read as the reverse complement.
AATGCTCTCCGTTACCATGCTGGCGCCCTTTGCGCATGTCAGGACAGCCGCCATCTGGGGCTGCATATCCGTCGGGAAGCCCGGGTGCGGGTTGGTCTTTATGCTGGTTCCGAAGTACTCAGGGCCGCCGATGACTCTTACCGCGTCATCGAACTGCTCGACCTGCACGCCTATCTTAACGAGCTTCTGGGTGATAGGCTCAAGGTGCTTCGGAATAACGTTTCTTATAAGGATATTGCTTCTTGCTGCTGCAGCTATCGCCATGAACGTACCCGCCTCGATCTGGTCGGGGATAACGCTGTAGGTTGTGCCGTGGAGGTACTTCACGCCGCGAATCTTGATAACGTCGGTGCCTGCGCCGAGGATATCCGCGCCCATGCTGTTGAGGCAGTTGGCGAGGTCGACAACATGAGGCTCCTTCGCTGCGTTTTCGATTATTGTGAGACCGTCAGCCTTGACCGCCGCCATGATGGCGTTGATGGTAGCTCCGACGGTGTTCTTGTCAAAGAAGATCTGGGTCCCGACCAGCTTATCGGCGCGGAGATTCACCATTCCGCCGTCGATCTCGTACTCAGCGCCGAGCGCCGAGAAGCACTTGAGGTGCTGGTCGATGGGGCGGTCGCCGAGATTGCAGCCGCCGGGCATGGATACGTGAGCGCTGTGGAAGCGTCCGAGCAGAGTCCCGAGGAAGTAGGTGGTGGCTCTCATGAGCTTTGCCTTCTCGTAGGGAACAGGAATATTCTGAAGCTGACGCGTGTCGATCTCGACGGTTGTCTTGTTCAGCATGCGTATTTTTGCGCCCATCTCGGACATTATCTGTAATGTGATGCTGACGTCGCTGATGTTCGGTATATTTTCAATGATGCAAGGCTCGTCTGAAAGAATGGTGCACGGAAGTATCGCAGCGACCGCGTTTTTCGCGCCGCTTATGAACACCTCTCCGCTCAGTTCTTTTCCGCCCTTTATAACGTATTTCTCCAAAACTGCACTTCCCCCTTGCCCCCGCTGACGCAGAGACATTTTATATATGCAGCCGCAAAAGCAGCCGGATATGTCGGTATGTAAGCTCAGGGCATAGTTATCCCTTAAATATTTACACCATTACATTATAACACACAACCGCAGAAATTTAAAGCGTAATTTGCAAAAAAAAACTCCGAGTTATTCATTTTGTAATTTTTCACAAAAATATTTGTCGAGTTTGAATAAATTTATTGAAAAATCAGTCCCTCAACAATCGAAAAGCGTAACACTATTATTGACTGACCGGATTATAATTAATCATCGGGCATGCGATATTCCGCATATTACCGCCAATGAAACAGGTTTTCACAAATTACGTTCCGAAGTATCGGATTATTTACCAGAATTAATCGCGTGTTTTTGTGCAGAATTGCCTCTTGCAATAATTTACCCGCTGTATTATAATGTTTATTGGACATTGGAGAAAATTCTGCTTCCCCGCAGACGTTCTCCGAATCGGCGAAAGCCCGTTTACGCAGTTTAACTGCAAATTGTTAGGAGGAATTATTTCATGAAGATCAGAAACATCGTTTCCGCAGCAGCCGCTTGCGCAGTTGCAGCAGCCGCACTGGTAATCCCCACCTCTGCTGAGGAGAGCTACGTTGCAGGTATCACATGGCAGTCGTCCAGCTATTATTTCCGCAACACTATCGCTCAGTCCGAGCTGCTCTACTGGGACAACGACCTCGGCGAGGCTGCTCCCCTTGAGGGCGCTACCTACACCGACGCCAACATCACCGGCGACGGCGAGTACACCGTTACCCTCGACGGCGTTAAGGACGGCGGCTGGAACATGCTCAAGCTCGAGAGCAACATCGACCTCGACGCTACACCTGACGTAAAGTTCGAGATCACATCTGTTGAGCTCAACGGTGCCACTGTTGACTTCGACAAGGACGCAGCTGTAATGAGCGTTGATGCTGCTACAAAGAGCGATGATTATTCCGATTGGGATTTCGATATCAAGAACACTGCTCGTATCCAGCTCATCAACGTATACGACAACCTCGCAGCTATCCCGAACGACACCTACGAGTCCATCAAGGTAACATTCACCGTTACAGGACTTGGCGGCGGCGAGGCTGCGGCTGACGACAACACCGCAGCAGCAGAGGATACAACTCCTGTTGACACCGGCGCTGACAAGGGTTCCCCTGACACCGGCGTTGAGGGCGTAGCTGCTCTTGCAGGTATCGCAGTTGTAGCCGGCGGCGCACTCGTTATCTCCAGAAAGAGAAAGTAATTCCTCTTAAACAACATTTAAAGCCCTCCTTTCCGGAGGGCTTTTGAAACCGTCGGAAAAGTCACTAAAGTGACTTTTCCGCCGAAACATCCCAGCTGCGCGCACGTCTTGGCGGCTTTGCCGCCAACCCGCACACTTGCTGGGATAGAAGTGTTTTTTGCCTCGGCAGAGCTGAGGCAAAAAACGGATTTCAAATGCCCGCTTCGCGGGCAAAAGACACTTTTTCGACAAGCTGTAAAGCCCTCCTTTCCGGAGGGCTTTTTTCATTTTATTTTCTGGCTCATTTTTCGGCGGGACAGCTCCGCGTATTTCCTGCGTGTAGCCTGACCTCCCCTAAGGTGCCGCTCCTGCTTGTTCTTCTCAAGCACCGCCTTCACCTCGTCGTGCAGGTGTCGGTCCACCTGCGCAAGCTTCGCTGTGATATCCTGATGCACAGTGCTTTTGCTCACGCCGAATTTCTTTGCAGCCGCGCGTACTGTCGCGTTATTTTCAACTATGTAATGTCCGAGTATGACACATCTTTCCTGATCAGCTTCCCCTGTCTCAGCTTTCTTCAATGTATTTCGCACCCCCATTGCATAACATTTTCCTTTCACTCTCCCCTGCCCGCAGGGAGTCCGCGGGCGTTTCCTTTTTCACAGTTTATGAGGAAAAGTCAGATTTTATGTATGTTATGCCGGGATTGTGCTCATTCGTTCAGGGTGCAGAGACCTCCGCTGCCATCGGAAGTATCGTACCATACCGCGAACCGCTGTCCGCATATGGTGCATCTCACTTCATGGCGGTAGTATCCGCGAAGTTCGCCTTGTATATCCTCCAGCGGAACCGTGGCGCTCTCGACCGCCATATCTCCGAAGCTCACCAGACCGCGTATCTTGCTTATCTCATGGGAATATTGCAGCGCCGACCTGAACCGGCCGTAAAAATGCAGTTGCCCGCAGCTTTTGCACATATTTGCCCCCGTATAAGAAAAGGCCCACCACTATTGCGGTGAGCCTTCACTTATTTATTATGGATTACTTTCTGGACTTCTTGGTAGCAACCATTACAGCGCCTGCAACAGCAGCAACACCAGCTACGCCTGCAACGCCAGCAACGCCGGTCTCAGGAGAGCCCTTGGTGTCATCAGCAGGAGCAACGACCTCAACGGTCTCAGCCTCAGCGGTGGTCTCAGCAGTAGCAGCGTCAGCGGTAGCAGCTTCAGCAGTGGTCTCAGCCTCAGCGGTTGTAACAACAGCCTCTGCAGTGGAATCAGTAGAAATTGCTACGACCTCGCCTGTAACCTCAGCGGTCTCAGCGGAAGCAACAGCAGCTGTAGCTGCAACCATTGTAGCTGCGATAGCAGCAGAAAGAACGATCTTAGAAATCTTCATGATAAGTACCTCTTTTGTTCGATATTTACCGGTTTTTGATATCCGGTATTTCTTTTTACGCTTTGTATTTTATCACTTTTCTCATAATTTGTCAAGCGATTTGTCTAAAAAACAATTGTATATGTTGTACAAATTGAATAAACTTTATTCAGTTGGTTTTGTCAGCATTTTACTTTTGTCAGTGCATAATCTTCCATGATCCCGCAATACTAGTATCAAAAATGCAAAGGAGAACAACACATGGATCTGAAAGGAACACGCACGGAGGCAAACCTCCGCTCCGCATTCGCCGGGGAGACCCAGGCGCGCAGCAAGTACGACTATTTCGCGAAAGCCGCAGAGAAGGAGGGCTTCCAGCAGATAGCCGCGATATTCCGCGAGACCGCCGCCAACGAGGAAGCGCATGCGTTCCTCTGGTTCAGCCAGCTAGGAGCGCTGTCGAACACCGCGCAGAACCTCGTGAACGCGCAGTCCGGCGAGCATTTCGAATGGGCGGAGATGTACGAGGATTTCGCCAGGGTCGCCGAGGAGGAAGGCTTCACCGACATAGCAAAAAAGTTCCGACAGGTGGGAGCCGTCGAGAAAGCCCACGAGGAGCGCTTCCTGCGGCTGCTGCACACCGTGGAAATGCAGAAGGTCTTTGAAAAGACCGACGAGATCATGTGGCAGTGCCGGAACTGCGGTCACGTCGAGTTCGGAAAGAAAGCACCGGATCACTGCCCTGTCTGCGGCTATCCGAAATCATACTTCCAGCAGAAGCCCGAGAACTACTGACGGAAAAACTCCGGTACGAAACGCACCGGAGTTATTTTTATGCCGCCTGTGGAGCCGCGCCGCTGTCCAGAGGGTGTATCTTTTCGGGGATAAGCTCCGCCATCTTGTTGGTCGCTTCCTTCGTGAGGTCGTACCTGTACCACAGCTCGTCGCAGCCGCTGCTCCCGTCGGTGCGGTATTCCATCCAGACCATAACGCCGTTCCAGCCCTTTTCATACGCGGACTGGTACTTCACGGCGCAGCTCATTCCACTCTCGGCGTCATCGTCGTTGGAGGTCTCCCCCACCAGCGACGGCTTGGTGCCATCCAGTCCGAACTCCTCCGGAGTTACGTTGAACGGAAACCCGAACCACGGCTTCTCCCACATATAATAATGCGTGCTGTAGAAGTCCACGCAGGCGTTTTCACTGCCCGCCGCCTCGGTCATGCGCTGATCGGAGATCATGTTGCCGTTGTACTTGTCCGAGTTGTACTTAACTATGCCGAGACCCACAGTCACCAGCATGTCGCTGTTTTCGTGTATCGCCTGGCTGCATTTTGCAAAGAAGTAAGTCAGGTCGTCCCAGGAAAGCTTGCCGCACTCGTCGTTTTCGTATACCCAGTCAGGCTCGTTCATCAGGTCTACGCCGAATATCCACTCGCAGTCAGCGTAGCGCTTCGCGAACTCCGCGCAGTACTTCTCCGCGAACTCGTCGCTGCCGGTGCGCGAGGTTATCATCGTCCGGAAGTTCTTCGCGCCGGTGTTGCCGTCCTTGAAGTGGTCGAACGACATCAGCGTCGGCATTACATATATCTCGTACTTCTCGGCCAGCGCAAACAGCTTGTCGAGGTCGTTCCAGTGATCCTCGTTGATATTGTACACGCCGCCCTTTTCGTCTACCCGGACTACCCCGGTGCCGTTGCAGTTGATCCAGATTCTGGTGCAGTTGATGTTATCCTGCTTCAGCAGCGCAAATGTGGATTCCCATGCGGCTTCGTCCATGTTTCCGCAGAAGTCGTTCCAGCTCTGCCACGGAGTGTTCACGCCGTTTATCCACAGCTCTTTTCCGTCTACCATGAATTTGGTGCCGTCGATAGTTACGCGGGCGTTCTTCTTTGCCTCCGGTGCGGAAACCTCGGAAGTCCCCTGCGGCTCGGAGCTTACTCCGCCCTGATTCCCGGAGCACCCGGTCAACAGGCATACCGCGCTGAGAAGCATTGCAAGTATCTTTTTCATTCTGTTCCTCCCTGAAAATAGTTTTTTTTATTGTAGCCTTTTTCAGTGAGTTTGTCAATAGAAAAGCGGCGCGTCTTACATAGAAAACGCGCCGCCCCGTTATTTTTTCAACTTTTACTGCACCGCATAGGTGGAGAACTTGTTCAGCACCTTGGTCTTTGCGATGATCTTGATGATAACTACTCCGCACACAAGACCGAACGCGCCCTGAACGAGGTTTCCGGGAACGCTTGCGGCAGCGCCTGCAAAGCTCTTTCCGAGCAGAAGCGCAGCATAGAGGTAGTAACCGCCGACCATGATGATCTCACCGACGAGAGCGCTCACGATGTACGCAGGAACGCTGATCTTGGACATCTTCTTGAGCATTGCGCGGCAGATGAGCGCAGCGGCTACAGCGATGAGTCCCTTTATAACGAACGTGCCAGGAACGTAGTGAACATATCCCGTGAACAGGTCGGCAAGCGCGGAGCCGATGCCTCCGGCAGCGAAGCCGTAAACCGGGCCGAGCACCCATGCGGCGATAAGTATGAAGCAGTCGCCGAAATTAACGTAGCCGTTCAGCGGCGACGGGATCTGAATAAGCATTGTAGCTACGCAGATGAGCGCTGCAAACATTGCGGTCACGCAGATCTTCAGCAGTTTGTCCTTTGGTGTTGACTTTTCCTTGATATCCATAGTTGTTCTCCTTTTCAGGCTTTTCGCCTTTATCTGTTTTACATTATTATACTCCCTGGCTGGTGATAGTTCTAGTATCAGAATGCGCCAGTCTGATAATACCAGTTTTCTTTTATATGCGTGCATTCTGCAAATCGCCTGGAAGTTTCTGGTGCTTATTTCCAGGCGCGCCGCCGTATACAACTATGCCGCCGGACTGGTATTGCCGCATCTCACAATTACAGCCAATACAGGCATATCAGAATCAACTTTGGAGCATAATACCGGAGATGTCGAAATATTAATGAAATATTGCAAACTTTTGTGTAAATAATATAAGAAAAAATCAGAATACCCCCTTGAAAACGTTTACAAGTTATGATATAATATCAACAGAAGCAGGGTCGGAGAATCCCTGCACACGATATCAACGCGCGATCCGCGCTGAAAAAACCGAAAGGAAATACGACCAATGGAACAGAAGATCTATTCAATCGAAATGGGCGCGGCAAAGTGCGCCGTTGACCTCGGCGACGGCAGCGAGCGCGGCGAGTACGTAGACCAGGACTACATACTCCACAAGATGGGCAGACCCCACCGTGCGATAAGCCTGATGTACTGCTACTACCCCCTGGACAAGACCTGGCCGGTACGTGCGCGCGACGCGTTCGCAGATCAGGAAGTAAGCTTCCAGTGGGACTACCCCTACGACGACTACTTCACCTATAAGGGCGGCATCGGCGGAACCACCGACGGCGAGCCGTTCACCTGCATGAAGGACGTCCGCCGCCACGGTCAGGACGTTATCCTCACCATGACTATCGACCCCAACCTCACCGACGATTACCTTATTAAGATTGCGCAGGAACTCCGCACCTACGGAAGAATGCAGCTCCGTATCAACCACGAGGCTACCGGCAACTGGTTCAGCTTCACCAAGCGCGCTACTTACCAGCAGATCGCGGATTTCTATGTACGCTTCCACAACATCATCAAGAAGGAAGCTCCCAACGTTTCCACTATCCTCTGCATCGGCGGCGTTGAGCACCCCGAAAAGGGCGGCGAGATCGAAATGGAGAAGGAATTCGCAGACGCAGTGCGCGCTACCGATATCTGGTCCGTTGATAAGTACATGAGCCTCCACTGGGGCTGGCCCTACGATGTTGCAGACGTCGGCGGAACAAGCTTCAGCAGAAGCAAGGTTTCCGATACCTACAACCTTACCAAGCTCTCCCAGAAGCGCTATAAGGAGCTTTGCGGCGGCGTTCAGAAGCCGATGGTAATGAGCGAGTTCAACGCTGACGGCGACGTTACCGGCCCCTACGACCAGGCTGCGATGATAAAGGAATTCTGCGACATGCTGAAAAACGACCCCGAGCAGGGCTGGTTCAGCGGATTCACATTCTACCAGTTCCGCGACAGAGGCAGACTCGGCCTTGAGATCGAGGATCCCAACAACAAGAACGTCGGCATTGAGCAGCCCGCGCTCCAGACCTACAAGGAGATCATTCACGACGATTACTTCTACCCCTCAATGAAGCAGGGCGAGGAGCAGCAGCTCCCCGTTACACTCCGCTGGGGCGGCAGCGAGGACGCGACCGGTATCGCTATCCCGCTCCACTTCGATAAGAGCCCGGTATTCTGCGAGGCTACATTCGACGAGCCGCTGAACCTCATGATGGAAATTAACGGCAAGTGGTTCTACAAGAGCCCCGAGGCCAAGACCATCGACTTTATGCCCGCATTCTTCGAGAAGCCCCTAGACGGCGCGGCTGACCTCACACTGAAGATCTTCGCTCCTCCCGCTACCGGCGAGAACGATCCTTCCCAGGGCGACGACTGGCAGACAAACTACTACACCACCATCACCAAGCTGCCGAACATTCGTATCAGATTCGCTCCCATCATCGAGGGCTGATCGGAACAGCCTATAAATTCACAGCGATTCGGGATCCCGGGTCGGAAATAAAGCAGGGACGGTACTCCGCCCCTGCTTTTGTGTGCCGCAGATTTTAAATTTTAATTCAATGGCTGAATCTGACAGGTATTCTGACTGTATGATATTACCGCTGTTTTTCGGCGGTATTATGCGCACAATAAGCATATTGACCCGAATAACTGACATATCAAAAAAGCATAGTAAGCACACATAATTATCACGCTGATTTCACAATCATACTGTATAATCAGCGAAAGCTGTGGTCGACTGCATTCAACTACACCCGGCCACGCTTTTCGGAGGATCTCAATGACAGACTACAGAACCGATTTTGAAGCGCTCGAGAAGCGCCTCGCAGAACGCCCGGTGGATCCGGGAAAGCTCGTCACCGACGACCCTACGCCGAACACTCTCAGGCTGTGGGAATTCCTGAAGTCCTGCTACGGGAAGAAGTACATTTCCGGTCAGCAGTACCTCTGGGAGGACGAGAAGGAAGATCTGGTATACTACAACACGACCGGGAAGATCCCCGCGATACGCGGCTACGACTTTATGGGCATAAGCGGACTCGCCCGCGGCTACGACCAGCTCGGCAGAGCAATCGACTGGGCAAGGCGCACGGGAGGTATCCTCACCATGTGCTGGCACTGGAACGCTCCCGACGACATGAACAACATCGGCGGGCTGAGCTCTTTCTACTACAAGACCACAAACTACGACCGCAAGACCGGATTCGACATCGTCCGCGCCATGCAGGAAGGAACTCCCGAGCATGATTTCATCATCTACGAGATAGACCTTGTTGGTTCCGCGCTGAAAATGTTTGAGCAGCAGGACATTCCGGTCATCTGGAGGCCGCTCCACGAAGCCGCCGGAAACTGGTTCTGGTGGGGCAACCGCGCTCCCGCAGGTCAGCAGGATCCTGAGAGCGTCGCAGCCTACAAGAAGCTGTGGTACACGATATTCGACCGGCTGATGAACTATCACAAACTCCGCAACCTCATCTGGGTGTGGAACGGTCAGGCTCCGTTCATGGCGGTAAGCCCGAACACCTTCGATATCGCCGGCGAGGATATCTACGATGAAATACCGAACCACGGTTCGCAGCTTGAGAGATTCAAGGCAGTCAGCAGCTACACCCACGGGAAGATGATAACGCTTTCAGAGTGCGGAAGCATTCCCGACCCGGACGAAATGCAGAAGGACGGCGCGAACTGGCTGTGGTGGCTCCCGTGGTGGGGAACCTTCGTGTACGACACCGACGGCGAATGGAAGCCGATTCTCGATGAAAACGACATGCCGCGTCCCAATCCGAAGTACATGGACGAGGAATTCCTGAAGCGGGTATTCAACGACCCGCGGGTAATCACCCTTGAGGACCTCCCGTGGTACGATAAGGACAGCAAGCCGCTGCCGAACGCGCTCCATCACAGGCTTAACAAATGCTGAGACCGCCGGAAACGGCGTTTCAGGGGTTAACACCCTAATATATAGAACCAATGGCAAAGCAACAGGAAAGGAAATTAAAATGAAGAAGTTTTTAGCAACAGTAATCGCACTCTCTGCGATCACCGCAGCTTTTACAGGCTGCTCCGGCAACACCAGCAGCAACTCAAGCAGTTCCAGCGATTCCAGCAGCTCTGCTGCAAGCGACAGCAGCTCCGCAGGAACTTCCCAGGCTGAGAGCAGCTCCGAGAGCCAGACCACAGAGCGCACTGCCGAGGATCTCGCGCAGGCTGTATTCCAGGCGATCGACTGGGTAAGCTCCGAGCAGATCACCGACGCTGAGGTCGCTAAGACGATGGTAAACCTTGACCTCGACCTTCTCGACGACTACTCCATCTACGTTCCGATGATGAGCGTACACCTTGATGAAATCGTGATCGTAAAGCCGAAGGCAGGCAAGGAAGCCGAAGTTCAGGCAGAGCTTGACGAGCACTTCGCGTATATCAAGGACGGAGCTGCATTCTATCCCGCCCAGGAGATCGCAGCAGCAGGCGCAGTCGAGGGAAAGACCGACGACGGATTCTACTATATCATCGTAAACCAGATCGGTTCCCAGATTGAAGAAATCATTAAGGACTACAAGCCCGGCGATGAAGTTACCAAGCTTGAGGTTCCTGAGGTCGACAACGAAGTGACTGTTCCCACCGACGAGCTCGGCGGCGTAGTTATTCCGTCAATGACCGCTGAGGCTGTTATGCCCGGCGACGGCGTTGTACTCGGCTGATAATCCGATATAAGGAAATCTCCCTCGTTTTTCGGGGGAGATTTTTTCGTGTAGAGATGAATTGTTGTTTGTTGGTTGGTTTGTTTAAAATTTGAGCCGCACCCTATTGGGAGTCAAGGGGGACTAGTCCCCTTTGACTCCCGATATGGGGTTGCTCAAAGGTGAACACTAGCTACACAAATTATAGTTTATCTGCGATTTAAAAAATACACGTACCCTGTCTTTAACCAGAGATGAAAAAATGTTAAATTTTACAGAGATTTAACAAACCTCGTCTTTTGGATTTAACATTCTCCTGATATAATATGCTTGTGACAAGGAAAGATCACAACATAAGCGTAAATGATTACGCAGTATATTAAAGGAGAACAACATTATGACTACAAGAAAGATTACATTAAGCGCAGCCGCTCTGCTTATGGTAGCAGCCCTTGCAGGCTGCTCCGGAAATACCTCCAGCACTTCCTCCACCAGCAGCTCCGCTGCTGAGGCAGGCTCCTCTGCCGCTGATACCTCCGCTGCTGACAGCTCCGCAGCAGATTCCACCGCTTCTGACAGCACCGCTTCCAAGCTTGACACCGATATCACAGTAGTATCCCGCGAGGACGGCTCCGGTACAAGAGGCGCGTTCGTTGAGCTGATGGGCATTGAGCAGCAGAACGAAGCAGGCGAGAAGGAAGACATGACCCGCGGCGACGCTGAGATCTCCAACTCCACCAACGGAGTTATGATGAGCGTAGCAGGCAACGTAGACGCGATCGGCTACATTTCCCTCGGCTCCCTCAACGATACCGTAAAGGCTCTCGACGTAAACGGCGTTGAGTGCTCCGTAGCTGACATCAAGTCCGGCGATTACGTTGTAGCAAGACCGTTCAACGTATGCTACCAGCAGGCAAAGCTCGACGGAAACGCAGCAGCTAAGGATCTCATCGCCTTCATCGAGTCCGACGACGGTCAGAAGATCATCGCTGACAACGGCTACATCGCCATCGACTCCACCGGTGCATACGCTCCCTCCGGAGTTACCGGCGCTATCTCACTGAACGGCTCCACTTCCGTAGGCCCGATCATGGAGAAGCTCTGCGAAGCTTACAAGGCTCTCAACCCTGATGTTTCCATCGACATTCAGCAGACCGGTTCCGGCGCAGGTATCACCTCCGCGACCGAGGGCACATGCGACATCGGTATGTCCTCCCGTGAACTCAAGCAGGAAGAGCTTGACGCAGGTCTGACCGAGATGAAGATCGCCGACGACGGTATCGCAGTTATCGTAAACCTCGAGAACCCCATCGAGAACATCACCTCCGACGAGGTAATGAAGATCTACACCGGCGAGATCAACAACTGGAGCGAGCTGGGCTGATTTAAATAATCTCACCTTTATAGGTTTCTCCCGCTGTCGCTTGGATGCACGGCGTCCATGCCGTGCTTTTGGCGACAACTATGTGGCGTCCTGCCGCACTTCCCTTACGCGCTGCGCTGCGGCATTCCAGCTAACGTGCAGCGCACTTTTATGAGTATTAGAATGTAAAGTAACATTCTGGAAATTTTACAAAGAGGTATTATTATGCAGAAGGTCAAAGAAGGCATAATGCACGCACTGTTCCTGATATGCGCATGTGTTTCGATACTGGCAGTGGTGCTGATTTGCGTGTACCTGTTAGCTTCCGGCGTTCCGGCAATCGGTGAAATCGGCGTTACCGACTTCCTGTTCGGCACAAAGTGGAAGCCCTCCAGCGGATACTATGGGATATTCCCGATGATAATCGGATCTATCCTCGTTACAGGTATCGCGGTCGTTATCGGAGTTCCCATCGGAATACTCTGCGCCGTGTTCATGTCGCATTACTGCCCGAAGAAGCTCTACCGCTTCGTGAAGCCCGCGATAAACCTCCTCGCCGGGATCCCGTCCATCGTTTACGGATTCTTCGGTCTGGTGGTTATCGTTCCCATCATGAAGGAGCTGTTCGGCGGCTCGGGAAAATCCCTGCTGACCGCAGGCATACTCCTCGGCATAATGATACTCCCGACGGTCATCAAGACCACCGAATCCTCCCTGAACGCAGTTCCGAAGAGCTACTACGAGGGCGCGCTCGCGCTCGGTGCAACGCATGAGCGCAGCGTGTTCTTCGCCTCGCTGCCCGCGGCGAAGTCCGGCATACTTGCGGCGATAATCCTCGGCGTGGGACGCGCTATCGGCGAAACGATGGCGGTAATTCTCGTAGCAGGCAACCAGACGGTAATTCCAAAGAGCATCACCTCCGGAATACGCACTATGACCTCCAACATCGTAATGGAGATGGGCTACGCCGGCGGACTTCACCGCGAAGCGCTCATCGCCACCGGAGTGGTGCTGTTCGTGTTCATACTTATAATCAACCTCTGCTTCTCGGCACTTAAAAGGAGGAAAGACTGATGACTGACGCTCCGACAGCAGCTATGACAAACGAAAAGAAAACCACCGCGCCCGAGAACTACATCAACCGCGTGACCCTCGGCGCGCGCCTCAAGCAGTACGCCAGAAGCCCGCTTTCGCTGATCCTCATGATCCTTGTAATGCTGGCGGCGATATTCTCGGTCGGAATGCTCATCTTCATTATCGCGTATATTCTTATAAACGGCGTTCCTCACCTCACCGCGGAGCAGTTCGACTGGAACTACACCACGGAAAACGTCAGCATGATGCCGGCGATGATAAACACTCTCATCATGACCGCGCTGACCCTTGTCATCGCCGTTCCGATAGGCGTTTTCGCGGCGGTGTACCTCGTTGAGTACGCAAAGCGCGGCAACAAGCTCGTCAAGATTATCCGTGTGACTACCGAAACGCTTTCCGGCATTCCGTCCATCGTGTTCGGTCTGTTCGGATACCTGATGTTCAATATCTCCTTCGGCTGGGGATTTTCCATGATGGCGGGCGTTATCACCCTCGCAATGATGATCCTCCCGCTGATTATCCGAACCACTGAGGAAGCGCTCCTCGCCGTTCCGGACAGCTACCGCGAAGGAAGCTTCGGACTCGGCGCGGGCAAGATGCGCACGGTGTTCCGCGTTATCCTTCCCACGGCGGTGCCCGGCATCATGTCCGGCGTTATCCTCTCGATAGGACGTATCGTCGGCGAATCCGCGGCGCTCATCTTCACCTCCGGTTCCGGACACAGCATTCCCGGCTCGCTTGTCGGCTCGGGAAGCTCCGCTGCGACCCTCACCGTTCACATGTACATTCTCTCCAACGAAGGTCTGCATGTCAACGAAGCGTTTGCTTCCGCAGTAGTCCTGCTTGCACTCACATTCTTAATAAACCTCGTTTCCGACCTTATCGAGCGCCGGATAGCGAAAAAGAAAGGATAAACCCATATGAAATTCGATATCAGGAACGCCGAGCTTTACTACGGCGACTTCAAGGCGCTCAAGGGGATCAACCTTGAGATACCGGAAAACAAGATAACCGCGTTCATAGGGCCGTCCGGCTGCGGAAAATCCACGCTGCTGAAATCCCTCAACCGCATGAACGACCTCGTCGAGGGCTGCCGCATAACCGGCGAATTCCTGCTTGACGACGAGGACATCTACGGCAAGATGGACGTAAACCTCCTGCGCAAGCGCGTGGGAATGGTGTTCCAGAAGCCGAATCCGTTCCCGATGAGCGTCTACGACAACATCGCGTTCGGCCCCCGCACCCACGGGATACACTCCAAGGTTAAGCTTGATGACATCGTTGAAAAGTCCCTGCGCGACGCGGCTATCTGGGACGAACTCAAGGACAGGCTGAAAAAATCCGCGCTGGGACTTTCCGGCGGCCAGCAGCAGAGACTCTGCATTGCCAGGGCGCTGGCGGTCGAGCCTGAGGTACTGCTGATGGACGAGCCGACCTCCGCGCTGGACCCTATTTCAACTTCCAAGATAGAAGACCTTGCAATCGAGCTGAAAAAGGAGTATACTATAGTTATGGTAACTCACAATATGCAGCAGGCGGCGAGAATCTCCGACAAAACGGCGTTCTTCCTGCTGGGCGAGGTCGTTGAATACGCAGACACCGACAAGCTGTTCTCGACTCCGCAGGATCAGCGCACCGAGGACTACATAACCGGACGATTCGGCTGATCCAGGGAGGCATAATATGAGAAACCGTTTTGACGAGCAGCTCGAGCAGCTCAACGTAGGACTTATCAAGATGGGCGCTCTGTGCGAAGAAAGCATAGCCTGCGCCGTAAAGGCACTGTTTGACGAAAAGACCTCCGAGATGATAGCGAAGGTCAACGACAACGAGGAAGAGACCGACCACATGGAGCACGACATCGAGGCGCTTTGCATGAAGCTCCTGCTTCATCAGCAGCCGGTGGCGAAGGATCTGCGGTGCGTTTCCTCGGCGCTGAAGATGATCTCCGACATGGAGCGTATCGGCGACCAGTCGCAGGATATCGCGGAAATAGCGGGATTCGTGCATTCCACCGAGCTTGCGGGCAAGGTGCATATCTCGGACATGGCAAACGAAGCCATCAGCATGGTGACGATGAGCGTTGATTCCTTTGTCAGAAAAGACGTTAAGCTCGCGAAGGAGGCCATCGAAGCAGACGATAAGGTAGACGCGCGCTTCCTTGAGGTAAAGCGCGAGCTTATCGAGCTGGTGCGCAGCGATTCCGGCGACGCCGAGTACTTCATGGATCTGTTGATGGCGGCAAAGTACCTCGAGCGTATCGCCGACCATGCAACAAATATCGCGGAATGGGTGGTCTACTCCATCACGGGAGAACGCTGAGCCCGGTCCGCTGAAAGAGAGGACAATTTATGATATACATGCTGGAGGACGACGCGAATATCAGGAACTTCGTGCTGTACGCTTTGAACAATTCCGGGCTCGAGGCAAAGGGCTTCGAGCGCCCGAGCGAGTTCTGGGCGGCTCTGAAGGAGGAAACGCCGTCTGTCCTGCTGCTGGATATAATGCTCCCCGAGGAGGACGGCATGCAGGTACTGGCGAAGCTGCGCTCCAACCCGGAGTATGCGGGTCTTCCGGTTATAATGCTGACCGCGAAGGGCTCGGAGTATGATAAGGTGATAGGTCTTGACAGCGGCGCCGACGACTACGTTGCAAAGCCCTTCGGCACCATGGAGCTTATCTCCCGCATAAAGGCGCTGCTGCGCCGTACTTCCTCGCAGGAAACAAAGGAATACGAGGTAGGCGGGCTTTACGTCAACACCTCGAAGCATATTGTGCGGGTCAACGGTAATGAAGTACAGCTCACTTTCAAGGAGTTCGAACTGCTGTGCTACCTGCTTGAAAATATCGGCACGGTGCTTTCCCGAGAGAAGATCATCACGAAGGTCTGGGGCTACGATTTCGACGGCGAGAGCCGCACCGTGGACGTACATATCCGCACGCTGCGAATGAAGCTCGGAGACTGCGGCGGCATGATCGAGACTGTCCGCGGAATAGGCTACAAGGCAGTCGACATAACATAAGGAGCGCGTATGACGAAACGAATTTTCGGCGGAGCGTTCATCGTTTCGCTGGTCGCAATAATTTCTGCTGTTGCGATGGTGCTAGGCGTAGCCTACACGAAGGAGCAGCAGCTTTTCAAGAGGCAGCTTGAGCAGCAGGCTATGCTTCTCGCGGCAACGATGGAGAACACCTCGCCAGACGACGATGTTGAGAGCCTCCGCAAGCTCAGCCATGATATCCACGGCACATTTGAGAACCGCATAACCTATATCGGTCAGGACGGCACGGTGCTTTTCGACAACGAAGCCGACCCGGCGACAATGGAAAACCACCTCGACCGCGAGGAAGTAGTCGCTGCGAAGCAGTCGGGAACCGGCACCGCGATACGCGAGAGCTACACCATGTCGGAGATGACGGTGTACTGCGCCAGAGTCATCGGATACGGCTGCATTGTGCGCGTTGCCGGTACGATGGATACCGTGGCTGCGCGTATCGCGGGCATGTGGTGGGAAGTCCTGCTGGTTGTTATTATAGCGGCGATGGTGTCGCTGGGAGTTGCAGCTATAGTTGCGAGGGTGGTCGTGAATCCGATAAACAGCATCGACCTCAAGAATCCCGACATCGGCGAGAGCTACAGCGAGATCGCGCCGCTGCTCCACCGCATAAGCGAGCAGAACCGCGAGATAGATCAGCAGATCGCGGAGCTTACCCGAAGCCGCAAGGAGTTCTCACTTATCACCGAGAATATGAGCGAGGGCTTTATAATCATCGACAGCCGCACAGAGGTGCTTTCCTACAACACGGCGGCGCTGAAAATCCTCGGCTCTGACTTTACCGGTTCCAGCCGCAGCGTGCTTGTCCTGAACCGCAGCGAAGCATTCCGCAGCGCGGTCGAGGACGCCCTCGCAGGCAAACGCAGCGAGGCTGACCTCACGCTGTCCGAGAAGATATACCAGGTCATTGCAACGCCGGTGTTCACGGGAAGCAGCGTTACCGGCGCGGTCATGATAATCCTTGATATCACTGAAAAGGAAGCCCGCGAGGAACTGCGCCGCGAGTTCACCTCAAATGTTTCACACGAGCTGAAAACTCCGCTCACCACTATTTACGGGATTTCCGACATGCTGGTCGGCGGTATCGTAAAGCCGGAGGACATTCCGGGATTTGCGAAGAATATCCGCGATGAAGCCGGCCGCATGATAACCCTGATACAGGACATACTCAAGCTGTCGCAGCTTGACGAAAACACATTCTCCGACCAGCGGGAGAGAGTTGATCTGTACGAGCTGGCGCAGTCCGCCGCAGAACGGCTCCGTCCGCAGGCAGATGAGAAGCACGTGACTATCTCCGTGACCGGGGAGCGCTCTGAGTTTACCGGTATAGCTACAGTCCTTGAGGAGATGATCTATAACCTCATAGACAACGCTGTAAAGTACAATAAACAGGGCGGCAGAGCGGACGTTGACGTCCGCAGCAGCGGCGACGATATCGTAGTGACCGTTTCGGATACGGGAATAGGAGTTCCTGCGGATAGTATCGACCGAATATTTGAGCGGTTCTACCGTGCGGATAAGAGCCATTCCCGCAAAATCGGCGGAACTGGCCTGGGACTTTCCATCGTAAAGCATGGAGTTTCACTCCACGGAGGTTCGATAACTGTCAAAAGCTCCGAGGGCAGCGGAACTACATTCACTATGACGCTTCCGAAAAATTAATAAAAATGGGTAGGCGTTGAGCCTGCCCATTTTTGTTGTGTTAAACTTTAATTTAGCGGCTAGTGTTTACCTTTGAGCAATTCCCGATGAGGGGTGCAGTAAATGGAACACTAGCCGCTATATTATAGTTTTCCCTCACAAGCAACGTTGCACCTCTAGACAACAATTTCCCACACGACCTAAACAAAAACTCTCCCCTCCTTACGCCTTATCCAGCATAAAACTCCCCGGAACTGAACAGCCCGGGGAGTTATCTCTATTAAAATATCAGTCTGCGTCAGGGTCAAGTGCGAGCGTCGGCGAAGTTCCGACAACGTAGCCGTCTGCTACGCCTGCTCTGTCCGAGCCGTCGAAGTTCCAGCTTCCGCTCTGGAAGTGCCTTGACATGGGCACGCTGAATGCGCTGTAATCATTCACGAATACCGAACCCAGTACGCTGCCGTCCTGAATGTACAAGATGAAAATACCTTCCTTTACGTCCGGCATTACCTTTGCGGCGTAGGCGGTCAGATTGTTCTCGTCGGGGGCGTACATTAACTGGTCGTCATCGTCGTACCATTCCATGCCCCAGTGCTCCTTGCCGTCGGTCCAGCCGGACTCGTCCTGGAATCTCGAGAAATCACTGTCGCTGTAAGAGGACACGTAAGACACCCATTCGCCGTCGGAAACAAAGAGTATCACCTCGGCAGAGCCGCAGTCCGGAGCCGCCTGCATGGCACCCATCAACGTAAGGAACGACATGCAGTTCTGCCTCATGCGCTGCGCGGTGGTGTTCGCGGAGATTATGTCGGCTTCCGTTACCTCTGCGGGAGTTTCCTGCTCGAAGTCCCAGTCGCTGTCGTCCCAGTCAGGGTCGTTGGCGCCGATGCTGGAGTCCTGGTCGTCGTCCCAGCCGAACGAATCATCGTAGCCGCCGTTTGAGCTTCCGGAAGCGTCTATCAGGGAATAAACCGCATTGACAAGCGGATCCTTCAGGGAAAGCTCGGAGTAATACTTTGTGATATCCTCGCCCAGCGCGCTGATCTCATCACTGGCAGCATTTTCGAGATCCAGCAGCTTGTACTCGCTGCCGGGCTTGGGAGCGACCTCACCGGAAGCCTCGTCAACGCTGATATAGTAAGTCAGCCCGCCGATGTTCTGGGCGTTCATTTCGAAGCTGTAGCCAATGCCCTTCCCCTTGGGCGCGATGGTCAGTGAAAGCTCGGAGCTTCCCGCGCTGCCCGCCATCTCAGCCGGCATATCCAGTTCGTCCTCAAGGAACTTCTGTGTATCCTCGGCGGAAATGTTCATTGTGAACGTTCCGGTGGTCACGGGGAGACCGAACACATTCGCAGTGCCGAGGTCGCGGTAGTCAACCTGGAAGCTGATGTCCTCCTTCTGACCGTCGTATGTAGTGTTTGTGACTGTAGCGGTCACATTGCCGGAGGTCGCGCTTTCGCTGAGCACACGCGCCTGGAATAGCATGTCGCCGTTCTCGGAAGCGTTCATCTGCGTCTCGTTTCCGGCTGTCAGGAAGCGGAACTGAGCTGTATTGTCTCCGGAGCCGTAAACGGTGAAATCCGCGCCTGCAAGCGTGTTGTTGCTGTTGATGTAATACTTTATCTGCGCAGACGCCTGGCTGCTGTCTGTGCGGAACTCCCCGACCTGCTTCGCAAGGTCGTTGAATGCGTCGGCGATCGCCTGCTCCGTCATGGAATCGTCAAGGGATCTCAGATACGCAATTAGGCTGTCGTCGCCACGCGCCGAGTCTATCACTACCATGGCAATGCTGCACAGGTCTGCCTTGTCAAGGTCAATCTGCACGGTCATTCCGGAGAATGTCAGCGTACCGAGTTCGGTGGTGCCGTTCTCGCACTTTATCTCGAAGTCCTTGAACGCTTCCTTCAGACCGCTGCTTACGTTTCCGTAGAACTTCCCGAAATCAAAGGAAGCCGCAGCCGCGTTCTCACTCATGCTGTGCGGAGCCAGCTTCGTGGAAAATCCAGTGGAGGACATTCCCGGGAATACGAGCGAAGCCGTGCCGTCCTCCTCGTAGCGGAGCTGCGCGTTTCCGAGAGAACCGTTCGGAGTCCTGACATCGACTGCGTATTCCAGCGCGCCGCCGCTGTCCTTTTCGGAGAACGACAGGGTGAGGTCGATGTTGTTCAGGATATTTACGATCTGGTCGTATTCCTGTTCGGAGTAGTTCCCCTGCGCCTTCAGAGCGTCTATAAATGCCTGCTCGAACTCAGCCTTTATGCCAAGCTCAGAGGTCACACCGCGGGTCCCGGTGGCGTGGTTTATCTGCCATGCCGCCATTTCCAGAGCCTTTCCGATCATCTCCTCGTCGGAAACTCCGAAGCCGTCGTCGAGTGCGCCGCCTGTGATGTCGCTTCCGCTCAGCTCTGCTCCGGACTGAGCCGCCATGAGTCCCGCACTGACCGACTGCTGAACCGCTGTGCTGATAACTCCGCTGTTCTCGCTGATTCCGGAAAGTGCGTTCATCGTCACGGAGTGAGCATAGCCAGCGTCGCCCATGATGAGCTTTGAAACCAGCGGCTTGTTAAAGTGGTAGAACGCCGCTCCCGCGCCGCCGAGCACAACGACAGCGCCCGCAGCGATACACAGACCGGGTATCAGCCGGTTCTTTTTCCTGACTGGCTGAACCGCAGGAACCGCCGGGGGAACCTCCGCGGAATATCTCATCGGCTGAATATCCTGCGCGCTCTGAGCCGCGTTGAACTGCTGCATAGGCTGCGCGTACGCCGCCGACTGAGCCGACTGACCGGACTGTGCGGGTTGAGCGGGCTGGGTAGGTTGGGTAGGCTGGGTAGGCTGAGCCTGTGAATTCTGCGCGGATACTGCGGACTGACGGTCGGCACGCTGGGCGAAGTCGCTGCCAAAGCTTCCGGAGCGCGAGTTGACCTCATTCGGAATAAACGAGGGAGCCGCAGAAGCGGTCGGGGCAGTAGGAGCAGTGGGAACGTTCTGCGCGGAAGCGGCACTCATTGCCGGAATTCCGGAGGTTTGCGCCGGTGCAGCCTGTGCAGGCGCGGAGTTGTTCGCCAGAAACGCCTCAGCTGCAGCGACCGGGGTGCCTAAGTCGGGAAGCTCGACCTTTGTGCCGCAGCTTCCGCAGAATTTGGCGGAGTCAGAAAGCTGAGCACCGCAGTTCATACAAAACATAATGTCTCCTTTTCTAATGTACCAAGCCAGATTACTTGTTTGTATTTATTATAGCATATCGTATCGTAATGATATGTTATAATTTAACAATATGAATAGAGTACGCCGAAGGCGGACGGATGCGCAGGGCATTTAAATCTATAATAAAACGCCTGCGTTTTCATTATGCCATAGCCGCCAGGCTGTGGCATAATTTGCCGATATGCGCGGAGTACGCCGAAGGCGGACGTATGCGCAAGGAATTTTGATTTATAATAAAACGCCTGCGTTTTATTATAGCACATATCAGGCGATATGTCAATATTTGGCGTATTACATATCCTTTAGTATAATTATAGGAATCGGCGGGCAGTTGGGACGGTTCACGAAGGGCATTTCAATTACGGTAAAACGGCTGCTGTCGATGGTGGGGAGGTACTCAAGCAGCGCGTCGCGCTCCTCGAATCCGGTCTCCCTGCCGTAGTAGATTATTAGAGTCATCATGCCGCCGCTTTTCAGGAGCTTCAGTCCCTTTTCGATTGCCGGAATGCTGGTGGATTTGTTCGTGAATATATTGTGGTCGCCCTTGGGGAGCCACCCGAAATTGAACGTAATGCAGGATACCGTGCCTTCCTCGCATACCTCGTCCATCTCGCTGTGGCTCTTTAGGAGTACGTCCGTGCGGGAGGTCATGCCGTGCTCCTCAAGGAGCTTTTTCGTGCTGTCTACCGCGTCCTGCTGTATGTCAAACGCGGTGACGTGCCCGGTCTCGCCGACAAGCTCGGCAAGGAAAAGAGCGTCGTTGCCCCTGCCTGCGGTGGCGTCTATGCAGATGTCGCCGGGCTGAACGCGTTCCCTGATTATTTTGTGTATTATGTTGAGTGCGCTGAAATGTTTTCTTGGATCCATGTTGTCCTCCGTAAAATTAAAATAACAAAATGATTATACCACAATTTCCCCGGTTTGTAAACCAGAACGACTTCAAGTTTTATTTTTCGCCGCCTATTGACATACTATTTTAGCAGTGTTATAATTATAATGGATATAAATGGGGAATGCGCGGGAATTCAGCCCGTGCCTTACAGACAGATAAACGGAGGGCTTCATGGTCTTTTCAGACTTGTTTTTCATATATGTATTCCTGCCTGCGGCGGCAATATGCTACGCGCTGGGGCGGTGCGGCGATCACTCCAGAATGAGGAGGCTTCAGGAGTACGGTCAGACCCGGATACGGTGCGAATGTCCGTATTCCAACGCTGTGCTCATCATTTTCTCGCTGATTTTCTACGCCTGGGGAGAGCCGATTTACGTCGCGCTGATGATAGTCAGCGTGTTCATGAACTACGTTGTCGGCGTGTTCATCGACGGTGGAAGGCACAAATCAAAAGCCGCGCTGATCGTCGGACTTATCCTTAATATAGGTATCATCGCGGTGTTCAAATATGCGGATTTTCTCGCGGAAACGCTCAATGCCGTAGGTATCCCGGTGCCAAAGCCCGGAATCGCGCTTCCTATCGGTATCAGCTTCTTCACGTTCCAGTCGATTTCGTATATCATCGACGTTTACCGCGGTCAGGTCAGGGCGCAGAAAGACTTCTTCGCGCTGCTGCTTTACATCTCGATGTTCCCGCAGCTTATCGCCGGACCTATCGTCAGGTACTCCACTATTTCCGCGGAAATAAACCGCCGCGCCATCTCAATGCACGACCTCGCCGAAGGATCCTTCCGGTTCCTGGTCGGGCTTGGTAAAAAGGTAATTCTCGCAAACCAGCTCGGGGAGCTTTCGGCGGCGTTCCTTGACGGCGACTTCGCTTCGCTTTCCACCGGGGGAGCCTGGATAGGTATTCTGGCGTACACCATGCAGATCTACTTCGATTTCTCCGGATACTCCGACATGGCTATCGGCATGGGTCGCTGCATGGGATTCCACTTTGACGAGAACTTCAACTACCCGTACGTCACCCGCACCATTACGGAATTCTGGCGCAGATGGCACATCTCACTTGGCAGCTTCTTCCGGGATTACGTCTACATTCCCATGGGCGGAAACCGCCGCCATCAGCCGCTGAATATTCTGGTCGTGTGGTTCCTGACCGGACTCTGGCACGGCGCGAGCTGGAATTTCGTGCTGTGGGGCCTGTACTTCGGCGCAATTATAATGCTCGAAAAATACACCATCGTTAAGATTCAGGACAGGATACCGGGATTTATCCTGCATATATACAGCCTGTTCATTATCGTGTTCGGCTGGGTGATATTCTACTTCACGGATATCTCCCGAATGGGCGGGTTCATCGGTATTCTGTTCGGCGGCGGAGCCTCCGGCTGGAACCTTGTGGCTCAGAATGAGCTTACCGGAAACCTGTGGCTCATCATCGCGGGGATCGTCTGCTGCCTGCCCATCGGAAAGGGTATACGCAGTATCTACGAAAAGGCGGCGTACGACGGAAGCGCCGGTGCGGAAGTCCTGCTGACCGGAGCCAAAACGCTGTGCGCTGCGGCTCTGCTGGTATCATGCACGCTGCTGCTCATCGGAAGCACAACCAATCCGTTCCTGTACCTCAGATTCTGAGTAAGGAGGAAAAATGAGACCAAGACCTGAAAAGAAATACAAAGAACCCCGCACACCGAAGCGCCGCAGGGTGTCCGATATAGTTTACCTCATGACGATACTGACCGCCTTCGAGACCATCGGTATTGCAATGCTGGTGTTCCCGCGCAGCACCGAGAGTATAACAGAGAAGCGCGAGCTGAAAAAATTCCCGGAGCTTTCCGCGGAAAGCTGGTTCAGCGGGGAGTTCACCGAGGGAGTATCCGAGTGGTTCAGCGATACGGTACCCGCCCGCGACGAGGTGACGAACCTGTCGACCCAGCTCCGGGAGCTTCGCGGGTTCCGTCAGGACGGCATACGGCTCCACAATGTGGGCACGGTGCAGTCCGAAACAAGCAAGCCGTCAACATCGGCGCCGGAGCAGCCCTCAGCGCCTGACGATCAGCCGGCTTCCGGCGTATCATCGGGGGAGACCAGCGCTCCGCAGGATACGGAGACCTCAAAGCCGCAGACTTCCGCCCCGGCTGAAACCGTGGAAGTCACCGAAGAGCCGGTCATCAACGAGGACGACGCAGTTACCATCACCAACAACGGTATCGCGGTAGTCGGGACCCGGGCGCTCATGCTTTACGGCGGAAGCTATTCCGTCGGGGAGCAGTACGCCGGGGTGGTGAACAAGTTCAAGGAAGCTCTCGGCAGCGACGTGAACGTCTACACGATGATAATTCCGACCTCCTGCGAGTTCTACAGTCCGGAGTCGGTCAAGGCGTACTGCGGCAGCCAGAAGGACAACATCGACTACGTTTACAGCCTGCTGAAAAACACCACCGGAGTGGACGCGTATTCCGCGCTGAAGAAGCATGTCCGAGAGGACATCTACCTGCGCACCGACCATCACTGGGCGCCGCTCGGAGCCTACTACGCGGCGCAGGCGTTCGCCGAGGCTGCGGGGGTTCCGTTCAAGGACATTTCCGAGTACGAACAGCGCGTGGTACACGATTACGTCGGCACGATGTACGGCTATACCGAGGACGTGGTGCTGAAAAATAATCCGGAGGATTTCGTATACTACGTTCCGAAAACGGTGGAATACTCCACGACCTACTACGATTACATTCTCCAGGACGGAAAGATAGTCGGCGCGAACGCTCCGTACAACGCGGATTTCTTCATCAAGTACGGCGACGGCAACGGCATGGCGTACTGTACGTTCATGGGCGGCGACGCGAAAATCGTGAAGGTCAGCACCAACGCCGGCACCGGCAGGAAGCTCGCCATATTCAAGGACAGCTACGGAAACGCGCTTCCGCCGTACCTCATGGGTTCGTTTGACGAGATCGTAGTGATAGACATGCGCTACTTCACGCATAATGCGGTGGATTACCTCAAGGAGAACGGCATTACCGACGTGCTGTTCGCGAATAATGCGTTCCATGCGGCTACTGCCTCTACGGTGACGCACTACAGCAGCTTCCTTACCCAGGCGGACTGGGGATACTGATTTAATTCAGAATTCGGAATTATGGTGCCGCCTTCGGCGGTGTATTAAAAATTATGGGCAGGCTCGGCGCCTGCCCGTTTTTAATGTAGTGAACCATCTGCTTTGGATTTCCAGATAACAAAAGGGACTGAAACCAGCCCCTTTGAATTTTAATTAAGTATCTTGTTTTTCTCGTCCTGCACGAAACTCTGGTCGTACAGCGACATGTCAAAATGGTCTATCGCGTCGAATATTTCCTGCGCTATGTCCTCCGGGATATCCTCTTCTTCGGCGAAGCGCTGGAGCGCCGAAACGTAGCTCCTGCGGAGCATCATGCGGTCCTTCAGGCTGACGTGCATTTTTACCCGGTCGCCGGTGTCCGTGTTTGTGAGGTGCGAGATGTCGTAATCCACATGCTCCATTATCTCGGTGATACGGTCGGCGGATTTCAGACCGAAAATTATCCGGTGGTACGCCTCCGCCTTGCACAGCGCCGGAATGCTGTACTCCTTGGGCATGCTGTTGAACACCATCGTCATGGTGAACAGGAAGTCCTCCAGCGAAGCGTAGCTCTTTGACTTGCCCATGCACAGCGTCATACTGTCAACGCCCGCGTTGGAGACCTTCAGCGCAGTGTCCAGAGCCGTCCTCTTTGCGTCCATTGGGCAGACGTCTATCGGAACCGTAAACGCGCTCTTTGAGCGCCATACAAGCTCCTTCGCCTGCTCGATGGTCATAAAGTCGAAGCTGCTGCGCACCCTTATCATCGAGATAGGTCCGGAGACGAATTTCTGCGCCAACGCCTGGAGCTTGCGGTTAAACCCTTCAAACCTGGGTATCTCCAGTATCACCGGAGTATTCCCGACATCTATTTCGTCCTTGATGTCGTGCATTGTGACCACGACATACCTGAAATCGAACGCCTGCGTAAGCTGCGCGAACATCGGATCACCCAGCCGGAATATGTACTCTACGCAGTCGGGAAGCTCCTGCATTTTCATCACCGTGCGGAAATCCAGCTCAACATACTTCACGCCGGTCTCTGCAAGCGCGTGGATATACCGGCATATCAGCTCGGGGGAGGTTCCCTCGGCGATGGGCAGCGTGCAGAGGCTGTTGTCGATAATTACTGTTTTCATCAGCCTTTAAGCCCTCTGGACTGCCTGTCCATGTCCTCGACTACGATGTCGTATATCTCACCGAGGGTGGCGCAGTATTCAAGCACCTTCCACGGCTCATTCGTGTGGTAGTGGAGCTTGATAAGCTCGTCGTCGCCCACCGCAAGCAGGGAATCTCCCTTGAAGTTTGTGCGGATATACTCGTTTATCGCGTCCTCGTCAAGACCCTCGCCTTCAATAAGGAGCTGTGTGTCATATCTGAATTCTATCATGCGTCAATCCTCGTCTTTCCTGTCATTTTTTATCTCGATGCGTACCTTATTCACGCGAAGCGCAGCCGCGTCGAGTACTGTTACTATGAAGTCGTCGGTCTGGGTGATGTCGCCGTTTTTAGGAATGCTCCCGAACAGCCCTAGCACCCAGCCAGCCACGGTGTGAGCCTCGCTCTCTATCTCCGCCGGAATGTCCCGGGCGGTCAGGAAGCGCCTGAGCGAATTCAGCGAGACATCGCCGTAGACCTCGAAAACATTGTTACCGACCACGGTAACGGGGGATTTCACCTCGTCGCTCTCGTCCCATATCTCGCCCACAAGCTCCTCAAGGATATCCTCCATCGTTACGATGCCGAGGGTGCCTCCGTGCTGGTCGAGCACCACGCTCATGTGGCACTTCTGCTTCTGCATGGTACGGAACACCTCGGAAAGCTTCTGCATCTGCGGGAGATACAGCGTTTCCTGCATAATGCTGCGTATCGTGAAATCGGTGCTTTTTTCGTACTGCTTGAAAAATTCCTTCTCGGTGATTATGCCTACGATGTTGTCAAGCGTGCGCTCGTACACCGGCATGCGGGAGTATTCCTCCTGAAGGAACTTCTGCCGCACCGAAGCGGTGTCGTCGCCTATCTCCACGGCGGTTATGCGGACGCGCGGCGTGATTATCTCGTCGACGGTTATTTCGTCGAACTCCAGCGCGCTGCGTACCAGGTTGCTTTCCTGCTGCTCAAGCACTCCCTCGTCCTCGATCTCGTCGATCATGACCTTTAGCTCCTCCTCGGTCATGCTGACCTTATCGGAGCTGTGCATAAGCTTTGAAACTCCCTTTTTCAGCAGAATGAACAGCGCTGAGAACGGCGTAAAAATAACCATCAGGAACGAAATAACGCCGGAAGCAAGCATCGCGACCGTCTCGGGGTAATCCTTCGCGATGCTCTTGGGCATAACCTCACCGAAGATGAGCACGATTACCGTAGTCGCGATCGTGGACACCAGCGAACCGTACTTCTCGCCGACCAGTGAGATCGCAAGTATCGTCGCAATTGACGAGCACGCGATGTTTACTATGTTGTTGCCGATGAGTATGGTGGTCAGAGCCTTGTCGTACTTTTCAAGAATGTTCAGGGTGCGCTCTGCGGCGCGGTTTCCGGTGTCCGCCATGTGTTTGAGGCGTATCTTGTTCGCGCTGCTCAGTGCGGTCTCCGTTGCGGAGAAGTACGCCGAACAGATTATCAGAATTACTATCAGAACTACTTGCATAAATTACTCCCAGTTCTTCCACACGTCGGGGCAGTAGCCCACCGTTGCCTGCCTGCCGTTGCGGACTATCGGGGTTTTGTAGAGCTTCGGGTTTTCCTCGAGCTTTCCGGGCTTCGCCGAATCGAGCAGGTACTTTATCTCGGCGTAGTCCTTCGAATTTTCGTCGATAACTGAGTCTATCTTCCCGCCCAGAGCCTTTACAACGCTGTCGAGTTCGCCCTTGCTCAGCCCCTTAGAAAGTATATCTACGGACTGGAATTTTATTCCTCGTTCCTTAAAGTAGCGCTCCGCCTTTTTGGTATCGAAGCACTTGGATTTTCCGAATATCTGGATATTCATGCCTTGATCGAATCCTCCTGTAAAGCGTACTGCCGTATCGCACGGAGTACTCCGTTTTCGTTGTTGCTGCGTGCAAGGAAGCGGGTCATGCGCTTGATGTCCGGGTGACCGTTCTCCATTGCGAAGCTCCAGCCGGCATACTTGAGCATGTCCGCGTCGTTGTAGAAATCGCCGAACGCCATAGTGTCCTCAGCGGAGATCCCGAGGTGCTTGCCGAGCGCCCTGAGAGCGCTCCCCTTGCTGACCCCGGCGCCCATGACGTCCATCCAGATGGGACCGGAGACCTGCACGTTGAGTCGGTCGCCGAATATCGCGTCGATGGCGGGCTTGGCGTGCTGCTGGGTTCCCTTCATGTCGCAGACGGCGAGCTTGTAGATCACGTCGTCGACGGAAAGGAGGTCATCGCAGGGTATGTGGTTCTTGTAGTATTTCGCGATCTCCGCACTGAATTCCGCGTCAGCGGTGAGGTGGTATGTTCCTCTGCCGGCGCAAACGAGCACGCGCAGCCCGCCGATGTCCTCGCATGCCCTGATGAGCTGCTCAAAGGTCGGGCGGTCGAGCGGAGTCACGCTGACCTGCTTTCCCTCATGGATAACGTTTGCGCCGTTGTCGCAGATAAAGTCCAGACGGGTGCGGTATTCCTCAGGGAACAGGTGTGCAACCGCGTCGAAGGAGCGTCCGCTTGCCACTGTGAATTTAATCCCGCGGCGCTCCAGCTCGTCGAATACCTCGAAGAAATCCCCGGGGAGTTCCTTCCTGTCGTTGAGCAGGGTGCCGTCCATGTCGCTTGCGATAAGCTTTATCATATGTATTTCCTCGCTTTTGTTCTGCTTGTTCTTTTATCTATGGCTTTGCGCCTTTATATTGTATTATAGCATATATTCCGCGCGGTTTCAAGTGATAATTTATAGGAATTCCAGATTTTGTTTTGCTTCGGTTGACTGGCGGGGTGGGGCTGTGGTTTTAGTTGAGATAAACTATAATTTGTGCGTGAGTTTTTATAACTTTCAGCAACACCCTATCGGGAGTCAAGGGGCGGTTCAAAGTATAGACAAACCTGCAAACAACATTTTATCGTTCACACGCTCCTCAAAAAAAGCCGCAGTAAAACCTGCGGCTCTGATTTATTTCTTGATCGAATCCCTGACCATCGAGTAAAACTCGTCCCACATTTTGGTTACATGTTCTCTCGAATAGAACTGGTTCCCGCGCCTGGAAGCCTCGCACTGCTGCGCGTAATACTCCTTATCGTTGTGGAGCCTGTCAAGCTCCTTAACGAAACCGTCAACATCGTCAGCTTTGCTGTAGAAGTCAAACAGAATATCCGGGTAGATATCAAGCCCTCTCAGGAACACCGGGATATTAACGCACATCGCCTCAAGTATCGTCATCGGGAACAGCTCCTCAAAGCTGGGCAGGAACATCACGTCGCCCAGATTGTACACCTCGTTCATGTACTCGCGGTCGATTATTCCGAGCAGCTTCACATTTGCCGGCGGATCATCGCAGATCTTCTTTATCTCGCCGTAGCCGTCGGAGATCTTGCCGAACGAGAATCCTCCCGCCCATACGAACTGCACATCAGGCATGCGCTTAGCAACCTCGATGAAATCGAAAACTCCCTTGCGCACCTGGAGCTGACCCGCGCAGATAACGGTGAATTTATCCTTATCTATTCCGTATTTCTCGCGCAGCTTCAGCTTATCCTCCGAGGAAACCGGGTGGAACACCTCTGAGGAAACGAAGTTCGGGATATACGTAACCTTCGATTTATCAACGCCGTAGTGCGCCAGCCTGCCGATGAAATACGGATTAACCGTCACAAGATAATCCATGCGCTTGTAGAAGCTGATCATGTACTTATAGAATATCTGCTTCATGAACCGCGGCAGATTCACGCTTGTCTCCACCGTTTCCGGCAGCATGTGGACATACCCCACCGACTTTCCCCTGCTCGTGCGGGACTTCATCGAAAGATAATATCCGAGGTTTATCGTGTGGTAATGTGTGATGTCCGCCTTAATGCGCTTGTTTATCGTGACCTCGAACTTGTCGGAAAGTTCGCTGCTTACAAGCCCGACCTGCTCTATATATGCAGAGCCTACGCCCTGACCCTTTACCGATGTGGCGCTGGACATCATGTTTATCGTAGTCTTACTCATGTATCTTCGCAGTCCTCCTGATCACAGTTTCTCAATGCGGGCGAAGTTCGCCATTACCTTCTTCACCTGACCGTTGTCAAAGCTGATCGTCAGCATTGTGTCGTTGCCCATGCGCTTCGCCTCGTCTACAGTTCCCTGTCCGAATACGTTGTGCTTCACACGGTCGCCCGGCGCAAATACTATTCCGGATACTACCGGCGTCGGCTTCGTTACCATCTTCGCCGCTTCCTGAGCAAGGTAGTTCGGCTTCTCCGGCTTCTTCCAGGTCGACGCCTGCTTCGGACGGTCGCCGGTCTTTTCGATGTACTCCTCCGGTATCTCGCGGATAAACGTCGACAGGCGGTTTCTCATCGTCTGACCGTAGAGCACGCGGTAGGACGTGTGCGTTACATACAGCATGCGCTTCGCGCGGGTTATCGCTACGTATGCAAGGCGGCGCTCCTCCTCCATCTCGGCGGGGTCGTTTATGCTGCGGTAGCTCGGGAAAATATTATCCTCAGCGCCTACAAGGAATACCGTGTCGAACTCCAGTCCCTTCGCGCTGTGCATCGTCATGAGCGATACGCGGTCAAGGTCGCCGTCGTAGCTATCAAGGTCGGAAACCAGCGCCACCTGCTCGAGGAAGTCCGGAAGCGTGGTATCCTCGTTCTCCTGTATCATCGTCAGGGCGTTGGATTTCAGCTCGTTGATGTTCTCAATACGTGTGGAGCCTTCCTCGCCCAGAGCCTGCATTGCCTTGATGTATCCGGATTTCTCCGCAACGGCGTCGATAAGCTCGTCCAGGCGGAGCGAATCCGCAAGCTCGTCCAGCTCGTCAAACAGATTTGCGGCAGCCTTCAGCGCAGCCGACTTTCTCGAAAGCGACTCAAACTGCGAAGCCTCGCGGCAGACCTCCACCGGAGAAATATGCAGTCCGTCGGAGATACGGATTATCTCCTCAACCGTGGCGTCGCCAATACCGCGCTTCGGCTCGTTAATTATCCTGCGGAAACGCACGGAGTCATACGGGTTGTTTATCACCGCGAGGTAAGCCATGATGTCGCGTATCTCCTTGCGGTCGTAGAACCGCAGACCGCCCACGATGGTGTACGGAATTCCCGAACGCGCCAGGGTGTTCTCAAAGCTCCTCGACTGGGAGTTGCTGCGGTACAGCAGCGCGTAATCCGTATAATGCTTGCCTTCCTTCACGCCGTCAAGGATAGTGTCGGCAACGAAACGCGCCTCAGCTATCTCGCTCTCGAAATTGCAGCACTTGATCTTGTCGCCGTCGCCCAGCGCAGACCAGAGCTGCTTGTCCTTGCGCTGCTTGTTGTTGCGTATCACGGCGTTCGCAGCGTTCAGGATATTCTCGGTGGAACGGTAGTTCTGCTCGAGCTTTATTACCTCGCAGCCGGGGTACTGCTTCTCAAAGCTGAGGATATTCTCGATAGTCGCGCCGCGGAAGCGGTAAATTGACTGGTCATCGTCGCCGACCACGCAGAGGTTTCCGTTGTTCCCCGCAAGCAGTGAGATAAGGCGGTACTGTGCAACGTTCGTATCCTGGTACTCGTCGACCATTATGTATTTATAAAGGTGCTGGTAGTGCGAAAGCACGTCCGGGAAATCCTCGAACAGCTTTACTGTGAGGTAGATTATATCGTCGAAATCCACCGCGCTGGCGCTCCTGAGCGCGCTCTGGTACTCGGTGTAGACCTCCGCGCAGCGCTTCTCCATCAGCTCGCCGGAAGCGTTAGCCATCGGCGCGTACTCCTCCGGGGATATCATCTTATCCTTGCAGCGGGAGATCATGTTCTTGAACACCTTCGGATTGAACACCTTTTCGTCAAGGTTCAGCTTCTTCATGGCGTCCTTGATGATACGCTTGGAATCATCGTCGTCGTAAATCGTGAAGCTCCTCTGGTAGCCGAGGTTTTCGATCTCACGGCGCAGTATCTTCACGCACGCAGAGTGGAACGTTGACGCGTTTATCTTCTCCGCGTCCTCGCCTATCATGTCGATAAGGCGCTGACGAAGCTCCCCCGCCGCCTTGTTGGTGAAGGTTATCGCGAGGATATTCCAGGGCTGCACCGGCTCGACTGCAACGATCTCCGCAAGGCGCTCCGCATTCTCCGGGGTCTTTTCCATCGAGGGGAAATCCTGGAGGAACTGCTCCTGATCCGGCGTGAGATCGCGGACGGTCTCGTCAAGATACGCGTTGCCGAATCTCATCATGTTAGCGATACGGTTGCAGAGCACTGTAGTCTTTCCGCTGCCCGCGCCCGCGATTATCAGGACTGCTCCCTTCACGCGGAACACCGCACGGCGCTGCATTTCGTTAGTTCTGGAAAAGAAGCTGGTAAGCGCGTTTCGTTTTAATGTTGTGTAATCCAATTCTGTTACCCTTCCTTTATAAAATGGGAAAATGCAGGGCGACAAACGCCGCCCGGCATTTCCTGATGATATTTAAAGTTATTCAGCGTCTGAAGCTGTCTGCGCGGAAGCAGAGGAGCTGCTCTTTGCAGTGGAAGCCGCCGCGTCGATCCCGATGAACGGATTTACCTCAGTGCCGATCGCCTGCGGGAGAACTCCGTTCCAGTTGTTTATCTTGAGGTAGTCGATGTAGTTCGGGCTCTTTGCGAGCTGCTCCTGCACCGCCTGAATGGAGTACGCCTCGGCGTCCGCCTTTATCTTCTGGGAGTCAGCCTCCGCCTGCGCCGCGATGACCTTCTGCTTTGCCTCTTCCTCGCGCTCTGCGGTCTTGTTCTGCATTTTGAGAGCGTCCTGCGCCGCTATCACCTTCGCCTGGATCGACTGCTCGAAAGCGTCCTCAAATGCGAGGTTCTCGATCGCGAACGCTGTCACGATGATCCCCTGCGGCTCCAGAGTCTTTTTAAGGGATTCGTATATCGCGTTCTGAACGTCGGAACGGTTCTGTACGAGATCCTCCGCCTTTACCCTGCCTATCTCGTCCTTGGATATCTTCGCAACATTCGGAACAAGCAGCTTGGTCTCAACGTTGCTGATACCGATGGTGCGTATTATCTCCGGGAGCTTGGTGCCGTCGTAGTAATAGTTGAGCTTCAGACCCAGGTTGTCAACGGTCTGCGTGTCGCTGGTGTAGGCGTCGGTCTGGACAGAATAAATCTGCTCGCGGGTGTCGACCTGCTGGATCTCCTCAATGAACGGGATATGCATGTTGAGTCCTGCTGAAAGGTCGCTGGAAACTATCTTTCCGAACTGGTACTTTACTCCGATGTAGCCTTCGTTTACTACCGTGAAGCTGTTGAAAATAAGTATCAGCACCGCCAGGGTGATCACGATGATAAGCGCCCAGAAACCGAATTTCTTTCCGCCCTTTTCGCCGTTGGAATTAGTGTTGAATTGTGTTGAAGCCATTTTTATCTCCTCATGCTGTTTTTAAGAAGTGAATACCTGCACCCAGTAGGAACCATCGGCGCTGACCCCAACGCCTATATTGTTGAACTTCGGACTGAGTATATTCGCGCGGTGTCCCGGAGAGTTCATCCAGCCTTTGACAACTGCTTCAGGAGTGCTGTAGCCTGACGCGATATTCTCACCTGCGCTATAGTAGTAGATACCAGCTTCGGTCAGCGCGGTGAAGCAGCTTTCCCCGTTGGGGCGGGTGTGTGAGTAGGATTGAGTAAGCTCCTGAGCGCGGGTCTGAGCCACAGCGTTCAGTTTGTAGTATGTTGTAAGCTCATCAAGTCCGTTGGCGACGCGCTGCTCGTTGACAAGTCTAATGACCTCATCGGCATACGTCTCAGGATAGCTTGAGGGAGCCGCGCCTACTCTCAGCGTGAACACAGCGGAATTAAGCCAGCCGCTCTTCACGCTTACAAACTTCGCCTTTGACTTAGCCGGTATAGTTATCGTACCCTTTACCCGTGTGCCGTTCTTCTTTGACGGTTTGGAGCCGTCCAGCGTCATGTACACGCTTGCGCCTTCGGGGCCGCTCACATAATAGGTGTATTCCTCGCCTTTCTTTTTCAGGGTCGCCGTCGGCTTTTTAAGCTGTACCTTTATCTTTTGGGTAAGGTACTTCACAGCCTCGCCGTTCACATAGCTGACGAGTTTAAGAGTACAAGGCTCGGTTATCCTTATTCTGGAAGCGTACTTTTTTGACTCATATGTGGGTTTAGTGCCATCAGTCGTGTAGTACACCTTGCTGCCGCTGCTCCGTGATACGTTGACAAGGGCATAGCCGTCATACTGCTTGACGGTGACGGAAAGCTCCACATCTGCCGCAGCGAAAGCCGAGACATTCAGCGCCGTGAGCGCCATTACCAGAACCATAAACAGTGAAACGAGCTTTTTCATATAATTACCTCCCTAATCAAACTGAAGTTCCCGAACCGATGAGCTGAGAATACTTGTCGTCGGTCTGTACCTTTACAACGTCCCTTCTGCTTATACCCGCATTTGCGTAAGCCTGGGTAAGCATGAGCTTTATTCTGTTGACCTGGTTTACCTCGGAAGCTCCCGGGTCGAAATCGACTGCAACGATGTTGCTCTCCGGATGCTGTCTGCGAAGCTCTCCGATAACGCCCTTGCCGGTAACGTGGTTAGGCAGGCAGGCGAACGGCTGCATGCACACGATATTCGGAACGCCCTCGCCGATAAGCTCCAGCATTTCCGCCGAAAGGAACCAGCCCTCGCCGGCGATGTTGCCGGGGGATACGATGGAGCGCACGGATTCGCGCATCTCGTAGATATCGCCCGGGCAGCCGAACTTGGTGCCCTTCACAGCCTTGCGGTAGCTGCGCTCCATAAAGCGGAACGCCTTTACCGCCGCGTCCTCTGCGAACGCCTTCGTGCGGGTGGTGTAGAGCAGCTCGCGCTTGGTCTTGCCGTGGGAGCAGATGTAGTAAAAGAATCCCATCAGGTCGGGCACGACTACCTCGCAGCCCTCGTTTTCAAGCAGCCCGATGATGTTGTTGTTCGCCACCGGGTGGAACTTTACAAGTATCTCGCCGACAAGTCCGATGCGCGGCTTCTTGATGTCCAGCACCGGGAACTCCGAGAAGTCCTTTACGATGTTGCGGACGTTCTTGTTGAAGTTCGGCAGCGAAAGCGACTTCATGTCCTCGCGCAGGAACAGCCGCCACTTTTCGTAGAGCGCGTCCGCGCTCCCCTTTGTTACCTCGTAGGGGCGAACCTTGTACAGGCAGCGTGACAGCACGTCGCCGTAGATTATCGCCATGAACGCGCGTATTGCAAGCGGCATGGTCAGCTTGAAGCCGCTCTGCTTCTCGAGACCTACGACGTTCAGCGAGATAAGCGGGATATCGCCGTGTCCGGAATCCTTGAGCGCCTTTTTCAGCATGCCGACATAGTTTGTCGCACGGCAGGCGCCGCCGGTCTGGGTTATCATAACGGAAGTATTTTTCAGGTCGTACTTGCCGCTGTTGAGCGCGTGAATGAGCTGTCCTACAATGAGTATGGACGGATAGCACGCGTCGTTGTTGACGTACTTCAGACCCTCGTCAACGACCGCCTTCGAACAGTCGCGCAGGATAACGACGTTATATCCGGAATGACCGAACGCCGCCTCCAGCAGGTCGAAATGTATCGGCGCCATCTGCGGGCAGAGGATAGTGTGCTTCTTGCGCATTTCTTCGGTGAATTCCGGCTGACGCACATAGCCGAGGTGACCCATCACCGGCTTGTAGTGGTGGCGCTTGCGCTCCTCGACTACCGAGATAAGCGAGCGCAGACGAATTCTTGCCGCGCCGAGATTGTTAACCTCGTCTATCTTGAGGCAGGTGTACAGCTTTCCGAAGCTGCGGAGTATCTCCTGGACCTGGTCGGTTGTGATAGCGTCCAGACCGCAGCCGAAGCTGTTAAGCTGAACCAGCTCCAGGCAGTCGTGCTTGCCGACTACGTGAGCCGCAGCGTACAGTCTTGAGTGATATGTCCACTGGTCGACGATTCTTATCGGGCGGACTACCTGCTCCATGTGTGCAACGCTGTCCTCGGTGAGAACCGCGAAGCCGTAGCCGGTTATCATCTCCGGAAGTCCGTGGTTTATCTCCGGGTCGATGTGGTAGGGTCTGCCGGCAAGCACGATACCGGACTTGCCGTTCTCCTCGAGGAACTTCACGGTCTCCTCGCCCTTGCGGTGCATCTCAGCCTTGAACGCCTCGTCCTCGGCGTACGCCTTGTCCAGCGCGGAAACTATCTCTTCCTTGGTGAAGCCTCCGTCCGGGAATTCCTTCGTGAATTCCTCGTAAAGGCGCTCGCCCATGCGCTTCTTGTGGAATATCGGCAGGAACGGGTTCATGAACTTTACGTCCTTGCGAAGCTCCGGCACGGAATTCTTGATTACCTCGGAATATGTAGCAACGACCGGGCAGTTGTAGTGGTTGTCCGCGCCGTTGTTCTCGCTCATTTCATATGGCATGGAGGGGTAGAAGATGAACTTCACGCCCTCGTCCACCAGCGCCTGAATGTGGCCGTGCGCCAGCTTCGCGGGGTAGCACACCGACTCGGACGGCATTGTCTCGATGCCCTTGTCGTATATCTCGCGGGAGGACTTCGGCGACAGCTTCACGGAGAATCCGAGCTCAGTGAAAAGCTTGTGCCAGAACGGGTAGTTCTCGTACATGCCGAGAACACGCGGAAGTCCCACTACGCCGCGCTTTGCGGTGCTCTCCGGGAGGCACTCGCGGTCGAACAGCAGGTGATATTTATAGTCGAACAGATTCGGGAGCTTCTCCTTGGTGGAGACGTTGCCCGCGCCGCGCTCGCAGCGGTTGTTGCTTATGTAGCGCTTTCCGTCCGGGAATTTCGTGATGGTCAGCAGGCAGTTGTTGGAGCAGCGTCCGCAGCGCGCGGTGGTCTTTTCGACCGTGAAACTCTCCAGCTTGTCCAGCGGAGCAATGGTGCTTCCCTTGCCGTCGTCGCGCTCGATGGAGATGAGCGCGCTTCCGTATGCGCCCATCAGACCCGCCTTGTCCGGGCGGATAACGTCCTTACCGCAAATCAGCTCGAACGCCCTCAGCACGGAGTTATTCATGAACGTGCCGCCCTGAACGATTATCTTATCGCCCATGGTGGAGGTGTCGCGAAGCTTTATGACCTTGAACAGCGCATTCTTGACTACCGAATAGGACAGACCTGCGGAGATATCCGCGACGGTCGCGCCCTCCTTCTGAGCCTGCTTTACGCGGGAGTTCATGAACACGGTGCAGCGGGAGCCGAGGTCCACCGGGTTCTCCGCAGTCAGACCGAGGGTCGCGAAGTCCGCGGAGGACATACCCAGCGCATTCGCGAAGTTCTCGATGAACGAACCGCAGCCGCTGGAACATGCCTCGTTGAGCAGAATGCTCTCTATCTCGCCGTTCTTGACGCGCATGCACTTCATGTCCTGACCGCCGATGTCGAGGATAAACTCCGCGCCGGGGAGGATACGGTCAGCCGCCTTGTAGTGCGCCATGGTCTCTATCTCGCCGAAATCAGCGCCGAGCGCCGCCTTTATCAGGTGCTCGCCGTAGCCGGTGGCGCACGCCTTTGCTATGTACGCGCCCTCGGGGAGCTTCGAGTAGATGTCCTTCAGAATGCCGATAACGGATTTCAGCGGGTCGCCGCCGTTGCCGCTGTAGTAGGAGTAGATTATCTCGGCGTTCTTGTTCAGCAGGACTGCCTTCGTTGTTGTGGAGCCTGCGTCCACGCCGAGGTAGCACGCGCCCTTGTGCTTCGTGATATCAGCAGTCGGAATGACAGCCTTTGCGTGGCGCGCCTTGAACGCTTCCAGCTCGGCCGCGTCCTTGAAAAGCGGAGCAAGACGCTCCACCTCGCGCATGTCAGCCGTGCCGAGACTTCCCGCCTTCTTCACGAGTTCGTCGAGGTCAGCCTCCGCGGTCTCATCAGAGAATGCGCAGCCCATCGCCACGAACAGGTTCGCGTTCTCCGGGAAGATTATCTGGTCGTCCTTGAGGTTCAGCGTTTCGATGAAGCGCGCGCGGAGCTCCGACAGGTAGTGCAGCGGGCCGCCGAGGAACGCCACATTGCCTCTTATCGGCTTGCCGCAGGCAAGTCCGCTTATCGTCTGGTTAACGACCGACTGGAATACCGAAGCCGCAACGTCGGAGCGCTTTGCGCCGTCGTTGAGCAGCGGCTGAATGTCGCTCTTCGCGAAAACGCCGCAGCGGGAGGCTATCGGGTAGATGGTCGTGTGTTCCTTTGCAAGCTCGTTCAGGCCGCCGATGTCGGTGTTGAGGAGCGCCGCCATCTGGTCGATGAACGCGCCTGTACCGCCTGCGCAGGAGCCGTTCATGCGCTGCTCCAGTCCGCCGGTGAGGTAGGTTATCTTCGCGTCCTCGCCGCCCAGCTCGATGGCCACGTCAGTGCGGGGGATAAGCTTCTTTATAGCGTTGGTGCCTGCCGCGACCTCCTGAACGAACGGGATCCCCAGCCACTTTGAAACGGAAATACCGCCCGAACCCGTGACCGCGATCATCATGCGCTCGCCCTTGAAGTGCTCGCCAAGCTCCGAAATTATGTCAAATACTGTCTTTCTGATATCCGAGAAGTGACGTCTGTACTGGCTGTACAGAAGCTCGTCGTTCTCGCCGATAACGGCCGCCTTTACTGTGGTTGAACCGATATCAAGTCCTGCTCGCTTCAATGTATCAAATCCTTTCCTCTGAAAAAACCGGAAAATTCACCCGGTACACATATTTTTATTATAGCACAACTGCCAGAGAATTGCAAGTGCAAACGAATGGTTTCCCGGGCGGTTTTGTGATGGTTGTCTGAAAAAAGTATCCGGGATATACTGGCCAGCCTATTGACAAATGCTTCCGCAAAGCGTACAATATAAGCATTCAGAGAATCCAACCGAAAGGAATGGTAAATCATGACTATCAGACCAGCCAGAGAAAGCGACCTCCCGGAGCTTCTGGCAATATACAACTACGAGGTAGAGCACGGCGTTGCCACCCTCGACCTCAACCCGCGCACCCTTGACGAGTGGAAGGAATGGTTCAGCGAGCACCAGACCGACACGCATTTCATTCTTGTGGGAGAGGAAAACGGCGCCGCCGTCGGCTACGCTTCCCTCTCGGAATACCGCCAGAAAGAGGCGTACGCCTCCACCGCGGAGCTTTCAGTGTACATCTCCCCGGACTTCCGCAGGAATGGAGCTGCCTCCGCGCTGATGGGCGCAGTGCTCGATCGCGCGAAGGAGTGCGGGAAGCTCCACAGCGTGGTATCGGTGATAACCGCCGGAAACGAGGCCAGCGAAAAGCTTCACCAGAAATTTGGCTTCACATTCTGCGGGACGCTCCATCAGGTGGGTTTCAAGCACGGGAAATACCGCGATATAGACAACTTTGAGCTGATTTTGGGCGGTCAGAAGTAAGGGAGTAAGAATGTTCAGTGAGATAAAAAGCGCGGGACTTTTCGGTCTGAACGCGTTCATGGTGACGGTTCAGGCGAGCATCGCGCCGGGTCAGCCGTCGTTCGACATCGTCGGAATGCCTGATATTGCCGTGCAGGAGAGCAAGGCGCGTATACGCGCGGTGCTGGGGCATCTGGAGCTGAAACTGCTTAACGGGAAGGTCACGGTGAACCTCGCCCCGGCGAGCGTACGCAAGATAGGCTCCATGTTCGACCTGCCGATAATAACCGCGCTGATGAAGCTCGGCGGACTCATCTCCGCCGACCTGTCCGACAGCGTTTTCATCGGGGAGTTGTCCCTTGACGGGAAGCTCGCGCCGGTCAACGGAGCGCTCTCGATGGTGCTGACCGCCGCACAGAATGGCGCGAAGCGCGTGTTCCTCCCGAAGGCGAACGCCAAGGAGGCTTCCGTCGCCGATGGTATCGAGGTCTACGGCGTGGAGCATGTTGCCCAGATAATGGAGTTCCTGCGGCACGGGACCGGGCTTTCCCCGGAAGAGAAGTACGTCCCGAAGCGGCGCGAGGGCGCTCACCTGCTGGATTTCGCGGACGTTATGGGGCAGTCCCAGGCGAAGGCGGCAATAGAGGTCGCGGCGGCTGGCTCGCACAACCTGCTCATGCTCGGACCTCCAGGCTCTGGTAAATCCATGCTTGCGAAGCGTATTCCCTCGATTCTCCCAGAGATAACCTTCGCCGAGAGCATCGAGACCACCCAGATATACTCCGTAGCCGGTGAGATCAACCCAGCGGAGCCGCTCGTGACGGAGCGTCCGTTCCGCGCCGTGAGCCACACCGCGTCCGCAGTCGGGCTGGTCGGCGGAGGGAGCATTCCCCGCCCCGGCGAGATCAGCCTGGCGCACAACGGCGTCCTGTTCCTGGACGAGCTTCCGGAGTTCGACCGCCGCGTGCTGGAAGCGCTCCGTCAGCCGCTTGAAAACGGCGACATCGTGATCTCACGCGCCAGCGGCTCGGTGAGCTACCCCTGCCGCGTAATGCTGGTCGCGGCGATGAATCCCTGCCCCTGCGGGAATTTCGGCAGTCCGGTGAAGAAATGCACCTGCACCCCGCAGAAGGTCACGGCGTACCTCAACCGCATATCAGAGCCGCTGCTTGACCGCATAGACCTCCAGGTCGAGGTAAAGCCCGTCGAGTACGCCGACCTGAGCCGCCGCGCCCCGCAGGAAAGCTCCGCAGCTATCGCGGAACGCGTCCAGAAGGCGGTGGAGATACAGAAAAAGCGCTTTGCCGGAACGGATATCCGCAGCAACAGCGGTATCACCTCCGACATCATCGGGGAGGTCTGCCGGCTGACTCCCGACGCGGAAGAAATGCTGAAATCTGCATTTGAGAAGCTGGGGCTTTCCGCCCGCGCCTACGACCGTATTCTGAAGGTCGCAAGAACCTGCGCCGACCTCGCGGGCAGCGAGGATATCGGGAAATCCCACATCGCGCAGGCGATAAGCTTCCGCAGCCTTGACCGCAAGTACTGGAACAGATGAAAGGAACTGCAAAATGATAAAATTCACCCTCCCGGACGAAACCCACAGAGACGACGTGCTTGACTTCTACGCCGAGTTTGAAAGGCGTGGCGAGAGCTGCATAGGCTCCGCCGGGTACGAGGATTACGCGGCGTGGCTCCAGGAAAAGCGCGACCGGAGTTCCGGCGAGAATCTCCCCGAGGGCTGGGTGCGCGAAAATTTCTACCTCTGCTACGAAGGAAGCAGGCTGGTGGGAGTTTTCAGCCTGAAATTCGAGCTGACCGAATACCTGCTGAATTACGGCGGGCACATCGGCTACGCCGTAAGGCGCTCCGAGCGGAACAGAGGCCTCGCCACCGAAATGCTGGAACAGGGACTGCGCCTCGCGCGGTCGTTCGGGCTGGAGCGCGTCCTCGCAGTCTGCGACGAGGATAACTACGCCTCCCAGAAGGTAATTGCAAGGAACAGCGGCGTGTTCGAAAACAAGATGTATGACGAAGAAGAAAAGGTGTACGTCAACAGGTTCTGGATAGACCTCCGACCCAGCATGACGTGATCCGGAATCAGCACGGAAAACGTTTATCGTCAGCCTGAAAAATCTGCCGCGGACATGCGGCAATTTTTTTGCTCAGAATTTCAACATTTTATTGTTTTCCACTTGAAAAATAGCGGAATTAATGGTATAATTAAAAATAATGCGGATTTTTCCGGTATATCAAAAGAAAGAAGGAACTATTTTTATGGCAGACACAATGCAGGGCCTGAGAAGGACATGCTTATGCGGCGAAGTTACGCTGGAAATGGGCGAAGTCGTTGTAGGCGGATTCACACAGAGAGTCCGCGACAAGGGCAGCCTTATCTTCATAGATCTTAGAGACAAGTCCGGTATCGTTCAGCTCGTTTTCGATGAGACCACCGAAAAGAGCGTGTTCGAAAAGGCAGAGAGCGTCCGCTCGGAGTATGTTCTGCTGGCTAAGGGCACCGTGCGCGCGCGTGAGAGCGTCAACACCGAGATAAAGACCGGCGGCGTTGAGATAGTCGTAACGGAGCTGCGCATTCTTTCCAAGGCGCAGACCCCTCCCTTTGAGATAGTAAGCAACACCAAGACAAACGAGGAGCTCCGCCTCAAGTACCGCTACCTCGACCTGCGCCGCGAGCCGCTCCAGAAGAACCTCATGATGCGCCACGAAATAGCAAAGGCAGCCCGCGAGTACTTCTACGCAAACGGCTTCACCGAGATCGAGACCCCGATGATGATAAAGTCCACCCCCGAGGGTGCGCGTGACTACATCGTGCCGTCCCGTATCCACAACGGCAAGTTCTACGCACTGCCGCAGTCCCCGCAGATGTACAAGCAGCTCCTGATGATCGCGGGCATGGACAGATATATCCAGCTTGCACGCTGCTTCCGCGACGAGGATCTGCGCGCAGACCGCCAGCCTGAGTTCACACAGATTGACCTTGAGATGTCCTTCGTTGACGTTGACGATATCCTCGAGTGCCTGGAGGGCTTCGTAAAGCACCTCTACAAGACCGTTCTCAACGTTGATATCCCCACCCCGCTGCCCCGCCTGACCTACGACGAGGCTATGAACCGCTACGGTTCCGATAAGCCGGATACACGCTTCGGCATGGAGATAACCGACATCTCCGATATCGTAAAGGACTGCGGATTCTCCGTATTCAAGGACGC
Source organism: uncultured Clostridia bacterium (assembly GCA_945923775.1). Classification (GTDB taxonomy): domain Bacteria; phylum Bacillota; class Clostridia; order Oscillospirales; family Ruminococcaceae; genus CAG-115. The sequence goes on along the minus strand of CAMELR010000006.1, from coordinate 24,320 downwards.
TGTTGCAAACGGCGGCTCCGTTCGCGGTATCGTTGCAAAGGGCGCCGCTGCAAAGCTCACCCGCAAGGAGATCGACAAGCAGACCGAATTCGTACGCGGTATCGGCGCGAAGGGTCTCGCTTATGTAAGATGGGTAGACGACGCTCCTAACTGCTCCTTCGCAAAGTTCATGGGCGAAGGCGAGCTTGAGGCTGTCCTCAAGGCTCTCGGCTGCGAAAAGGGAGATGTTGCCCTCATCGTTGCTGATAAGGACAAGGTAACGCTCCCCGTACTCGGCGCACTTCGTCTCAAGATTGCAAAGCAGCTCGACATTATCCCCGAGGGCTGGAACTTCCTGTGGATCGTGGAGTTCCCGTTCTTCGAGTACGACGAGGAATCCGGCGAGTGGCTCGCTATGCACCACCCGTTCACAATGCCGCTTGACGAGTGCATTCCCTACCTCGACACCGACAAGGCAAAGGTACGCGCAAAGTGCTACGACCTCGTGCTCAACGGCATTGAGCTTTCCAGCGGCTCCATCAGAATCACTGATCCGGAGCTCCAGCAGCACATGTTCGAAATGCTCGGCATGACCGATGAGGAAATTAACGCGAAGTTCGGCTTCCTTGTTGACGCATACAAGTACGGTGCGCCTCCCCACGGCGGCGCAGGCATAGGCCTCGACAGACTTGCAATGCTGATGTGCGGCTGCGACAGCCTCCGCGACGTTACTGCCTTCCCGAAGGTACAGAACGCAAGCGAGCTGATGAGCGAGGCGCCCTCCACTGTAAGCGAGGAGCAGCTTAAGGAACTCGGAATAGCAATTACCAACAGCGAGGAATAATTCAACAGGCGGTGTAGTTATGGATAAGCGGGAATACAAGGAACTTTCAGAGCTTGCGGCAAACGGCGGTACAAAAGCGTTCGCGCGGCTCTACGAGACGGTCTACCGCGAGATGTACTACACCGCTTTTTATACCCTCTGCGATGACGCCGACGCGGTGGAGCTGGTCACAGCCTCCGCCCGGGACGGTATGACCACGATAAATAAGCTCCGCAGCGAGGAGGCTTTCCGGGCGTTCATGTTCCGGAACCTCTGTGCGCGGATACGCACAAAGCTCCGGGAATCCCCCGTGCAGCCGATTCAGGAAAGCGGCGGCTTCGACATACGCGCTGAATTCTCCAGACTCAGCGAGGCTGAGCGCCTTGTGGCGAGCATGTACATCGGTGCGAAGCTCCAGCCGGACGAAATATCGCTTTTCACCGGGCTGAGCTCCACGGCGGTAAACAAGACCCTCGAAAAGGTGCTGACCGCATTCGAGCTTGACTGAACGACAAATACAGAACAGGAGGTGAACGCCGGTGACGGTTTCCGAAATACGCAGCCTTATGCTTGAAAAAGTTATCCCCGAGAGCCTACTCCCGCAGAACATCGCGGTGTGCCTTATGGACGAAAACGCCGCCCCGCCGGAGCTGGACGCGTTCACATTTCTGAACCGCCTGCGCTCCCTCGGGATAGGCTCGGCGGACTTTCTGTACCTGCTCAAGGGCTGCGGCGCTCCCGAGGAAGCGGTCTCAAAAATCGAGCAGCACCCGGATATGAACCTGCAAACGCTCATTGTCACGCTGGAAAGCTCCGGGCTTACGCCGAAGGACTACACCCGTATGCTCTACACCGCGCGTCAGCTCTGGGAGCACACCATAACCATGCGTATAGACTCCGGCGAGCTGGAAGCGGCGGCTGAGTCCCGGCAGGAAGAACAGCCCGAGCCGCAAGTTCCGGCTGAAACTGCGGAATCGGCTGAACAGGAAGCCCCCGCAGCGGAGGAATCCGCTCCGGAAGAGCCTGCTGAAACCACTGAGCCGGCTGAGCCCTCAGAACCGCCCAGACCCGTCCGGACAGCGCGCCAGAGAAAGCGCCGCACCGAGGAACCCTCCGAGGACGAATCACCCGTGCAGGAAGCTCCGGTGCTGACCGCGCGGCAGAAAAAACGCACCATCGACGACCTCGCGGAGGAACTCGGAATAGCTGCGGAGATCGAGGATGAACCTGAGGAAAAGTACACCGCCCGGCAGAGAAAGCGCCGGAAAGAGGAAGCGGCTCCCGAAACGGAGACCGAGCAGCCCGCGGAGGTCAAGGAGGATTCCCCGAAGGCGCGCAGGAATGCGATCATAGCCGCAGCCGCCGGAGCGGCGGTTCTGTTCGCGCTTGGCCCGCTGATGGATATTCTCGGATTCACATCTCCGGGAAGCTCCGGAGGTGATTTCCAGTTTGCTTCCGATAACGCGGCGGTTTTCTCGGAAATTTACACCGCGTACACAAACGGCAGAATAAGCAGCGGAAACACGCAGAAACTGTCAAAAAACGAGCAGGTTTTCGGCGATATGCTGATAAGCTCCGGCGAGGAGCTCGGCGTATTCAGCAGCGGAAACACGCTATGGTCTGCGGAACCTGACGGGATAAGCGTTTACGCGCTGGATTCCGGAACTCTCGCGGCTCAGGTGTTCCCGCCGGAGGGCGCGGAATTCGTAAAGGTCGTGCAGACTGATTCTGGCGTTACCGCGGTGTACTCCGGCGATACGGAGTGCGGTCTCACGGGCGTGGACGGCAGCGGCGAAACCTGGAGATACGGGCAGTCCGGAACGCTCACTGATATTTTCTGCGGCGGGGACGTCATTCGGCTCGGAAGCGTTTACACGCCGGGATTCACGAAGTCGTTCACCGTGGACGACATGCTTGAGTACCTCCCGTACGGCTCTAAGAACGGTCAGCGGACCGCATTCTCCCCTGCTGAGATCGCGGTGAGCGGCTCGGCGGACGGTTGCAGCTACGCGGTCTGGGGCGAGTACGCCGCCGAAAACGGCGAGCAGAAAAAGCGCCTTGCCGCGCTCGGCTCCCCGATATACAGCGGCGCGGAGAGCTTCACCGCCGCAATGTCCCGCGAAAACGGCTCCGCTGAACTCACGGCTGACAGCGGCAGCCTTGTAAGCGCGGCACTCCCGGAGATCACCGCCTGCGCGGCAGGAAACGGAGTAATCGCCGACGCTGAGAAATCAGACGGCGGCGTTACCGTGTACCTCAGGGACAGCGCCCTGAAGCCGCTCGCGGCGTTCACCACCGGCGGGGAGATAGATCAGCTCCGGATAAGCGGAAATGTAGTGTATGTAGGCAGCGGCGGCTCCACCGTGATGGCAGTGGATATCTCAGATACGTCCTCCCCGAAGGCGCTCGACCTCACGTCGGCTGACGGCGTGGTAAGTGGAGATTACGCGCTCTGCGGCGCAGTCAGCAAAACGGGTATCACGCTGACCCTGTACAAACTGGAAAGCGGAAAGGCAGTCCAGGCGGACAGCTTTGCCAAGGCGCTGACCGCTTCCGAGCTGGAAAGCTTCCGGTTCAGCGGAGCAAACTGCTTCGTGATAAACGGCACGGACTGCTCCGGCGCGGCTTACCGCTACTTCGACGGCGTTTCAGTCGTCGACGAATTCGCGGAGCTTGGACGTTCCCGCAGCCTGCACACCCTCTACGACGACAAGACAGGCTACACCGGCGCGGCCGCTGTTGACGGCGGTCTGAAGCTCCTGAGCGGAGAAAAGATCCTGAATTGAACTAAAACCGGGGCGGAATGCTCCGGTTTTTCTTTGAAATATTATACATAAGCGAAGGCGCGGATTTTGTATATCCTACAAAAATATGAAATCTTGTTGACAGAAAATAGAGAATAGTATATAATTAGTGTATGAGAACTGATTTCCCGGAGGTGCTTTGTTGTGAAATTCAGGCAGATCTGCGCCGCAGCACTCGCAGCTATAATGCTGATAAGCGGCTGCTCCAAGCCAGGCACGGAAAGCGTTGATAAATATACCCGCGACGGAGAGGGTCGCGTTATCCCGATCTCCGATGAATATATCCCCGCGAATTATACTCCCCGCTCCGACGACTGGAGCGTTATGCTCCGCGAGATTCCCGGCAGCTTCGGTCAGGAGACCGACAAGCTGATACCCGCAGTCTACCTCACCACCGACGACCCGTCGGCGATCACCAAGGAGGAATACGCCGACTGCACGATTCAGATAGACGCCGGAATGACAAGCGGTAGGTACGAAAGCACAGAAGTGCTCACCGGAAAGATACGCGGCAGAGGCCACTCCACCTGGGAATGGCCGAAGAAGCCCTACAAAATCAAGCTGGACGACAAAGCGTCACTGCTTGGAATGTCCGAGGCGAAGCGCTGGGTGCTCCTCGCGAATTACGCGGACGAATCCCTGCTGAGGAACACCACCGCGTTTGAAATGGCGCGTTCCCTCGGGAGCTTCCGTTTCGTGCCGCACGCTATCCCGGTTGACGTCTACATGAACGGGATATATCAGGGCGTTTACACGCTCGGCGAGCAGCTTGAGGTCAAGACCTCGCGGCTTGCGATAGACGACAGCCTCGCAAATGTCGAGACCGGATACCTCCTTGAAATAGGCGGCGCAGACCCCTCCACCGACAAGGAAGGCTGGAATTACTTCAATCTGCCCTCCGGCTGCGGAGTGAACATCAAGATAAAAAGCCCCGACACCGAGGAGGATCCCCAGGCTGACTACCAGTGGACGCAGAAGCACTTCGACTTCATCTACGACTACATGTGCAAGGCCGATACAGCGATAACCACCCTGGACGGCTACGAAAAATACATCAACGTAGACAGCTTCATTGACTGGTTCCTGGTGCATGAGCTGAGCTACAATCTCGACTCCTGCTTCCGCCGGAGCTGCTACATAACAAAGCCCACCCTCAGCCGCCTTGAAATGGGGCCTATATGGGACTTCGACCTCGCCTTCGGCAATATGTACATGGATAATCCGAAGTACGACGACTGGGCTACGATAGGCAGCATGGACAGCAGCAGCTACATCGGCGTTACATGGTTCAACTACCTCATGACCGACGAGGATTTCCGGAGCAAGGCGCGCGCACGCTGGAACGAGGTCCGCGACACGATGGTGAACGCAGCGCTCGGCGCCATAGACACCTACAAGCCGATGGTGGTACCCTCCGCCGAGGAGAACTTCGAGATTTGGAACACCCTGGGCGTGGCAAACGGATTCCAGCCGCTGACGATGAAGAACTACAACACCTATCTCGACCAGGTGCTGTATCTCAGGAAGTTCATCAACAATCGCGCAAAGTGGATCGACGAAAATCTATAAACATATCCCCGCGGAACACCCGCGGGGATAATTTGTGTATTTTTCACAATTGACAACCTCTGTATTGTGTGTTATAATAAGCGACGTAAAATTATGATGTGGATTTTTCCGGACGCGCTCCCCTTTTCGCCACACAGCATGTGCTGTGTGGTTTTTTTGTGCGATTTTCCGGGTAGGAGGTAAAATGGACAACACCTTTATGAAGGAAAAACCGGTGCTGCCGCTGCTGCTTTCAATGGCGCTGCCGATGGTAATTTCAATGCTTGTGAACTCGCTGTACAACATCGTAGACAGCCTGTTCGTCGCCAAAATAAGCGACAGCGCAATGACAGCGCTGTCGCTGGTGTTCCCGGTGCAGAATTTTATCAACGCCGCCGGTATCGGCTTCGGAGTGGGAATAAACGCCGTGATCGCATTCTACTCCGGCGCGGGCGACAAGGAGCGCGCCGACCGCGCCGCTACGCTCGGAGTGCTTCTTGCCGCTATTCACGGAGTTATCCTCACCGTTGTCAGCATTCTGATAATGCCGCCGTTCCTCGGAGCGTTCACCAACGACCAGGAGGTAATTCGGCTTGGGCTTGAGTACTCTAATATCGCGTTTCTGTTCTCAGTCGTGATAAATCTCGGCATGGCGTTCGAGAAGATATTCCAGGCGGTCGGCAGCATGAAAACATCAATGGTAAGCCTGCTGTGCGGCTGTATCGTCAACATTATCCTCGACCCTATGATGATCTTCGGCTGGGGTTTCCCCGAAATGGGTATCGAGGGCGCGGCGCTTGCCTCCGGAATCGGTCAGAGCATTTCGCTTGCAATTTATATCGTCGTGTACTTCCTGCGCCCGATAAGCGTGAAACTCAGCAGAAAGCACCTCTGCCCCGACGGCAGAATGATAGGCAGGCTGTATTCCATAGGGGTTCCCGCGGCGCTGAACCTCGCGCTGCCGTCAATACTCATCTCCGCGCTGAACGCGATTCTGGCGGCGTTTTCCGAGGTGTACGTCCTGGTTCTGGGAATATACTACAAGCTGCAAACCTTCCTGTATCTCCCTACAAGCGGAATAATCCAGGGAATGCGCCCGCTTATCGGCTACAACTACGGCGCCGGAGAATATAGGCGCGTCAGCCAGCTTTTCCGCATTGTTCTGCTAATGAGCTGCGGTATTATGACGGTCGGCACCGCCATCTGCCTGCTGATACCCGGTCAGCTAATGGGAATGTTCACCGACAGCCCTGACGTCATCGCTGCCGGAGAGACCGCTCTGCGCATAATCAGCGCGGGATTTATCGTGTCGTCGGTATCCGTTACGGCCTCTGGTTCGCTTGAAGGGCTTGGCAAGGGAATTCCGTCGCTTATAATCTCGCTTTGCAGGTTCATTGTGGTGATAATTCCGGCGGCGTTCCTGCTCAGCCGCGCATTTGAAGCAAACGGCGTCTGGAACGCATTCTGGGTAACAGAACTTATAACCGCCGTTATCTCGCTGTTCATTTATAAGAAGTCGGTAAAGCTGCAGTCAGAAGCTAAGAAATAAACAAAAATTACAGGCAGGAGCATTATGGCTCCTGCCTTTTATCATATCAGCGGAACGCTGAAGCGCGCTCTGAGTTCAGAAAAACACCGCCCGGACTATCAGCCATATCACCAGCAGCCAGACTGCGATTATCGGCAGCGCATAGTACCATTTTTTCGGCTTGCCGTCCTGCCACATGTTCTCTGAACTGGCGCGGCACCGCTCCCAAACCTCGGCGGGAATCAGCTTTACTGTAAGCGCCGTGAGCGCCGGAACCAGTATCAGGTCGTCAAGCTGACCCAGCACAGGTATGAAGTCCGGAATGAGATCTACCGGCGAAAGCGCGTACGCCACCGTGACCGCCGCCATCACCTTTGCCAGGAGCGGCGTCTCCTTATCTTTTAAACACAGGAATACCGCCGGGATATCCCGCTTCAGCTTCCCGGCGCGTTCTTTCAGTGACACGATCTCACCTCACAGCCTGCAAAAATGGACGGAGTAGCTCCGTCCATTCTGTTATTTCTTTTCTGCGTCGCGGTGGAGAGTTCTGACCCTCAGCCCCTTCTCCCGGAGGTACGCCGCGGTTAGCTCCGCGAATGTAACGCTGCGGTGCTTTCCGCCGGTGCAGCCGAACGCGATGACAAGACGGCTCTTGCCCTCGGTGACGTAGTGCGGAATCAGGAAGGATATCAGGTCGAACAGCTTGTCCCGGAGCTCCTGCGACTGCGGGAAGCTCATAACGTAATCCTGCACTTCCTTTTCAAGCCCGGTCTTGTGCTTAAGCTCCGGAACGTAGAACGGATTCGGCAGGCAGCGGACGTCGAAAACAAGGTCAGCCTCCTGCGGCGAGCCGTACTTGAACCCGAACGACATGCAGCTAACGATCATTCCATCAGAAGCCTTCTCGAGGAACAGACCCGCGATCTGCTCCTTGAGCTGCCCCGTGCTGAGCATCGTGGAATCAATTATGTAGTCGGCGTTGAGGCGTATCTTGCTGAGAAGCTCCGCTTCCGCGTCGATAGCCTTGCCGATATCTCCGCCGGATACCTCGTCGAGCGGGTGCTTGCGGCGGGTCTCCTTGTAGCGCTTCATCAGCACCTCGCGGGAAGCCTCCAGGAACAGCACCTTTACGTCTATTCCGCAGATATGCAGCTTCGTAATGCACTCTTCCAGCTTAAAAAACATCGCGCCGCCGCGTATATCAGTAACTATCGCGACCTTTGTTATCTCGGCGTTTTCATTGCACATCGCGGCAAAATCCGGGATAAGCTGCGGCGGCATGTTATCTATGCAGAAAAAACCGATGTCCTCCAGCGCCTTCATCACCGAGGATTTACCCGAGCCGGAAAGCCCGGTCACTATAACGAATTCCATCTGTTGCTCCTTTTCTGGGTCAGGTAACTGCTATTGAAGGATCAGCATTTCGCATTCCAGCTCAACGCCCTTCTTCTCGAGAACTACGCGCTTTACCTCGTTCACCACCGCCATAACGTCCTCAAATGTAGCGTGGTCACGGTTGATTACAAACCCGCTGTGCTTCTCGCTTACCTGCGCTCCCCCGACGGTGAATCCCTTCAGACCGCACTCCTCTATGAGCGCGGCTGCAAAGTACCCCTCCGGGCGCTTGAACGTGCTTCCGCAGCTCGGGAAGTTCAGCGGCTGCTTGTCGCGGCGGCGCTGCATAAGCTCCTCCATGCGGGATTTTATCTCAGCCTTGTTGCCGGGGGCGAGTTCCATCGTGACCGAGGTTATAACCATGCTGCTCCCGCTGAAAACGCTGTGACGGTAGGTAAGCTGCATTTCCGCGGCGGACATCTCGTGTATCTCCCCGTCGCCGCCGACGTACCGGCAGGAGGTCACGACGTCCTTCATCTCGCCGCCGTACGCCCCGGCGTTCATGTAGAGCGCTCCGCCCAGGGAGCCGGGAATGCCGTACGCAAACTCCAGCCCGGTCAGCGAGTGCTCCAGCGCTGCGGAACACAGCGCGTACAGCGGAACTCCCGCCCAGGCGGTGAGGGTGTTCCCGCGCACCTCGACCTCCGGCTTCTCGCCGGAAAGCAGGATCACAGCCCCGCGCCAGCCTGCGGAGCTTACCAACAGGTTGCTCCCCCTGCCGAGGATAAAATGCGGGATATTATCGCTGCAGCAGAGCCTGAGCACGGTCAGGAGCTGCTTCTCGTCAGCGGTTTTTACGAGCAGGTCGCAGGCGCCGCCTATCTTCATGGAAGTATATGGCGCGAGCGCCGCGTTTTCCTCGCAGGGAATGCCGTCGTTCCGGCAGGCAGCGATCAGTTGGGAATAGTTCAAGGTGTGACCTCCGGTGTGTAGTAGAATTTTGCCGGCGCCGCACAAACATGTCCTCTGCGCGGCGCTGACCTTAGGGAACCTCTAAAAACCGGTTTGAAAAGGGAAAATGGGTAGAGTGCGCCGAATGCGATGAAAGCCGACGAAGTAAGGCTGTATGCCTTACGAGGAGGTTTGAAGAAGCAGTCGGTGTGCTATACACATTTTCACTCAAACGAGGTTTTTAGATGTGACCTTTATATAGATTATGCCGGGAACGCTGCTGTCATTCCGCGAAGGAGAAAACTGCCTCGCTGTCCTCAATGGCGGCGTACACGCTGCGGAGCGCCTCCTGCGCCGCGCCGTAAAGCTCGAAATGTGCAAGCTCCACGTCCTCCCCGCCGTTTATCACAGCGAAGATAGAACTTTCGTTTATATAGAGGTGGCTGCTCTCGACCAGCCGCATGCCGTCCTGTGAAAGAAAGAACATACCGTCTCCTTACTCAGCGAGGGTGTAGAGGAACGCCGCGCCGATGATACCCGCGTCGTTTCCGAGCTGGCAGATACCGAGCTTTGTTGACCTCTTGGGGTCTACGCAGTAGCTGTCCTCTGAGATTATCTTCTCAAGCGGCTTTGTGAGGTTGTCGCCCTCCTTGCAGATACCGCCGCCGATGAGGAGTATCTCCGGCTGGAATGTGTTTACGATGTTGGTAAGTCCGCAGCCGAGGTAGGATATGTACATATCAACAACCCCGGAAGCACTATTGTCGCCTGCGCGCCAGCCGTCGAACGCGGTCTTGCCGTCGACGTTATCGATATCGCCGGAGCATATCTCCCACATCTTGCTGGACTTGTCGGCTTCCATAGCTTCCTTGGTCATGTTGATGAGCGCGGTAGCGGAGGAATACGCCTCGAAGCAGCCCTTGCGTCCGCAATTGCAGGGTCTGCCGCCGTAGTGGATAACGGTGTGTCCCAGTTCGGCGCCGCAGTAGTTGAATCCGGTGTAGATCCTGCCGTCGATGATGATACCGCCGCCCACGCCGGTTCCGAGGGTGACTACTACAACGTCCTTGCAGCCCTTGCCTGCGCCCGCGAGGACCTCGCCGAACGCCGCCGCGTTAGCGTCGTTTTCAACGTAGACCTGCTTGCCGAGGCGTGCGCCGATGAGCGAACGCAGGTCGGTGTTGCGGAACCCGAGGTTGCAGGAATACAGAACCACGCCGGTGTCGCGGGAAGCGGTGCCGGGGGTTCCGATGCCGATGGAGTTCAGCTCGTCGATAGTTACCTTCGCGTCGTTGAGAGCCTTCCAGACGGTCTCCGCAATAGAATCTGCGATCTCCTCCGCCGGACGCGGGAGATCGGTCTTGCAGGTTGCCTTGGCTACGATATTGTAATTTTCATCGACCAGGCCGACTTTGATGTTAGTTCCGCCGAGGTCGATACCGATATTGTACTTCATTAGAATACACCTTTCTTTTTAAATTCGGAATTCGGAATGCGGAATTCGGAATGAATGTGTCCCGCTTCGCGGGACGTATTCCAAAAGCAAGCTATAACGTACTGTTCCGCTTTCTCTGCTGTTGTCCGATTTTGAAATATTTGAAATCAGTCCGCGGAGCGGACACCGAAATTCCGAAATTCCGAATTCATAATTCCGAATTAATATTATAATTAAATGTTGAGGTCTGACATGATCTCCTCGCTGTCGGAGTCGATCCCGAGCTGATGGAGGAGGTCCTTTGCAGCGTTGTAGCCCATCTTCTTCATACGGTTGTTCATAGCGGCTACCTCGAGGATAACTGCGAGGTTACGGCCGGGCTTTACCGGGATAGTGAGAAGCGGCACCTTAACGCCGAGGATAGTCATATAGTGGGTATCCACGCCCATTCTGTCGTAGGTCTTTTCGGGGTTCCACAGCTCCAGCTCGACCACCATGTCGATCTTCTCGTTGAGCTTAACAGCGCCGACGCCGAAGAGCTGACGCGCGTTGATGATACCGATGCCGCGCAGCTCGAGGAAGTGGCGGATATTATCCGGGGAGCTTCCCACCAGGGTGATGTTGGACGCCTTCTTGATCTCCACCGCGTCGTCGGCGATGAGTCTGTGACCGCGCTTTACAAGCTCGATCGCGGTCTCGCTCTTACCTACGCCGCTCTCGCCGAGGATAAGAACGCCCTCGCCGTAGATCTCAATGAGAACTCCGTGGCGGGTGATACGGGGAGCGAGCTGAAGATTCAGGAAGTTAACCAGCTTAGATGTGAAAACCGATGAGGATTCATCGGTGCGGAGCAGCGTAGTTTCATGCTCCTTAGCGCTCTCGACAAGCTCCGGGAACACGTCCAGATCGCGGGTGATGATAAGCGCCGGGAACTTGTAGCTCAGCAGGTTGTCGATACGCTCACGGCGTACGTTAGGCTCCAGCGTCGAGAGGTAGGAATGCTCCGTTCTGCCCATCACCTGGATACGCTGCTTGTCGAAGTACTCGTAGAATCCTGCGAACTGCAGACCGGGTCTGTTTATCTCATGGTCGGAGATAAGGGTATTGCCGCCGTCCTCCGGCATGTATATAACTTCCAGCTTATATTCGTCGATTATTTTCTGAAGAGGGAACGAAAATTCCCGGTTGATATCATCAAAAGGCATAAAAATGTTCCTTTCACGTATTTTGATAGCGGCGCACAATGCCACGATTATATTATACAACGATTCGCTGATTATTTCAAGATATTTTGTGAAATTTATATGCTATTTTCACCGTTCTCCGCCGGAAGGCAGTCCAGCCGGAGCTGAAGATCGCATGACTCGCGGAAAGCAGCGGTCTCTGGGATATCGTTCCCGCCTATCCGGAAATCTATTCCGGCTTTGCGCGCCTGAGCCTTCTGGAATTTCCGCTCGATATTGTACAGCCTTCCGTCCTTGATGAAATGCGCACCAGTCTGGTGGAAGCTGAACGGCACGTTGTTTTCCACGCACTGCCGCCGCAGGTCGAGTATCCAGGCGTAGTCGCAGGGACGAGCGTGCACGCCGGATTCCCCGCCGGCGGAGACCTCCTCAATACCGCTCCCGAGCCACTTCGAGAGGTCGACGCGCTCCAGCATCGGAGCCACTATCACCGAGCGGTGTTTTACCGGCAGCGACAGGAATATCGGCAGCCGGAAGTCGGCGCGCTCCTGATTTTCGACGGTGCAGCCTATCAGAACGTTGTCGTAGCCCTCGCCCCAGTCCGGCGGGAGGCACTCCGCGAGGCGGTCGATGCGCTTCGTGAAAAAGTAGAACCAGCAGTCGGAGCGCTCCCGCATCATGCGCCAGCAGTCCTGCCGCCAGGGGTCGGCGTCCTTCAGCAGAAAATCCGACGTGAAGCAGGTCATAATAATTCTCCCCGGCGGTATTTTGTAGCTGCCGCCGCGGCCGCGCTGCACCGGGAGGTCGAACGCCGCGTTTTTTGTGCACCGGCTGCTTGCGGTCGGATTCCCGTACATTTCGTCCTGCCTGTAGACGTAGCAGAATTTGCAGCCCGGACTTATTTTCGTGCAGCCGTGCCAGGGATTCCAGTCTGCGTATATGCTGTCTTTCATGGCGGCCTCCTTCCCTTTTGAATGATGAAACGCCTGCAGAAAACAGGCGTTTCTTTGTTATTTACAGTATATCACAGTTCCCGGCGAAATGCAAGCGTTCTTAACGGTATCTTAACACAGCTTTTCGACAAACTGCTGCATTCCGGTAATTTCAAGCAGAAATACCCCCGCAGGCCGTTTTACAGGTGACAGATTCCGCAGGCGCTTTTTGTATAACATTGCCTAAATGTTATTCAGACTATTGACAAAAGATGTATGAAAATGTATAATTATAGTGCATGACAGTTGGTAGCGGTTAATTTAGTGTTCAAAATTATGTTGACGCTCTTAAAAACCGCGGTAATTTTGGTTTGGAGAAAAATATGAAAAAAAGAATGTTCATCGGAAGCGCTTTGCTGATTGCAGGGCTGGTTTCCGGCTGCACTGCGGATCCCTCGGTGGTAGATTCGCCGGACAAGGTCCATGACCCTATCACGATTTTTTCGCCGGTCTGCGAACTTGACGATTTCATTGACGAGGTACACCGAAGCTACCCTGAAATAAACATTGAGATCATAAACTACAGTGGTCAGAACACCACCGCCTACACCCAGGAAATGTTTGAAGCCGGAGACATTCCGGATATATTCGGAATGACATTCAATATGCCGAAATACATGGAGGTCAGCGATAAGCTGATAGACATGTCGGGATTTGCATTCACGGATAACTACAAGGAAAACTGCCTGAACGACGTGATCACGGAAAGCGGCGCGATATACGCTCTCCCGAGCCACTACCAGTGCCAGGGCATAACCTACAACAAGACCCTGCTCGAGGAACACGGCTGGGAGCTTCCGCAAAGCCTCGCCGACCTCCGGGAGCTTTCCGAAAAGACGCAGCAGGCAGGGGTAAGACTTGCTCTGAACGAGCTCCAGTTCCCCGGCTACGGATTCCAGTACCTGTGCAACATCTGCGACACCGGGTTCCTGAGCACCCTTGACGGCAGGCGCTGGCAGGAGGATTTCCTCAGCGGAAGGGCAAGCGCCTCCGACACGCCGGAAATGCTCGAATGCCTCTCAATGCTGCAAAAGTGGCGGGATATCGGAATGCTCAATGGAGATGGCAACGTAATCAATGACAGTGAACAGCTTGACGAATACGCCCTTGGAAACACGCTGTTCCTGCTCGGCAGCCACAATTCAATGGAGGGCTGCGAGGACGAATTCGGGCTTATGCCCTACCTCTCCGAGGACGGAAAGCAGAACGTCTATGTTCTGAACGTGCGGCGGTATTACGCCATGAGCCGCACTCTACAGCAGCCCGGAAACGAACAGAAACTCAAGGACGCCATGCATGTGATGGAGGTGCTCTCCACTGTCGAGGGAATGAACGCCATCGGCGGCGACGCTTTGAAAAGCTCGTCGCTTCTGCCGCTGAAAAACGCTACCATCTCCGATGATAACTGCTATTACGCCATCGCAGAAGAACTCAGCACCGGTCACACCGCTCCGTTCATCTATTCCGGCTGGGAAAACGCGATAGTCCCCGTCGGGGAGGTCATGACATCGTTCATTCTTGGCGACGTGGAGCTTGAGGACGTTGTGAAAACTATTGACGATTCTCAGAACAACATTGTGAACGATATCGTTGAAAACTACACGACCGTTACCGAGCACATCGGTCAGGAGGACTGCGCACGGCTTGTCGGCAAGGCTTTCGCGCAGTCGACCGGCTCAGACCTTGCGCTCGTATCGCTGAGCAAATGGATACCAGGTCACACCAGCACACAGAATACCTATGGAGTAAGCGGCTCGCTGTATCCGGGAGAGATAACCGAGCAGCAGCTCTGCGCGATAACCCCCACCGGTTGGAAAAACACCATAAAAACCGCGACCCTTACCGGCGCACGGATAAACGAGCTGGTTCAGCAGGGCTTCGACCTATACGGCGACGGGAAAACCTACCCTTATATTCTGGTGACGAAGAAAGGCTTCCGCCTGGAACCGGACAAGACCTACAAACTCGCGATTTGCGGAGCGACAGACGCCGTGGAAGCCGAGGGAAATATTCAGGACAGCGGAATCGTTGGGCTTGAATCAGTCGAGGAAATGATGTCGGCGTATGAAACGTTTTCGGCAAAGGATATAATCTGGGAATAACGCAGGAGGAAATATGAAGCATTTGTCCGGCAGATCTTCTGTCGTAAGACTTATGATCTCCTGCGGGGCGTTCGTTGTCGCTGCCGTTCTGGGAGTTGTGATGTTCGTATATTTCTATCACAGACATAACGACGGCATACTTTACAATGAGCGTCTCAATCAGATGAAGGAGGTCACAACTCAGTTGTTCGAGGGGCTCAACGATGTGCTTGAACTTCGCTGGGCTGACGCTCAGTCCCACACGAACCAGCTAATGAGAAGCGGCATTCATACCTCGCAGGAACTTTACCAGTTCATAAAGGAGCAGGAAGATGTCTGTGAGATGCCGCAGAAGGAAATGAGCCTTGTCGCCGTGGACACCCGCGGCAGATACTACACCAGCTCCGGCGCCGAGGGGATCACCGAAAATATGAACTACCTGTTCGATGAACCCGAACAGGTGAGCTTCGTTTCAAGCTCCCTCAACGGCGAAACCACCAACATAGTTTTTATGTACCGGCTCAGCTCCCCAATGGAGATCTCTGACGGCGACGACAGGATAAGCCTGATGTATTTCGGGACGGTCCAGGCAATGCAGGAACTGGGCCAGTATTTCAACTGCAAGGCGTACAATGACAACAACAGCGTGTACGTTCTCGACCAAAACGGCTCGAAGATATTCAGCTCGAATTCCATAGAGCTTATCAGCGGTCACAATGTTTATTCCGTGCTGCGGCAGATGGAGTACCTCCACGGCAGCAACTTCGAACAGACCCAGCAGGAGCTGAACTCAAATGGTATCGCGTATTCCAACGCAGTCCTGGACGGCGAGGAATACTATTACGCGCTCCGTCGCCTGGATACGGTAGACTGGACGCTGATGTTCCTTATACCGTCGTCGTATGTGGCGGTAAATACGGTCAACCTCGTGGACACAACCGGTTCGATAATCATGACGTTCGCAGGGGTAATGCTGGTGCTGTGCGTGGGATTCGTATACCTGGTGCTGAGGAGCCAGCAGAGGGAAGCGCTCCGGGCAGAGCGGAACAACACGCGCCGCATGGAGGAGCTTAATTCCATACTGGAAGCCAAAAACGAACAGCTCCGCCAGGCGAACACTGAAATCGAAAACGCGCGCCGCGCCGCGGAAGTCGCGAACAAAGCAAAAACCACGTTTCTGTCGAACATGTCGCACGATATCCGCACGCCTATGAACGCCATAGTTGGTATCGCAGACCTGCTCGGCTATGAAACGGAGACCTCCGAACGCGTCAGGGAGTACACCCGCAGGCTGCAAAACTCCAGCCATCACCTGCTGGGACTGCTCAATGATATTCTTGACATGAGCCGCATAGAAAGCGGAATGCCGTCGCTGAACATTGAAAAGCTGGAGCTTTCCGAGCAGATATCGCAGATTGAAACAATGATCCGCACGAACGCAAGGGAGCGCCGGCAGCAGTTTGAAATACGCACCAGCATGATACGCCACGAGCAGATAAACGGCGATGGCACGCGGCTGAGACAGGTCCTGCTCAACATTCTCACAAACGCGGTAAAATACACATCGGACGGCGGCAGAATAATTTTCACGATCACGGAGCTTGACAGCGAACCAGGCTATGCGGAATACCAGTTCACCATATCGGATAACGGCATGGGAATGACGCGGGAATTCATCAGCACGATATTCGACCCGTTCACCCGCGCGGAAAATTCCGTTACAAACAAGGTCCAGGGAACAGGTCTGGGAATGACGATCACGAAAAGCCTTGTCGATATGATGGGCGGCAGGATAGACGTCCAGAGCGAGCCTGGAAAAGGCAGCCGGTTTACAGTAACGCTGAAATTCAAGGCTGACGAGAACGAACGCTCAGAGATAAACGGAATGCTGATGATCGGGCGGGACGATGACGTGACGGTCTCTGCGAAGGCTCACGGAGTAACTCCGGAAATAGTGTGCGACATCGGCGCTGCGGCTGAGCTTCTGAGTCACGGCGCGTATGATGTCGTGCTTATCACATCGGGAATCTGCGAAAACATCAGCGGCGACGATATCTCCAGGCTGCGCGAAGCCTCTGAAAAGCCTGTGAAGATCGCCGGAATATGCAGTGATACGCTGGCTCAGCGTTTTCAGGAAACGCTTGACTGCACAATAGTCGTGCCGTTTTTCTGGGGAAAGCTCGAAAACGGGCTTGCCGCTGAAAATGAAAAAGAGAAGGCAGAATCCGGCTCGGCGCTCAGCGGGGTGCGGTTCCTGTGTGCTGAGGACAACGAGATGAACGCCGTGATACTTGAGGCTAATCTGAAATGGCGCGGGGCGTCCTGTCGGATATTCCCGGACGGCAAGTCACTGGTAGACTATTTTGCAGCGGCGGATCTAGGCGAGTACGACATGATACTGATGGACGTACAGATGCCGCTGATGAACGGCTACGAAGCCGCCCAGGCAATACGGAAAAGCTCAAATCCCGACGGAAAAGCAATACCCATTATAGCTATGACCGCAAATGCATTTTCCGACGATATCCGCGCCTGTCTCAACGCAGGAATGGACGCCCACGTTTCAAAACCAGTAGACATGTCCGCTTTTGAAAAAACTGTGCGTTCGCTCAGGGAAGATAAAAAGCGTTTGGTACAGCGCTGTAAAACAGATCGCAGCAGAATTATCATCTGAATCGTTCAGGAGACGCTTTGCTTGTGTGGGAAAACTCTTACGTTTGTCTCCCCTGCCCACACCCATTCAGCGCTTTTTTGCGTTTAGCCGCGCTACAGCACGGAGCGACTGCGCGTCGGCGCGCAGAGTGTGTGGGCTTTGTTCTGTCGTTAGTTTGGCACAAAACATAACATCACGCTTATAGCAGGCGGTGATATGTTGTGCCAAACTAGCCCCTCTGGCGCTTCGCGCCACCTCCCCCACAGGGGGAGACACCTCATGCTCCCACTTCCTTTTGTAAGCAAAAGGAAGCGAAAACCAATTGCTAACGCGGTAGTTAATATGTAGCCGATAAAATATAGTTCCCCCGCCGTTTCTATAGGATCTCCTGCCGTGATTTTTAAACGAACTGTACCTGAATATATTCACACGTACGCTGACGCCTTTGTGTGAAATTTGATCCGAGCTTTTATTCGCAGATACAGAATAATCCGTCACAGAATGGGAATCATTAAGAGAGATATTTACTGAACGGAGGTTTCTTATGAAAGACAGGATCTTTGGAGTTCTCCAGAGGGTCGGAAGATCGTTCATGCTGCCGATAGCGCTGCTTCCGGTCGCGGGGCTGCTGCTTGGTATCGGAAGCTCGTTCACGAACCCCACCACGCTGGAAACCTACGGTCTGACCGGCGTGATACATGAGGGCGGCGTGCTCTACACGATATTTGACATCATGAGCAAGACCGGCAGCGTCGTTTTCGACAACCTTGCGCTGCTGTTTGCAATGGGCGTGGCGATAGGCATGGCGAAGAAAGAGAAGGAGGTAGCCGCTCTTTCCGGCGCGATAGGCTATCTCATCATGAATACCGCGATAAGCGCCCTTATCAGCGCCAAAGGCGGCGCGCAGGCAATGCCGGCGAACTCCCTCACCTCGGTGCTGGGCATAACCACGCTTCAAATGGGAGTTTTCGGCGGAATTATCGTGGGACTTGGCGTAGCGGCGCTCCACAACAGATTCTACAGGATAAAGCTGCCGCAGGTGCTATCGTTTTTCGGAGGGGCGCGGTTCGTACCGATTATAACCAGCGTGGTTTACCTTGCAGTCGGGGTGCTGATGTTCTTCATCTGGCCGGCGGTTCAGGCGGGAATCGCGCAGCTCGGTCAGCTCGTGCTGAAAAGCGGCTACGCCGGGACCTGGATATACGGCGTTCTGGAAAGGGCGCTCATTCCGTTCGGACTGCACCATGTATTCTATATGCCGTTCTGGCAGACCGAGCTGGGCGGCGCGATGGTGATAGACGGCGTGACCGTCCAGGGCGCGCAGAATATCTTCTTCGCGGAGCTTGCCTCCCGCAGCACCGAACATTTCTCGGTTTCCGCTACCCGGTTCATGTCAGGTAAGTTCCCGTTCATGATCTTCGGACTTCCCGCGGCGGCGTTTGCGATGTACCGCGCCGCACGACCCGAAAAGAAAAAGGCGGTCGGAGGCCTCCTGCTTTCCGCCGCGCTGACCTCCGCCCTGACCGGGATCACCGAGCCGCTGGAATTTACGTTCCTGTTCGTGGCTCCGCTGATGTACGCGGTACACTGCGTGCTCGCCGGGCTTTCCTATATGCTGATGCATATACTCGATGTCGGCGTTGGAATGACGTTCTCCGGCGGAGCCATCGACCTCACGCTGTTCGGCATACTCCAGGGGAATCAGAAAACCAACTGGATATGGATAGTGATAGTCGGACTTGCTTATGCGGTGGCGTACTATTTTGTGTTCTACTTCATGATAACCAGGCTGAACCTCAAAACCCCCGGCAGGGAGCCTGACGGCGAAGAAACAAAGCTCTACACCCGAAAGGACATGGAAGCCAGAAACGGCGCGTCCGGAGCCTCCCAGGGCAGCGCCGACCGTGTGAGCGCGCTGATCCTCAAAGGTCTGGGCGGCAAGCAGAACCTCTCCGACGTGGACTGCTGCGCTACCCGGCTGAGGGTCACGGTGAACGACCCCGGGCTTGTGAGCGAGGAGCTGCTGAAGGAAAGCGGAGCCTCCGGAGTTATCAGAAAGGGCAACGGAGTGCAGGTGGTCTACGGCCCGCAGGTATCGGTGGTGAGGTCAGACCTTGAAGCGTTCATCGACAGCCCCGCCTCCGACGACCCCGACAGTATAATCGGCGCGCTCCCGCAAACTGCGGAGCCGGAGACTGATCCGGCAAGCTCCGCGCCAACGGTGCTTTACGCCCATATGACAGGAAGGGCGGTCCCGCTTGAGGAGGTCGGGGACGAGGTGTTCTCGGCGAAGGTGCTCGGCGAGGGAATAGCGATAGAGCCTGCGGAGGGGCGGCTGTACGCTCCCTGCGACGGGCGGGTCGACATGGTGTTTGACACGAAGCACGCCGTGAATATCGTATCCTCCGACGGCTGCGAGGTTCTGCTTCACATCGGCATAGACACGGTAAAGCTCGGCGGAAAGTACTTCGAATCCCACGTTGAAGCAGGTCAGCAGGTGCGCCGCGGAGACCTGCTCGTGACCTTCGACATGGAGAATATACGCCGCGCAGGGTATAAGCTCACAACGCCGATGATAGTCGGGAATACGGAGGATTACGGCAGCGTGACAGCGGCCGCTTCCGGCGAAGTCAGGGCGGGCGAAGAAGCGATAAGGTTAAACTGAAAGGAAACGCAATGAGGACATTTGAATACACCATCAAGGACGAGCTGGGCATTCACGCAAGACCGGCAGGTATGCTTGTCAATACCGTCAGGGGGCTGGACAGCGAGGTGACGGTCACAAAAGGCGCAAAGACCGTCGGTGGCGCAAAGCTTATCGCTCTGATGGGGCTGGGCGTAAAGTGCGGGGACGCCATCACGGTAACAGTAAGCGGCGGCGATGAGAGAGCTTCGGAAAACGCGCTGAAGGAGTTCCTCGAAAAGAACCTCTGAGCGCGCTGAATCCCTGGTGGATAGTGATAAAAAAGCAGGAGCCTGAATTTAAGGCTCCTGTTTGACGTTTATTCACGCCCGTTCGAGACATTGTTTATCTATGCCACCGGAGGGATCACAATGACCTTTTTGCCGAGCTGTCCCGCAAGGTCAACGGTGTACTTTGTGCCGCCGGATCTCCCGTCGTAAACCGCAACCATCAAGTCGCAGCTATCAATGAGGGCGCGGTTCCTGACGAACATGCAGTTGCTGGTGTAGACCGGAGACAGGCACTCTACACGGTCGCACCTGCTGAGTATCTCGTTGTAGCGGCGCTGGTCTGCATAGTTCCACCGGCTCTCCTGACCCCGGCAGGGCAGCAGCGCAACCAGTCTGACCTCCGGGTGCAGGGACTTCAGCTTCAGCACCGCCTCAGCGCACCACATGTCAACGCCAAGCGCCATGCCGGTGTAGAACTCCCCGGCGCCGTGCTCGTAAAGCCGCTCTATCTCAGCGTATATCCGCCTTTTAAGGTCTGCGCATGCGGGGTCGCTCTCTCCCCTGAACGGCAGCTTCTGCGGGCGATATCCGGTAAAGGAAACTTTGTACACACAACCACCCCCGAATGAATTACAGTTATATTCTATCACATTCCCCGAAAGAAATCAAGCACTTTTTCTAATTTTGACCTCTTTTTTTTGACAATTTTTTAAGAATCGACAGTTTTGCGGCGCAGAAGCTAAAATATTCGATAAACCATTGACCGGACAGCATTCCTGTGATATAATATATTAGCTACAGTTAACTTTTGTTTTGTGTGCAAAGAAACATCAGCCCGCCAGCGTATGAATATAATTCAGGAAGATCAACAGGACATGCTGAATTTTGTTTTATTCAGCGTATTCCTAGACAAGCCCATAACATAAAAGGATATCCGGGAGGAAAAAAGCATGACGATGGACGAATTAAAGCCGGGTCAGAGCGCGTACATAAGCTCTGTCGGCGGAAGCGGGGCGCTGAGGCACCACCTGCTTGACATGGGTCTGACTCCCCAGACGGAAATAACGCTGCAAAAGGTTGCGCCGATGGGCGACCCGGTGCAGTTCCAGCTCCGCGGTTATGAGCTGACTCTACGGCTTGAGGAGGCGCGGAAAGTCACGGTAGACCAGGTACATACAAAGCCCGTCAGGGCTTCCGTGGTGGGAGCGCGCCGGAACAGCAGCACTCCGCACCCGGGGGTCGGCGAGCTTGTGAAAGCGGGCGGGTACCACACCGTCCACGACGGAGCCGCTATCCCGAAGGGCTCCCCGCTGACCTTCGCGCTTGCAGGAAACCAGAACTGCGGAAAAACTACGCTGTTCAATCAGCTCACCGGCTCAAATCAGCATGTCGGGAACTTCCCCGGCGTCACCGTCGACCGCAAGGACGGCACCATACGCAGCCACCCCGAAGCCACCGTCACCGACCTGCCGGGAATTTACTCCCTCTCGCCCTACTCAAACGAGGAGATAGTCACCCGGGATTTTCTGCTGAACACCCACCCAAGCGGTATCATCAACATCGTTGACGCCTCGAATATCGAACGCAACCTCTACCTCACCATGCAGCTCATGGAGCTTGGGATACCGATGGTGCTCGCCCTCAATATGATGGACGAGGTACGCGCCAACGGAGGCTCTATCCTCGTCAACGAGCTTGAGCAGATACTCGGAATACCTGTCGTTCCGGTCTCCGCGGCGAAAAACGAGGGTATCGACGAGCTTATCGACCACGCGATACACGTCGCGCGCTATCGCGAGGTCCCGGTGCGCGTGGATTTCTGCCCTGAAAGCAAGGATTCCACCGATAAGGTGGGCGCAGTGCACCGCTGTATCCACGCAGCTTCTATGCTGCTCGCGCCGGACATTCAGGCGACAGGGCTTCCCGTGAGGTTCTCGACCACAAAGCTGGTCGAAAACGACGAGCTGATCGGGCAGAAGGTCAACATACCCGACGAGAAGAAGCACGCGTTCGACCACCTTGTGAATATCATGGAGCAGGAGACCGGAATGGACCGCGAAGCCGCCCTGGCAAACATGCGGTTCACGTTCCTTCAGCACCTCTGCGAAAAGACCGTCGTGCGCCCCCGGGAGAGCCGCGAGCACAGGCGCAGCATGCAGATAGACCGCCTGCTGACCGGAAAATACACCGCTATCCCCTGCTTCATCGGAATAATGGCTATAGTGTTCCTTATGACGTTCAGCCTTATCGGAGCGTGGCTCTCCGACCTGATGAGCATGGGCGTGGACTTCGTTATCGACTGGATAGCGAAGGGGCTGGAATACCTCGAGGTCAACCCGGTGGTGCAGTCGCTGGTGGTGGACGGCGTGTGCGCCGGCGTCGGGAGCGTGCTCAGCTTCCTGCCGACTATCGTCACGCTGTTCTTCTTCCTGTCGATACTCGAGGACACCGGCTACATGGCGCGCGTCGCCTTCGTGATGGACCGCCCGCTACGTAAGCTGGGGCTTTCCGGCAGGAGCTTCGTCCCCATGCTGGTGGGATTCGGCTGCTCGGTCCCCGCGATAATGGCTACCCGCACACTCTCCAGCGAGCGCGACCGCAAAATGACTATCCTGCTGACTCCGTTCATGAGCTGCTCGGCAAAGCTGCCTATCTACACGATGATGATAGGGGCGTTCTTCCCTCCGCAGTACCGGGTGCTGGCAATGATCGGGCTGTACGTTTTCGGCATTCTGTGCGGAATGCTCTATGCCCTGCTGCTGAAGATCACAAAGTTCCGCGGCGAACCGGTGCCGTTCGTGATGGAGCTTCCGAACTACCGCCTGCCTAGCGCAAAGAGCGTGGGTCAACTCATCTGGGAAAAGGCGAAGGACTTCATACAGAAGGCGTTCACAGTGATATTCGCGGCGTCCATCATCGTGTGGATACTCCAGAACTTCGACGTGCGGCTGAACATCGTGGAATCCCCGGAGGACAGCCTGCTGGCTCTGCTCGGTGGGTTCGTCGCGCCGATATTCGCCCCGCTGGGCTTCGGCGACTGGAGAGCTTCCACCGCGCTGCTGACCGGATTCACCGCTAAGGAGAGCGTAGTCTCCACACTGACTCTGCTGCTCGGCGGAGATACCTCGCAGATCACCACGCTTTTCACGCCGTTCACTGCGGCGGTGTTCCTCGTGTTCGTGCTGCTGTACACTCCCTGCGTTGCCGCGATAGCCACCGTCAAGCGGGAGCTTGGCAGCGCAAGGGCCGCCGCGGCTACCGTGCTCATTCAGTGCGCTATAGCATGGGTCATGGCGTTCCTGGTGAGGTCGGTGGGACTGCTGTTCGGTCTCGCCTGAAAGGAGATCTCCATGAACCTGGTAAGTATTCTGATACTCGCGCTTATCACTGTAGGATTCTTCGCGGCGGTGAGGTATTCACGGAAAAATGGGTGCTCCTGCGGTCAGCACGGCTGCCGCGGCTGCACGCTTAAATGCGGCAGGAAAAAGTGATCTGCGTCATCGAGACGCCATTAAAGCAGTCAGTAGTTTCGTCTGCCTTATTTTCAACGACATTTGTCGGGGCGTTATATTCGCCTTAACGCAGAAATCCCACTCTGCGTCCCCCATTGTTCGACTGGCACCTGCCGCCGTTTAAACATTCTTATAAATGCCGCGTAAGCTTTTCCAACGGCCGCTCGTTTCGTCCGTTCAACAGCAAAGAAGCGCCAGAAGTGATCGACAACCACTTCCGGCGTTTTTTCTATACACTTGCACTTCTTCACACTTACAAACATGTCTAGTCAACGTCACCAGTTTCAAAGTGTTCAACCGGTGTGCCGTCATGCAGGCGTACAGCATCGACGCAGACCAGTTCGCCTGATTCCAGGCTGCGGCGGCACAGTCCGTTCCACATGTCTGCGTTAAGGACTGTTTCATGTCCAGAGGTTTAGCTCCACATACGCCGCATGGTACGCATTACTACTGCGGTCAAAGTGCGAAGGATATAGTTATTGCGGTTTTGGTTCAAGGAGTTTCGTACGGATATGAACGAGGAGCTGTGTTCTTGTCAAGCAAAATTGTAACACTTTCCCCCAAAATCAAGCCATAAGTTTC
>CAMELR010000005.1 GCA_945923775.1 uncultured Clostridia bacterium | reverse complement strand
GGTCATTAAAAAATTTTTGAAATAACTGTTGCACTTGTATTGACAAATCAAAATTTGAAAAAAGCATTATATTTCAAATAAAACGATAAACAATAATATCACATGGAGGTTCACATGAAGACAGTTTTCTTATTTTCCGGACAGGGTTCACAGTACCCGGGCATGGGCGCGGAGCTTGCGGAGAAGTCCTCTGCGGCAAAGCAGATTCTCGAGTGCGGCTCTGATATAATGGGCTTCGACCTCGCGAAGAAGCTCAGCGATTCCACACCTGAGGAACTCGCGCAGACCAGACTTTCCCAGCCGGCCATTTTCACCACTTCCCTGCTGGCTCTCGCTGCGGCTCGTGAGAACGGCATCGACAACTGCGCCGTTGCGGGTCACTCCCTCGGTGAGTATGCGGCTATGTACGCTTCCGGAATGCTCGGCATGGAGGACGCGTTCAAGGCTATAAAGCTCCGCTCTGCGGCTATGGCTGAGGCGGCGGAAGCCACCGGAGGCTCCATGGCGGCCATCATCGGCAGCGACAACGAGACCATCGCCAAGGTTTGCGAGGAAGTAAACGGCTTCTGCGCTCCCGCTAACTACAACAGCCCGCAGCAGACCGTTATCGCAGGCGAATCCGCAGCTATCGACGAGGCTGTAGCAAAGTTCGCCGAAATGGGCAAGCGCGCGGTGAAGCTCGCGGTTTCCGCGGCGTTCCACACCAAGCTCATGGCAGGCGCGGCTGAGAAGTTCAAGGGCGAGATCGCCGGGTTCCCGTTCAAGGCTCCCAACTGCGATTTCTACTCCAACCTCTACGGCAGGAAGCTGGACGACTTCTCCGACATGCCCTCCTACCTCGCAGCACATATCTGCTCCCCGGTTAAATTCGTTGACGAGCTGACCGCTATGCAGTCCGCCGGAATCGAAGCTTACGTCGAGCTCGGCCCCGGCAAGGTGCTGACCGGTCTTGTTAAAAAGTTCGACCGCGGCGCAAACGCAATGCACATCGAAAATGCTGAAACTCTTGAAAAGGCTCTCGCCGCTCTGAAAAGCTGAAAGGTTAATTAATATGCGTAAATTCGGAATTTTAGGACACCCCCTCGGACACTCCCTCTCCCCGCAGATTCACACAGCGCTGTTCGCACTGGACGGCGAGACCGTGGATTACCAGATGTACGACATCGCGCCGGAGGAGCTTCACGATAAGTTCGATTTTCTCTCGACCCTCGACGGATTCAACATCACAATCCCGCACAAGGTGTCTATCATCGACTTCTGCGACAGACTTGACGCAGGCGCTCAGCGCTACCGCTCGGTCAACTGCATCAAGGTCGGAAAGGACGAAAAGGTCGGCTATAACACCGACGTTATCGGGTTCACAAAGTCCATCGCGGCTCTCGGAGCTTCTCTGAATTCCAGAGTGCTGCTCATCGGCTGCGGCGGCGTCGGCAGAATGATGGCGATAGAAACCGCGCTCGAGGGCGGCGACCTGACTATCGCGGCGCTCCAGTCCGATAAGGCTCTCGCCGAGGAGGTCGTAAAGGAGATCAAGGCGCTCAAGCCCGACGCAAAGGTACAGATCGCGTTCATCAGCGGCGCGGCGCTGGATAAGTGCGACCTTCCGGAGGGCGCTCAGTTCGACCTGCTCGTCAACGCATGCCCGGTGGGAATGTTCCCGAAGGTGGACAGAATGCCCTGCACTCCCGCTGTGCTCGACGGCGTGAAGTTCGTGTTCGACGCGGTTTACAACCCCAAAGTGACCCTCCTCGCAAAGACCGCCCGCGAAAAGGGCGCGAAGGCTATGACCGGAATGGCTATGCTGGTGCTCCAGGCTGTTGCGGCTCATGAGATATGGGACAACGCTTCCTACAAAACCGAGGATATCAACAAGATAATCTCCGATATGGAGGATCTGATATGACCGCTTCCGTGTACCTCTGCGGCTTCATGGGCTGCGGCAAGAGCCACATCGGACGTCTGGTCGCAGCGGAGCTTGGCCGCGAGCTTGTCGACCTCGACAAGGTAATCGTCGACCGCGAAGGAATGTCCATTCCCGAGATATTCGAGAAGTTCGGCGAGCCGCACTTCAGAAGCCTTGAAGCGAAGTATATCCGCGAACTCAGCGGCGGTTATATCGTGGCGACCGGCGGCGGAGCGCTCATCAACGATAAAACCGCAGAGTTCGCGCGGGAAAGCGGGATCTCCGTGTACATAAACACCCCGTTCGAAGTGTGCTATGAGCGCATTAAGAACGATTCCAACCGCCCGCTCGTCGTGAATAATACCCCGGAGCAGCTCCGGCAGCTTTACGATACTCGTTCCGCTATCTACCGCAGGAATTCCATGTATATGGTCAATGGAAATGCAAGAGATTCCGTGATCTGCGGCGAGATAGTAAAGCTGGTGAAGTGCTTTGAGTCCAACGGGCTGAACTTAAATTAAATTAGGAATTGTCGAAAGGCGGATCAAGCTTTAATTTATCAAGCTAAATTCGTCTTTCAGCAACCCTATATCGGGAGTCAAGGGGGACGTGTCCCCTTTGCAGGTCAAGGGCGGAGCCATTGTCGCCGCTTAGGCGAAACCTCCGCGCGGAAGCGCGGTAACTCCGTGCGAAAGCACGGCAACTCTGCGCGCCGGCGCGCAGTAAAACGTTCCAAAAGCGCTAAAGGGGTGTGGGGGAAAACAAGAGTTTTCCCCCACATGCCGCAAATAATATTACGCGCCTCTCTCCTCCGAAACAGTCCTGCGGACTGTTTCGGAACCATCTCTAAAAAAGCAACGAACCCAGAACGAAAGGACAATAATGGTAGTAATAAACGTTAAAATAGTTTCAATGTCGCAGGACGCATACTATGACAGCGAATGCGGATTCGTCCGCTGCGAGGACGGAGTATTCACGCAGGTCGGCAATATGTGCGACTATTCTCCCGTTCACGGCGAGGAGGTCGTCGACGGAAAGGGGCTTACCCTCTACCCCGGATTCATCGACGCTCACTGCCACCTCGGCATGTGGAACGACGCGCTCTGCTTCGAGGGCGAGGACGGCAACGAGGACACCGACCCCTCCACGCCGCACCTCCGCGCGATAGACAGCGTGAACCCCATGGACAGGTGCTTCGAGGACGCCGTGAACGCCGGCGTGACCTCCGTGTGCACCGGCGTAGGCTCTGCGAATCCGATAGGCGGCTCCTTTATTATAATGAAAACCTGGGGAAGCAAGCGGGTCGACAAGCTGATCGTCAAATCCCCCGCCGCCATTAAATTCGCCCTGGGCGAGAACCCCAAGAATACCTACAACGACCGCGACGAGACCCCGGTCACCCGAATGGCTACCGCCGCGATAATCCGCGAGCAGCTCATCAAGGCGAAGCGCTACAGCGAGGATATCGCGGAATACGAGCGCCTGAAAGGCACCGAGGACGAAATTTCCCACCCGGACTTTGACATCAAATGTGAAGCGCTCCTTCCCCTGTTTGATAAGGAGCACCCGCTCAAGGCTCACTTCCACTGCCACCGCGCCGACGATATCTTCACCGCGCAGCGCCTCGCGAACGAGTTCGGTCTTGACTACGTGCTGATACACTGCACCGACGGCGCCCTCATCGCCGACGAACTCGCGGAGGACAGCCCCGCGATAGTCCTCGGTCCGATATTCGGCGACCGGGGCAAGCCCGAGCTTGCTAACCACGACATCTCCACCCCCTCGGTGCTGTCCGGAAGCGGGCTTCGCTTCGCGCTCTGCACCGACCACCCCGAGACCCCGATACAGTACCTCCCGCTGACGGCGGCTCTTGCAGTCCGCGGCGGACTTTCCAGGGAGGAAGCGCTCCGCGGCATCACCATCACAGCCGCCGAGATACTCGGAGTTTCCGACCGCATAGGCTCCGTGGAGCCAGGCAAGGACGCCGATTTCACCCTCTACGCCGACGAACCGATCAGCATGATGACGCAGCCGCTGCTTACGGCAGTCCGGGGTAAAGTCGCTGTAAACAAAATAATCTGAAAAAATTTGTGCAAATTGCAACCTTTTAATGGTCTGCACGGTATTATATATGAATTCATACGGACGTAAGCCCGTATTCCGACGGAGAAATGATATGCTGACACTATCGCTCTGCGCTGCGGAAAACTTCGAGGAGGTAATGGAATTCTATATGCCGATGGTGTATAGGATAGCTTTCGCGCGCCTTGCCGACCGAAGCGACGCTGAGGACGTCACCCAGGACGTATTCCTGAGGTACTTCCGCACAGGACTGACATACGAATCCGAGGAACACCGGAAGGCATGGCTTATCCGGTGCGCCGTGAACTGCGCCAAGAACGTCGCAGGCTCCGCGTGGAACCGCCACAGAAGCCGAGACGAGCTGACCGAAAACCTTGACGACCCGGACAACGAGCCGATGGCTTCCGGCTGCGAGGAGCAGTTCGAAAAAACCGAAAGGCGGCTCGCCGTAATGAACGCGGTGATGAAGCTGCCCGAAAAATACCGCACGGTGATACACCTGTTCTACTTTGAGGACATGTCGGTCGCGCAGATAAGCAGCGCGGTCGGCGCGGGTGAATCTACCGTGAAATCACAGCTCAGCCGCGCGCGCAAATTGCTGAAGCCGCTGCTGAGTGAATTCGCAGGACCCGCAGGGGAGGTGGTTTTCTGATGAAATTCAGCGAAGAATATAAGAAGTCAGCGGAAAACATGAACCCCGACAAACAAGCTATCGACAGAATGAAGGCGGCAGTCATGAAGGAGCTACAGGAGCACCCGGACGCTCCCGCTCAGCCGCTCGAGGAGCCTAAGAAACCGCTCCCGCTGCGCCGTATCGCGTACATCGGCGGAGCAGTCGCGGCATGCGCTGTGATCACAATTGCTGCGGTGAATCTCGTTCCCTCGCTCGAAGCTTCCAACGGAATGATATCTTCCGGCGCAAATTCCTCCCCGGCAGCCATGGAGGCCGCAGGCAATGAAACTGCCGCTCCGAATTTCTCGATGATACAGAACACGACTACGGCTGGCTCCGCAGATGATATCGCCGAGGACGCCGCCGCAGACGAGGCTCCGGCAGACGACGCATACGATTTCGACAACGGAATCGCAAGCATAGACGGCATAGGTTTTATAGACAACGATAACAGTTACGAGGATGAAAACCCCGGAGCCGGCGACGCCCCGATACCGGAACAGTCGGCGGAGACTGCACCCGCCGAAGGCGCGGCGGATTCAATTTCCGATTCCACGAACAAGGGACACACCAATCCGGCATTTGCTCCGGACGGCATTGCGAACGAATTCGTTCCGGTTACGTATGAAGTACCTGAAGAATCCGAAGATTCCACCGAAGAACCTCGGGTCGACAATGAACGCCCGAATCCGGAATCCGGCGGAATCGACACGTCGAAAGATACCACCAGCGATAACGGCAGCTCCACCGAGGAAGCATGGGCGGAAACCTGGGAGTGCTGGGACTCCACCGAGGAAATATCCATCTCCTGGGAAGCAACATATGAACCTGACCCCGACGACCGTGGGAATCCATCGGCAGGCGGCGCCTGGGTGATCGTACGCTCCCCGCAGGGCTGGCTGACCGCAGACGGCGAGCGCTACGACGCCGTTAAGAACGCTGCCGCGCCCGCTGATACGACCGTTTTCTACTGGGCTAACTCGCCGGTGGAAAACAGGGACTTCTGCCTGGTGATAGACGGCGATATGCTGTATCTGTTCGATGATCAGATGAACTACCTCGGCGGATACAAAAAGCGATAAGGATAAGCCCTGTAAAATTGACATATCCCTGACGATATCCGCATATATTTACTCTGCACCGACATTTTTACGGGTCGGGGCTGCGGTCATTCCGCGGCTCTGACCCGCTTTTCTTGTGAAGTAACCAGATTAAATTTACCTAATTTACTTTAGCTATTCTGAAATTTGTGTGAAATTCTGAAAAAGGCACAAAAAAGGCTTGAAAAGTTAAATGTTTTATGATAAAATGTACTTGATAGAAAACAAACGTTATATAACATGGTCTGGTTGATAATTATTTAACAATACCCATGAGGTGATAAACTTGACAGCACAGAATACGCGGACGTCTGAACGCAGACCCGCAGAATCAATTCCGATAATCAGCGAACGCTCAGGTCAGCGGACTGCGCGCACCACCACACCCGCGCTTGCCGATCCCGAGCCGCTCTTGCGCGCCATCGAGAGCAGCGGCAACCTTGCCTTCACGATGAGCTTCAAACAGGGCTTCCCTGCCCGGATACTCGCAGGCAAAAACCCGATAGGCTCCGCAGGGGATACTATAATTATGGGCGACGTTGTTCACCCGGACGACTACCAGCCGTTCTGCGAGGTAATAGCGCAGGTAACGGCAGGAACCGCAGATGAAATAAAGCTACACGCGCGGCTCAATAACGGCGGCGACTACCAGTGGTTCTATATCACCGGTAAGGTCCACCGCAGCGGAAGCCCCCTTGAATTCATCGAGGGCATGATGTTCAACGTCACCGACTACCTCGACTGCGAGGGCGAGGACATCGTAATGCGCCGCTACCGCAGCAAGCACTCCGTGAAGATAAACGACCAGTCCACGTATACGCTGAGGGATATTCTCGGCGAGGACTACCTCGTGCGCATTCAGCAGCCGCTCTCCCAGGCGAGCGGGCTGTTCTCCGCGATAACCGACAACGACGGCGCGGTTATCCTCCCCAAGGGTCAGGACAGGAAAATCAACCTGAACAAGATGGACTACCAGCGCAAAAAGAGTATCCGCGTACGTCACCAGACCATCGGAACATGGCTCATCACCGGTGAGGATCAGGACATCGTCGATAACAACGCGCAGCTCCTGGATACTATGGTGCATACCATCTCCAGCGTTGCGAACTCCTACGTTGCACTGGTCGACGAGATGGAGACCTCCCAGAATGCAAACAAGCTCCTCGGACAGAACTTCGAGGATCAGATAATGGTGAACGGCGTTTACTCGATATTCCTGCAAAGCCCCGACACCAAGACCGCTATCAAGAACATCACGCTGCTCATGACCGAGCATTTCGACCTCTCCGAGATCGAATTCTGCACCGATGAGCAGAACTCCGGAAGAGCCTACAAGCTCGACCGCACCGGCATGGTGCTTCCGGTAATAGTCAACTTCACCTGCAAGCAGGATATCCGCGACGAGCTGGATTACAGCGGAATTGTCTGCACTGATCTCCGCACCATCGGCATGGACAGGGAACGCAAAAATCTTAGCTGTGTACTCGCCCGCACCTACGACCAGGGCTCCAACCGCGGAGTGCTGCTCTACACCTCCCGCACCGCCGGCCGCGAATGGAGCAGCCGCGAGCGCAGCCTGCTCAAATCCCTGACCCAGCTTCTTTCCACCGTTATCTACAAAATGTTCATGGAGGAGGAGCTGCGGAACTCCCAGAACAAGCTTGAGCGCCTCGCATACTACGACGTAGGCACCGGAATGCCGAACCGCAGCATGTTCGAGCGCGACTTTACCGAGGAGATCTCCGAGAACCACAGCGGCGCAGTCATCGCGGTGGAATTCTCCAACCTCAAAAGCATTTCCGAGATATACGGCTTCGAATACGCCGACGATATCCTGAAAAGCTGCGCGGAGTATATCCTTGCGCTCCCGTGCAGTTCTCAGAAGAAGGTCTACCGCTTCTCAAGCGATATTCTGTTCATCACGCTCAGCGGTATCCAGCGCGAGGAAGCGCGGCAGTTCGCCCAGGCGGTGCTGACGAAATTCCACTCGCCGTGGTATCTCCACAATAACGAACATCATATCCGCGTCTACGCCGGATTCACGATCTACCCGCACGACGCGGAGAATATCCAGACCGTGGTCAGCGCGGCTACTCACACCCTCCGCCTCGCAAAGGAACGTCTCAGCGAGGACGCCGTGTGCTACTCAGAGGGGCTTGAGGACGCCCTTACTGACAACCGCATGGTAAAGGAGCTCATCACCGACTCCGCCGAGAACGGCTTCAAGGGGTTCTACTACCTCTATCAGCCGGTGCTCGAGATGAAGACCGGGCGGCTCCACTGCTGCGAAGCTACGCTGTTCTGGGGCAACGAAGATATGACCGTGCCGCGCAGCAGATTCCTGCCGATAATCGACCAGCTC
The DNA here is from genome assembly GCA_945923775.1 of uncultured Clostridia bacterium. Lineage (GTDB taxonomy): Bacteria > Bacillota > Clostridia > Oscillospirales > Ruminococcaceae > CAG-115. Next base: position 103,864 of record CAMELR010000005.1, on the reverse strand, counting down.
GGTTACTCGCGGCAGCTCTATCGCTTCGCCTGCGACAAGATATGCAGCTTCTGCGCCTCCGTGCGCGAGCAGGGCTATCCGGAGTTCCGCGTGAGCTTCAAAATGCCTGAGAATATCCTCAACAGCGAAATCTCCGTTGATGTGCTCCAGAGCACCCTGCTTGAGTATTCCCTGCCGCCCAGCGCGATAAGCATTTCCGTCACCGAGGCGGAGGGCACCCTCACCAGCGGCGGTATCTACCTCCAGGCGCTCTCACGCATGGGAATGAACATCATCGCCGACGACACCGGCGCGGGCTACTTCACGGACGCTCCTCTCAACAACGCATCGGTAAAGACCGTAAAGATACGCGCCGACCGCTTCAGCGGCGACAGCGTGTCCTCGGGATTCGTGCGCTCGCTGATAAAGAAGGCTCACAGCAAGGGAATCGCGGTATGTGCGAAGGACGTCGACAGCCCCTCCGACCTGACTGCGATAGGCGGCTCCGAAATCGACCTCATCGAGGGCATTTTCAACGGCAGACCCCTGCGCGACCATGAGTTCATCGAGAGAATGTCCGAGGGTCTCGGCGCAGGCTGAGCACAGATCTACGACATAACTGACGGCGCACCACTCCTCCCGGTGCGCTGTTTTTGTATTGACAATCCCGGCGGAATATAGTATAATTGTAGCATGTGAGAAAGGCGGTGCCGTATGTTCGGACTGTTTAAAAAGAAGATCCTCAAGACCGAGGAGGAAAAGCGCGCGGAGAGCCTCCCGCGGACGAAAAAAGTGCAGTTCGAGCCGATGAAAGTCGCGGAAGCCGAACAGCTTATTGACGCGGATATCCGCGCCGTGCTGGGATTTTCCCCTGTGAACTACTACGCGACAAAGGACCGCTACCTGCTTTGCACATTCTGGTATACTGACGACCTCTCGGAAATCTACATGAGATTCGAGCTGCGGGTAGACGACCTCCCGCATGGACACACTAAAATGTACCAGATCGACAAGGTTCTTATGCGCGACATTTTGCGCAAATTCGGTCAGAATATAAATATCGGAGAGTAATTATGAACAATTTTTCGGTGCTTGAATGCCCGGTTTATTTCGACAAGACCAACATGCTGGACCTGCTTTCCCTTTCAGCGGGACGGGCTATCCTCTGCCAGAACCGTTTAGGTGAGCAGATAATCGCTGACAACTCCTGGGGGCTTGACCCGATGAAGGGCATGATACGCTTCGGCGAGCGGGAATTCCGCGCCGGAATACTCGGCTCTGAATCCGAGATACAGAACACCTGGCTCTGGAGCTGGGCGCACACCGAGAGCGGTCTGCCGGAAAGCTCCACTGCTGTCTCCAGGCGGGTCAGGAAGCTCCTGCCGGAGCTCCCGGAGTTCCAGACCGGAAAGTTCATGCTGGACGAAATTCACAATGGTCATGATCTTGCGATGATCTCCTGCGGAGTTTCACACGAGAACCTCTGCTACTACAGATGTCCCTACGACGGCGGCGCCGCGCTGGTGACGATTTCCGGGCTTCCCGAGGACATCTTTGCCCCGGTGGACAGCACGGCGTTCCTGCGGCAGTATATCGAGATAATCAGCGGATTCTACTGCGACCACAGGCTTCTCGCGGCAGGATTCCTGTACCAGAACGGAACTCCTTTCACGGAGAGCGAAAACGCGCTTACAGCAGATTTCGGCGAACGTAACCTCAGATTCCTTTTCGAGCGGACCGAGGACGGTATTTCAAGGGTTCTGGACATATCGGAGGTCTGATTGATCTAAAAACCAGCATACAGCAAAAGGTGGAGCGTAACGCTCCACCTTTTTATTTACATCGGAATATGAGTGTTTGAAAGGAGTTCAGCAACAATGTCCTGCGGCGCGCCGTAGTCCGTCTGCCCGGAAGCCAGCACGATACGGTGAGCCAGCACCGGAATCGCAACTGCCTTTACGTCGTCCGGGGTCGCGTAGTCCCTGCCGTTCATCAGAGCCATCGCCTGAGCCGCACGGAACATCGCGATGGAGCCGCGCGGGCTTGCTCCGAGCTTGACCTGCTGTAGGAACCTCGTTGCAGTCACCAGCGACAGTATGTAAGCCTTGACGTTATCCGCGACCTTCACCTGCGCCGCCTGCTGACGAAGCTCCATCAGCTCCTCAAGCGACATCACCGGCTGAGTTTCCTGGCGCTGCGGCATGACCTCCAGCATTTTCATCTCGGCGGCGCGGTCGGGATATCCCACTGATATCCGCATGAGGAAGCGGTCAAGCTGAGCCTCCGGAAGGTGATACGTACCGAAAGTCTCTATCGGGTTCTGCGTTGCGAGGGTCATGAACGGCTTCGGAAGCTGGTGAGTCTCTCCGTCGACGCTTATCTGAAGCTCCTCCATCGCCTCCAGCAGCGAGGACTGCACCTTCGGCGAGGCGCGGTTTATCTCGTCCGCAAGCAGGAAGTTGCACATCGCCGCGCCCGGCTTGTAGCTTCCCTTGCCCGTGTTGATGTCCACCACCGTGTAGCCTATAACGTCCGAAGGCATCAGGTCAGGCGTGAACTGAATGCGTCCGAAGCTGCCCGAAACGCTCTTTGCAAGCGTTTCCGCGAGCAGGGTCTTGCCCACTCCCGGGACGTCCTCGATGAGCACGTGACCGCCCGCAAGCATTGCGCAGACTACCTTTTCTATTACCGGGCGCTTTCCGATTATTGAGCGCTCGATGTTGTTTATCAACATTTCAACTTTATTGTTCATCATTCGTCTCCTTGACTATATACGCTTATTTTCTGTCGTCCGGCGATTCGGAGTCGGTGTACCCTAAAAGCTGTTCAACACACAATGTGGCTATCCCGCTGAGTGAACAAGCCACTCCGATTCCAACAGCTACAAAAAATATACTAATAGCCGGGCTAAAGTTGAAAAAACCGCTGCGCTCAGCCCAGACTGTCATGTCCAGGACGATAGCCACCACAACTGCCAGAGCACTCAGCGCCAACGGAGCCGCAAACACCGCCAGCAAGTACCATTTCGACCGCCTGACAAGCTTTTTTCTGATGATATTCATGAACGCAGCATGTGCAAAACCGGAACCTATGCAAAGCAAAATGCCAACCACAAAATACAAAGGAATGTCAAAGTCCAGTGTCGAACCGAGGAACGAGTCGATCAGCAGGCATGCCAGATTCATGGCTAACCCAGCGGCGCAAAGCCCGGCGTATTTCAGCTTTATCAAGATACACCTCCTGCATGTCGGAGAAACTGCAAAAACGGCGCAGCCCGAAAGCTGCGCCGCAGTCAGCGTATGTTGTTGTTCAACAATTAGTTGAGCAGGGAGTGCTCATCGGAAGCGTCGAACAGATGGATCTTGTTCGGGTCGAGAGCGAGCTTAACAGTATCCTGGGGACGTGCAGTGCATCTCGGAGATACTCTAGCGGTGAGCGGGATACCCTCGCAGGTGAGGTACAGGAATGTCTCAGCACCGAGCATTTCGGTTACATCAACAGTAGCCTCGATCATACCGGTCTTAGCGGTGGAGAGGAACATCTCCTCGTCGTGAATGTTCTCAGGACGGATACCGAGGATAACTTCCTTGTCTACATAGTACTTCAGACCCTCGTTGTCAGCCTTAGCGGAGGGCAGCTCAACGTAGAACTTGCGGCCTCTGGAGGTCTTGGTGTCCTCAGAACCGAACTCAACGGTGTACTTGCCGTTAGCCATGATGAGCTTAGCAGGAATGAAGTTCATCTGCGGAGAGCCGATGAAGCCTGCAACGAACTTATTAACAGGGTTCTCATAAAGGTTGATAGGAGAATCGATCTGCTGAATGTAGCCGTCCTTCATAACAACGATTCTGTCACCCATGGTCATAGCCTCTGTCTGGTCATGAGTTACATAGATGAATGTAGTACCCAGCTTCTTGTGGAGCTTGGAAAGCTCGGTTCTCATCTGTGCACGGAGCTTAGCGTCCAGGTTGGACAGCGGCTCGTCAAGCAGGAAGACCTGAGGATCACGTACGATAGCACGGCCGAGCGCTACACGCTGTCTCTGACCACCGGACAGAGCCTTCGGCTTTCTGTCGAGCAGGTGGGAGATGTCGAGGATCTTAGCAGCCTCTTCAACGAGCTTCTTGATCTCGTCCTTCGGAACCTTACGGAGCTTCAGGCCGAATGCCATGTTATCGAAAACGGACATATGGGGGTACAGAGCGTAGTTCTGGAATACCATCGCGATATCTCTGTCCTTAGGAGCAACGTCATTTACGAGACGGTCGCCGATGAACATTTCGCCCTCGGAGATCTCCTCAAGACCTGCGATCATACGGAGAGTTGTGGACTTACCGCAGCCGGAAGGGCCTACGAGTACGATGAACTCCTTGTCCTTGATATTCATTGTGAAATCGGAAACGGCAACAACGCCGCCGGGATAGCGCTTGTATATGCCTCTGAGTGATAAGCTTGCCATTAGAAATGACCTCCTGAATTACTTAATTATTTTGAACCCTTTTCAGGGAACTATCAGCTTTTCCGCTACTAATATGATACCAAAATACGGCGAAAAAATAAAGAGCCTAAGTCAACAAATATTTTTGAATCCCTTTATGAATAATAACCAAGACCTACAAAACAACCACAAAAAACGGTCTGTTCTGCTAGTGGTATTGCACAAAAAAAGCCCTATTTTGAGCCATTCAAGAAACTTTCATCTCGATTTTTGGAGATTATAACAAAACACCACAGTTTAATTTGTGCATTACACAACAAAATCTACGGTATTCTTTTCACACAATGGTCATATATTGATATCTGAGGACAAACAGAGACTGCGGGCGCCCAAAATCCAGGCTGAATTTTGTGCAATCCTACAGTAATATGAACGGAGGAACTATGAAGAACGACACGAAACGCTCCCGGCTTCCGCTTGCCGCCGGGCTGATATTATTCGCGGCGGCAGCTCTCTGGACGCTGACGCGGAGCTTCGGCTGCGGAGCCGATTCGATACCCGGCGCGACCAACGAACAGCGCATAGCCTATATAGAGAGCTTCGGCTGGGATCCCGGATTCACCCACACCGCCGTTGAAAACGTGCGTATCCCTGTGGAATTCGACGATGTTTACGAGGAATACAACGCGCTCCAGCGCAAGCAGGGCTTCGACCTGCGGAGGTACCGCGCGCACACCGTCAAGCGCTACACCTACGAGCTTTCCGGAGATACGTCGGTTCCGCTCAACGCGGAACTCCTAGTTGAAAACGGAGCCATCATCGGCGCGGACATCGTTTCCCCGGCGGCGGGAGGATTCCAGGGCGCCCTCGCGATAGATGAAAACTAAATATTGACAAATCCAGATTTCCGGGGTAAAATAAACATATCAACTTTCCCGGAGGTCATCGTGAAAAAATATACTATATTAATTATCTCCGGCTGCTGTGCGCTCGCCGCCGGAATAGCCGGGCTGGCTCTGCTGCTGAATCAGCCTCCAGTTGGTGAAAGCAGCGTGCCTGAATTCGTCATGCCTTCCCAGCCTGTTTCCACGGACTCAAGTTCGGCTACGGAAACCTCCGGAAGCTCTGCAGCTGTGACAATTGCCCCGCAAACCGAGGCACCGTCTGAAACTCCGGTCATAACAGCCGAGCCTGCCGCCTTAACCGCAGAATCCCCCGACATGCCGGAGGAAACAAATCTTTCAACAACTACTCCACCTGGCGAAACTACGGCGGCGGTTTCTGAGCCTGCTCAGCCGACTTCCGCCGTTTCTCTCTCGACTTCCGCGACTTCCGCGACTGAAACAACCACTGAGAAAATCCAGACGACTTCCAAGCCTCAGACCGCTGAGCATTCCGAACCCACCGAGCCGGAACGCCCATCGAATGTGCTTATTACCTCCGGCGACCCGCTTCATCACGTACAGTTTGAGTTCGGCGAGCGAAGCGTCAGATATTCAGGCGTTTACACTGGAACTCCCGTAACTTCGGTGGATATCCTGCTTGAGCAGATCCCGAGCTACGACTTCACCTCCAGCGGAAGCAATTTTTCCGGCACGCTGAACGTGTCCTCGCTCGACCCGGGATACTATATTATCCGGGTGTCGCTGGACGGCGGCGCGATAATGGACTACGTTTTTGAAATGACCGCGGACGGCTCCGCGCCGCTCTCCTGGTCGGAGCTTCCCGCAGATGAAAACCTGAGCGCCGCCGCTTCCCCGCTGGAACTCCCGGAGGAGGGCGTAATGCAGCACATCACGTCCTCCGGCGACCATGAGACTGCAAGGCAGGTCCTCAGCCGGGTCAGGGAGCTTTCCGACGAGATATGCGCGGGTATCACCAGCGACTACGACAAGCTGCGCGCAATTTCACAGTGGGTATCGCGGAACATGTACTACGACAAGGACGCCTCCGAAAAGGGCGTGACCGACGACATGCTGACGCTTGAGCATGTCCTGGAATACCACCGCTCGGTGTGCTTCGGCTGGTCGAATCTGTTCTCCGCGCTTTGCCAGGCTCAGGGGATATGGTGCGCGAACGCCTCCGGCAGCGTTGTAACCGGAAGCCGCTGCTTCATGCAGACCTCCACCGCAGACGAACGGTCGCACTCCTGGAATATGACAGTCATCGACGGCAGGCAGATATGGGTCGATACCGTGTGGAACTCCTCGAACAGCTACCGCAAACGGCGCTACGTTGAAGGTCCGCAGGATATGCAGTACTTTGATATCTCCACGGCGGCGATTTCCCAGGATCACAGGGTCACGCGGTTTGAGTACCGGGATTATTTCGCACTTGACTAAAGCCAGCGGCGCAGATCTGACAAAGATACAGTCGGATCTGCGCCGTTTTTATTTTCTCTGAGCTACGCATTCTGATTTTTCCGCAGCTTCTGGCTTATCCTGTCCCACGGAAGCTGCACGAGAATAACAGCCGCAAACACGATAGCGCAGCCGATTATCTGCCGGAGGCTCATGCTCTGATCCGTCTTGAGAAAACCTATTTTATAGGCGACAAATCCGGATATCGTAGCCACGACGGATTCCAGCGACAGTATCAGAGCCGCCGCAGTAGGGTCGACGCCCTTCTGACCGACGATCTGCAAAGTATATCCAACGCCGCAGGAAAGCACGCCGGCGTAAAGCACCGGGATCGCTCCGCTGACAAGCTGCTCCCAGGAGGGATGCTCGAAAATGAAAGCTCCGATCGTACTTACCACGCCGCACACCGCGAACTGAATGCAGGAAAGTATCACGCCGTCGGTGAGGGGCGAGAAGTGGTCGATAACAAGAATGTGGACTGCAAACACCAGCGCGCTTCCAAGTACGAGCAGGTCGCCTGCCGAGATGGAAAGGCTCTCGCCGTTCACGCACAGCAGGAACATTCCGGCAACTGCCAGCACCGCGCAGAACCACACGGCTTTCGGAGCCTTCCTGCCGATGAATATGCCGAGTATGGGCGTGAGGATTATGTACAGCGTGGTGATGAATCCGCCCTTTCCGACGGTGGTCATCGTCAGACCGTACTGCTGGAGCGTTGAGGCAACGGTCAGCGCAGCGCCGCACGCGAGGCCTCCGATGATGGTGGTCTTAACGGGAAGCGGTTTGCGCTCCGCTTTTGGAACGCGCCCGCGTATAATAAGTATCACCGGGATAAGTATAACGCTTCCGATGATGTTTCGCGAACCGTTGAAGGTCAGCGGTCCCATGAAATCCATGCCCGCCTGCTGCGATACGAACGCCATGCCCCATATTATCGCTGCTGTCAGGAGCAGCAGGCAGTTTCTGATTTTTTTTGTGTTTGTCATTTTCTGTTTTCCTTTTTATTTTTCTGAGCGCTCTGGACGCTCTGGCGGCGCGCCAGCATTTTGATTATCCTCGGTCGGTTGAACCTCTGTGTAACGATGAATACCAGTTCCATTGCGGCTGATATTACCGAGGTTATAACAAACGCCGGGAGCGCTCCCACCCATATTGCGGCGAATATCGGGAGAAAACTCAGCGGAAGTATTATCTCGTGGGTTATCTCCGCCTGGCACATCGCCTGAGCTACCTCGTCAGGAGTGTGCCTGCTCAGGTCAAAGAAATCCGGCCGATACGCAGGCACTCTGCCCTTCCACTTCTTCACACGGAGCAGCTTGTAGAGCTTCTTTTCCCAGTCCCTTTGGCGGAACCATGGACTGGAGAGGTCGGCGTGATTGTGCATTGTGGAGTTCATGATACCGCCGACTATCAGCCGCATTATTAAAGTGGTAGGATATCGTCGCAAATGTTATCGCCAAAGTCAGGAACACGTCCTGACCTCCGCGGAGATACAGCGCGGTACAGAGCACTGCAATTACGGGCATTACGGCTGACGTTATGATGATTAGCTTTCTCATGGCTGACCTCCGGACAGTAAGAAACCACAATTTCACAATACATTATAGCAAAAACCGTTAAAAAAGTCAATCGACCGCCCCGGAAAACCGGAGCGGCCGAAAAATTATCGCGATCACGCAAACTGCCAGGAATCGAACTCAAAGCCAGCCGGGAACACTAAGAACACGTCGTGAGTTCCGGATACCTCGGAGAACAGGCTGTTGTATACGACCTGCCAGTCGTCAGAGCTGAACTCCACGGAAGCCGCCGCATTTCCCTCGATATTGTCGAGGTAGACGTCAACTCTTCCGGTTCCCTTTACCTTAGCCGCGAAGTACTTCGCGCCGTCGCCGAAATCAGCGCCGCGGACGCACGTCCACGCGCCGGAGCCATTCTCAGCGCCGCAGGAGATCGTCATGTTGCCGCTTCCCTCCGCAGGAGCGTAGGACGCGCCTGCGCATGCCGCGATGGTCTCCGCCTGTACCGGCTGATAGGGGTCGAGGCTCTTTATTTGGGAAACTCCCGCCTTGTCGCCGGTGACTTTCTCAATGACTACGTTTTCCTCGTCGACCTGCGCTTCGTTCACGCACAGGCTGCGGAATCCTCCGTACGTTCCAAGCGCCTTCTGAGGATACATCGCATGATAGAACAGATAATACTTACCCTGGTACTTTTGCAGGTGGGTGTGGTTGTTGCTGTATTCAAGTCCCTGCTCGCCGGGATTCTTGAAGTAATAATCCTGATATACCCAGCTATCCGTGTCAAGCGGGGTCTTAGTGGTCATGTAGGACATGCTGCACTGCGGCGGAGGCGTTACGCCGTCGACGTCCCACCCGTCAGTGTGGCTCGACCAGTCGTTGTTGTAAGTGTAGACATAGGTTCCGTTGATGTAGTTCAGCTCGCTTGCCTCGAAATTGAATTTAGATGGGATTTTCACAATGTCGCTGTCGATGCTCACCATATCGTCGCCGAGCTTAACTATGCGCGAGCCGCCGTCGCCGCCTCCGAAAGCCAGCCAACCGGTGCCGTTGTCGTCTATGCATACGCCCGGGTCAAACGGGGAACTGCACCCGTTAAGTCCCGGCGTGTTGCCGTCCAAAAGGGATTTCCCGAGAGGGTCTGACCACGGCCCGGTTGGAGAAGTGGAGGTTATGACTCCGGTACCCCAGCCGCTGTTTGAGAAGTAGAGATAGAAATGAGTGAGGCCGTCCTCCTCAACGCGGGAAGTTATCGACGGCGCCCAGGACGCCAGCGCCCAGGGGCATATTTCCGCGATGTCGATTATGCCGTGGTAGGTGTAGTTCACCATATCGTCAGTGGAGAGTATCACCAGTGACTTTATATGCTCATAGGTGTTCTTTCCGTCGGCTCCGACCGCTTCGTACTGCTGATTGTCGTTTGTTCCGTAGATGTAAAGCCTGCCCTCGTACTCCACAGCGGTGGGGTCTGCGCAGAAAACGTTTGAAATAAGCGGGTTGCCGTCCGGAAGGTTCTTGCCGGTCGGAGCGTCCAGCGACTGAACTGTTATCCCGCCGGGCTGTGAAGGTACCGCCGAACCGAGCGCGAATCCGCTTTCCGGCGAGAATTCAGCCTGGCTCTGGCTGTCCCCGGACGAACCGGCAGCGGGAGTACAACCGCACAAAAGTGCCGAAAGCATAACTGCAATGATAGGTCTGATGTGTTCCATAATACCCTCCTGGAATTAACGTTGTAACTTTATTATAACACAATTATTCCGTAACAGCATTAATTATACGGACATCGGTCAGCACAAAACTGCCATTACTCCCAGCCCTTGCAGACGTCTACCCACTCTGTAAAGCCGGAGTGCTCCTCAAGCTCAGGTATGGTGAGCTCAATCGCGCTGTTGCTGCTTCCGCAGGCGGGGAACACGGTGCTGAACCTCTTGAGCGATTCGTCGAGGTATACAGTCACGCCATCGTTCACTGCGAACGGGCATACTCCGCCGATCGCGTGTCCGATGAGCTGCACGACCTCGTCAGGGGTCAGCATTTTTGCCTTCTTGCCGAATTTAGCCTTGTATTTTGCGTTGTCGACCTTCGCGTCGCCAGACGTTACGACAAGTATCGGCTCCTCGCCTAGCATAAACGAGAGGCTTTTAGCGATGCGGCGCGGCTCACAGCTGAGCGCCTGGGCGGCAAGCTCCACCGTTGCGCTGGAGCTGTCAAATTCAAGTATGCGGTCTGCCATTCCGCAGCCTGCGAAGTATTCTCTTACCTTTTCTATAGCCATTTTGTTCCACCTTCTGTTATCATTCCGCGTTTGGGCGGCCAAGTTGATTTTATCACTTTACAGCGGTTTTGTCAATATGTTTTTAATTGACAAAATGCGGGAGCTGTGTTATTATATAATCTGGAAGGAGGCTGGATAATGAAAAATCGTTCATTAGCGAGGTTCATAGTTTTTGCGCTGATACAGGTCGCTCTGTGCGTACTGGCGTTCGTCTTTGCGGCTGGGATATCGTCAGCGGAATCGGAATTCCAGACCGATGGAAGCATATACGTTGACGGAACAGATTTCACACCGCTGGCAGAACTGGGCGGCGAAGCATTAAACGGAGCTTTATCGCTGCTGGCGCTTGGAGCGTCGTTCCTTGTGACGGCGGTAATTTCCGCTGTTTTACTGGTGCCGTTCCGATTTATCGCGATTCGGAAGGACAGCATTCTCACCCACGTTGAAGCGCGCGGTACTCTGATAGTGATTTTAGTCTGCACGGCTGTTTCGCTGATCTCAGCTGCGATATTCGGCGGGGTTGACTGTGTGGTTGTCACTCTGATGCTGATGATCCCGCAGATCCTCCTCAGTGTGTTGATGTACTGGCTGTGTATTTTCCTGCGCTCCGGCAGGTAGGATTCTGTGAGCCGTGATTATGACGCTTAATTAAATAAAATCTCCTGCGGTTGAATGCAGGAGATTTTTTTGGAAAAAACACAACGAAAGTAAATTGCAAAAATACTGTGAGAGAAACTTTAATTTAGCGGCTAGTGTTTCACTAGTTGCAACCCCTTGACTCCCAATTTTGGGTGGCAGCAAACGGAACACTCGCCGCTAAATTATAGTTTTCTACAGCCTAAACCCTTACCTTCAACCGAAGTAGCTTCTTATTTTCCCGAATGCAGATCCCGCTGTGCGACTGCCAGCCTGTCGCACCGTTCGTTTTCCTCATGACCCGCATGACCCTTTATCCACGCGAACTCCACATCGTGTATCGCGAGCAGCTCAAGCAGGCGCTCCCATAATTCGGGATTCAGCGCGGGTTTGCCGTCGGACTTCTTCCAGCCGCGTTTCTTCCAGCCCTGTGCCCAGCCCTTTGTTATGCCGTCTACAACGTACTTGCTGTCAGTGGTGACCCTTACCTTGCACGGGTACTTCAGCGCAGACAGCGCCTGTATCACCCCGGTAAGCTCCATGCGGTTGTTCGTTGTGTGCGCTTCCCCGCCGCTTATCTCCTTCTCGTAACCGTCGCAGCGGAGTATCGCTCCCCAGCCTCCGGGCCCGGGATTGCCGCTGCATGCTCCGTCGGAGAATATCTCAACAAATTTCATACTGCCTCTTTCGTGTCAAATGAATACTTTCCGCAGGTTCCGCAAATAGTATTCCCCGAGAATGAAAATAAACAGCCCCGAGTGTCCCCGGGGCTGAATCTTTTGCCGTGGAATTAGTTTGCGAGACCCGCTCTTGCGATACCTTCGGTGAAGTACTTCTGTAAGAAGATGTACATGATAACGATAGGTGTGATAGCAAGCAGGCAGGCTGCCTCCATCCATACGATGTAGTCGGAAGCAACGCCGACCTCACCGGTCAGGTACATGGAGATGATGTTCGCGATACCGTCGATCTTCAGCGAAATCGTGTTCGCCTTTGTGAAGTACATCGAAGATACATAGTAGTCGTTCCAGTACCAAACGATGGAGAAGATGAATACCGTCAGGAATGAGCTTGCGGCATTCGGTACCATAACGCTGATGAAGGTCTTGAACGGACCGCAGCCGTCGAGGTACGCAGCGTCCTCCAGCTCCTTCGGAAGCCCTCGGAAGAACTGCCTGAACAGGTAGATGAACAATCCCGCACGGATACCGTTACACATGAGCGCCGGTATGTACATCGAAAGGTTCGTATCAACCAGGTTGATAGAGTCGCCCATCAGTGCGTTGAGCAGTCCGAAGATATCGAAATATCTGAACTGAGAGAACTGCGGGATAAGAATGATCTGTACAGGAACGATGATCTGGAGCAGAACAAGCGCGAAGAAGAAATTCTTGCCCTTGAACTTGAATCTCGCGAAGCCGTAGCCGGTCAGCGCGCAGGTACCTACCTGGAGGACAGAGGACACGATGTTCAGTATCAGCGTGTTCCACAGAGTGCCCGGGTAGTCGATCGCGTTCCAAACCTCGACGAAGTTCTCCATGCGGATCGTCTTGGGGATCCACATTACGGAGGGGTCGTTCATTTCCGCCTGGGGACGGATAGAGGTGGAGATCATGTAAAGGATAGGATACAGGATTACGAAGCTCAGACCGAAGATGATGACTGCTCTGAAGAACGGCCATACATATGCGGCGATACGATGCCAGAACAGGTATCTGTAGTGCTTCTTCTCCTTGGCGGTGTACCTGTGGTAATTCTTGATGATGTCAAAATTGGACACACGGTACTCGTCCTTCTTTTTCTTTTCCTTCTTGGGTGCCTTTGTCGGCATTGCAGTTACTGCAACCGCTGCGTCAGAGTTGATGTCAGCGATGGTCTCTGCGATTGCTTCGGCGGTAGGCTCAACAACCGTCTTTTCGTCCTGCTTGAGGCTGTCCGCGATTGCTGCGGCGCTGCTCTCAAGGGACTCGTTAGATGTTACGTTTTCAGCAGGCTGATCAGCAACATTATTTCCCTCGGTGGGGAGCTCAAATTCTTTATCTGTCACTTCTCTAACCTCCTTAATCATTCTCGTAGTAAACGAACCTGTTGATTATCACGCAGATAATACCGAGGCACGCACCTACTATTGCGAAGTAGATCCACGCAAGCGCTGCGGAATAGCCGTACTCCCAGTTTCTGGACTGTGCCAGAACGTATTCCATTACGACGTTATCAGTGGATACGAACGCGTCGATAACGGTATATACGAGGTTGGACAGGATCATCGGTGAGATGTACGGGAAGGTGATCTTCCAGAAGAACTCCCATGCGGTTGCACCCTCGATGCTTGCCGCTTCCTTTGCAGAAGGCGGAATGGTCTGGAGGGCGGAGAGGAAGATCAGTATCTGGATACCGGAGTTCCATACGAGGTTCAGTACGTCGGACGTGATAGTCTTGATGACGTCTGTGAACGTCTGGTTCAGGTTATAGATACCGATGAACTCCATCAGCTCTGTTACAAGGTCTGTCTTGAACAGTGTGGAGAACTGTGCTGCGTCAGATACGCCCTGGGAGGTCATATCACCGTTGATAACGCTGATTACAGGACCTGTCGCGATAAGAACCGGCAGGAAGAAGATCGCTCTTGCAAGCGTTCTTCCTCTGAACTTCTGGTTCAGGATAACCGCGATAAACAGGGAGAATATCATGATTACGATGGTGTTCGGGAGGATCTCGCCGAGCGCCGTACCCAGCTTCGGAAGGAAGGTGGTATCAATCGTAAACGCCTTTGTGAAGTTGTAGAAGCCGTTCCACTCGGTGTAGATGCCTGCGGAGGTCATGCCGACCTCGAGCGCGCCTGCCTTATCAAGCAGCTTGGTGTTACACAGCGAGTACCACAGGGAGGTCAGTACCGGCATGATGAACAGCCACAGTGTTCCGATGAACCAGAGCGCTATGAAGCCGTAGCCGTAAAGACCCTTTTTCTTCTCGTAGGGGATCTTTGTGGTCTTGATCTTGACCTGAGCCTTTTCACCGCCCTTGCGGCGAATGTCGACCTCCTCGTTTGCTGCGTTGAGCGCAGCAGCGGCGGCCGTATTGTGAGCAGACACTCTCTGAACCGGTGCGGGAGCCGGTGCCGGCTCTGCGGCGGGTTCAGCCGCTGACTCTGCGGGAGCGGTGTTCTCGCTCTTTCCGCTTAATTCAAGTTCTTCACTCATCAGTCAGTTGTCGCTCCTTTCTGTTCAAAATCGGAAAGCTTTACCTCGGTACCGTTGACCCAGATCTGGAGGGTGCTTACGTCCGCCTCAACGACTGTGCCGTCGGAGAAGGTGGTCTTGTAATGAGTTCCATCGGTGATCTCGAAATCCTCGATGGTCTCGTCGGTCAGAGGAAGCACATACTGCTGCATGAGCTTATATTCAGCCGTCATGTCGTTCAGCCAGCCGCTGTAGTGAGTGTAGAACAGCTCATCATAAGAGCAGTCGGTGAACTCGTTAGGATCCTGATACATCACCTCATAGTGAAGCGGAGTGCCTGTAACCACAGAGTAAACGAACAGCTCGTCTGCGCTGGAGCTTGCGTTCTTCGCCTTGGTGGTGTACGGAATGTAACCGTGAATTACGATCTCGTAGAACGGGATATCGTAGTCGTAAACGTCGAAGTTGCTGCTGTAGAGCGGAACGTCCTTCAGGTAGTCAACATACGGCAAAGCGTAATCGTTAGCCGCACCGGATACGAATGTCATACCGCTCTGGTTGATCATCTCGTAGCCCTTGATGAGGTTATTGACAGCCTGCTGTCTGGAGGTGCTTCTGGAAACGTTCGCGGTGTAGTCGCTGTAAAGCATGTTGGTGCCGTCTGCAACGGACATCGCTGTGATGCCGTCCTTCTGGCAGCTTGAAACTACCTCGCCGTAAACTCTCTCATAGAAAGACGGTGAGAGAATGTACCAGCTTGAGCGTGTGTCGTGCGGAGTACCGAACGCCAGCTCGTAAACGCCCTGTGTAGCATAAGCCTTGGTGATCGCGATCGCGGAAGCGCCGGTCTTGGTGTAGCCGTTGCCGCTGCGCTCATAGTTCATCAGGTCAAAGCTCGGAGCTAGCATAATGCCGCTTGCGTCACAGTAGCTCTTGAGTTCGTTCCACTTGTTCTTGCCGCCCAGCGTGCCGGAGTAATCCACCTTGCTGGAGATTCGGCTCGTGATACCAGCCGCGTTGAAATCCTCGTAGGAAACGATGATGTTGCTTACACCGTTCGCTGTGAGCTCCTGGAGAATCTGCTTGGCCTGCTCGTAGGTGGTAGCTGCTGTCTCAAGCTTCACGGGGAAACCGAGTATCGACTGCTCCTTTACGGTGCCGCCCCAGATGTCAAGGTAGAGGGGAGCCTCTTCCTTATCGGTCTTGGTGAGACCCTTCTCTTCAACGAGGTACTGCTGATAGCGCTTAGCCACGTCAACATAGCTTACGTCGTCCTTAACTATAGGATAGTAGCGGACTGTCAGTCTGTCCTCGGGGATTATGTCCTCCTGGTAAGCATTCAGCGCGGAAGCATTCTGACCGCCCATGAAGTAGGTGTCAGTAGCGCGGAGCTGGAAGTTGAACCATGCGGAGTTGTAGCTTGTGGACTTCTGTCCGGAAACTGCTGCTCTCGCAGTAGCATACGCGGAGCCTTCGGTAACGACCTCAAGCAGGGCGTTGTCATTTCTGACGATACCCATTACCGGCAGATAAGCCTGCTCGGTCTTTGCAGGAGCCATATCCTGGCTCTTTGCGAGGTCTCTGCCGTAGATGCGCTGTGTGTACTCGTTTGCCTTGCTCTTTCCGTTGTTGAAGTTGATCACCGCGCCGGAACCGTCCGGTGTGATGATGTAGCCTTCCTCATCGGAGAAAGCGGCGCCGAGATCCTGGAGCAGGTTCACGTCAACAACGGAACGCGAGCTTTCCTGGATCAGCGCGGGGTCGCTCTCGGTCTCGGTGATCTCGTCCACGGCGATGGAAGCCTGAATGTAGTCACCCTCGAGAGTGATGTAATAAGGGATCGTGATACCCTCGTTCGGGAATGTGTACTCGGCACGGAAGCCGTTGTCCACCATTGTAACGGTAAGACCCGGTCTGATATCGTCTGCGGTCTCAACGATCGCATTTACGCTGTCCTTCCAGGAACGCACCGTTGTCGACGGGGACTCGGTATCTGTTACCTTAACTGCGTTGATTACGAGAGCGGACTTGAGGTCCTCCTTCTTGGAGTTGTTCGCAACGGGATCGTCGTCTGCATTGTAAGGATTGCTCCACCAGATGTGGTCGCCGTCCTTCGTGCGGAATGCGAACAGACCGGTCTTTGTGTTCACCAGCAGCTCGAAATTCTCATTTGAAGCTGCAAGCTCGCACTCAGCAAGAACGTCATCTTCCTGGATAGGCTGCTTCTCGTCCTCCACAGGCTCTGCCTCGGAAGTGGAAGCCTCCGCCGTGGAGGTCTCAGCCTCCGCGGTTTCAGCGGCGGATTCTTCCGAACCTGCCTCTGCGCTGCCCGCTTCTGCCGTCATGCTGTTGCTCTCAGACCATGCAACGCTCTGGCTTGCCGAAAGCACCATGCTCGCGCAGAGTGCGCCGACAAGTATTTTCTTGCGGATATGTAGCATTTTTACACCACCATTTACTATATTTACGCCTTTTCCCCGTCCCGGGGAGCAGGCTCGCCAATGTTCTTGTTCGTCAGGACTTCAGCTTCTTGCGCTCCTTAGCGATCTGATGCTTCTCGAAAGCGGTGTATGCTGCAACAACGATTGCGATGACAGCAGCGATAACGCCGATGAAGATGAAGATCAGGGCCGTAGGCTCAAGGTTGGAGAATCTGTACAGCAGCTCTGTGTAGATCGAGTAGATGAACACGTAAACCTGCTGGAACAGGGAAACCAGAAGTACCAGAAGAATAAGGATAACAACCATTGCAAGAATGGTGATAAGCATGAACAGCAGGGTCTTGGGAATGGAATACTGGTGAACTGTCTTCATGCCGGAGATCAGCAGCACCACAGTCCAGAGGATCGTTACGTAAGAAACGAATGTGATGAATGCTGACTCAGTTCTGAGCAGGCAGTTGGAGAGGATAATGTTGATCACCTGACCGATGATGTAGGGAACGAGAGCATATGCGGTGTTAACGCAGATGTTCTTCATGGTGCCCTCGCCGTCGAACAGTGTGCACAGCGCCCAGTTGCCTATTACCCATGTGAAGAATATTACGATTGTGCGGATTATGATCGGAACGATGTTGAAGATCTTTACCGCTGCGGTGTTGAACAGGAAGCCTGTCATGAGCTCGCTGCACACGCTCACGATAAAGAGCAGCGCAACGATGACGAGAGCCACCTTCATATTGTAGGCTTTCTTCCAGCGGAGATCCTCAAAGCCTTCGAACGGATGACGCATGATGTAGAACGGCCATTTCCATGCCGGCATATCAAGATTGAATCTCATAGATCAGACGTCCTCCTTTCCTTTATTGCGTTCCTTGAACAACTTTTCCTGTTCTGCGCGCTTCCTTGCACGTACCTTGTTCCTCCAGGTGGAGAGCACGTAGATACCTACCAGAAGTACCAGAATGATTATAGCGAATACGGTGAAGTTGTCTCTGATGAAGTTCATACGCCAGCTCTTGAACGCGTCGTTGTAGCCGGACTTGGAGTTGTAGTAGAAGTACTTCATCGCGGTATCGTAGTCGCCTTCGTTCAGGTAAGCGTTACCGAGACCGATGTATGCCAGCCAGTAGTTGCTGTCGCGGCGGAGCGCTTCCTCCCACGGCTGTCTTGCTTCCTCGTACTTGCCCTTGTTGAACAACGCGATAGCGTTGTGAACGATGGAACCGAACTCGGTCTGCTTGAATACCGTGATGGAGCACTTACGTCCATCGAGTACATACACGTTGTTTCCGCGGCTCTCAACTGCGTTTACGATGTTGAACGTACCCTTCTGCTGACCGATGCCGCCGAAGATGAACAGGAGCTGGCACTCGTCGTCGTACTGGAACACACGTCCGGTCTTGAGGTCGAGCAGGTTGATCGTTCCGTCAGCGGAAACGTCGATATCAGTTATCTGTGAGGAGTAGGTCTGACCTCTGTAGTACTTTGTCAGCGCGTCGCCGAATGTGTAATCAGAGTAGCCCAGGTTTGTGTAGATGTTCGTACCTGCGGAGTTCAGCTTCTTTAAGATATCTGTATCCGCGGACTTGGACTCGGTAACTGTATAAATAAAGTTATTGGAGTCGATGTCGAAGTTGGAGATCTCGACAGGAACGCTTCTTCTCATCCTCTTTGCCTGTTCACGGCTGAATATGAGCTTCCAGAATGCGTTCATCAGAACTTCGCCGGTAGCCTCTACTCGGTTCGCACCGAAGTATCCGTTGAAGTCGCCTTCCTTGGAGAACACTGCCGCGCCCTTTGTGATGGACTTGATGCAGACGTACACGTTCTTCGCAGCGTCAACCAGAACCTTGCTGGGGTTGAACGTTACGGAAGGATCGTACATTGAAGCGTCAGGTCTTGTATAAACTACCTTTACCTTGCCGACGGAGGTCTTGTACTCGTCGGTTCCGATCTCGTCGACTGTGAATGCAACAACGCGGTCGTTGGAGTTGTCCGCAACGTAGATCGTGGACTCTCCCTCGTCAACGTCAACGTAAACGCCGGTAGGACCGTTGAAGCTGAGGTTCGTTATCTTGTTGAAATCCGCCTGGGAGATCGCACCGGTATTCAGCTCGCTGTTCTTCATGTCGAGCCAGTCCTGAACTCCGGAGAAATCGAGGGATTCAACAGTAAACTTGAGCTGGAAGTTCTCATCGGTGGCGATGATCCTTCCCTTTGCGTTCTCAGAACCGCTTGTGGGCTTGTATGCCGAATCGGCAAGATACAGGTCGCCGAGGTCAGAGAAGAACATGTCGCTCGGCTCGGAGAGGCTGCCAACACCGATGTCCGCACCGGTGATGACCTTATCTACAACGTAGCCGTTCTGTGAGGGAACCGGGTCGCCCCACCAGTCGTAGTTATATCCGTCATATGGCTCATCTGCATACGCAACGCTTGTCATGAGCGTGACCGCAGCCATAGCCGCAGCCGTCACGCGCGCTGCAATGCGCTTGATTGATGGCACTAAAATCATCCTTTCGTAAATAGAATCGCTGTTCTGTACAGCAGGTTAATCCTTCAGACCGGAGTGAGCCATCGTTTCAACGACGTTACTCTGGAGAATAAGGAAGAGTATCATAGGCGGCAGCATCAGAACAACAACTGTCGCTGACGATACGCCCGTTCGTGCAATACCTGCCGCTGCGATCTGCTGCATTACGATAGGAATAGGCTTGAGCTGCTCGGAATAAACGAACAGGTAACCGGTGATCTGCCAAGCGCCCTGGAATGCGAATATCATCAGGGTGAGCCATGCAGGCTTAACGTTAGGCATTACGATCTGCCAGCAAACTCTGAGGTGGCTCGCACCGTCAAGCTTTGCGGCTTCGATCATGCTTTCGGGGATCTGACCCATGAACTGCTTCATAAGGAACAGACCCATAGGAGTTGCGATGTACGGCAGCGTGATAGCCCAGTATGTATCGATCATGCCCATACCAGCCATAACGATATACTGTACGATATAGGTTACAGAAGAAGTGAACAGGAGGGCAATTTCAATGACCTTGTTCATAGCCTTTACGCCGGGAGCCTTGACCTTCGCCAGCACGTATGCTGCGGAAGAGGAAAGGAAGAGCTGAGCAACTGTAACGACTACAGAAACGAATACCGAGTTGAAAACGTATCTTGAGAACGGTACGTCAAGGGAGCCTGCAACTTTCAGCATATCCTCGAAGTTCTGCGAGGTGGGGCGCTGAACGTAGAGCTTAGGCGGGAACACGAACAGTTCCTCGGACGGCTTGATCGACTGGATCACCGACAGGTAGATCGGGAAGAGCATGAACAGACCGATAAGCACGAGCAGAATGAAGATCGCGATATCACCGCCGCGGGATCCTCCCCACTTTTTTCTTTTCTTAATAATGCGCATCTTCCGTCCTCCTTAAGTATCGAGTATTCCTGCCATCGCCTTGCGGATAACGTTGTTAACGAGTATCATCACGATGAACAGCAGGAAGCAGATAGCGCAGGCGTAACCCATTTCGTAACGGACTGAGCCGTAGTCGAACGCGTGAGTCATGATCGTGTGCGCTGCGTAGTCAGTAGACGGGAATGCGGTCAGGAATCTACCGATATCACCAGCGGTGAAGGAAGATGTGATCTGCATTACAGCCGCGAACAGAAGCTGCGGACCCATAGCGGGGATCGTGATATAGAGCAGTTCCTGGAAGCGGTTCTTGATACCCTCGATAGCGCCAGCCTCGTAGCCGGACTTATCAATGCCCTGGAAGCCTGCACGCAGTGAAAGGAAGCCTGCACCAAGGGACATCCACATCTGTACGATGATTACGCACATGAGAATGTATCTTGCGTCGGTCAGCCACTGCTGAGGACCGTTGATGAGACCAAGGCTGATGAGAACGGAGTTCAGGAAGCCGTAGGTATCGCCGGAGAAGATGAGCTGCCATGTTGCGTAGATGTTACCAGCAAGGGTCGGAGCGTAGAAAATGTATGTAAATACAGTTTTCAGCGGACCGGGCATCTCATTGATGAGCCAAGCCAGCAGGAAGCACGCGATGTAGCTGACCGGGCCGGTGATAATAGCGAATACAAGCGTATTCTGGATAGCAATAAGGAAAACGTCGTCCTGAAGGAACAGAGTATAGAAGTTGCTGAGTCCTACCCACTGCGGGAACTGAACCATGTTGAAGTTCGTGAAGCCTACAGGGAGGGAGATAACGACCGGTATACCTGTGAATATCAGGAACAAAAGGAAGTACGGGAGAGCGAGGATATACGCGCTGCCGTTCTTCTTCATTTCACGCATCGTATAACGGAACTTGCTGTCCTCGATATACTGCGATTTCTCTTTACCGAACAAGCTGATTCCTCCTATTTTTCTTATGGTACGGTATCCCTCCCGCTTTCGCGGGAAGGGTATTGACCTTAACCATTGT
Organism: uncultured Clostridia bacterium; assembly: GCA_945923775.1. GTDB lineage: Bacteria > Bacillota > Clostridia > Oscillospirales > Ruminococcaceae > CAG-115. The sequence goes on along the minus strand of CAMELR010000005.1, from coordinate 82,600 downwards.
AGTAACCGAGATCCTTCAGCTTTCTTACGATCTCAGAGTTGATGTCTCTGTTGTAGGAGCTGAGCTGATATCTCGGGTTCTTTTGGTTGTTTACAACCGCTCTGAATGCGTTGTAAACGTTACGTGTAACTGCGTAGGAAGCCGGAATGATCGGAACTTCTCTCAGGTTGTTCATCTGGTCGCTGATCTTAGCGTACTCAGAAGTGGACCAGTTCAGTCTGGAAAGCGCCTCGACGTTTGCGGTGTCGTAACGACCCATCGGGCCCATGATAGCCTCGATTGTCTTACCGTACTCTACCTGAACATCGGTGGTGGTGAACCAGTCGATGAAGTTCCAAGCTGCGCCTACGTCCTTGCAGCTTGTGAAGATAACTGCACCGGAGGAACCGGAGTTAGCCGTGTAGTTGATCTTGTAGTTGCCGTTTTCGTCCTTGATCTTGTTGCCGTTCTCGTCGGTCACATAGGAACCCGGAACGTGTGCAAAGGACCACAGACCCTTGATCTCAGGAGCCGCAACGCTGAGTTGGTTGTAGAACGCGTAGTTCTGGAGCAGCATCGGCATCTCACCGGTTCTGAATCGTGTGAATGCGTCGTAGGTCTGGTCGAAGTCGTAAACTGTGTAGAACTTAGTCCACTTGGTGAACGCCTCAACGGCAGCCTCTGTGTCGAATGTTGTGGAAATGTACTGACCGCTTGCTTCGTCGAAGTTGTAGAAATCCTGACCTGTCTGAAGCATCAGCAGTACGAACGTGTTACCTGCATCGAATACCTGAGAAGAGATGTTGGATGGAAGGATCAGACCAACCTCCAGGTACTTTCTCTGGATATCAGGCAGCATGTTGATGAGGTCATCCCACGTTTCGGGAGGATTGGTGTATCCCAGCTCCTCGAGTACGTCGGTACGGTAGAAGAGCATCGGGAAGTTCTCAGTCAGCGGGAGTCCGTAAACGCCGCCGTTGAACTCATAAAGAGTTGTAACGTCAGGTGTGAATCTGCTTACGATGGAATCGTAGCCGGGCTGTTCCTTGAGGTTGATAAGCAGACCTCTGGAAGCGCAGACTACAGGGAAGTCGCCGCCGATGAACAGTGCGACCTCAGGACCCTTGCCGGCGAGAGTAGCCTCAAGAACGGCGCCCTGTACCAGCGAGATGCTTACCTTGGTATCGCTGTTGGGGTTGTACTCAGAGCTTACCAGCTCGTTAACAACGGTAGCCTGGTCACGGCCAAGGGAAACCCAAACGTTCAGCGTCTTTTCAACGCCTGTGGAGTCAGACACGGAGGTGTAATCCTCAAAGAAGGAGCCGATGAACGCCTGGAAGCCGAACGCGAGAGCTGAGAAGAAGTTTGTGGAGCTGTCGCGGAAATTATCGTGTGTGGACTTGACCTCGATATAGTCGATCTCAAGCGGCTGGTCACGGTAGTCTCTCATCCATGCGGAAACAGCGGAGATCTGGTCCTTGATGGAGGAAAGCATCTGCGGGAGATCCTCGGGGTGGTCAATAGCCATCTGGAGGATAACCGCCATAGTCTGAAGCGTGGAAGCCTCGGAGCCCTGACCGGTGAGTGACTCGATACCTGCCTTCTCTGCGTAGAGGGTATCTACCGCAGTCTGAAGGAAGTCAAACAGACCGTCGATCTGATCCTCGAGGTAGTAGTCGTTGTACTCGTCGGGGGACGGACCGGTGATCATGAGGATACGTCTGTAGTAGTAGTTCATCTGGAAGATGAGGTCGTCAAGGCGCTCCATTACCGGACCGATGTCGCCCGGGATAGCCTCGAGTGCGATCTCGTTAGTACCCTTGTGGAGGTACAGATAGATGTACTCGCCGTTTTCGTCCTTGAGTTCCACAGTCTGCCAGTTGGGGTTGTACTGGATCCTGACATCGTCAAGCTCCTTGCAGGGAACAACGCCGTTAATATAGACGCGGCGGTTGGAGAAGAATCCGCGCATCGTGCTCTGACGGCATCTGATCTGCATTTTGTAGTAACCGTCCTCGGGGATCTCTACCTGCCATGCAATGGTCTGGGTAGCCTGATCCCAGGTATCAGCGCCGACTGTGTTGTAGCGCTTGTTTACCGGGTGAGACGGGCTTACGGAGTAGTCAGTTCTGTCGTATGTAGGATACAGGGTCGAGGAAGTTGTGTAGTAGGTGTTCTCTGCCTCGATGTGACCAATATCCTCGCTGCTTCCGAATGCCGGAGTAGCGTCGATCTGCTCCTGTGTGGGCTTGATGTCCGCATAGCTGGGCAGCTCCTCAGTGTTGTAGAACTTCATGCTCTTGAGGTAGAAGTTGGTCTTTACACCTGTGAGCGAAATCTCATGCTCGCCCTCGGAAAGGTAGAAGAAGTACGGAGTATTGATAAGTCCGTCCTTATCCTTGATTGGGTATGTTACCCAGGTGTTGTACTCGACCTGGGGAGGACGCTTCTGGTTCTTCTTGCGTGCGTCCCAGCCGATCTGAGTTTCGTTCTGCCAGTAGCGGTCAAGCTCTACCAGCTTCACCTCGTCGAACGGATACTCTCCGTCGATCTTCATCTCGACCTCGATGGTGGTGTTGGTCGCGGTGATGGGGTGATAGAACATCTCGAGGTTGTACAGACCAGCGGTCTTAACGTCGAACTTCCATGTCAGGGTGCCTTCGCAGTCCACCCAGGCTACACACTTCTTTTCGCCGTCGTAGTCCTCGAGCTGAACATTGATGTCGTCGCTCTGCTCGAACTTTGTAACATCAATGTTGACCTCTTCCATCGGCTTTGCAGCGTCCGGATATCTTGCTATGTACTTTCTGTACGCGTTTTTGTTGCTGACGATGCTCAGGCTGTCCGCGTTAACGGTCGTGGAGGACGATGAGTCTGCACTCTCCTCCTCCGCAGCAGCGCCGGGCGCCAGCTGGACCTGTACGAGAGTCGCCGCCATTACGGCTGACATGAACAATGAAGTGACTCTCTTCAGTCTGGCTTTTCGCTCTTTTGCCACAGTGAAATCCACCTTTCCTAAATACTGCTTTGCAGCAAATCGGGTTCTCCCTCCCGATTATTTACTAGCCTTGTCCGCGATGCCGCGCGGGTAAATGGAGATCTTGCCTTCCTCAAGCTCGACGCGTACTTTGTCACCGCCCCTGAGCCCGAGTTCCTCAAGGTACTCCTTGGGGATCTGAAGCCGCCCTGCCCTGTCAAGCACGGTGAGTTCCTCGTGGGAGGTCTCCTCCTGCTCGTTCAGTTCGCCGAACGACTTTGCAATGCCCGGCTTCCGCACAAGCTCGGTAGATGTCTTTCCGTCCCGGATCGCCACCACGCGGTCTATCTGTGCTGAAAGCTTTGTATCGTGCGTTACAATTATAATAGTAACGCCCATTGCCCTGTTAAGTTCTCTGAACACGTCCAGAATCAGTTTCGACGTCGCCGTGTCAACTGAACCGGTCGGTTCGTCCGCAAGCAGAAGCTTCGGGTTATTCGAAAGCGCTATCGCTATCGCAACTCTCTGCTGCTCGCCGCCGGACATCTGATCCAGTCGGCTGTTCTTGCGGTGTGAAAGCCCGACCATATCAAGCAGCTCGTCTGCCCGCTGGCTCCTTCCGCTGAACCCGGATAGCAGCATCGGCATTTCGACGTTCTGCTTGGCGGTCAGGTACGGGATAAGGTTTCGTGCGTTGTTCTGCCACACAAACCCTACGGTCTTTCGCTTATATTCTATGAAATCCTTCTCCGTGAATTTCAACATATCAACGCCGTCTACGTAAAGGCTTCCCGCCGATGGTCTGTCGAGTCCGCCGAGCATGTTCAGCAATGTTGACTTGCCGCTTCCGCTGGCTCCGACGATACCCATCAGCTCCCCCCGCTCGACCGTGAGGTCAAGCCCCTGGAGCGCCATTACTTCGACATCGCGCGATTTGTAGATCTTCACGAGATTCTCAGCCTGCACCATGATGTTTTCTGGCGGGGCTAGAAGTACCTTTTTAGGCATCTGCGCCCTCCTCCGGCTGATTCTCCTTAACGTCAGAAATCACGCCGTCCTCCAGCGTGTAAACGATATCAGCCAAATCCATCATTGTGGTATCATGAGTTGTCATGACTATTGTCAGATCATTCTGCCTTACAAGGTCTCTGAAGAGCTTCATTACCGCCATCGCCGTCGGGGAGTCAAGCTCCGCTGTAGGCTCATCAGCAAAAATGATCTTCGGCGAGTGTGAGATCGCTCGCGCGATTGCAACTCTCTGCTGTTCACCGCCTGACATCTCGCCGGGACGGTGATTTATTCTTTTCTCCAGCCCCACCTGAATCAGACTCTGCCGGGCACGCTCGACGCGCTCCTTGTACGGGAGCTTCGTTAGTCTAAGCGCAAATTCGACATTTTCAAACGCCGTCATGGTGGAGATCAGCGCAACTGACTGGAACACAAACGACATATCGACCCGCCTCAGCCGGTCACGCTCCTTATCCGGGAGTTTTGTGATATCGCGTCCGTCCTCCAGGAACATGACCTCCCCCGATGTTGGTCGATCAAGTGCGCCGAGGATATTTATTAAGGTTGTTTTGCCCGAACCAGAGCGTCCGCGCAGTACAGACAGCCGGTTAGGCGGTATCTGTAGGTTTATTCCTTTTAGTGCATGTACGATGCTCCCGTCCCCGATTGCGAAGTCCATGCAGACATTCCGGGCTTCAATTATGCTGTTCATATCAACCTCTCATGTCCGCGGAATTCTGACGGAATACACACGATTCCATAACACCGCCATCATATATACCGTATTAATTATATCAAATTTAACCGCTAATGTCAATAACCCACGTCCTTTTTTAGTCAAGTTATATAAATTGCGCTTCACAACCTTTCTTTGGGACAACTTTTAGTTGCAAAACCCTTCCATTCTATATATAGTATATTTCTAATTTGTTCCTTTCATTTTATTCTATATCTTGTTGCGACATAAACTTACCTTTTTTCGCAATAAACTTATTTTCCTAAATTCCCTTGGCTTTAGTCTTACTTCGTCAATATATACAAACAATTTTACAAAAGTTTATTAAATCTGACTACACACCCGAAACTTCGGATCAAACTTCCGGAAACACAAAAATCCCGCCCCTTACGGGACGGGATCTTGTTAACCTTTAGAAGCGAGGTTCATTCAGTGGTTACTGAATTACTTTCTCTTCTTAGCAACTACGATTGCAGCGCCAGCCAGAACAGCAGGAACTACAGCCAGAGCTACACCAGTACCAGGGTTGCCCTTGTTGTCATCAACAGGCTTTACATCCTTGGTCTCCTCGGTCTCAGCTGTCTCGATTACAGCAGGCTGCTCGGTGGACTCTACAGTCTCAACGGTCTCAGCAGTCTCAACGGTCTCAACAGTTGCGTTAGGAACGTCGGTGGAAGCACCAGCAACAACTACAGCTGCAACAGCGTCAGCAGAGATATCTGTGAAGCCAGCGTCAGGAGTCAGAGATACGGAAACCTCAGAATCAGCAGCAGCGTCAACAGTGTAGGTGAGGGTCAGGAGAACAGTGCCGTCAGCGGGAACTGCAGTGCCAGCCCAAGCGAACTTGTTGGTCTCAGTGCTGAAGATACCACCGGTAACAGCCTCGTTAGCGGTAAGGGTCAGACCCTCAGAAGCGTTAACAGTGAAAGTAGTAGCTTCCTGTGTCATGCCGTTAGCAACGACCTGAACAGTTAAAGTTTCGCCTGCAACAGGAGCATCTGTGTCAAATGCAGGAGCGATAGCAGCAGAAGCAGCAACAGCGGTCAGAGATACAACTGCAGCAGCAACGCCGAGAGAAAGAATCTTCTTCATATAGTTTTCCTCCATATTTTTTTATAGCTTATTAATTAAGTTCCGCCTCGGGGCTTGCGCCCCGGGGTGAAACCAATTAAGCGTTAATCAGTCTATGCTGAAATTAAGCCTGGGATACAACGAACTTCAGGATAGCAGCAGCATCAAGAGCGTTAACTGCGCCGTCAGCGTTGTAGTCGCCAACTGCTACGTCGATAGCAGTGTTGTTTACAACAGCCTTCAGGATTGCAGCAGCGTCGAGAGCGTTAACTACGCCGTCGCCGTTTACATCGCCGAGGAGAGTTGTAGGAGTGGTCTGCTTAGTAACCTCAGCCAGCAGAGCCTCATAAGCTTCCTTCAGCTCCTTGTGGGACTTAGCAGCGGAAGAATCATCAGGCTTGTGGATCTTTGCCTTACCAGCTGTGGTCTTGGTAGCCAGCTCGTAAGCATCGTTGCTGGTGAATACTCTGTTGTAATCGTTGAAGTAACGATCGCTTGTGTATGCATCGTTGTCGATGGTCCAGTCAACGGCTGTGTTAGCTTCCCAAGAATCCTTGTAAAGTGCATCGTCGAGAGACTCAACAGTGGAGAGCTTCAGAGCGGTCTGCTCCATAGCGGTCTTCAGAGTGTCGTTAGCAACGAGCTCGCCCTCGTCGATCATCTCAGCGTAAGTGGAGAGAGCAACGTAGATCTCACCGAAGCTGTACTTGAATGCGTTGTAGTCCTTCTCAAGTGCATCGTATGCATTCTTGAGCTTCTCATACATGGATGTAGCGAGTACGCCGTTAGGAGCACTTACGTTATCCTTGTACTTCTTCTCCTTGTTAGCAGCTGCGATCCACTCGCTTGCTTCCTTACGTACATCAACGAGAGTATCGTGGTGAGCTGCGAACAGACCAGCATCGCCAGTCTTCTCAGCGAGGTCATAGGACTTCTCAAGCAGATCAGCAACCTGTGCCTTGGTGTACTTAGCAGCAACCAGATCATACTTGTCAGACAGAGCGTAGCTCAGGTATCTGTATACAACAGTCCACTCAGCTGCGGAACCCTTAGCGGAGCCCTCAACGAACTCGCCAGTTGTATCGCAGAGATTGTAGATGTCGTTCTGTGCAGCGTCAGCAAGCTTGGTCTTGTCGCCCTCGATGTAGAGCTCAGCAAGCTCAAGAGCTGTAGCAAGGTCAACGTGCTTGATCTGTGCGGTCTTGCCCTTTGTGGTCTGGATAGCGTCAGTTGTGAGCTGAACGTAGTCCTTGAAGATCCACTCGCCAATCTTATCGCCGTAGGAATCAGTGCCCTCGTTCTCGGTATTGTTGGACAGGCCGTACTTGGTGTACTGCTCCTCAACGAATGCATCTCTAGGATATGCTTCCTTCTTGATGTCAGCAACGCTGTCAACAATGGGCTGAGCTGCCTTAACAACTTCCTTAGCCGCACCAGTAGCACCCCACGGAATTAAAGTGCTGTCCCAGCTAATAGCGTTTCCATAAGTAGCAAGAGCTGCACCATTTACGCCGTTCTCGCCGAAGTACTCGTTCATTGCAGCGATAGCAGCCTTGAGGTCAGCGCCTGCTTCCAGGATTGCGTCAACATCGCTGGAAGCCTGAGTAGCAGTCTTAGCAGCGGAAGAAGAAGCATTGAGTGCATCCTCAACTGCCTTGATAGCAGTCTTTAAGTTTGCATAAGCAGCCAGATAGCCATCCTTGAATGTCTTCCAAGCAGCCTGAACAGTTGCGTCCTTAGCAGCTACAGCGGTATCAACTGCTGCTACGTTGGTAGCGTTAGCATCGTTTGTAGCGATAGCCTTGTTAGCAGCTGCAACAGCAGCTCTTGCTTCGTCACCAGCAGTGGTCTTTTCAGCCTTAACAGCTACAGCAGGAGCGTAAACGTCATTCTTGTGAGCGTTTACATCAGCAGCAGTTACGTTGATGTAATCAGTCAGATCGATTGTGCTGCCCTTGCTGAAGAGCTTGTAGGATACACCGCTGATCTTGTTGGTCTGATAATCAGTACCAGCAGCAAGGATCGGGTCGCCAGTCCACAGATTATCCTTGGTAGGAATGTAAACTGCAACATTGGTGTTCTTTACATTGATGTGTGCCTCGGTAAGCTTTGTTACGTTGCCGGAGTTGTGCCACTGGTTGGAGTAGTCATCAACGGAAACGTTCTCAGCAACCTCGAGAGTCCAAGGCTCGTCAGCGGACTTATCCTTCTCATATCCGAGAGTGGTCTTTGCTGCGATCTGGTCGAGCAGAGCGTAAGCTTCATCTCTGTCGTAGTTGAATACGAGTACTCCACGGTACTTGTCGATGAGGCTCTTAACAGTAGCCTTGGAAGCTCTTGCAGTGTCATCAGGAGCCCAAGCGCCGAGGATTGTTGCATAAGAAGATGCCTTCTTATATGCCTTTACGATGTCTTCCTTACTGGTCTTGCTTACGTTCTTGTAAGAATCGAGCTCATCGTACATGTTGTAGAAGTCGGTCTCATCATTGGTGATTACGCTGTAGAGAGCGCCGTAGGAAGTGTTTACGCTGAACTTCCAGGAATCATCAACGCCGCCGAGATCGCCACTTACAGTACCTCTTCTCCATGTATCATATCTGTAGATGTTCTGCTTCTGGGTCTCGTAGTTCTTCAGAGCGGTTCTGAACTGAGCCTTTGTAACAACGGTAAGACCACCGAGGTTAGCAGCTGCGTCAGTCAGGCTCTCGTAAGCATCAGAGATGATGCGGGAATCCTTGGAATCAAGAACGTCCTCTGCACTCTCATACTCGCTTACGAACTTCTCCCACTTGTCGCCATCATACAGGTTGTCGTTCAGCTCATCGTTGAGGATGTTTTTGGAGTCATACTTAGACTTGTTAGCCTTGATGAGGGTAGCGAGCTCTTCTGTGGTGTAGATCTTCAGAGAGTTGTAAGTTGCTGTTACCATCTGGTAAGCTACAGTGTAATCATCAACAGTAGAAGCGCTGTCGTTGATAACATTATCAGCATACTCAAGAGCGTCCAGGAACTTCTCGCCAGACATAGAACCGTAGTCGTTGATTTCCTTAGCGCGGAAAGAATCGTAGCTCTTTACCAGAGCCTCGAGGTCAGCCTTTGTCTTAACCTGCTTGGTAGCAGCGGCTGTGCCTTCTGCGGAAGCTACAACTGCAACAGAACCAATTGCCATTACAGATGCCATAGCAGAAGCAAGAATTCTTCTTCTTAACATAATAGTCCTCCTAGTTATTGTTTTTTAAAACATCTCTGAGTTATCGGGCACTCGGATGTGTTAAACGGATCAATTTCCGCTCACCACCGTAGTCAGCGGCGAACTCGAAAAAGTTTCAAAAACTTTTAAAAAGTTTTTTTATTTTTTCTCATTGACCTTTTGCACTACGGTAGTCACGGAACTTTGAAGAAAAGTTTCAGCTTTTTTAAAAAATTCTGAAATTTTCTTTTTTCACTATGTAAGTGAATTACTTTCTCTTCTTGGAGAGAACAACTGCGCCAGCAGCTACAACAGCTACGCCAGCAACAGCAGCGATGCCCTCAACGCCGGTGTCAGGAGAGCCCTTCTCGGTGTTGGTGGTAGTTGCAGGAGCCTCAGCGTCTACTGTAGCAGCATCTGCAGCGGTGTTGTCATCAGCAGCGGGAGTCTCGTCAGCAGCAGCGCCTGCACCGTATGTTACGTTGCCAAGAGCGTCGAATGTAGCGAGAACGTTGCCGTTGGAGTCAGACAGCTCAGTCTTTACAACTTCGATATCGGACATTGTGAAGCTCCATGCCTGCATGAAGATTCTGTAGAGGGAGAGGTTGCCGATGTCACCGTTAGCAACAGGGTTGATAACGTCAGCCTCGATCTTGTAGGTGTAGTCGCCAACCTTCTCAGCGAGGATACCCTGAGTATCATCGCGGGTCTCAAGGCCGAGATCCTCGTCGATAACGCCCCAGAAGTTGCCAGCGGTTGCCCAGTTGTACTTGTTGTACAGATCAGCGTCCTCAGAGGTCTTGTCGGAGTGTGCGGAAACAACGATAGCGCCGCCGCCCATGCCGTCCCACCAGTCGCGGTTGTCAGCGTCGTCGATTACATCGAAGGTGAAAGCAACGTGAGTAACCTGGGAGAGGTCGATATCAACGGACATTGCAGGAACATTGTCCTTGTTGGTACCGTCGGAGAACAGGCAGATACCGTAGTTGCCGGTACCGTCTGCGAGGCAGTACTCAGCGCCGCCGGTAACGGGGCGGAAGTCTGCGCTTGCGCTAACTGCTACTGCAGATACAGCTACAACTGCTGCAGCTGCTGCGGAAAGAATCTTTGTGATCTTCATAGGAATAATCCTCCTTAATAATATGTATCCTGTCGAAACAGGTAACAAACGAATTAAATTACTTTCTCTTCTTGGAGAGGAGAACTGCGCCGGCTGCTACTACTGCAACGCCTGCAACAGCTGCGATACCCTCAACGCCGGTGTCAGGAGAGCCCTTCTCGGTGTTGGTAGTGGTCTCTGCGGGAGCCTCAGCGTCAACTGTAGCCGCGGTGTTGTCGTCAGCAGCGGGAGCCTCAGCAGCATTGTCGGAATCCACATAACCTGCGCCGTCGAAGGAAATGATAACATTGCCAGCAGCGTCATAGCAGGTAAGATCGGTAACGGTCATGTCGAGCATTGTAGCGCCCCACTCCTGGATACCAACCTGAGCGTAGCCGCCCTCAAGGGAAGTAACGTCATAGATGCAGTTGCTGTCGTCGAGAGTAACGGTGCCTGTGTAGGTCAGGTCGCCGGTCTTAACGAACTGAACGGGCTTGTCTGTTGCGAGAGTCTCAAGGCCGAGATCCTCGTCGAGAACGCCCCAGAACTCGTTGGAAGGCCAGTTGTGGTCAGCGGGAGTAGCGGAAGCAGGGCCGCAGGAAGTGATGATTCCGCCGCCGAATGTGCCGTCCCACCAGTCAGGATCGGAGGGGGTAACTGTTACGGAGATAGAAGCTATGGAAGCAAGGTCGATTCCGTAGTCGATAGCAGGGCTGGAGTCGCCGCCTTCATTGTACAGAGCTACCATCCACATACCTGTTGTTGCGGACAGGCCAGAATTGATACCGGTAGGAATGGTAAGAGTTGCGCTTGCAGTTGCGGAGACAGCGGCTGTTGCTACTGCTGCTGCAGCTACTGCAGAAAGAATCTTTGTGATCTTCATTAGAATGATCCTCCTTAAAAACTTTACCTGCCGGACCATTACCCGGCGGGAAAACCGTTCAAGGCATACACTGTGCATCGGGACACAGATATCCTTGTAATACAATATAACATTTTCGGGGGCTTTTCGTCAATGTGCAATTTGTATAAATCTTTCGTCATTTTTTATTCACAATTGTTAACAGCTTGTAACCGCTTAAATTAGGTGCTCGACAAACCTTATTGCAATGCGGTTTTACCTCGTTTAAGCAAATTAGCTAACTTCGGATTCCTCTTGTATTTTTTTGATGGTTTTGTGATGTATTATTCACCCTGAAATGCATAGTATTCTTGATTATCAACAAAAATCCCCGGGAATTTTATGCATATTAGCCAAATTTACTGTTTGCCCTTGAATTACCTCACGGTTTGTGCTATACTATTTAAGTATTGAATGCCTCTTTAGTTAAATGGATATAACAGCCCCCTCCTAAGGGGCAGTTGTAGGTTCGATTCCTACAAGGGGTGCCATCATTCAGCCGCGATATTCATCGCGGCTGAATATCCGATTTTTCTCGCCAGTCCCGGAGTGGGACTGGCGTTTTTGCTTTGTGGGTCAAGACAACATGTGATACTAAGCCGACCGCAAAAACCGAAAAATCTCGCGTTGATCTCCTATTATAACGTTTATCTTTGCCTTAGCTGCGGATAACAACCCAGTAACGACTCATTTAGTAAAGAAGCGGGGCTGTTTCCAGCCCCGCTTCAACATTTAATATGTGGAAATCTCTATCCTATCCCATTTTTCGACCATTCTTTTGCCACAAACTCCGTAACGGAAGAAAGCGGCAGCCGCTGGGAATAAACAGCGGGATTCTTTGATGTGCTCGTCACTGCACTGACCGATATATCCTGCGAATCTGCGAGAGCAAGACCGTCAAGCTCCAGATTCCGGCGCGAATATGCGATTCTGTTGTTTCCGTCAAACCTAATGTCATAGCGATAACCGTAAACCGCCTGCATGCAGCTTTTCTCGGAATCCTCAAGCATTGTGCAAGTGAACAGCTCGCCCGGCGCGTAGATCGGATCGCCCTTTTCCTGAACCTCCGGCGAACCCATCGTCATAACCAGCATTACGGTTTTGTCAAGCTGTTCCCCGGTTATCAGATTTTCGATCATCTGAACCTCGTAGACAGTTCTGTCCCCGGAAGAGCCGACATACTTCCGCGCCTCCTTCTGCGGCAGGACGCGCACCGTGCGGCACAGCCCAAACTGCGCCTTTGAGCCGTAGTGCGCCTCCGCTTCCTTCAGAAGGCTGAGCAGATCTTCATAGGAAGGATACCCCGTGATGGAAGGATTCATGTTAAATTCTTTGAACACATCATCGTAGTACGCCTCGCCCTCGGCCGGGGCGTTCTCTGTAAGCAGAGTATCCTCACCGGCGGGCGTTTCGTCCGTGATGAACTTTCCGGTGTACTTATCGAACTGCCATACTGTATTATTGCCGTCCTCAAATATCATAGCAAGATTTCTGCCTGAACGCACCTCAACTGTGAAATTATCGGACGGAACCTCATGAAGCTCAAAGAATGCGCTATCCACGAGCGTCCGGCAGTCGCCGTTTTCTGCGCTGTAAATGCAGTAACCCTGACCTGCGTCCATTACCACGTAGACGGTTTTTCCGTCCTCTACGCCTGCCTTGAAATTTCCTTTAAGCAGCAGACTGTATTTTTTCTCAGCCGTATCGTAGTAATACAGCGAGCTTTCAACGAAAGTGGTCTGCATTTCACCGCGGTTTATGTACGGGGAGGTTACAACAATGCAGCTGCTTTCTCCATCGGGCTGTATGCCTGATGAACCTCCCGACCCTCCGTCGAGGGTTTCAAAATCATAGTCAGTACGCTGTTCCCCGCCGTCCTTAGTTATAGTGAATCCGCTGTCGTCCAGCGTGAACTGCGTTTCACCGGAAGTATTCACAGCCGTTGCGGCAAACTCGGCGGTATACCGGTCGCAGACATAAAGCCGCTCCTGCCCATCGCCATCGGCGGTTACTATTATAATGTATTTCTTGTCCGGCGAAAGGAAGAATTCCTTTGCTAAACTTCCCGCTATATACTGGCTCTGGAATGAAAGCTCTCCCGAACCTACCTGATAAGCCGAAAGGTACATTCCGCTGCTGTCGGGCTCCTGACCTACAATATACAGCACATCGTCGATCTGGAGATAACGCGAGTACTCGTAGGAATTAATCAGATAGTATTCATCAGCTGCCCGGTCATAACTGAACAGATCAGAACCCGTAGATATCAGCGCAACATAGTAGTCCGTAACCCACGCAAACCGCTCGTCGCGGTATCCGGAGGTGAAATTTGCAGGCGCGATAACTCCCTGCATCATCATTGCGTCGATATTTGTACGCTCCTGCCAGCTTTCCTGCCAGGTTCCGTTCTGGTATTCCGCAGTGAGGATAAAATACCGCGCAGCAGCACTATTGCTGGCGTCATCGGCGGTAAAGCGGAACGCCGCGACTATTCTTGTGTCGGTGTGGTCGATGAGCCAGACGTCCCCCACTCCGTAATAATAGGGAGATTCCCCGCCGCCTGCGCCCATCAGCAGCTTGCGTGTATAACTGACCCCGTCCATTTCAATGGTTTCGCCGCAGTCATACCACTTATTGAACTCCGCTGCCCAGCTCTCTCCGTGGTCGGCGCAGAGCTTTTCCTTGCCGAGCCAGGATATTTTCCCGACATAGTTTTCGACCGGCTGTCTGCCGCGTATCAGCTGTGCGGAAGCGTAAAAACTGCCGTCGTTGTTCGGGTCGGAGAACGACCAGTCGCCCTTCCCCTGCCTTATATAGCGTTCGGAATAATCGCTTCTTGTATGCGCGCTGTCGCTGCCGAAATCGTACTGATACATGTGCTCTGGGTCATTTTTTGGTATCCAGTACATGCTGTCGCCGCCGTTTCTATTGGAAGCCTGCATATACCAGCCGAGATCGTCCTCGCAGAAGCCTGCGCAGTACACGTCGGGGACGTCCTCGTCGTCCAGACCGTGGACGTTTCCGAAAATATCTTCCCGCGCGTCGATGCTGATAAGCTCGTTGTTTTCATCGAACCAGTAGTAGCAGAACGGCTCGATAAGCCCGAAATCAAGCGTGAAATCGCTGTACAGACCTGGAAGCGGCTCCGTACCGAGGGAAAGCGCTTCGTCCGAGGAAAGCACCAGTTTCTCCAGCGCCGCGGCAAGCTCGCCCTGCTCATAAATGCCGTAGTACGAAACCGGATCATCGGTTACAGTGGTCGGACGGCGGATATCGCCGTACTGGTGGTTAGAGGCGTTATCCGCAAGGTCTAGCCAATACCAATGCCGCTGCGCCGCGAAATTCCGTCCTTTGACCGTGAAACACTCGAACAGCAGCTCTTCGGGATCAACAAGGGATTTCTCACCACCGTCCTCGGCTGCGGCTGCAATAAGCTCGTCGCCCACGGCAAGGGAAGGCTCGCCGATAATCTGTTCAGAATGCGTGCTTCCAAGCCGGAAAGTTACCTCATTTGAAATATTCAGGTTAAGCTGCTTTCCGGAAAGGCACTCTGTAATTATCGCGTGGTATTCGGTGTAATTCATTTCGTCCCAGGAGTTCGCGGACGTGATCTTTATGCGAACGACTGAAACCGGCTTTCCATCGCGCAGCCGCTGAGTGAATATAGGATCCGCGTTGCTGCTGTCCGCGCCCGGGATCAGGGAATGCTCGTATTCGTCGTAACAGCCCGCGCGCTCGTATTCGGGAATGTCGTCAGCGCTTTCAAAGCGTATCTCCTCCGTGTCATACGGCGGTTCCGAGGTTTCTTCAGTTTCGGCGTCAAGCGGAGGGTCAGAGGATATCGGCAGTCCGTTTATCAGATACCTTCCGCCGAACACCAGAAGCACAGCCGCTGCCGCAGCAGACAGGGAGATCACAGCAGCCTTTACAGCGGACGGCTTCTTTCTGTCAAACTTGTATTCCCTGGTGGATTCCTCCGGGGCTTCGGCCGCAGGAGAGTGGGAAGGGTTATCGTAGAGCTTTTTAAGCCTTGCTTCGATGGCTTCGACATGATCTTCCGGCATAGACATGGAATCGTATGTATTTATAAGCTCCTGCTTTGTCATAGCTCTCCCTCCTTTAATGCAAGTTTAAGCAGTTTCCGCGCCTGCGCAAGCCGCCGGTATACGTTGTTTCCGCTTATCCCGACCGCCGCTGCGATGTCGCTGACCGGGATATCTTCGTAGTAGTAAAGGTAAGTTACGGTTTTCAGCTTGTCCGGAAGTCCCAGCACCATTTCCCGCAGTTCCTGTTTGCGCCCGCCCGGCTCCGCAGAGCGCTCGGGGAGCGAATCCAGCGGCACTGTTCTTTTCATTCGCGCGGACTTCGCCACGTTCAGCGCCTTGTGTTCGGCAGTGATTATAAGCCACGCCTTGAGATGGTTCTCGTCGTTGAATTCCGCCTTGTTTATCATTGCCGTGAAGCAGTCCGCGGCTATATCTTCGGCTTCCTCGGGTATACGTATGATTCCTAGCGCTATCCGATACACTGTCTGAATGTGTTCCCGGTAATATTGAGAGAAATTGTCGCTCGTGATTATCAGCACATCAGTGACCTCCTTGTCCATAATGGCAACACCTTACAACCGTTTTCGGTATTGTCCTTTACTCATAAAGCAAGCCAGAAGGCATTTTTTTGCATTGTAATGAAATTAATTTTATAAATATTTCACGCTTTTAAATACACCAGTCTGAACTCTCCGGATCCCCTATCAACATTATAGGAATAAGCTGGGACATTATCGCCGGAAAGCCTCTCGTCTTCCCACTCCTGCTCGTTATCATCGCCGTAAACATACAGCATCGTGAGTATCGTACCGCTTTCTGTGGTCCTGGCTAATACTAGATAAACGAAAAAGCCATATTTACTCTCAAACTCACGGCGAATAACCCTGACCTCCTTCATTTTGTTTATTTCAGATACTATTCCGACCAAAGTTTGAGTTATATAGATACATGGCGCGTTTTTTTCTGTTAGTTTCTCGGGCTCTATCGTATCCATAGAATACATACTCTTCATCTGCTTCATGCGTATTCTTGCTTCATTGATTTGCTTCTTTGTTGCCATAATCATATTCTCCTTTATAAAGCACAGTTTTTAGTTGCTTACAGTAATTATACTGTATATCTATAAATGTGTCAAGATAAAAATTGCTCTGACCTGCCCGCTAAAAAACTGCAAATCAGTTATGCGGCTTACCCATCTATTTACACGCCGCGGCAAATGTGATATAATAAAAGGGGCAATCCACATATTCCACTGTGAATATACTATATTAATATACAATGCGCTATAAACAAAAGCGAGGACACAAAATGACAGGAAAACAAAAAAGGGCAAGACTGCAAATCCTTATTGCGGTTCTTGCCGTGATAACTATTGTGGCTGCGGCGTTCTTCATCTACACCGCCGACTACTATCATGCCGACGGCTCCGCTGCCGCCGCGTTGGTATCGGACAGCCGGGTAACGGTTGAGCAGTCGGGCGGAGACCTGGTGTTCATTCCGGCTTCGGAGCCTGCCGCGGGGCTTATCTTCTACCCCGGCGGCAAGGTGGAATACACCGCGTACGCGCCGCTCATGCGGAGCCTGGCTGAACAGGGCGTACAATGCGTGCTGATGAAAATGCCGTTCAATCTCGCGGTGCTGGATATCAACGCTGCCGACGGCACAGCGGAAAAATACCCGGAAATCGGGAGCTGGTACATCGGCGGGCATTCCCTCGGCGGAACTATGGCGGCAAGCTACGCCCTGAAGCATTCCGGGGAGCTTGACGGACTTATCCTGCTCGCCTCCTACTCCACGGCCGACCTCTCGGAAAGCGGACTTAAAGTGCTTTCAGTTTACGGCTCGGAGGACGGAGTGCTCAACATGAACGAATACGCAAACGACCTTGCGAATCTCCCGGCAGATACCGAGGAACTTGTAATAAACGGCGGGAATCACGCCGGATTCGGCAGCTACGGAGCGCAGTCCGGCGACGGCGCGGCTTCCATAGCTCCGGAGGAACAGGTAAAGCAGACCTCCGAAAAAATCATCAGCTTTATCAGCGAATAACGAAAAGCAGAGCCGCGGTTTGCAGCTCTGCTCTTTTTTATTCCGCAGTAGATTCTGACGTCCACGGTTCCTCAGTGCAGTAGGAAGTCCGCGCATGCTCCGGGAGCATACTCAGCGGATCGATACACACATATTTGTCAGGATCCCCGAAGCGCACCTCGAAATGAAGCGCCGCGCCTGTAGTATACCCGGTGCTTCCTATCGTTCCGATGGTGTCGCCACTGCTTACTTCCTCCCCGTCGGATACGTAGATATCGTCGAGATGGCCGTAAACCGTGACGTACCCGCCGTGGTCTATCATCACGCATTTTCCGTAGCCTCCGGTCCACTCGGCGGCACAGACCTTCCCGTCTGCGGCGGCAAGTACCGGAGTTCCGCGCTCCGCCGTGATGTCTATGCCCTTATGACCGTAGTATCCGCCGTCGCCGTCCATCAACTCAGAAATAAGACCGCCGTCTCCGTCGACTATCCAGCCGAATTTCACATTCCCGTAGGAGTTCATCAGCTTGCTCGGCTCGCCGTTTTCGCGTATCTCAAAGTGCAGGTGGATCCCTGTGCTGCGGCCCGTCATGCCGGCTCTGGCTATCGTATCTCCGGCGATGACCTCCTGCCCTTCGCTGACGTCCACGCTGCCAAGGCTGGCGTATACCGTGCTTATTCCGCTGCCGTGGTCTATCACGACGTACTTCCCTAAGCCGAGGTTCCAGCCGCTGTCCGCAGCCTTTATCACGGTGCCGTCCATGAAAGCGGTTATCTCCGTTTCCTCGGTCATATACGGGCTGGTCAGGTCGATACCGTAATGATTTCCGCCCGTCCACTCATCATAGCCGCTGTACGCCGTTACACTTACATTATCAATGCTCAGCGGGTCATTACCGCCCATCAATGCACGCATGATACGTTCCGAACGGTCAGAGCGGTATCTGTCAAGCATGCCGCTGAGTTCTCGGCTTTTCTGTACTTTTTCGCCAATGATTCTGTCAAGCTCCTCAATATCCCCGGAGAGGGATTCGGACTCTGCTGTTCCTGCGATTCCGGACAGCCTGTCAAAGTCATCCTGAAGCGCTTCCGTTTCCTCCTGCACCTGTTCAATTTGGCTCAGGAGCGCCTGCTCCTCGTCGTCCTCGGTGAGAATGCCCTTTATCATCTCGTTCGCTTCTTCAGGGGACCATTCGTCAACGATGTGTTCCGCGGTTTCCTCACACGTTGTTTCAGACGTTCCGCATGATATCACCCCGCCGCTGCTCCATCTGAATACTATTTCGGGATACTCGCCGCCGTTTTCAGCGATTATCTTTTCCGAGCCGCTGTCCGCCAGGAGCACCCAGCTATACAGCAGCTCGTCCGGATTCACTATCGTTATCTCTTTGCCGTCCCCGCTCAGTCTGCCGCGGTATTTCACATCGTCAAGCTGCGTGAAGTACAGCGAAATGTAACTTCCGCTTACCGTGTAAGTCCCGATGGGCGTTGAATCGAACACGTCGCACGGAAACAGCGTGAACGTGCTGTCGTCGGTATTGAACATCAGCCCTGCCGACCAGCAGTCGTAGGAAGCGGAGACCTTCATTTCCTCCGCAGAGGTAAAATAAGCCGCAGAGTACTGAGTCTGCGAGCCGCTCTGCGCTACAAGGTCGACTCCCCGGGAGCCGCCGCCTGACGTAAATATGCACACGGCGATAACAGCCGCCGCGCCGCCCGCGATCACCGCGCCGTACCTGACCCAGCCCGGCACTGAATGCGCCCTGCCCGCCTGCGCGGCTTCCTCTATAAAGCGCTCGTCGATGTCGTTGAGAGCGCTGTTTAGCTTTTTTATGTCTTTCATAGATCGTAGCCCTCCTTCCTGAGGTACTCCCGCAGCTTCTTCAGCGTACGGGAAATTCGCGACTTCACCATGCTTTCGCTGACGTGCAGCCGCTCAGCTATACCGGCGGTGGTATCTCCGAACCAGAAACGCCGCATGAAAATCACTCTCGTGGTCTTATCCTGTCCGCGCAGGAATCCATTCAGCAGACCTGTAAGCTCCCGCTCGGAGAGCCTGTCCGCCGCGTCGCCGGAGCCGCCTATATACTTCGCAAGCTCCTCTATCGGGAGCGTTTCTGCACGGCGCTTGTCCGCGTTGTTGTAGTCGTACCTGTCCAGAGCCAGCCGCCTTGCTATCCTGCAAAGATAGGCGCACAGGCGCTCCGGCCTCGCGGGAGGTATCGAGTTCCAGGCACGCAGCAGCGCTTCGCTCTCGCATTCCTCTGCGTCCTGCTCGCTGCGGAGTATCCCCCTCGCAACGCTGCGCAGGAGCTTTCCGTAGCGTTCCCCGGCGGCGGATATCCCTTTTTCGTCCCGCGCCTCGAACAGCTTTATAATTTCCTCGTCGTTCACACAGGCACCTCCTTTTCTGTGAAGATCTTCACTCATATAAACGGAACTCACCTCGTTTCGTCGCAGCTATTTCAAATTGTATATAATTTGTGTAATTTCTACGACCTGACCTATTGACAACTAAAATTTTTAGGTGTATAATGCTAATAGTAAGCTAAATATTACTTAACTTATAAGCGTATTACTTAATTTAAGGAGAATCTATTATGAAAAAGTTCCTCGCAATAATCATGGCAGGAGCAATGGTGCTCAGCATGGCTGGGTGCTCCGGAGGAAACAGCTCCGCAAACTCCGCTGATTCCGACAGCCAGCAGACTTCTGCGGCTGACAGCTCCGCTGATAACACAAACGCTGACAACGCAGGCAGCACGGTTTCCACCGCAGACGCCATAGATTCCAGCGCTTCTGACGCTTCCGACTCTTCCACGCTTCCCGTTGCAATGAAGCCCGACCTGCTGTCCGCGGCGATCCAGGACAAGCTCGGACTTGACCAGCAGACCGCGGACAAGGCGGCTGAAGATATGCTCCCACTGCTGATGTACACCCAGGGCAATCCCGCGCGCGTAGCGAAGGTAATAAAGAAGCTCCAGGCAGGCGAGGAAGTCACCATAGCGTACCTCGGCGGCTCGATAACCCAGGGAACCGGCGCCGACAACGAGAACTGCTACGCGGCGCTCACCACCAAGTGGATCGAAAGCCAGTACCCCGACGCAAAGGTGAACTACGTCAACGCAGGAATCGGCGCGACCGGCTCCTACATAGGCGTACACCGCTGCGACGCCCAGGTGCTGAGCCATGATCCCGACCTGGTGTTCATCGACTTCTCGGTAAACGACGAATCCCAGAACAACGCAATCAACAAGCTGACCTATGAGGGACTTATCCGCAAGATCTGGAAGCACTCCAGCAACCCGGGCATCATCTGCATAGCGATGACCCAGGACAACGGCACCAGCGTGCAGGAATGCCACGGCGAAGTTACCGAAAAGTACTCCGTGCCGTTCGTATCCTACCACGACGCAATGCTGAACTTCCTGAACACAAACGACGTTCAGTGGTCTGACATCTCCGGCGACAATATCCACCCGAACATGTCCGGACACGCTATACTCAGCGCAATGCTGACTACCTACCTCCAGTACGTCACCGACAACCTCGACAGCATCGACGATACCGATCCTGAGCTTGCACCCGCAGGCGACGAGGGCGCGAAGTACGAAAATGCCGTGCTGCTCACCACAGACGAGGCTCAGCCTGTTTCCACCGGCGCTTTCGAGATTAAGGCGATGGATTTCGGTGGCTTCAAGAACCCCTGGATCGCAAAGCTCCCCGCTGACGCTGAGATAACTGACGACGACGCGTTCGTTATCGAGGTCGAGGCGCAGAACATCGGTCTGCTTTACGCGAAGCTCACCAGCAACGCAGGCAAGGCTGACGTATACGTAGACGACGAGCTTGTGGCAACCATCGACGCTGACTTTACCGGCGGCTGGGGCAACTACGTTCAGTTCGCGCAGGTCAAGAGCTTCATGGATTCCGGCAAGCACACGCTGAAGATAGTTCCGAAGGCTGGCACAGAGGGCAAGCCGTTCGCGTTCTACATCTCCGGCATTACGATCTCCTGATAGTTCGGGCACTATAATATAAAGGGTCGGCTCTTTTAAAGAACCGACCCGGCTTTATTTAATTCGGAATTAGGAATTCGGAATTAGGAATTCGGAATTAATGTATCGCTTCGCGATATATTTCAATTGATTGAAGCCGACATGTACCTGCGCTTTTTACCGCTGTTCGCATTTCTGAAAATTAAAATAACGCGCGAAGCGCGCACCATAATTCCGAATTCCGCATTCCGAATTTACTTATTCCTCCTGAAATGCGTATTCTTCGAAGTCCGGAAGCTTGTCGAGGGTCACGCACAGCTCGCTGTTATAGATATCGTGGAGGTTCTGCCAGCTCGTGTATTTTTCGGAAAGCTCCCCGGTGGTGGTTATCATGCAGTTTCCGCTGCCCGCCGAGAACCAGGACCACATTGCATTGTCGCGGCGCATGTAGTCCAGCGACGGGAGCCTGTCGCAGTTCGTCACCGCTAGCAGCTTCGGAACGTCCGTCATGCCCGCAAGCGCCGAGAACCTCCCCGCGAAGGGCGACGGGCTGTTCTCATAGAAGCTCTGCCCGATAACGTCGCAGTAATCCTCGCCCGGGAAATAATCCTCGCTGCTGCCGTTCCACACCCATATAAGGTTGTTCAGCCCGTGGTACTTGTCCATGCGCTGGAACATCAGCTTCCACAGCCACTTGTAGTTTTCCGCGCTGCCGCCCCACCAGTACATGCTGCTGTCGCCGTCGGGTATCGGCTGGAATATCACCGGGATATTCTCGCTGCGGAATTTGTCGAGAACCTCCGCCGCAGCGTCGATATCCTTCAGCAGAAGCACTGTCTGCTCGGAGATAAGCCCGCTTTCCTGGAGGGTTTTCAGCTCCTCGTCGTCCGCCATCGAGATGTCGCGGTCAGTCACCGCGTCGCCGAGTACGAACGTGCTCGTATCAGCGTAGTAATCCGACTTCCCCTCCGGCGCGTACCAGTGCCACCCGAAGGAAACTATCCCGCCGTTTCTGCCCCAATCCAGGGCGGCGGTGACCTCGTTATCGGCGTACTCCTTCGTGCTTTCGTACTTCGACGGAGTGCAGAACATCAGGTCGCCGGTGCGCATTGCGGGAGTTCTCCCGGTCTCGCGGGTGATGGCGTCTATCTCGGCGTTGGAGCCGGGAGTTACCGTCTGCCCCGCAATAACGCGCTTTCCGTAGTTATCGGCAAGGAACTTCTTCAGTCCGAGCGTCACAACGGAGGTCGAGCTGCCAACGCAGGAGCTCGACACATAATAGCATGACTTCTCCGGCACGGAGGAGCTTTCCACAAGGATATAATCCAGCGCGGCGCTTCCCTGTATCACCTCGAAAGTGAGAATATCCGGACCTGCTGAGAGGTACACGCTGTCCACTGCGAACATGGTGAACTCCGGCGATTCGGAAGCCGGAATATAATACGCGCCCACCGTCTCGTTGACCGTCTTGAGCCTTACCACCGCGCCGCTGTAGGAGTGCGCCGCAATGGATATCCGGTAGTGCTGGGAGGTGTCCGCGGAGACGATGTGCTGGAGCTTCATTCCCTCGTCGAGGACTATGTAACCTTTGCCGTCATGGTCGCCGTCGGTGCGGACGTTGCCCGTGAATGTCCCGCCCTCGGCGTTGAGCTTCACCGCGAAATCGCTGTTTTCTACCGGGTACTGCTTCGCGGGTATCTCGTCGAAAACCTCGGCTGTGTCGGTGGTGCCGGAAGCCTCGGCGGTTCCCGCGGAGGTCTGCGCCGACATATTTCTGTCGGGTATTTCCGCGCAGCCGGTAAGCAGCGCTGCGGCAGCGGCAAGAGCCGCTATCCTCTTGTACTTCATTCTATCACCTGATGATTATTTCGTCGTTAGGGGAGATCGGCTCGCTGATACGCGCCGTCCTGCCGTTTATCGTGACTGTTTCGCACCTTGAAAGCAGCGCCGTCGGGTCGTCCGCGAACGCCGCGAGAATATCAAGGAATATAGGCTTTACGCCCGGCTGCGTCGGGAACACTACGCGCTCCCCGTTGAACACTATCGGGATACCCGCTGCTCCGGACTGCTCCGGCTGTGATTCCGGCGCAGATCCCGTTTTTTCTGCGTTTTCGGCGTTTTCCGCCGGAGCTTCTTCCCCGCCCTGCTCAGTCTGCGCAGTTTCCTGAACCCTGGGAACTTCCGGAGCCTGTTCTTCGACAGTTTCCGCAGGCTGCAGCTGAACGAAGGTTATCACATCGTCGTTGGAGAGCCGCGTCTCCGGTGAGACCTCCGCGCCGCTGAGCCGTGCCGTATCAAGCTTTTCCTCGGGTATCCCCTCAGCGGAAAGCAGGCTGCGGAGCGTTCCGCGCTTCTGGAGCGTGATAACAGCGCCGTTTTCGATGTCCGCGTCCGAGGTAGTCGGAATACCGTTCACCAGCAGGTACTCCCCCGCCTGGACCCGTCTGCCGTCCAGCGAAACCTCCGCAATGAACAGCCCGGAAAGCTCGAAGTAGTCGGAAAGGAGCGCTGCGGCGTCCTCGCCGGGCTTGGCGGGAACTACGTTCACCTCGTCGCCCTTGCGCACCGGCGCGTTAAGGGAGCATTCCCTTCCGTTGAGGGATATCTCCGCCGGGACGCTCGCCGTGCCGCGCAGCGTGACGCGCTCGCCGTTCAGGGTAAAGCTGAGCGCCTTCCCCGACCTCGCCATGAGCTGCTCCGGCTTTATGCCGCCGATATTGCAAAGCTCGAACACGGTGAGCCTGCGGGTATCCAGGGCGCGTATCTTCCTGCCGTTCAGCGTGATGGTGGTGAAGTCGTACTTCACGCCCTCGGAAGCGGTCATTGCAATGCCGACGGGAGTTGCATGCTCCGTGCCGATGTGCAGCGTTTTCGGCGCGGTCACGCCGCGTATCATCTCCCGGGAGCCTACGGCTACCCTGCTGCGGTCAAGACCCAGACCGTCCGCGACAAGCTCCGGCAGACCCGGCAGCAGGCTTCCGCCGCCGACCAGGAACACCGCCTGCGGAGCCGTTCCGTTCGCCCGGAGTATCTCGGAGCAGACGGTATCCGCAAGCTCCTTTTCCGCCGGAAGCAGCAGCCGTGCGACTTCCTCCCGGGTTATAGTGCGGTGGTTGAAAAGAATATCCGTGTACTCGGTCTGCGGGTCGGTGCAAGTCTTGATGCGCTCTGCTTCGTTGAACTCGACAAGAAGCTGCTTCATCAGCGATTCGGTCATCTCGTCGCCGGCTATCGTAGCCATTCCGTAGGCGACTATGCTGCCGTCCCTTGAAGCGGCAACGTCGGAAGTTCCCGCGCCGATATCGCACATCGCAATGTTGATGAGCCTTAATTCCTTCGGAACCACCGCGTTTATCGCTGCGATAGGCTCCAGAGTAAGCCCGGCGGTCTCAAGACCAGCCTCGTCGACGGCGGCGCAGAGGCTCTCCACCACATACGCGGGAAGGAATGCCGCGATGACCTCCGTAACAAGCTCGCTGCCTCTGTGACCCTCCGGCTTTGACACTTTGTAGCCGTCCAGCTCCAGCGAGACCACGCTGTGACCCACGCAGTAGAACGAATTTCCGCCGCTGCCGGTGAATTCCTCCTCAGCGGAGCGGACAGCCTCAAGCTCGGCGGCACGGATATCCTCGGCGGTTATCGACTTCAGCCCGGAAACGTCGTAGCTGCTCCGGTGCCGGAGGGTTTTCAGCGCGCGTCCGGCGGCGGCAATGCACACCCGCTGGAGCTTTATGGACTGTCTCCGCTCCAGCGCAGACCTGACGGATCTCACCACCGCAGCCACCGCGTCGATGTCCTCGATCTGACCGTCGGTCATGGAGCGGCTCTCGTGAGCCTGGGTCTGCATGTCTATCAGCCTGTAGGAGTCTGCGGTCTTTTCCGCAAGCACTCCGACAACGGTGCGCGTTCCGATGTCAAGCGCGAATATCACGTCCCCCTGCTGCTTCTTTGTGCGGCGGGGAGCCGGTTTCTTCGCGGTCTGTGAGGTCTGGGCGCTCTCTGCCTTATCTGCCTTCGCCGTCTTTGCTGATCTCGCGGTCTTAGCCGGCTTTGCGGATCTGGCAGAACCAGACAGCCTTGCAGACCTGGCAGGCTTTACGGACGCGTCCGGCGCTGCGGTATCTGCGGTATTGATATTTTCGGAGCTTCTGCGGGGGTTCTTTTCTTCCATCGTTATGTCCTTGTCGGGGCAGTGCCGCGAAATCGCGCGGTGCCGCCTTAATTAATCCTTTATCCTGAGCGCCTTGCGCAGGTCGCGCACGCCATGCCTGAGAGTCACCACCAGCAGCACGTCGCCGCCGTGGAGCCTTGTCTGTCCGCGGGGTATGAGCGTATGACCGCCGCGGCTGATGCAGACCACATTGCAGGTCTGCGGCAGGGAAAGCTCCATCAGGCTCTTTCCGGCAAGCTCACTGTCCTCCGGGAGGGTTATCTCCTGCACGGAGGCCTCGCCGCCGTCGAGGGATATAAGCTCCCTCATCGCTGAGATATCCACCTCGTGCTCCAGGTGCTCGATGATGTTGTCCGTGGAGGACACGACCGTGTCCACCCCAAGCGTGCGGAGCGCCGCGACATTGTTCGGGTTGTTCACCTTCGCGACGGTCTTTTTCACGCCGAAAATCTTCTTTGCGGTCTGGCAGCAGACAAGGTTGCTCTCGTCCTTTCCGGTCACGGCGCAGACCACATCGGCACGTTCAGCGCCGGCTTCACGCAGGGCGTCCTGGGAAGTTCCGTCGCCGGTGCAGATGGAAATATCGAGCTGGTTCGCAATGGCACGGCACAGTTCCCTGTCCTGCTCGATTATGGCGGCCTCGTGACCCTGCGTACTCAGGGTCTGCGCAAGGTAGAATCCCACCTTGCCGCCGCCGACTATGATTATTTTCATGATTTCTCCTCAAAGTTCACGCGCCCGGCGGAGCGGTCACGCCATTCTCGGCGCGCCTGCCCTGGCGCTGCGGCGTATCTCGTCGATACATCTGCGGATATCGTCGCCGCGTATCTCAAGCCACCTTGCTACGGTGCGCG
The DNA here is from genome assembly GCA_945923775.1 of uncultured Clostridia bacterium. GTDB lineage: Bacteria > Bacillota > Clostridia > Oscillospirales > Ruminococcaceae > CAG-115. Next base: position 56,542 of record CAMELR010000005.1, on the reverse strand, counting down.
TGGTCTGACCGTTGTCAGCCATGTCGCACAGGCGGTCGTAAGTCACCCACTTCGCCGCGCAGACCTCCGACGACTGGAGCACCAGCCTGTCAAGCGGAACGTCCTTATGGACGATATAGAAATCCCGCAGCATGCTGTCGGTGGTCATTGTCCATTCAAGGTCTATCTCGGAGGTGAACGCACGTATTCCGGTCTCCTCAAAAAGCTCCCTTACGGCTGCTTCGCGGCTGGTCTCGCCGCTTACGGCGCAGCCTCCGCTGCACTCCCACCTGCCGCCGCTGGTTTTCTGCGGAACACGCTGGGTGAGAAGTATCTCACCCAGGCTGTTCACAGACATTATCTGCACCACAATGTGGTACTCACCGTGAGGTATCGGCGCTCCGCGCTGGATCTTCCTGCCGAGCTTCCGACGATCTGCGGTGTATAGGTCGAAGTATTCCGTCATACCTTGCGCTCTCCGGAGAGATTCTTGGAGATAAGCTCGCAGCGCTGCTTTACGCAGTCAGCAGAGCGGAGCGGGTCGGACGGTGTGTTGAATGTGTAATCCATGAGCTGCTCGATGGTCGTGGAAGCGACGTGCAGTCTGGTATCGGAGGAAGCGTAGTAGATATAAACGCTGCCGTCCTCGCGGACGATGGCTCCGTTAGTGAACGCAACATTGGAAACGTCGCCGACGCGCTCGATGCCGTGGGGCGCGATGAACAGTCCGGAGGGGCTTGCAATGAGCTTGGAAGGATCGTTGAGGTCGGTAGCGAATACGTAGATGACGTAGCGCAGACCAGCCGCAGTATTTCTTACGCCGTGGGCAATGTGTATCCAGCCCTTGGGGGTCTTTATCGGAACAGCGCCGGCGCCGTTCTTTACCTCGGTGATGGTGTGGTAAACTCTCGGAGAGATGACCACCTCGTCAGTGCAGAGGACCGGGTTTGTGATGTCCTTGCAGAGCGCGAAGCATACGCCTCCGCCGGAGCCGGTGGAGATGAAGTCGTCCTGCGGGCGGGTGTAGAACGCGTACATGCCGTTTACGAACTCGGGGTGGAGCACTACGTTTCTCTGCTGCGGGGACTTTGAGATGAGGTTAGGGAGTCTCTCCCATGTAACGAGATCCTTAGTGCGGACGATACCCGCCTGAGCGGTAGCCGCGGAGAGGTCGGGATTCTCCTTGTCCTTGCTCTCAGAGCAGAACACGCCGTATATCCAGCCGTCCTCGTGCTGTGTGAGGCGCATGTCGTATACGTTGGTCTCCTCGGGGCAGGTGTCGGGGAGGATAACGGGATAGTCGCGGAAACGGAAGCCCTCGGTAGGCTTGTCGCTCTCTGCAACGGCGAAGAAGGACTTGCGGTCAGCGCCCTCTACGCGTGCGACCAGGCAGTACTTTCCGTTGAGGTAAACCGCGCCGGAATTCATCACGGCGTTGACTCCAAGGCGCTCCATGAGGTTGGGGTTATCGTTGTAGGAGAGGTCGTAGCGCCAGATGATGGGAGCGTGAGCCGCAGTCAGCACCGGGTTCTGGTAGCGGGTGTAGATCCCGTTGTAGAAATCAGAAGCCGGATTAGGGCGTGCAAGCAGCTCTTCCTGCTCTCTGACGAGCTTGGAAAGCCTTGCGTCGAACTGTTCTTTTGTTAACATAAAAGTTCCTTTCTTCCGGGGTTTTTATCCCCGGCTTTTTATATATAAATACACACTCTTTTATTATAGCATACTTTGCCGGAATTTTCAAGGTTGACAGAGAGAAAAATAAGTAATATAATAAAGATATCGGTTTAAATAAACATAAAGGAGACCTTCTCTTTGGATAACAAGCTTATAAATGAAATAATCTCCCTCGCGGAGAACGGCGGAGCGCGCGGAAACGACATCACCGCCGTGTACTCCCGGGTGTACATTGCGCTGAAAAAATCCCTCGGGATAACCCCCTACGCGGAGCAGATAGGCGCGGCGCTGGCGCTCACCGGGCACAACATGGTGCAGATGCAGACCGGCGAGGGCAAGACATTTTCCGCAGTTTTCGCCGCATGCTACGAAGCGCTGTCCGGCGGTCAGGTGATGATACTTACCTTCAACGACTACCTCGCCCGCCGCGACTACGAGTGGACAAAGCCGGTGTACGACAGCATGGGGATATCCCTGGGCTGTATCACCGCGGATACTCCCCGCACCGACCGCCGGAAGATATACTCAAAACAGGTCGTGTACCTCACCGCGAAGGAAGCCGGATTCGACTACCTTCGGGATTTCGTGTGCTTTGAGCCGTCCGAGATGGTGTTCCCGCAGAAACTGAACTTCGCGATAGTCGACGAAGCCGACAGCATCATGATAGACGAGGCGCGTATCCCGCTGGTCATCGCAGGCGACATCGCCGCCGAGGACGACGGAAGCACCGCCGAGGTCTACGAAAAGGTCGCGGATTTCACCGACGACGATTACGGAATCGACGACGACAGCCGCAACGTCTACCTCACCGACGCGGGCGCCGACAAGGCGGAATCCGTGTTCTCCTGCGACATCTACGCCGCTGAGAACACCGGGCTCCTCGCGAAGATTTGCGCCTGCCTGAAAGCCCGCGTCATGCTCCAGGAGGACAAGGACTACATTCTGCGGGACGGCGCGGTTATCCTCGTGGACGAATTCACCGGCAGAGCCGCTCCGGGACGCGTGTTCCCCGGTGACCTCCAGGCGGCGGTCGAGGCGAAGCACGGTCTGAAGCTGACCTCCCGCGGGCGTATCATGGGAAATATCGCATTGCAGTACTTCCTGCGGCTGTTCCCGAAACTCGCCGGAATGACCGGCACCGCGATACAGTCCAAGGAGGAATTCGACACGATATACGGCCTCCCCACCGAGGTCATTCCCACAAGGCTCCCATGCAGACGCACAGACCACCCGCTCGAGATGTACTTCGACAAGGCGGAAAAGCGCAAAGCCGTCATCGAAGCGATCCAGGAGGCTCACGAGATATCCCGCCCGGTGCTGGTCGGCACGGAAAGCATAGGCGAATCCGAGGAGCTTGCCGATGAACTGCGCAAACTCGGGATCGGGTGCGCTGTTCTGAACGCGAAAAACGACGAAGCGGAAGCGGACATAATCTCCCGCGCCGGAGAGCCGGGGGCGGTCACGATATCCACCAACATGGCGGGGCGCGGAGTAGACATCAAGCTCGGCGGCGCGGACTGCCACGCGAAAGCGGAGGTCGAGAAGGCGGGCGGACTGCTCGTTATAGCTACGGCTATGCGTGAATCCTCGCGGATAACACAGCAGCTCCGCGGCAGAGCCGGACGACAGGGCGACGTCGGCGAGAGCAGGTTTTTCTCCTCCCTCGACGATGAAATAATGGATCGCTGCGGTCTGAAGTCGCTGGTATCCGGGCGGCACTACCCCACGGAGCGCGTCAGCGGCCCCATCGAGGACAAGGCTCTGCTGAAGGAAGCGGAGCGCGTACAGCGTATCTCCGAGGGCGACACCTTCGACGAGCGCGTAAAGCTCATGAAATACACGCTGATAGGCGAAAAGCACCGCGCGATGACCTTCGAGAAGCGCACCGCCCTGCTTGACGGCACCTACTCCAGCGACCTCTGGCAGAAGCACGCCCCCGACCTCTGGGAGAAGGCAGTTGAGAAATTCGGCGAGGAAGAGCTACAGCAGAAGCAGAACATCGTCCTTGCGGCTCTGCTGAACGAATTCTGGTGCGATTACCTCGACTACACCGCGTACCTCCGCGAGGGAATACACCTCACCCAGATCGCCGGGCGCAATCCTGCGGAGGAGTACAACATCGCCTGTGAGGAATATTACCAGGGCGCGGCGGAGAGCCTCCCCGACCGCATGGCGGAGAAGCTGGAATCCCTGCTGGAATGCGATATTCTTGAGGATTACCAGCCGCTCATGCCCAACCGCACCTACACCTACCTGCTCAACGATTCCGGCGAGGAATTCAAGCGCAAGCCGCTGCTGCTCAGCGTTTTCACAGACAACGAGGAAATAGCCGACGGCAAACCGAAGGAAGCTCCCGCCGCAAAGGAAGAAAAGCCGCAGAAGAAGGGATTCTTCGCGAAGCTTTTCGGAAAGAAGTAACAAATAAATAATGTCAACGATTTGTGCAATAGCGACCCCTCCCGCCGCAGGAGGGATATCGGTTATAAGGATATCCGGAGAAAACGCCGCGGATATCGCCGCGAAGGTATTCCGGCCGGTCTCCGGTAAGGAAGTACGGGAAATGAAGGGCTACCGCGCGGCATACGGACGAATTTTCGACGGAGACGAGCAGCTTGACGACGGAGTGCTGCTGATGTACCGCGCTCCCCACAGCTACACCGGCGAGGACACCGCCGAGATATCCTGCCACGGCGGTATTTACGTCACCCGGCGCGTACTCTCCGCATGCGTGAAGGCGGGGGCGCAGCCGGCGGCTCCCGGGGAATTCACCAAACGCGCGCTGTTAAACGGAAAGCTCTCGCTGACCCAGGCGGAAGCCGTAGCGGATATCATCAGCGCCCAGGGAGACCAGCTCCTTAACTGCGCCAACGGTCAGCGCGAGGGAGCGCTCTACCGCCGCATGGAAAAGTGCGCCGACAGCATTATGGAGGTCTCCAGCCAGATCTCCGCGTGGATAGACTACCCGGAGGACGACACCCCGGTAGTAACTCAGGAATGGCTCTGCGAGAAGCTTTCGGCGGTGCGCGGAATGTTCGCCGACCTGCTCTCCGGATACGACACCGGACGAATGCTCCGGGAGGGTATCTCCTGCGCGATAGTCGGCAAGCCCAACGCCGGGAAATCCACGCTGATGAACAGCCTTGCAGGTCAGCAGCGCAGCATTGTTTCCGACATCGAGGGAACCACCCGGGATATCGTCGAGGAAACGATAGCGCTCGGCGATATAGTCCTGCGCGTAGCGGACTGCGCGGGTATCCGCGACACCGACGACGTAGTTGAAAAAATCGGCGTGGATATCATGCTGAAAAAGCTTGAAAACGCAGATATAGTCCTCGCAGTGTTCGACGGCTCAAGGGAGCTTTCCGGCGAGGACAGGCGCCTTCTGGAGCTTCTCGACCCGGCTAAGACAGTGGCGGTCGTGAACAAATCCGACCTTCCGCAGAAGCTTGAGCTTAATGAAATTTCAGCAAGGCTTGGAGTTCCGGCAGTAATTTCCGCGAAATCCGGTGAAAACTCCGGTGAGCCTGCGAAACTGCTCGAAAAAGCGGTCAGCGAAAAACTGAATCTCGGCAGGCTGGACCCGGACGCAGGATTCCTCGCAAACGAGCGCCAGCGCGACTGCATTATACGCGCCGACCGTGCGCTGAGCTCGGCGCTGGAAGCCGCGCAGCTAGGGGTAACTCCCGACGCGGTGGGCGTTATGCTCGAGGAGGCTCTCGACGCAGTATACGAGCTTTCCGGAAAGCGCGCCGGCGACGAAGTTATAGATGAAGTATTCAGGCGGTTCTGCGTTGGAAAGTAGCGCCGCCGGAGGGAGTTAACATGAATATACTGATAATCGGCTGCGGACGCGTCGGCAGAGAGCTTGCGGAGCTTCTCGACAAGCGCGGCCACGACGTTTCCGTTATCGACCGCCGCCAGGAGAGCTTTGACAGGCTCCCGGGGGATTTCTCCGGGTTCACGACGACCGGAGTTCCCATCGACCAGAATGTGCTCAGAAAAGCCGGAATAGAAAGCTGCGACGCGGTATGCGCCGTCACCCAGGACGACGACCTGAACATCATGGCGGCTCAGATGGCTAAGGAGATCTTCGGAGTGCAGCGCGTGTTCGCGCGTATCTCCGATGTGGACAAGGTGGACGTTTTCAAGGGCTTCGGGATACACACCGTCTGCCCGACCAGGCTTACCGTGCAGTCCGCATGCGCCGCCATCGAGGACGTCAGCAGCGAGACCGAGGTTTTCCTCGAGCGCAATCCGGTGAAGTTCACCACGATGAATACTCCCGCCGAGTACGTCGGGAGCCTTCCCGGAGACATCGAGCTTGAACCGGACGAATCGCTGTTCGCGATAATCCGTCCCAACGGGACTTTCCTGCTGTACACCGGGCAGGTCATCACGCTGAGCACGCAGGACAAGCTCGTATTCGCGAAAAAAGTCTGAAATACACAAATACACAACGAACAAAAGAGGCACGACATGTATAAACTTGTAATTTTCGATCTTGACGGAACCCTGCTCAACACCATAGGCGACCTCGCCGCCGCCGGAAACCACACGCTGGAAGTCATGGGATTTCCGCAGCACCCGGAGGAAAGATATCGGCATTTCGTAGGAAACGGCATTCCGAAGCTTATCGAGAGAATGCTCCCGGCGGGTCACGACAAGGAGACCGAGCAGAAGGCGTACGACATTTTCATGGAGTACTACTCCGCCCACAAGTGCGACCGCACCAAGCCCTACCCCGGCATTCCGGAGCTTATAAGGAAGCTCCGCGCGGCGGGAATAAAATGCGCGGCAAATTCCAACAAGGCGCACGAATTCACGCAGGAGCTTATAAAACTCAGCTTCGGCGACGAGTTCGACGACGTTATCGGATTCGGCGCGGGATTCCCCGCCAAGCCCGACCCGGGAGCCGCGCATGAGCTTATCCGCCGCGCGGGAGTTCAGCCCTCCGAGGCGCTGTATGTCGGCGACAGCAACGTTGATATCCAGACCGGCCACAACGCCGGCATAGACGTCTGCGGAGCGCTGTGGGGCTTCCGCGGCTACGAGGAGCTTTCAGCGATGAACCCTACATATCTCGCCAAGGACGCCGCAGAGCTGGAAAAGATCATCATGGGTTGAGTGTGGGCAATTTCAATTAAAATCCAGTAGGCAGAGTAGTGAAATTCCACAAAAATATAAATCACACAGGAAAATTCTTGTGAAAACTGTAGACAAATCCGTCCGTTCGTGATATACTTATATCAACGGAAACACCACCGTAAAAAAGGTGAAGCTACTCAGACGGAGGCGATCCATCATGGCTAAGAAGATAATTACCATCACAAGACAATACGGAAGCGGCGGCAGAGAAATCGGCGAGACCCTCGCGAAGCGGCTGGGCGTAAGCTTCTGGGATAACAAGCTGCTGGACGTTGCGGCAAAGGACAGCGGCATACACAAGACTCACTTCGAGGAAAGCGACGAGCGCCGCACGAACAGCTTCCTGTACCTGCTCTCGACCACCTACGGTCAGGGTGGAGTTCCGTTTGATGACGCGCTGTTCTTCGCGCAGCTGAACGCTATTCAGAAGATAGCTTCGAAGGAATCCTGCCTTATCATCGGCAGGTGCGCGGACTACGCCCTCAGGGACTTCAACAACGTGGTCAACATCTACATCACGGCTCCCCTGGAGGACCGCATAAAGCGCGCTATCAACGCCTATGGAATCGGCGAGAAGCACGCTGCGGAGTACGTAAAGCGCATGGATAAGCAGCGTATCTCCTACTACAACTACTACACTGACAAGCGCTGGGGCGTTCCGGAGAACTACGAGCTGTGTCTCGACAGTTCCGCGCTCGGCATTGAAGGCTCTGTAGACCTGCTTGAGGATTTCATCAAGAAGTATTTTAAGGAATAAGTAAACGTCCGGGGCTGCTTGATTTCAGTCCCGGACTTTTTTCTAATCAAGAATTAAAGTGCAGGCTGTGTTAGTCTGCACTTTTATATTAATCCGGAAACTCCGCAAGCTCCCTGATAAACACATCAGCAAACTGCGAAACGTCCCCGCGGGGCGCGGTATTCGGGTCGTATATTCCGATGACCCGGAAGCCTGCATTGTGCGCAGTCTCCGCGCAGTAGGCGGAGTCCTCCACCACGGTGCATTCTGCTATGGAAGCTCCAAGCCGCTGAGCCGCCTGCAGGAAAATAGCCGGCTTGTCCTTGTGGGCTCCCGCCTCGGTGCAGTCAAGATAGAACCGGAAAAACCTGTCCAGCCCGAATTTCTTCATGAACGGCTCGGACACCCAGCGGTCGGTAGCGCTCGCAATGCACATCACAGCGCCCTCAGAGTAAAGCCGCTCCAGAAGCTCCAGCGCTCCGGGGCGCGGCTGAATGATCTCCGCGTACTTCTCCTTCATCGCCAGGCGTACCTGCTGCATTCGCTCACGGTCGTAACGCTCGTCCTCCCGGAAGCTTCCGTACCAGTAGCCCATGCTGTCCGCGAGGGTTCCGTCCAGGTCAAATATGTAGTATTTCATAGTGCACTTCCTTTATTTTATTATTCCGTAGTTCAGTTTCATCAGCAGCACCCTTGTGACTGCTTCGTTGATTCGCTCCTCCGGTATCTCGCCGGATTCCACCGCCGCCGTCAGAGCCTCCGCCGCGGAAGCGTAGTCGGTGCAGCACAGAAGATCCGCTCCGGCTTTCAGCGCCGTGACTGCCGCCGCATTTTCCCCGCAGTACTCCCCTACCGCGTCCATTGAGAGGTCGTCGGTCATTGCCGCGCCGGTGAATCCCTGCTCCCGCAGGAACGCGTACATTTTCCCGGACAGCGACCCCGGCAGGCTGTCGTCTATGCAGTTAACGATATTGTGCGACACCATCACCACCGGAGCTCCTGCGGATATCCCCGCCCGGAACGGCTCCAGGTCAAGCTCCGTGATCTCAGAGAGCGGACGCTCGTCTATTGAAATTCCCGTGTGGGTATCCAGGTTGTTGCCGTAGCCCGGGAAGTGCTTCAGGGCGCATATCAGCCCGTTCTGCCCGTAGCTTTCCACAGCCGCGCCCACCGCCCGGGAGGTCTGCTGAGGGTCAGTGCTGAAAGCGCGGTCGTAGATGAAATCCGTATCGGAGCGCGGCAGATCGCACACCGGCGCGAGGTTCATATTGAGCCCCAGGGAGCTCATCAGCTCGGATATCTCCTGCGCTTCGGAACTCACTGCGTCCAGCCCCTGCGCCAGAACCTCAGACTGTGCCGGGAACGGCTCCGCACGGTACTGCGGGTACTTTGAGATGCGCACCACCGTGCCGCCCTCCTCGTCAGCCGCAAACAGCATTCGTAACTTCGACGCGCTCTGTATCTCCGCGATTTCCGCGGTTATCTCCTCCGGAGTGCTGTCGCGGAAGTCCACACCAAACATCACATAACCGCCAAGGTGGTATTTCTGCGCCTCGGACAGCGCGTTTTCACCCGGGTACCTCGCAAATATTACCTGACCCGCTTTCTCGGCGGCGGTCATTCCTGAGAGTATTTCAGCCGCGCGCTGTTCCGGAGTGTCGGCTTCTTCGGTGGGAGCTTCCACTGTCGTTGATTGTTCAGTTGTCTGGATCTGCCCGTCAGCTTCGCTGTTTTCGGAAGTTGCTCCAGGTTCCTCGGCGCTGTCAGCGGCTGTAGATTCCGTAACCACGGAGGGCGTTGGCAGCCCTGAAACAAGTTCGGTGGACTGACACCCGCTCAGCCCGCTTATTATAAGTATTGCTCCCGCAAGGGAAAGCAGCAGTTTCTTCATCGGTGTGCTCCTTTCAGCTTTATATTAATATTGTACAGCCTGGCGCGAAAAATGTCAAGCAGTCAGCTATAAATTGAATTTATAGCTAGCTATAAAAATAAAGGATTAGACAAATACCTACCGTTGTGATATACTTAGTACAGAAAGAAAAACACGGAGGTGCTGAAATGAAAGAAATCATGAAAGCCATAAGAACCGACCGAATGTGCAGCTCAGCACGAATGTCACGAATGTGAAGACGATCCCGATAACACGGGCGCGAAAGAACAACCAAAAAACCCAAACAACCTAAACAACACAAACGAACGAAATTCATTATAATTTGGAGGATAAACACCATGTCAGAGAACAAGAACTACAGATTTGAGACCTTACAGCTCCACGTTGGCCAGGAGCAGCCCGACCCCGCTTCCGACGCACGCGCAGTGCCGATATACGCAACAACTTCCTACGTTTTCAAGAACTCCGCTCACGCAGCAGCACGTTTCGGACTTGCTGACGCGGGCAACATCTACGGCAGACTCACCAACTCCACCCAGGACGTATTCGAGAAGCGCATCGCAGCTCTCGAGGGCGGCGTAGCTGCACTGGCTACCGCTTCCGGCGCTGCTGCTATCACCTACACCATTCAGGCTCTTGCAAAGCAGGGCGAGAACATCGTAGCTGCAAACACGATCTACGGCGGAACCTACAACCTGCTGGAACACACCCTTCCGCTGTACGGCATAACCGCAAAGTTCGTTGATCCTTATGTTGAAGGCTCCTTCGAAGCGGCTATCGACGAGAACACCAAGGCGCTGTACGTTGAGTCTCTGGGCAACCCGAACTCCAACGTAGCCGACATCGAGACCCTCGCAAAGATCGCTCACAAGCACGGTATCCCGCTGGTAGTTGACAGCACCTTTGCAACTCCTTACCTGCTCCGCCCGATCGAGTACGGTGCTGACATCGTGGTACACTCCGCTACAAAGTTCATCGGCGGCCACGGAACAGCGATCGGCGGCGTTATCGTTGACAGCGGCAACTTCGACTGGAAGAAGTCCGGCAGATACGCATGGATCTCCGAGCCGAACCCCTCCTACCACGGAATCAGCTTCTCCGACGCAGTAGGCGCGGCAGCTTTCGTGACCTACATCAGAGCTATCCTCCTGCGTGACACCGGCGCTACTATCTCTCCGTTCCACGCATTCATATTCCTCCAGGGTCTGGAAACTCTCTCGCTGCGTGTTGAGCGCCACGTATTCAACGCGCTGAAGGTAGTTGAGTACCTCAGCAAGCACCCGCAGGTAGAGGCTGTACATCACCCCTCCCTCGCCTCCGAGCCTACCCACGAGCTTTACAAGAAGTACTTCCCGAACGGCGGCGGCTCCATTTTCACCTTCGAGGTAAAGGGCACCGCAGAGGACGCTCAGAAGTTCATCGACAACCTGCCGATATTCTCCCTGCTTGCTAACGTTGCTGACGTTAAGTCCCTGGTTATCCACCCGGCTTCCACAACTCACTCCCAGCTCACCGAATCCGAGCTGCTCGAGCAGGGTATCAAGCCCAACACCATCAGACTTTCCATCGGCACCGAGCACATCGACGACCTCATCGAGGCTCTCGACACTGCATTCGCAGCCATCAAGTAATTCCCCGCAACATTGTCATCGGTTTTTCCTTACTGAATATATTTTCCCCGGGTTCTTCCCGGGGATCTTTTTTGTCCGGAACACCTGAAATCAGGCTAAGTTCTGATGGCATACAAAATACGGGCAGGCGCATTGCCTGCCCGTATCAGATTATCCGCCAGAACCGCGGGTCACTTTGTGAGCGAAATTCTCTTTATCGTGAGGTCGCTGCTGAATGTTACCGCGTTATACATGAACATCGCCTGTTGGTACTCCGAAAGGTCGATAAGCCTGCTAAGGTCAACGTTGATGTAGCGCATATCCACCATGGTTATCTTGCTGTAGTGGTTAGCAAGGAACGGCACCAGACTGTGCGCGTAGCTGTCCTTTATCAGCAGGAGGTTCTTGCCGTTGTCAACGTCGGTCTCTATGGTGACTATCGGCGAATTGCTTCCGGTGAAGCTGGAGTATTTGTCCTTAACGTCAAGGTAGCTGCGGACGTACAGACTGTCGTATACAGTCTCCTTAGTCCCGTCGAACACCGTCATTTTTACCTTCGGGTCTCCGGAGGCAAGGTGGAAGTAATCAATGCTGTCCGGAGTTACTCCGTTGTCCAGCGTTTTGGAATACAGGGTACCACGGAAGCTGCTGCTTGCGGTCTCAATATTGAACTGGTCGAGGGTATACGCGCTGTAGCCCAGAGTCTTTGCCGCCGCGCAGTACGCGTAGTACGCGCCGAGGCTCGTCCAGTGATGGTCGGTGCGGTAGAATACGTACTCCGAGCTGTGCCCCGTGAGGTAGCTCAGGCAGTCCACCGTGCTGATCCCGTTCATCTTCTTGTAGCACTCGTCGATGAAGGTCTTTTCGCTGAGGTACCCCGCATAGGACGGTATCCTCGAGGTGTAAAGCTCCTGCACCGTCGGCGCCATCATGAAGCTTACCTGGATATCCGGGTGGGTCTCCGCGAAACGGTTCATCGCGTTCAGCGAGGACTCAACATCGCTCTTGTCGTAGGTCTTGAAAGCCTGTATCATCTGGTCGTCAACGGTGTAAACTCCGTTGATCTCCTTCTTTCCTGCGAGCTTCTCCATCTCGTTGCGGGCGCGCACCCACTCCTCGCGGCCTACCAGGTGGTCGGAAAAGTAAGTCTCGAATTTATCCATCCAGCTGTCTTCATCGCGGGTGGTGATGTCGTCCCAGCGGATAGCTCCAAGCACATCGCCGAGGTTCTCCGCCTTGTCCATTTTCGTATGGTTAACGATATCCGGGAACTTCGCCAGAGTACGGTTTTCGTTTTCGCTGCGCTCCTGTTTCGGGAGAGCGATGGTAACTATCGGCACCGTAAGCAGTATCACGGCGAACAGCGCCGCGGTCAGCTTCGCGGGGGTCATGTGGAATTTCTTGTTCATTCGGCTCTCCTTTCTCAGAAGTTAAAGTACAGGAACGGATTGTAGTTCGAGGTGGAAAGGTACGCCACCGAAGCGAGCATGATGACCGTATCCACAACCGGGAACCCATACTGCACCCAGGTCGGAGCCTTTTTGCGGATATAGTCCGCGATGGTCTTGAGCACATCGGAGCTGCCGAAAATGCACACTGCGAAAATAATCCCGTAGTTCACGATGTAGTTCGTTGCGGTGTTGTCGATGAACACACCGTTTCCGCCGAACATCGCAGCAATGAACGTCCAGACCTGCCCGAAAACGTCGCCGAAGCTGACCGTACCGGGAGCCACCGCGTCGAACATTACCCAGCCGAACACCACCATAATGAACGTGTACAGCCAACTGAAAAACGCGGGTATCTTCTCGAGCACCTTCCCGAGGAACAGCCGCTCAATCACTATCAGGATACCGAAGTAGGTTCCCCACAGCATGAAGTTCCAGCTTGCGCCGTGCCAGATACCGGTGATCGTCCACACGACGAGGAGGTTGATTATGGTTCGCGGCAGACCCTTGCGGCTTCCGCCCATCGGGAAATAGATGTAGCTCTTGAACCAGTCGCCGAGGGTGATATGCCAGCGCCGCCAGAATTCCGCAACGCTGTGCGACATATACGGATAGTTGAAGTTCTCCGGGAAATTGAATCCCATCATCTTTCCGAGACCTATCGCCATATCGGAGTATCCGCTGAAATCAAAGTAGATCTGGAACGTAAACGCAAGAATACCGAGCCACGCCGTCACCGCGGATATCTCGCCGTAATCCAGCGCCTTTATCTCAGTCCACAGCAGACCTATGTTGTTGGCTATGAGCACCTTCTTGCCAAGCCCGACGATGAACCTTGAGATACCGTCGCCGACCATCTTTTCGGTGATGGTGCGGTCGTCGATCTCGTTCTGGATATCCTCATACCTTACGATAGGCCCCGCCACTATCTGCGGGAACAGAGTAACGAACGCCATGAAGCTGGCCGCGTTCTTCTGTACCTTTATCTGACGGCGGTAGAGGTCGATGGTGTAGCTCATCGACTGGAACGTAAAGAAGCTGATACCGATAGGAAGCGGCAGGTGCGGGTTCGGGATAGCAAGCCCGAATCCGGCGTTCAGAGCCTCGATGATGAATCCGAGGTACTTGAACGTAGCAAGCAGGCCGATGTTCATTATCAGCGAGACCAGCAGGCACGCCGTTCGTATTTTCGGCCGGTCGTCGTATTTGTCGATTATGCGGCCGGCGGTGTAGTCGATGAAGGTCGACAGTATCATCACCAGGACATATATCGGCTCGCCCCATGCGTAGAACACAAGTCCGCTTATCAGTATAACGACGTTCTTGGCTTTCTTCGGCACGAGGTAGTACAATATCAGCGTTATCGGAAGAAACGCAAACAGAAATGTTAAGCTGGAAAATACCATAAATGCACCCTTGTTACTTTTGTTCTTCGTCCATTTTCCGGACGGCTTCTATAAATCCGCTGCGGGAAAACATTCTGTTCCCCATTTCCAGCAGCAGCTTTGCGGAAAGCAGCTCCGGCAGCCCCAGGCGCTTTTGCAGCTCACGGCGGCGCTCCGAGGAGTTCTCCCCGCCGATGAGACCCAGCTCCATGAGGTCGGTGCGGGTAAGCGGCTCTTCGTGTTTTTCCGGAGCCTCGCCGTCGATCCCGGCGCCGCAGTTTTTCAGCGCCTCGATTATCAGCTCGTCCGGGATCCCCTCAACGCCGAGCTTCCCCTGCTTCGAGGGCTGGAGCTTCCTGCGCTCCTTGCCGAAAATATCCGGCGTCACCGCGTTCAGCACCTCTCCCTTTTTGACGATGCTGCGGATAAACGAGCGTATCTGGAACCCCGCGCTGTCGCTGTCGGTGAGGATAATTATGCCGGTCTTTTCCGCCAGGGACTTTATCAGCTCCTGCTTTTCGGCGTCCTTGTAGATGGAAAAGCCGTTCGTGCATATTATCGCCGTATCCACGATGTTGGAGAGCCGTATCTTGTCGTACCTGCCCTCAACTATTATTGCTTGTTTGACGCGTATCATACCCGTGCGCCTTTCAATGCGGAGATTTCGGTGAACGCCCGCTCAAGCAGCAGCCGACTGTCGGTCTTGGAGGAGTTCATCAGCCGGTTCGTGCGGAAAAGCACCTCCATGCAGGCGTTGAGGTAGCCGTCGGACAGCCCCCGCGCCTTCGTGCAGGCTTTCCCGAAATAGTAGGCTCTGCCGCCGAAGTAGCCGAAATCAGCGGCAGCCTGCTGAGAGCTTTTCCCGGCTCTGACCGCGAGTTTCCCACGGTAGCAGTCCACGAACGCCCCGGACACCGCCGAAAGGATAAGCACAGGCTCCACGCGCTGCTGAAACAGGTCGTCGAGCATACGCAGAGCCGCTCCGCAGTTCCCCGCGAACAGCAGCTCGGAAAGGTCGTAGGCGCTGGCGTCCAGCGTCCGGGGAACCAACGCGCTTATATCGGCGCGGGTTATCTCCCCGCTCTGGCGGTAGGTGCAGAGCTTCTCGACCTCGGTCTGAAGCAGCGTCAGCGAACACCCGCAGCGCTCCGCAAGGAACGCCGCGTCCTGCGCGGAAAGCGTGCAGCCCGCCTTCGCAGCCTTGCGCGCCGCCATTCCCGCAACGGCGTTCACGCTAAGCAGCGGGAACTTGCAGACCGCTCCGCGCTTCTCCACTGCCTCGACCAGCTTCTTGGTCTTTGCCTTGGGCTTGACGTCGTCGAGCGCGGTTGTTATCAGCGCGAACACAATCACGGTGGTCTCGGGAAGCTCCTCCACCAGCTTTATCATATCCTTGAGCTGCTGGTTATCGAGGGATTCCGGGTCGAGGTCGGTTATGCGGACGCACTTGTTCGGCGCGAAAAACGGCATGCTCTCCGCGAAGTCGGACAGCTTGTCCATGTCGGGAACTCCCCGGAGCTTGAGCAGGTTCAGCCCGTCGCCCTCGAGCGCCCCGGCGGTTTTTATCACCATGTCGGTGTAGGTGCGGGTGAGGAAGTCCTCCTCGCCGTAGAAGAAATACGCGGGGCGCACCTTCCCCGCCTGGAGCTCACTGCGGAGCGCATTCTCCGGCGTGAGCCGGAATACAGGTCCCTTAGCCATTACGCCTTACGCCATTTCGGTGGACAGCTTCTTGCCGCCGAGAATGTGGAAATGCAGGTGGCGTACGGTCTGACCGCCGTCCTCGCCGATGTTGCTGACTACGCGGTAGCCGCCGGTGAGGCCTTCCTCCCTGGCGATAATCGGGATCATCTCGAAGATATGCGCAACTATCGCGCTGTTTTCGGGAGTGATCTCGTCAACCCCGGCGATGTGGGTCTTGGGAATAACCAGAATGTGCGTGGGAGCCATCGGCGCGATGTCGCGGAATGCAAGCACCTGGTCGTCTTCGAAAACCTTTGTTGAGGGGATCTCGCCGGAAATGATCTTGCAGAATAAGCAGTCGTTCATAATTTTGTCCTCCTGTAATAATACATGGTTATAGTATGAAAGGTTGCATGGAAATTTTTTGGCGCAGCTTAATGCGCGAGCAGCGAAATAACTCCCATAACCAGCCCGATGACCGCAGTCACGCCGACTTCGGAGCCATTTTCTGCTCGCCCATAAGTGCCTCTAAATATTAACAATAATTTAACTTTGCCCATTACCTAAAATGTCGTTTTCCCCGGGAACCAAAGAAAACGACATTTTAACGTTGTTAAAATAAACCGATGAGCCTTTAATTACTTGATATACTTTGCAGCGATATCAGCGGCAGCAGCCAGCGCGTCCTTTATCTTGGAAGCGTCCGGGATACCCGCCATAGCCTGGTCGGGCTTTCCGCCGCCCTTGCCGCCTGCGACAGCCGCGATCTCACGAACGAGGGTTCCTGCGTTCGCACCCTTTGCGACCGCGCTCTTGGAGCACTTGCAGAGTATGCTGCTCTTGCCGTCTGCGGTGCCCGCGAGCACTGCAACGAAGCAGTCGAACTTATCCGCGAGGGAATCGCCGATCTTGCGGAGTCCGTCAGCGCCTGTGCCGTCCAGCGCAGCGGTGACGATCTTCACGCCGTTCACCTCGGGGCAGCCTGCGCCGAGGTCGCCAAGCTGTGCGTTAGCCGCAGCCTGAGCCATGCTCTCTATCTTCTTGTCCTTCTCGCGCAGCTCGCTCATAACGCTCTCGCAGCGGTGAACCAGCTCGTTGGAGTTGGAGATCTTGAGAACATCAGAAGCCTTCGCGAGGGTGTCCTTCATGGAGTTGAGCAGGTTCAGCACGTTCATGCCTGTTACGGCCTCGATACGTCTTACGCCGCTTGCTACGGAGGACTCGGAAACTATCTTGAACAGACCAGCCTCGGAGGAGTTCTTCAGGTGAGTACCGCCGCAGAACTCAGTGGAGTAATCGCCGACGGAAACAACGCGTACCACATCGCCGTACTTCTCGCCGAACAGAGCCATAGCGCCCTTCTTCTTTGCTTCCTCGATGGGGAGCTCCTCAGTAACGACCGGAACAGCCGCCATGATGACATTATTTACATACTCCTCGACCTTATCAAGCTCCTCGGGAGTTACCGCGCTGAAGTGGCTGAAGTCGAAACGGCACTGATACGGGTCAACATAGGAACCCGCCTGGTGTACGTGGTCGCCGAGAACGTGTCTCAGAGCCGCCTGGAGGATATGGGCGCAGGTGTGGTTGCGCTGTGTAGCCGCGCGCTTCTCGGTATCTACCTTTGCGGTTACGGTCTCGCCGGCAGCGAATCCGCCGCTTACTACCTTACCGTTGGAGATGAACGCGCCGTTTGTGAGCTTCTGGGTGTTGGTGATCTCGATAACGTTGTCGCCGGAAACTACGGTGCCGCAGTCGCCGACCTGACCGCCCATCTCAGCGTAGAACGGAGTTTCCTCCAGAATTACGGAAACATCATCGCCCTCCTCGCAGAGTTCGGAAACTTCGCCGTTCTTCACGATGGCGAGCAGCTTTGTCTGCTTCTCAAGTTCGGTGTAGCCCACGAATGTGGTCTTGTAGGCGTCGAGCGCGGAGTTCTTCGCGTTGTCCCAGCCGCCGCCGAGCTTCTTGTTCTTGCGGGCGGTGTCCTTCTGCTCCTGCATGAGTGCGCGGAAGCCTTCCTCGTCAGCCTCGAGTCCCTTTTCCTCGAGTATCTCCTTGGTGAGGTCGAGCGGGAATCCGTAGGTGTCGTGAAGCTTGAATACGTCAGCGCCGGGCAGCACCTTTTCGCCGCTGCTCTGGAGCTTCTCGATCATCTCGTTGAGAATATCGGTACCCTTGTCGATGGTCTTTGCGAAGCTCTCCTCCTCGGTCTTGATGACTTTCTTGATGTAAGCGCGCTTCTCGTCAAGCTCGGGATAAGCGGAGAGGTTCTCGTTGATAACGGTGTCGCATACATCGTGGAGGAACGGCTTGGTGCAGCCGAGCAGCCTGCCGTGTCTTGCAGCGCGGCGGAGCAGTCTGCGGAGAACGTAGCCTCTGCCCTCGTTGGAGGGGAGAACGCCGTCGCCTACCATGAAAGTGGTGCTTCTGATGTGGTCGGTGATAACGCGCAGGGAGATGTCCTTTACGGGGTCTGCCTTGTAGTCAACGCCGACGATGGAGCTTATCTTCTTGAGGATATTCTGAACGGTGTCGACCTCGAACAGGTTGTCAACGTCCTGCATTACGCATGCGAGACGCTCCAGACCCATGCCGGTGTCGATGTTCTTGGTCTTGAGCTGGGTGTAGTTGCCGTGGCCGTCGTTGTCGAACTGGGTGAATACGTTGTTCCAGATCTCAATGATACGGTCGCAGTCGCCGACTTCCTCGAAGTTGTCCTGACCGATGTGGTCGAAGTGGCCGTACTTCTCGCCGCGGTCGTAGTGTATCTCAGAGCAGGGGCCGCAGGGACCGCTTCCGTGCTCCCAGAAGTTGTCGGCCTTGCCAAGCTTGATGATACGCTCGCGGGGAACTCCGACCTCGTTAGCCCAGATGTCGCCAGCCTCGTCGTCCTGCTCGTAGATGGTGACCCACAGGCGCTCCGGCGGGATCTCCAGAACCTTGGTGAGGTACTCCCACGCCCATGCGATGGCTTCGTGCTTGAAGTAGTCGCCGAAGGAAAAGTTGCCGAGCATTTCGAAGTAAGTGCCGTGGCGCGCGGTCTTGCCGACGTTCTCGATATCAGGTGTACGAATGCACTTCTGGCAGGTAGTTACGCGGTGGCGCGGCGGCTCCTCGATGCCCTGGAAGTACTTTTTCAGCGGGGTCATTCCGGCGTTGATGAGCAGGATAGAATTATCCCCCTGCGGAACCAGCGGGAAGCTGTTCAGGCGCAGGTGTCCCTTGCTCTCGAAGAAACTCAGGTAGCTCTCGCGGAGATCATTAAGTCCAGTCCATTTCATAATGTTTGTCCTCTTTGTTTTGCAAAATTTATCTGTTTACTCCATAAGGAATACGCATACATATTTATTATACATCTTTTTCGCCAAAAGTCAATAGTAAAGTGGTGATTTTGCCGGCGGTGAGCTGATTTGATTTTTCGTTGTTGAATCGCTCAGGAGTGGGAAGCCAGACTTTTGTGCAAAAACAACAAAAATGAGAATGAAAAATCTTGGCGTTTTGTGGTAGACATTTCAGCACTTCTATGCTATAATAAAGGATACAAAGGCGCAGGCCTGTTATTATGATTCGACTGGAGGAATTCATATGGCAAAGAAAAAGCTGTTCGGCAACAACATCAAGCCCTCCTGCAAATACTGCGAGCTAGGCACCGCCGGCGAAGGCGACAAGATACACTGCTCCAAGATGGGCGACGTAAAGGCTTACGACTCCTGCAAGAAGTTCGTGTATTCTCCGCTGAAAAGGGTTCCCAAGAAGGAGCTTCAGCTTGCAAACTCCGCGGTAAACGATATCGACTTCTGATACTGCGCCGGATTCGGTCCAGCTAAGACGCCAAAACAGGAACGCCCCATGCTTCACGCATGGGGTTTTTTGTGTAAAAATCTCAGATTTTATGGAAAATTACTTAATTAGCTCTTGCCAAACGCCTGAAATTGTGCTATACTAATCATGATTACAATGCCGTAACTGGCATTACATATGGGAAATTGAGGAAATATATAAGGAGAGGATAATTATGAAACTCAACAAGAGAATAGCTGCTGCGGTTCTTTCCGGCTGCCTTACAGTTGGAGCGGTTCAGGGCGCAATGCCGCTTACAAGCTTCGCAGCGGTAACAGACTATGATTCCAATGATTACGTATGGTATTACGATTCCAGCCTGTTCTGCGGAACCGGCGAAACCGTGCCGAACGAGAAGTTCATAAAGGCGATCCAGTCCGCCACCAACGTCAAGGACTACACCGAGATCACCTTCGGAAACCTGGAGCGCATCACCTCGCTCAACCTCAGCGGAATGGGTCTTGAGTCCATACCGGGTATCGTGCAGTACATGCCGCGCCTGCGTACGCTCGACCTTTCCAACAACAAGCTGCGAACCTCCACCATCGGCACGCTCGACCTTTCAAAGGATATCGCGCTGACCTCCGTCGACCTCAGCAATAACTACCTTACAAGCGTACCCGCATGGTTCTCCGCGCTCAACATCGCCACCAAGAAGATCAACAACAACCTTCTTAATTCCACTAATCAGCGCAAGATCGTCGTAACTCCGGATACCTACTACTTCGGCGTAGGCGACGCGCTCACCGACAAGGATATCAACGCATTCAAGGACAAGGTGCTCTCAACCGTTACGCTCAGCGACAAGAGCCTGCTCCCTGAGTACTTCTACGATCCCGACCTGCCTACTTACAACATTCCCGACAGCGAGAAGAACAACTCCGCTTACCTCAAGAACGAGAACATCGACTTCGATATCGACTTCAGCTCCAACGTGACCAACGGAGTGGTAAGCAAGTCAGGAAAGATCACCGGCACCATCGAACTTTCCGTGTTCGGCTCCGGAGTAAGCTCCAACCCGAATATCCGCACCACCGTTACGGTGTACTTCCTCGACGGCAGCGACCCCACAACCGTTAAGTTCCGCCTCGAGACCCTCATCTCCGAGTGCGAGAAGCTCACGAAGGATTCCTACACCTCCACGAGCTGGACGGTATTCTCAAATCAGCTCAGCACCGCAAAGGCTATCCTGAGCTACAGCAACACCGACAGCGACATGCTCCAGAACGCCTACGACAGCCTGACCGAGGCTAAGAAGAACCTCGTAAGCGGCGTAAACTCCAACACCAAGAAGATACTTTCCGACCTCCTCACCATCGCCAAGACCTACAAGGAGGAGGACTACACCGTTGAAAGCTGGAAGCCCCTTGCGGAAGCTACCGCGCTGCTTACTGACGCTTCCTCGGACGCTTCTACCTCTCTCGACGACGCAAACAAGGCGATAAAGGCGTTCCAGGACGCTCAGAACGGGCTTGTAGCTACAAAGCAGTCTGTTCCGGACAAGATAACCAAGGCTGAGTTCGAGTCCATCTACGGCGAAAACAAGTCCATCACCGCCAAGGGTTCCACCCGCGACGGCTCCAAGTATAGCTGGAAGTTCACCGGCACCGACGTTTCCAAGCCCGCTGACTTCGACCCCGAAGTGCTCTACACCAGCAGCGTCGAGGAGCAGATCCGCTTTGAAGTAGGCTCCGCGAGCGACTACCAGATAATCTCCTTCAAGCAGACCGGCGCGTTCCCCGGAATCGGCGAACTCACACTTGACGTTTCAAAGGTATACAAGAACGGCGTTTACAGACTCTATAAGTGGAACACAGCCACCAAGAAGTCTGAATTCATCAGAGAGGTAACAGTCGAGAACGGCTCCGTTACCACAAGTTTCAGCGAGGGCGGCGATTACTTCATAAGCTCCGTGCTTCAGAATTTCCAGATGATCTCCTCCAACTTCGTTATCAACAACGACAAGCGCACCATCGCTGCCGGCTTCAAGAAGAAGTACACCGTTGCTGATTTCCGCGACAACATCGAAAACGGAGAGTTCATCAAGATCACAAACGCAGACGGCACAGCCGCTTCCGAGACGCAGTACATCGCTACCGGCATGAAGGCTGCCGCTCCCAACAGCGACGTTTCCTACTCCCTCATCGTTTCCGGCGATGTTGACGGCGACGGCAACTGCACCGCGCTCGACGCAGTGACTATCCTCAAGGCAGTCATCGGCGAGACCACCCTCGAAAACTACGAGCAGAAGGCTGCCGCTGACGTAAACGGCGACGGCTGGGTAAGAGCAGACGACGCAGTAGTGATCCTGAAGTACATCGTGGGCATTGACTGATAACCGCCTCACGGAGGTAAAATGAACACAAAAACTATAGCGGAAAACCGCATCGTAAGGCATGAATATTTCATTATCGAGAGCTACGAAGCAGGCATCGAGCTGTTCGGCACTGAGGTCAAATCCATTCGCAACGGCGGCGTGAACCTGAAGGATTCCTGGATCTCGATAGAGAACGGCGAGGCTTTTATCCGCAACATGCACATCTCCCCCTATGAAAAGGGGAACATCTTCAACAAAGATCCCTACCGGACGCGGAAGCTCCTGATGCACAAGAAGGAGATACTCAAGCTGTTCGGTCAGGTGAAGCAGGGCGGCTACACGCTTGTGCCGGTGTCAATGTATTTCAAGGACTCCCGCGTCAAGGTGCAAGTCGGACTCTGCAAGGGCAAGAAGCTCCACGATAAGCGCGACGATATGGCAAAGCGCGACGCAGGCCGCGAGATCGAACGCGCTATGAAGGAGCGCAACAGATAATTCCGCTCCGGAATTTCGGCGGCAATACAAAACAGGCAGGGTGTGAATCCTGCCTGTTTATATAGTATGCGCCGATGTACCGGCGACCCGTAAACTAACACAGCCCTCAGGCGGAGAAACAGCGTCCTCCGGGGCTTCTGCGTGAGCCGATCATTTCTAAGGTATATTTATCATACAATTTTCATATGCATTTGTTAAAAAATTCTCAAAAAATCGAGGATTACGACTTGACTTATTGCAAAATTTCGGGTATAATGTTATTTGTGGAGAAAGTGTATGCAGCCGTCTGAAGCCGCTGGCTTTCTCGTATTCCAAAAAAATTTCAGAAGGAGATAACTACTATGGCAAGAAATCCCGGTGTATTAACCAAGAACCCTAACGTTATCAAGTGGGTTGACGAGATGGTAGCCCTTACAAAGCCTGACCAGGTGATCTGGATCGACGGCTCCAAGGAGCAGCTCGACGAGCTTACCGACGAGGTTTGCTCCCTGCCCGACGGCAATAAGGACAAGATGTACAGACTGAATCCGGAGAAGCTCCCCGGCTGCCTGTATCACAGAACACTCCCCAACGACGTTGCAAGAGTTGAGGACAGAACTTTCATCTGCTGCCGTGAGAAGAAGGACGCAGGCCCCACCAACAACTGGATGGATCCTAAGGAAATGAAGGCAATGCTGACCCCGATGTACGACGGCGTAATGAAGGGCAGAACAATGTACGTTATCCCGTACTCCATGGGTCCGATCGGCTCCTCCCTCGCAAAGGTAGGCGTTGAGCTGACCGACTCCATCTACGTAGTTCTGAACATGAACATCATGACCAGAATGGGCGCTGACGCTTTCAAGAACCTCGGCGACACCTCCAACGACTTCGTTCGCGGTCTGCACAGCAAGGCTGACGTTGATCCCGAGAAGAGATACATCGTTCAGTTCCCCGAGGAGAACACGATCTGGTCCATCAACTCCGCATACGGCGGAAACGTTCTGCTGGGCAAGAAGTGCTTCGCACTGCGTATCGCTTCCTACCAGGGCAAGAACGAGGGCTGGATGGCTGAGCACATGCTGATCCTCGGCGTTAAGAAGCCCGATGGCGAGATGAGATACATCACCGCTGCATTCCCCTCTGCTTGCGGCAAGACCAACCTCGCAATGCTCATTCCTCCGGCAGTTTACAAGGAGCAGGGCTACGAGGTTTACACCGTAGGCGACGATATCGCTTGGATGAAGCCCGGCAAGGACGGCAGACTCTACGCTATCAACCCTGAAAACGGCTTCTTCGGCGTAGCTCCCGGCACAAACGCTAAGTCCAACTACAACGCACTTGCTTCCACAATGAAGAACACCATCTTCACCAACGTTGCTCTGAACAATGCAGACAACACCGTTTGGTGGGAGGGTCTCGACAAGAACCCGCCTGTTGACGCAACAGAGTGGAAGGGCGCAAAGGTAAACGGTCCTGAGTTCACCTCTGAGATCGACCCCGCTACCGGCAAGAACAAGAAGCTTGCTCACCCGAACTCCAGATTCACCGCTCCGGCTATCAACTGCCCCTGCGTATCTCCTGAGTTCAACAACCCGGACGGCGTTCCTGTAAGCGCTATCATCTTCGGCGGCAGACGTGCTTCCACAACTCCGCTGGTATATCAGTCCTTCGACTGGGTACACGGCACCTACATGGGCTCCGCAGTTTCCTCTGAGACCACCGCAGCAGCTACCGGCGCTGTAGGCGTTCTCCGTCACGATCCTATGGCTATGAAGCCGTTCATCGGCTACAACGTAGGCGACTACTGGGCACACTGGCTCGAGATGGGCGAGAAGCTCGGCGACAAGGCTCCTAAGATCTTTAACGTTAACTGGTTCAAGCAGGACGAGAACGGCAACTTCATCTGGCCGGGCTTCGGCGACAACATGCGTGTACTCGACTGGATCATCAAGCGCGTTGAGGGCAAGGTTGACGCTGTTGAGACTCCTATCGGCTACCTGCCTAAGAAGGGCGACATCAACCTCAAGGGCATCGAGGACGAGGTTACTTCCGAAGTTGAGGACAAGCTGCTCGCAGTTGACATCGACCTCTGGAAGAAGGAGATCGCTGAAATGCGCAGATATTACAACGATGATATCAAGGCAAAGGGCGGCAACATTCCGCAGGCTCTCTATGATGAGCTCGACAAGATCGAGGCTAGACTCAACAAGGCTTGATTGCCTTCTGAAAGTCTCCTGACTGAATAAAACGGCGCAGGTACTCAAACGTGCCTGCGCTTTTTTTGCGCTGCAGGCTTACGCCCGGAATTTCTAGCCGCACAATGAATTCCAGAAAATTCCGGAGAGCCGTCTTTTTTTACGGTTTCTTATTGCTTGTCAGCTTGTTTGCGCGGCTGCGGAGAGTAAATCAACGGTCGTCGCCAGGACATTGCGCTTGATAATATTAGACTGTAATCGTTGCAGGGTCAATTAATACTCAAAGTGTTTCCAGGCGCTTCTAGGAATATTGTCTAAATTACTCAAAATCAATATGTTACTATTGTTATATTTCACAGTTATGCGTTTAAATCCTTGAAATTCCGCGGAGAAAATAGTATAATGATAGATGGTGAAAAATATGTAACAGGTGCAAAGCGCCATATTGAAAGGGGTCAACAAAAAGAATGAATTCTCCGTTTACTAAGGACGAACTGAAGAGACAGCTCGACGGCATACTGGAATTCGATTTCCGTACCGACGCACAGAACGCTACTATCACACAGGTTTACCGCGCACTTTCCTCCGTTGTAGTCAACTACCTCAAGGAAAAGCGTCACAACTTTATGCACGACTGCAACTCTAAGGGCAGAAAGCAGGTTTACTACCTCTCCATGGAGTTCCTGATGGGCCGCTCCCTCAAGACCAGCCTCTACAATCTCGGCATGCAGGACGTTGCTGAGGAAGCTCTCAAGGATATGGGCATCAAGATAGACAGCGTTTACGACGAGGAGCCGGACGCAGGTCTCGGCAACGGCGGTCTGGGCAGACTTGCAGCCTGCTACATGGACGGTCTCGCTACCTGCGACTATCCCGCTACCGGTTACTCTATCCGTTACGAGTACGGTATCTTCAAGCAGAAGATCGTTGACGGCTGGCAGACCGAGCTTCCTGATAACTGGCTCCCCGGCGGCGGCGCTTGGCTCGTTCCGGTTCCCGACCAGGCTATCGAGGTTCACTTCGACGGTCAGATCAACGAATACTGGGAGGATAACTACCACCACCTCGAGCACGTCAACTACACCACAGTAAACGCTGTTCCCTACGATATGTACGTTTCCGGCTACGACAGCAAGGGCGTTTCCAAGCTCCGTCTGTGGAGCGCTGAGTCCATGTCCTTCGATATGAACAGCTTCAACACCGGCGACTACGCTAAGGCTATGGGCGCTAACAACATCGCTCACGCTATTTCCAAGGTTCTTTACCCGAACGATAACCACCTCGAGGGCAAGGCGCTCCGTCTGCGCCAGCAGTACTTCATGTGCGCCGCTTCCGTCGGCGATATCGTAATGCGCCACATGAACGTATACGGCACACTGGAGAACTTCCACGAGAAGGTTGCTATCCACATCAACGATACTCACCCGACCCTCGCTATCCCGGAGCTGATGAGAATACTCCTCGACGAGTGCGGCTACGGCTGGGAGCAGGCTTGGCACATCGTTACCAACACCTTCGCTTACACCAACCACACCGTTATGGCTGAGGCACTCGAGAAGTGGGATCAGAGCCTTGTTGAGAAGATCCTCCCGAGAATCTACTCCATCATCTGCGAGATCAACCGCCGCTACTGCGAGGATCTGTTCAACAGAACCCAGGACAGCGACAGAGTTTCCAAGATGTCCATTATCCAGGGCGGTAAGATCCACATGGCTTACCTCTGCGTTGCTGCTTCCCACAGCGTAAACGGCGTATCCAAGCTGCACAGCCAGATCATCAAGGACGACGTATTCAGACTCCAGGCTCTTGACAGACCCTCCCAGTTCAAGAACGTTACCAACGGTATCGCTTACAGAAGATGGCTGCTCCAGAGCAACAAGGGTCTTACAGACCTGCTCTCCCAGTGCATCGGCGAGGGCTTCAAGAAGGACGCCGCAGAGCTCATCAAGTTCCAGGTATTCGCTAACGACAAGAACGTGCTTGAGCAGCTCGGCAAGATCAAGAAGCAGAACAAGCAGGCATTCGCTGAGTACGTTGAAAAGACCACCGGCACCAAGCTCAACCTCGACTCCATCTTCGACGTTCAGGTTAAGCGTCTGCACGAATACAAGCGCCAGCAGCTCAACGCAATGAACATCATTGCCGACTACAACTACCTGCTCCAGAATCCGGACGCTGACTTCGTTCCCAAGACCTATATCTTCGCTTCCAAGGCAGCTCCCGGCTACTATATCGCAAAGCAGATCATCAAGATGATCTGGTGCATCGGCGAGGAGATCAAGCACAACCCGAAGATCCGCGAGAAGCTCTCCGTAGTATTTCTGGAGGACTACCGCGTGACCCTGTCCGAGATACTCATGCCCGCTGCGGAAGTTTCCGAGCAGATCTCCCTTGCAGGCACCGAGGCTTCCGGTACTGGCAACATGAAGCTCATGCTCAACGGCGCGCTGACCCTCGGCACCTACGACGGCGCTAACGTCGAGATCCACGAGGCTGTAGGCACCGACAACATCTTCATCTTCGGCATGAGAACTCCCGAGGTCAACGAGCTTCGCATGAAGGGCTACCACCCCGAGGACTACATCAACAACAGCCAGATCATCAGGGACGTTATGGCCCGCATGTACAACGGCATCAACGGCGCTACCTTCGAGGAAGTTGCGAACTCCATCAGAAACAAGGATTTCTACATGGCGCTGGCAGACTTCGACAGCTACCGCGGCACTCAGCACTACATCAGCGAGGTTTACAAAAACCAGCTTGAGTGGAACAAGAAGTCCCTGTACAATATCGCAGGCGCAGGCAGATTCTCCGCAGACCGCGCAGTTACCGACTACGCAAGAGACATCTGGAACCTCAAGTAATCGAAAACGAAATATTTCAGGCGGCATGCCGCGGCTGTATGGCTGCGGCATTAACCGCCTTTTTCCGTATTATAATCTAAGAGGAGAAATTCATGGGAAAACCGATTTTTGACTGCTTCGACAATGAATACAAGCACCCCTTCGGCGCGCTCAGAAGAGGTCAGCCGAGTATCTACAACATACGCCTGCCAAAGCATATGAACGTCACCGACCTCACGCTTGTAATGTTCCGCCCAGGCTACAAGGAGCGCTTCATCGAGCTGGTACTCCAGGACGAAAGCGGCGATGACAACATTTATTCCTGCTGCTTCACACCGAACAACGTGGGAATACATCACTACTACTTCACCTGCGTGCTGGACGGCAGACGCCGCTACATCAAGCGCCGCGGCGCTTCCGAGGGCGTGTTCGAGGGCGAGGAGCTGTTCCAGCTCACCGTATTTGACGAGAATCTGTACACCCCGCTGTTTATCCGCGGAGGAATCATGTACCAGATATTCCCCGACCGCTTCTGCAAGAGCGGAAAGCCGCACGAGAACGTCCCCACCGACCGCATAATGCGCGACGACTGGTACGCTACGCCTTACTACAAGCCCGACGAAAAGGGCATAGTCCGCAACAACGACTATTTCGGCGGCGACCTTCAGGGAATCATCGAGAAGCTCCCCTACATCAAGAGCCTGGGAACTACCGTGATCTACCTCAACCCGATTTTCGAGGCTCACGAGAACCACCGCTACAACACCGCGAACTACGAGAAGATAGACCCGCTGCTCGGCACTGAGGAGGACTTCAAGGAGCTCTGCGCCAAGGCGAAGGAAATGGGCATAAGCGTCATACTGGACGGCGTATTCTCGCACACCGGCGCGGATTCCATCTACTTCAACAAATTCGGAAGATACGGCAACAACACCGGAGCCTACCGCGACCGCAACAGCCCCTACTTCCCGTGGTACAGTTTCACTGGCTACCCGGATAAGTACGAAAGCTGGTGGGGGATCACCACCCTCCCGAACGTAAACGAGAACAACCCTGAGTACACGAATTACATCTGCGGCGAAAACGGTATCCTCCAGAAGTGGATAGACCTCGGCGCGCAGGGCTGGCGTCTCGATGTAGCCGACGAGCTGCCGGACGAATTCCTCGACAACATCAACAAGGCGGTCAAGGCTAAGGGCGGCGACAAGATAGTATACGGCGAGGTCTGGGAGGACGCCTCCAACAAGGAGAGCTACGGCGTACGCAGGCGCTACCTCATCGGCGGTCAGCTCGACAGCGTTATGAACTACCCGTTCAAGGAAGCTATCCTGAACTACGTCAAGTACGCCGACGCAAAGGCGTTCACCGACAGCATAATGACTATCCTCGACCACTACCCCAAGCCCGCCATCGACATGCTGATGAACTTCCTGTCCACCCACGACACCGAGCGCGCCCTGACGCGTCTCGCCGGCGACGAGATCGGCTGGAACGGCAAGGACTGGCAGGCGGAGCGCTACCTTAACGGTCAGCAGTATATGTACGGAATCTCGCTGATGAAGTGCGCGATGGTGCTTCAGTTCTTCCTGCCGGGCGTGCCGTCGGTTTACTACGGCGACGAGGCAGGCATGGAGGGCTACCGCGATCCGTTCAACCGCCGCTGCTACCCCTGGGGTCGTGAAAACCTCGACCTCATCGAGTTCACACGCCAGCTCGGCGTGATCCGCAAGGGTACCCACGCGTTCGAGCAGGGGCATCTGATGTTCATTGAGGTGGACGACAACGTGTGCGTATTCGCCCGCTACGACAAGATAACCCGTGAAGCCGCGATAATCTACCTCAACAAGAGCACCCGCGGAAGGACCTTTGATATCGTCAACGACAAAACGGATATGTTCTACGACTTTGTTCCGGCGTTCGACCGCTACGAGAAGGGCATAAAGGACGGTAAGGTACACGTTTCCCCGTTTGATTATGCGGTCATCTACTGCAAGGTTTGACCAGTTTTAAGGAGATCAGCATGACTATACAGGAAAAAATACAGAATAACAAAACCTACCTCGGCATAGAGTTCGGCTCCACCAGAATAAAGGCGGTTCTCATCGACGACACCTTTGCGCCCATAGCCAGCGGCAGCCACGACTGGCAGAACCGCTACGAAAACGGCGTGTGGACCTACTCCCTCGACGATATCACCACCGGATTACAGCACTGCTATGCCAGCCTTGTGGAGGACGTCAAGCAGAAGTACAGCGTAGTTCCCACAGGCTACGGCGCAATGGGAATCTCCGGCATGATGCACGGATACATGGCGTTCGATAAGGACGACAGACTGCTGGTTCCGTTCCGCACCTGGAGAAACACGATAACCGAGCAGGCAGCTTCCGAGCTGTCGGAGCTGCTGGGATTCAATATACCCCAGCGCTGGAGCATAGCACACCTCTATCAGGCGGTACTTAACGGCGAGGAGCATGTAAAGAATATCGCGCACATCAACACTCTTGCGGGATATATCCACTTCCGGCTGACCGGAAAGCGCCATGTCGGCGTTGGAGAGGCCTCCGGAATCTTCCCGGTGGACGGCGGACAGTACAACGCCGGATACATCGCAAAGACCGACGAACTCCTCGCGAAGAAGGGATTCGGGCACAGGCTGCCCGACGTGCTTCCCGGCGTGCTCAGCGCGGGAGCCTCGGAAGCGGTGCTGACCGCTGAGGGAGCAAAGCTCCTCGACCCGAGCGGAAACCTCCAGCCGGGAGTTCCCGTGTGCCCTCCCGAGGGCGACGCAGGCACCGGAATGACCGCGACAAACAGCGTACTTCCGCGCACCGGAAACGTATCCGCAGGAACCTCAATATTTGCAATGCTGGTGCTGGACAAGCCGCTCAAGGGCTACTACCCTGAAATAGACGTAGTGACCACCCCGGACGGCGCTCCGGTGGCTATGGTGCACTGCAACAACTGCTGTTCCGAACTGGACGCATGGGTAAAGGTGTTCAGTGAATTCGCGGAGCTGAGCGGGCACCCGGTGGAAATGCCGGCGCTGTACGAAATGCTCTACCGCAACGCGCTCAACGCCGCCCCGGACTGCGGCGGCACGGTAGCGTACAATTTCCTTTCCGGCGAGCCTGTCGCAGGCGCGGAGAACGGCAGACCGATGTACTTCCGCACTCCGGACGGAAAATTCAATCTCGCGAACCTTTTCCGCGCGGAGATTTACTCCACGATGGCAGCGCTGAAACTCGGCATGGATATCCTGTTCGACAAG
The DNA here is from genome assembly GCA_945923775.1 of uncultured Clostridia bacterium. Lineage (GTDB taxonomy): Bacteria > Bacillota > Clostridia > Oscillospirales > Ruminococcaceae > CAG-115. Next base: position 26,048 of record CAMELR010000005.1, on the reverse strand, counting down.
GAGCAGGTTTCCGTTGACAAGATCACCGGACACGGCGGTCTGTTCAAGACAAAGGGAGTTGCTCAGCAGTTCCTCGCGGACGGTCTCGGCTGTGCCGTATCGGTAATGAAAACCGCCGGAGAGGGCGGCGCGTGGGGAATGGCTCTGCTGGCGGCTTACTCCGTATGCGGCGGCGGAAAGTCCCTGCCGGAGTTCCTCGACAGTGAGGTATTTGGCGGCATGGAATCCACAACGCTGCAGCCCGAGGAAAAGGGCGCGGAGGGATTCCGTAAATTCATGGAGAACTACAAGCGCGGACTTTCCGCAGAATACGCAGCCGCGAAATAAAAGAGGTACACAATATGTTAGAGAAGTTAAAGCAAGAAGTCCTGGAAGCCAATCTTCTGCTTCCGAAATACAACCTTGTAACGTTCACCTGGGGCAATGTTTCCGCGGTTGACCGCGAGAGCGGAATGATAGTAATTAAGCCCTCCGGCGTTCCGTATGAGGGCATGACCGCCGAGGACATGGTAGTAGTCGAGCTTGCAACCGGAAAAGTAGCCGAGGGCAAGTGGAAGCCCTCCAGCGACACTCCCACTCACCTGGAGCTGTACCGCGCATTCCCGGCAATCGGCGGCGTAGTTCATACCCACAGCCGCTGGGCGACTTCCTTCGCGCAGGCTGGCGTAGGCATTCAGCCGATGGGCACCACCCAGGGCGACTACTTCTACGGCGAGATCCCCTGCACCCGGGCTATGACCCCGGAGGAGATACGCGGCGAGTACGAAAAGGAGACCGGAAAGGTCATAATCGAGACCTTCGACGGCGTGGACCCGATGACTATCCCGGCGGTGCTTGTAAAGAGCCACGGTCCGTTCACCTGGGGCAAGGACGCTCACGAAGCCGTCCACAATTCCGTAGTCCTGGAGGAAGTCGCGTTCATGAACTACCACGCGCTGACGATAGCTCCCACTGCCGGAAGAATGCAGCAGGAGCTTCTGGACAAACACTATCTCAGAAAGCACGGAGCCAACGCTTATTACGGACAGGGCTGATTATTCTACTGATGATAAAAACGGGCAAGCATGAAGCTTGCCCGTTTTTTTCCGTCTTGAACGGCTTATTAATTCAGAATCACTGCGGATTATTTGCCTTGATCTGCTTTCTGATAGTGCCGTGATCGCCGTTGCAGTACTCCGGAAGGTTGCTGGCACGGTAATAGCCCGTATTAGTCGAGCTGCACTTATTCGTTGCAAGGAGACCTGTCATCGTGCAGTACTGGCGCTCCACAACCGAGGGATCCGGAACGAAGTTCAGCACCTGAGAGGTGTCCTGAATGTCGATCATAACATCGTGCCAGATCTGCGCCACTGCCTTCCAGCCGTCGGCTCCGCCGATAACCCGGCTGTCGTCGTAGCCTATCCACAGTCCGCCGATGTACTCCGGCGTAAGTCCCATGAACAGCAGGTCGGTGCCGGCGTTGGACGTACCAGTCTTACCGATTACCTCCACATTCGGGAGCTTCGCCTTCGGACCTGTACCGCTGTCGCCGTTTACTACCTTGTAGATCATACGGTTAGTAACCCACGCGGAATCGCTGTCGATCGCCTGAGTTCCGTAGAAATCCTGCTCCATAATGACGTTGCCCTTGCTGTCCTCTACCTTGCTGTAGAACATCGGACGGTAATAAACGCCGCCGTTTCCGAAGATCTGATAAGCTCCGGCGACCTCCACCAGCTTAGCGCCGTTAGTCAGCGCACCAAGGCACAGCGGCGAAAGCGCGATATCCGACTCCACCAGCGTAGTAAACCCGAGCATCTGCGTGAGCTGAGTGTACATCGCCTTGGTGGTGTTCATTCTGCCGACTCTTACCGCCAGCGTATTCAGCGAGTGCTGAACGCCGTACCACGCAGGGCGGAGCGTTCCGTCGCCCCATACCTCGCCGTAGTTCTGCGGCCATATCTGCGGCTCGTCCTGTGTGCCGATGTTTATCGCCTCATCGGGTATCAGCGTAGAATATGTGATGAGATTCTTCTGCACCGCCAGCGAATAAGTGGATATCGGCTTCATCGTTGAACCCGGCGATCTCGTTGCCTGGGTCGCGCGGTTGAACGCGCCGTCGCCGGGCTTCTCACCGAGACCTCCGACAACCGCCTGAACCGTTCCGGTGTAGTCCATCACAATGAACGCCGACTGTATCAGATCCTTCTCCGCCGCATTCTCATTGTAATATGAAAGCACCGTGTACGGGTCGCGGTATTTTTCCTCCAGTATCTTCTGGAGCTTCATATTTTCATTTATATAGATTTTATAGCCGCCGTTGTACAGCTCGTTTTTCGCCGATGTGTAGGTGATTCCCTTGAGGTCGGCGAAATCGTTGATGACCTGGTCTATCGCCGCGTCAACATACCAGTCCTGGCTGACTTCGTAGTCGCCGTTCCACTTGTATGCGCGGTAGGGCTTATCCTGCACCTCTGCGTCAAGGTCGCTGTCGTCCGTGCTGTCGGTGAGCGTGCGCTCGTCGATATAGCCGTAATCATCGCCGTAGACCGGCTTTGCAAAGTGCACCTGAATGCGGTTCAGGCGGTAATCCTCGTATTCCTTCGTGGTGATCATGCCCTGCTCGTACATACAGCGCAACGAGTAATTCTGCTGCTGCTTGCTGCGGGCGAGGTCATAGTACGGCGACATCTTGGAGGGGTTACGTATCATTCCCGCGAGAACGGCCGCCTCGCCGATGTTGAGGTCGGAAACGTCCTTGCCGAAGTAGTACTCCGACGCTGCGCCGACGCCGTAGATCATTCCGTTGAACCAAATCTGGTTCAGATAGCTCTCAAGAATGTCGATCTTGGTGTACTTCTCCTCCAGGCTGAGCGCGCGGAAGATCTCGCGGAGCTTACGCTCCCAGCTTACTTCCTTATCGCCGGTGAGGTTCTTTACAAGCTGTTGGGTTATCGTGGAACCGCCGCCGCTGTCGCCGTTCGAGAAGAACGCTCCGGCAGTTCTGTACCAGTCAACGCCCTTATGCGTGTAGAAACGCTTGTCCTCGGAGGCTACAACTGCGTCGATGAGGCACTTGGGCATGTCCTCGTAATCGACCCAGACGCGGTTCTGCTCTGCGGCAAGGCGCTTTATCTCGACAAGCTCGTTATCCTCGTCGTAGCCGTAGACGAAGCTCGTGTACTTCATCTCGACGTCCTTTAGGTTCGCGTCGTAGGAATTATCCGCGAAGTCCAGGACGTACACGGCAAGCACCGTCGCAACGATGCACACCATGATGACCAGTATCAGCAGCATTGCGGAGAATGTCGTGCCGACGATGGTCATTGCATGTCCGAAATTCTTTGCCGCGCGGCTGCGCGACTTCTTCGAGGAACGCTTCTTGGGCTGTTCCTCCTTGATCTTGATGTATCGTATCTTCTTTTTGTTCATACCTTTAGTCACCCCTGCGCTGCTCATGCGGCGCGGTTTGTCCATGTCTTGTACGGCGTGTACTCTCTAACAGAGATACACATTATATTATAGCACATTTCTAATGAAATGTTAATACTTTTTTCAAAATTTTCACTTTCCGGGGTAAAAACGAGGTGATTCAGCACACAGCACCCGTCGTGACAAAAAAGAACCGCCCGTTTACCGCGGACGGTTCTGAGTAATTTGCTTAAATAACGGAATCTAGCTTCCATCTGCCGTCAGACTTTGTGAAGCTTACGCTCACAGAGCGGTAAGCAGTTTTCCCCGCAAAGCTTCCAGCACGGATATACAGCATTCCGGAAGCGGAAGCGCCGTTGTTGCTGCTTATCACAAGCACCGTATCGGAAGTGTTGACCGCAGTCAGACCTCCATCGGAGTAATGCAGTGCGCCGAGGGTGCTTATTCCGCAGCGCTTCATCAGCTCGGAAACCGCTCTGTTAGTGTAGTAGTACTCAATGCACTCTACAAGGGTTTCCGGCTTTGTAATGCCGTTCTGACGGCATTCGCCGAGAGCGATCACATTGTTGACGCCTATCGCGCCGTTCACTACGCTGCGAAGCTCCGCAGACGAATTCTCAGTGATATCGCTGAACGTCATCAGCGCAGACTTGTTAGCAACGGTGTAAATGCTGTCGGTGATCTTAACGTAGCCGGCAGAATTTGTTGACGCCGCATATTTCTCCGAGAAGCTCTTTCTGTAGTCGATGGCTGCGGTCACGTTCAGCCCGCCGGAGCTTGCAGCCATACCGCCGGAGATAGTGTAAACACTTCCCGCGCAGGAGTAGCTGTGTCTGGAAGCACCGAAGCTTACGCTACTGTTACCCGAACCGTAGATCTGAATGAGCTTCCCTGATTCAGGGTCGAACACCTCAACGGAACCCGCCGCCGAACCGGAATCCGGCGTAAATACTGCATGTGTAAACGCAAGGTTCCTGCTAACGGAAACTATCTGACCGAAATCGCTGACGCGGGACACATTTCCGTTCTGGTCAACGGAATATAGCTTGGTAGTACCGCCGGAATTCTCAGCAAAGTAGACCGTGCCGCCGTAAGCCGCCGCTACAGTCAGCTTGTTGCTGGAATCATACGGAGTTGCGATATATTCAGCCTTGCCGCTGTCCCAGGAAGCAGTTATGATGTAGTATCTGCCGTCCTCGCGGACATTCAGCACAAGGAGACTGCTGTCTGCATTATAGCTTGCACTCTGGAGCACTCCGGACATTACCATGTCCTCAGTGTGGAGATCCTCGATATATTCGCTCTGAGCGTTCACGCACAGAAGCCTTCCGCGGGTATCGTACTCGCTCATGCCGCTTACAAGCAGCTTACCGCCGTTTTCATCGACCCAAACGATCTTCGGATCAGTAATATTCTCTGAGCATATCAGCGTCTCAGCGCCGTCGGCGTAGCGATAGAGCGCTACCCCGCTGCTGTTCTTCACAAAGAAGGTATCTTCCGTGAGGAAGAACGCCGCGTCAGCGTCTATATAAAGCGTGTTGTCGAGCGCCTGACCGTTCGCCGGGAGAGTAACTCCTTCTGGCAGTTTGTCAGCGGGCAGCTCGGACGGAGCATTTTCAATCTCAGAAGGAACCGTAGTCGACGGTGTGTCGACAGTTCCGTGGACGTCGGTCTCCGCAGGATTTTCAGGAACAGACGGGTCTGTGGACGTATCCGCCGGAGCTTCGGAGCTTCCCTCTTCCGTCACAGCTTCTGCCGTGGCGGGGTCCTCTCCGTACTCGCTGGTGCCGTCCATTTCCTCGGTGGACTCCGGCTCTACCGTGCCGTCAAGCCCTTCGGACGTTCCCGCTCCGGAAACGCTGCTGTTATCCGGCTTCTCAGGCGAAGCAACAACGTTGGAATTATCAGGCAGTGTGACCTCCGTGGTGTCTACCTCGCTGATATTGACCGGCGCTGCGTTCTCGTAGTCGCTCTCGGTCATTGATTCAACAAGGAATACTGCGGGGTCGCTCTGGAGCTTCGCTGCGGTGTCGCCTGTGCAGTACACTGCCGCTCCTGTTATCTGGCAGTCGGCGCCGGAGGTGAACACCTTTCCGATGCTGTCTGTGTTAGTCATCTTGGTGCCGTCCGCGAAATAGAGCGTCTTTACCGGCATGGAGCCGTCCACCGCTCCGGTCAGCACCGCCTGAACCTCAGCCGGGGACATCGGAGCTGCAAAGTTCACGAGGAAATCCTTGGACTCCTCGCTGCCGCGCTCTTTTTCGAGCTGCTCTATCGCGTGGATAACGCGGTCGTTCGCGGAAAGCGTCGCAAGACCCGAGTCGGTCAGGGAAACGCCGTTGTCCTTCGTAAGGTTCACTGCTGCCAGCGTACCCACCGTGACAACCAGCGCAGCCGCTGCCGCCGTCATGCCGATATACATGGGCTGGAGCTTCTGCCGCGCATTCTTTCCGCGCTTCGCGTTTTCGCGTATCTTGTCGGCGTCAAACGAATATTCGCTCATAAGCTGTTTGTAGAATTCGTTCTTGTTCATACGAGCAGACCTCCTTTCTCATGTAATATTATATGTGATTTTAGCTGAAATTGTTGTAACTCTGCGTAATAATCTGAACGGATATTACCGTTTAAACTACACGCATGCCGGAATTTATCAGAACTCCCGGTAATATCCACCGGCGGTAATACTCCGCGGCGTTAAATACCGAATTTCTTCTTTTGTTTCTCGATGGTGCGATAAAGCTTGGTTTTTACGGTGGAAAGCCTCATATCCAGGCGGTTCGCGACCTCCTCAAGCTTCATATCGCAGACGAAATGCAGGTAGAAAATTTTCCCGACGGTCTCGTCGTCGGACATTATATCATCGAAGATCTGCTTTGCAAGGATCTTGTCGGCCATGACGTCCTCGAGAAGCTTCTGATCCCGGGACATCTCAGCCTCAAAGGCGGCGGACTGTTCCTCGTCGATCTCCGAGAGGATAACGTCGCGCTCCTTGCGGCGCATGAAACCGGAGAACATGCTCCGACACTCGAACTTGGCTATATTAATAAGGAAAGCCTCCGCTGATTCGATATCAGCGAATCCCTTTTCGGAGATCCTCTTATAGAATCTCGTGTAGACATTCTGAATGATATCCTCAGAATCCTGGAAACGGGCTGCGTGGCTAACCACAAATTTTGAAACGGAATTGAAGGTTTCGGCGTATACAGCGTCAAAATAGCTGTCTAAATCTGGATTTCCCACGCAGTTGCTCACCTCGCTTAACTGCCTGCATAATAGAAGTCAGGCTTAATTTGAAAAAAGTTTCAGCATTTCAGTAAAATTTTATACAGATTTTTTACCGTCTGTGTGCTATTAAAGAAACGCACACTTATTTATTATACACCCATATCACGATTTTGTCAATTCCAGGCGAAAAAGTGACGCATATTAAATGCAGTCGGCTGTATACAATGTGTATATTTTAATATTATTACAAACCCCGCAGCATATAAGTCAACGCGTTGTCATATTTTGAGCGTAGTATACAAAATGTATCAAAAAATGTTGGTTTGTACGCCGATTTCTTCACCGTCCTGATTGGTCTAATATTGTTATAGTATAACACTGGGAGGCATTCATATGAAAAAGATGCTCCTGTGCGGGTGCCTGCCACGGCGCAGCCGCCTCTCAGAGTCACTGACGTAAAACATTCATATGTGGTCAGGGCAAAATAGCAGTCCAAAATCAGGCAGTTTCCGAAGACAATTTTAAGCAAATTAAACACATTCCATAAATGCTCTTTATTTCTTGCGTATACTAGCTTATTCTCTTGTATTTGCCACTAGAAGAAAAAGTGAAACGAATCCAGAGAAACCGAGATAAGCAGAGAGATTTGCAGAGAAACCGAAAGAAAATATAATATATTTGAAATATACGCCGAAAAGGTCTTGACAAAGCAAAACAAAACGTGTATAATATCAAATGTTGCATGTGGCATTTGTGTAGAAATGCCAGGATCATCATTAAATAAGGAGGAAACAAATATGTCAACTTATATGCCTAAGGCTGCCGAAGTTGAGCGCAGCTGGTATATTCTCGACGCAGCAGACAAGCCCCTGGGCCGTGTAGCTGCAACAGCCGCTCACATTCTGAGAGGCAAGCACAAGCCGACATTCGCTCCCCACTGCGACTGCGGCGATCATGTGATCATCATCAACTGCGCAAAGGCAGTCCTCACCGGCAAGAAGCTGGAGAAGAAGGTTTACAGATGGCACACCGGCTGGATCGGCCACCTCAAGGAAGTCGGCTATGACAAGCTGATGAAGGAGAACCCCGAGAAGGCAATGACCATCGCTGTAAACGGCATGCTGCCCAACACAACACTCGGCAGAAAGGCTCTCACCAGACTGCGCTGCTACGCAGGTGCAGAGCACAACAACGCGGCTCAGAAGCCCGTTGAATACAAAATATAAGGAGGGTCTGAATAATGTACGATTCTAAGCCTTATTACTATGGCACCGGCAGAAGAAAGCACTCTGTTGCAAGAGTAAGAGTATATCCCGGAAGCGGCACAATCACTATCAACGGCCGTTCCATCGACGACTATTTCGGTCTGGAGACCCTCAAGCTGATCGTTCGTCAGCCCCTGACCCTCACAGACACCATCGAGAAGTTCGACATCGTTGCTACTGTTGCAGGCGGCGGCGTTACCGGTCAGGCAGGCGCAATCCGCCACGGCCTCTCCAGAGCGCTCCTCCAGTACTCCGATGAGCTCCGCCCCGTCCTCAAGAAGGCAGGCTTCCTCACTCGTGACCCGAGAATGAAGGAAAGAAAGAAGTACGGTCTCAAGGCTGCACGTCGTGCTCCTCAGTTCTCCAAGAGATAATCAGAGCCGATACAAATCGCATTACAATGCGGTTTGCGGCGATACAGTTATCAACTTGGTCTTTATTTGGTCTTTATATCCTCTCCGAGTATTCGGGGAGGATATTTTTATGCTAATTTAAGCGACACAAGGTCTGCAACCTTTGCTTTGGTGCTTTTGAGAACATCGGCATAGATATTCGCCGTTACGCCTATGTCGCAATGTCCGAGGTGTTCCGATACGATTTTCAGGTCAACGCCGCTGTTCAGAAGTAAGGTTGCGTTGCAATGACGGAGTTGGTGCAAGGTAAGGAATTCAAACTCCGTGCCTTTCAGAAATCGTTTGAACGACGTTCGTAGCGCCGACCTGTCACGGTAGTTGCCGTTAGCGGAGGTGAACACCATTTCGGGGTGAGCAAAGCTATCGCCGAGCCCTCCCGCCAACCGCTCTTGATACGCTTTCTGCTCACGGAAAATATCCGCAAGCGCCTTGCTCATTCCTATTGTACGGATACTGCTTTCGGTTTTGGGGGTTGTCAGCCAGTGTTTACCACCGACATCCGCAAGGTTGTGGTTTACCGAGATTGTCATTCCATCAAAGTCGATATCCTCCCACGAAAGAGCGAGCATTTCACCGCACCGCAGACCCGTGTAAAGCAGCACCTTAATCATTCGCTTAACATCAAGGTCACAGCTCTTTGTTTCAAGAAGCTCCATAAACCGCTTTGTCTGTTCTTCGTCAAGGACAGGCTTTTTCTTTTTGCTCTTGTTCTTCGGAAGAATGACATTCCTGCACGGCGTATCTCTGATGAAACCCTGCTCCACGCCCCTGTGAAAAATGCTCTGTACGACAACATAAATCTTCCGCACCGTTTCGGGCTTAACTTTCAGAGACTGTACAAACTGCGTCAGCCTTGGAGTGTTTATATCCTTGACCTTCACGTTCCCGAAAACAGGAGCAATGTGGTTTTTGTATGCGCTTTTGTAGTTGTAGAGCGTTCCCTCTTTCAGTTCCACAGGAGCGTAGTTTTCAAAGTACCATTCCGCAAGCTCCGAGAAGCGCATATTTTCGTTGAGCTGCGCGTAGCCCTTGCAATGTCGCTCAAACTCGAAAGCGTATTCGTTCGCCAGCTTTTCCGCTTTCTTGGGCGTTACTCCCGTTGGGGGAGTGAATGTGGTGGACTTGACAATCTGTTTGCCGTTGGCGTCATAGCCCAATGACACCTTAATTCTGAAGGTTTCCCCTCGTTTGGTAATGGTAGCCATAAGAATATTCTCCTTCAATATCATAGATTTTATGACATACCCTCTGCAATTCTATTTTACCACTTTAAAGCGCGATTTGTCAAGAGGTATGTTATCTTTTCTGTGCCTTTTTCGTTGTATCTTTGTGTGCATTTGCATTCTGCTGTGCAGCCTGCTTTTCTTCCTGTTGTGCCTTTATAAGATTGTCTATGTAGTTGCCCTCAACAATCTCCTCATAAGCCTTAATCAGCGTGTTAATACGCTTTAAGGCATTTTCCTGTTCTTCGGGGTTATCGCCCTCTGAACGCATTTTGTGTATCGTCCACTGAAGCTCCTGCGCCTTTGCATAAATGCTGTCACGGGAGGTCAAGCCAAACTCGGCGATTGCTACAAGCTGTTCAGATAGGTAGTTAATCCGAGCGTCATTTTGGAAGAAATAGTACCGACGTTTATCCGTTTTCTTCGGGTCAAGTCGGAACTGCTTGACAGCATTCGCAACATTGAGAACAGTAATGTGAAACCGCTTCTCAATCGGGTTTGCGTTCTGCACTTCATACCGCACACGGTCGGTAAACATATCCTTTTCAGCTATGCGCTGTTCAAGATTTTTGGGTAGATACTCGTCACCGAGAGTTTTCAGTCTTATAAACCGCTCCGCAGACGGGTGCTTCACAGATATATACTTGCCTTCCTTGACCTCATAACCACGCTCCTGCAACCGATAGAGCAAATCGTCAAGGGTTTCCGTCCTATACACCAGCCTGTCAATGTCCAGCTTAATCTGCTCACGGATAGTCGGCGCTTTCTCGTCAGGCTTGTAGTGGGACGCAATCGCTTTTGCCGTCCCCAAAGCGTAATCGGGAACATAAAGCGTGTTGCTTTCGGCAACGCAAGGTATTTTCGCACGAGCCAACCCGTCTGCTATGTATTGTAATTTGTCGGGGCTGTATATATTAACAGGGACGAAATCTGCTCCTGCTTTCTTGCTCATATCCTCAAACTGCTGTCGCAACTCCGTAACCTTTTCACGCATAACATCGTTCTGATTATTGATAAGGGCAGCTTCTTCCAAGGTCAGTTCCTCGGCGGGCTTCTTTTTCAGTTCGTTAATGTGGGCGTTGATTTTTCTGATACTCTCCGCTTCCTGTGCAGCCCTCTTATATTCCTCAACAGGCAAATGCTGTCGGTGGACGTTTTTATCCTCTCGCCGCAAACCGTGTTTCAGCAAAATCTGTTCCATAACCGAACGCTCGCTTTCCGACCAAGCTGTCCACTCGTTCTGCATTTTGTTTGACGAGGAAAACCCCTGTTCCCGAAGCGCCCCGCTCATTGAGTTTTTCAGCGACATACCTCGCTGTCCCTTGTGAGCCACGGGAACAAAGTCGATGTGCAGATGTGGCGTACTCTCATCAAGGTGCATTACCGCATTGAAAACCTTTAGGTTCGGATTTTTTCTTTCAAATTCTCTCATATACTCATCAAGCATAGCTTTCGCCGTTTCCCAATTCTGTGTATCAAGTCCACAGTCGTGCAAATCCCCGAACTGCACAACCACCTCATAGAACAGTTTTACCTTTTTCGATTTTTTGACTTGCTCGTAGTAATCGTGAATTTCTCGGTCAGGTCGTCCTTGCTTCAGATTGTATTCCATAATCGCCTCGCCAAAGACCTGCTGATAGAAATCCCGCAAGTCGATTTTGGTGTAGGTAATGTTATCTGCCGTTCTTGAAACATCAACATTGTGGGCGGTGATAACTCGGTTGTTGTGGTCGAGATAACCGCTGTCCACACGGAACGAAACCGACAGTCCATTTGATTTTACCTCGCTCATAGCATACATCTCCTTTCGCCTGTTTTTTAAATTTATCCTGTCAGCCGTGCCTGCTCTTGAAAAGCCGTTTTTGAATTTATCTCATAAACGCCGGCAGCTGCTTAAAAGCAGTTTTTCAATTTATCTTCAAAATGCCCGTTGAAACATTTTTAAGAAATCGAGCATATTTTTCGGTTTTAGTCGTTGTTGCTATACTCAATAGTGATAGTGACAAGCTCCGCCCGTCATTATCACATTGAGTTGGGGAAAAATCCCCAAACCCCTTTTTGCTTATCGCTCCGAGATTTGAGATAAAATCTCAACCCCCACTCAACTAACTCCCTCGTGAAACAAGGTAAAAGCGTAAATCGCTCTCAAACGACTGTTCCGAGAGTATGGGGTAAAATCCCCAAACCTCTCTCACTCGACCTCTGCGGACAGGAGCGAAAACTCGCCCAGCCCGATAAAATTTTTCTTTTCAAATCTGAAAGAAAAATTCTCTCCGAGCTGTCACGCACTCCCGTACATATCGTGGTTAACGAGAGCGGTGTAGTAACTGTCAATGGTGGTCGGAGCGTTATAAAGCGTGGTTATCAGATAGGCTCTGATGTTCTTCACGTCGCTTGTGTTTCGCTTCAACGATAACAGCACATATTCGATATGCTCGTGATTGAGTTTCAGGAAGCGGCTCTTAACCACCTCGTGTGGCAAGTCCTCGCCGTGAACCCGAATAACGCTTTTACTCGAACACACTACATCAAGCATAATCTCCACCAGCTCGTCAACCTTTTCCTGTTCGCCCTCCGAGAAGCAGTCGTACTCGATATTCTCACGGATAAGTTCAAGGTAATTATCTCGCTCCTCAACGGAAACAATCTCGGCTGAATTATCCATCATATCAATCATATCGGCGCCGCCGTGGATTGATAGATTAGGATTATTCTCTTTAGATTTTATTATATTAGGATTTATAGTATAAGGCTCGTTTTGCGCCAACTTGTTGTCGGAAAAACCGCCGACTTGTTGTTCGGTTTCCGTACAACAAGTTTGACGGTTATCGTCCAACTGTGCAATAGGGTTGAGCTCGGTGATTATTTCTTTACCCTGTTTGAGAAACTTGTCGAGCAATTCCACATCATCACGGACACGAAAATATCTTTTTGCCGGCATACCGCGCCTGCAAACTTCCACCAAGCCTTCATCGGTCAGCACCTTGATTGCGTTGCTCTGTTGGCATTTGCCCATAGAGGTGCTTTCCTGCAAATCCGCAATCGTTGAGTAGAAGAAACCTTCCTCATCGAGCATATTGTGCTTGTAATAATATTCGTACTTTGAGATAAGTGCCGAGTAAACCACCGCCGCACCCAGCCCCAAAGCGTGAGCAATGGGGCGGTTGTACGAGCCTGTGTTCGTGGGGTTGAGCCGTTCAAGTATCTTCATTATCCTTGCTCCCTTCGTTTTTGTTCATCATAGCACAAAAGGAACTGCAAAAAGCTGCACACATTATGCGCCGACAAAGTAGCGAAGCAGAGCCGCTTTCGGAACAAGTATCTTCCCGCGCTTGCCTTGTCCCGTTCTGATTGAGGGGATTTCCTTACGGGCGATAAGCTGCCGAACCGTGTACTCGTTCAGACCCTTGACCGCCTCGGTACACTCCTTTATCGTCAGCATTTCAACCTTTTCGGGCGGGGCGGTTGTTTCGGATTTCGGCGGGTCGTTCTTTACAAGCTGTTCGAGCAAGCTGCTCATCGTCGCAATAATTTCTTCTCTCTTTGCGTTTGTCATAAAAGTTACCTCCTTGAATGGTGTTGTTCGGAATGTCGGGTGAAGCTTCGTCCCTTGACAATATTCTACCATTCGGGATTGACAAATGCAATAGGTTGTGATATACTATACAAGGATAGTATTTCGGCACAACCAAATTTTAGAAACAGGAAAATGCTTTTATAATGCGGTTTGGTGTGCTTTTGTGTTTTATCCTTGTAAAACCGTTGTATTCTGTCACAATCGGCTGTATTATGCTATAATTATAGGTGGATATTTGGCTGTTTCAGCCCTATTTGGCGCTTTTGTTAGTACATTATCCTTGTAAGCGAGGTGGTTTTCTATGGATTTTGAGAAGAAATTTGATGTGAAATACGACTATGAGGCGGTTCTTCTGCTCACGGACAGCACCGAAACGCTAATCGGCGGCTCGACAAAAATCATCAAAAAGGTTCTGAAAAAAATTGACAGCCCAAACCTCTCCGTCAAGGATTTGGACATATATCTTCGTGAACAGCCGCTCGGAACTTTGGCAGCTGATGTGTTCAAGTCGTTGTCGGACGTGGAGAAGCTTCAGGAACTTTCGGACAGGCTTTACGCTAACCTTCGCGACAAGAACTCCAACAGCCGCAGAATTGCTGAAACGCTGAACAGCCTCGACTATTTTTTCAAGGCAGACAAAAGCGTTACTGTACGCCTGCTTGCAAGGACTATCTCTAAATGGTACAAGGTCGCCACCGTTTTATATATGAACGCTCGGTTGGGCTTGGGGCTGAAACAGCCTGACCGTGCGGAGTTGGGAGAGCAGTTCCGTGATGACGTGGAAACGCTGATTACCGACACATTCACCACGCTGAAAAAGAAAAAATCTCCGCAGGACACGGAGATTTGCAGTGTTATTCGGTTTAATTGCAGCGAGATGTCGGCGCTGTTGACGGAGTATTCTCGCTATATGATGAGCAGAAAGGTGTTCTGCGTTCAGTGCAAGCTGTGCGGCAGCTTCTTCCTTGCAAAGTCGAAGAATACGCAGTATTGCGAGGAGTGCAAGGTTTTACGCAAGAAGAACAGCAAGGCAATTTACAGGGAGAAATGCTCCGAGGGAGTTTTCAAATTACGCCAGCGGATTAAGTATAGCTTTGAGAATTTTATGCATAAGAATAAGGCTTGGGAACGTCTTTGCGACGCCGACAAAGCCGAATACAAGGCGCTTCACGACGAGTTTATACGCACCTCTGCGGCTATGCTTCGGGAATACGAAGAAAGCGGCAGCGAGGAGCTTGAAAAGGAGATTTATGCGTATATCGAAAAGGTTAAGAGTCTGAGGGCTACGATAGAGGGAAGGGCGGCTAATACTAATAACTCTATTATGTAGAAAGATTGCAAGTGTTGATAAATGAAAGAAACTCGGCAGGTGACATTACCTTTATTTCATCATAATAATAGTCCTGTCCGGCAGCATCTTTTTGATTAGCGCAACGTTTTAATGCTTTGCGAACATCATTGAAACAATTTTCATGAGATGGCTCTTTTGAGCACAATTCACCTAATGTCGCTTCCATATCATCTTCCCCATTGCCATCAATTACTGCAATAAAAACCAGTTTGTACTTTTGATCACCTACTAATGCACAAATTGGAAGTAACTTTTTTTCGAGTGTGATATAGCTTTCTATAGCCTTATCACGAATAGAACAAATTAGTTGCTCAGTTTCAGTTCTTTGATTTTTAATAAACAAATCTAGATACTCATAACATATGTCATGAATATGTTCGCAGGTTACTTTATCAGCATCAAAATTCTGTTTGGTTATCTTTTTCTTAAATCCTGTTTTGAATTCAACAAAGCAAATCATTCGGTCAGTAATGATGACTCCATCAGCTGAAGTAGGTAAATTATGATTACCAGGATATAAATCGCTAGAAATATTATCAAACCAAAATATCTTTTTTGAACTTTGAACTAGTGATTGACCGTTTCCTGGATCCGAAATTCTTGATATTGTATTATAATACCTATCAGATAACCAGTTATTCTGTGCATACATAGAGATGTTTTTAGTCATCATGTTTTTCACCCAAATGATAATAGTAGTGATCTCTTAATGCTTTAACTTCTGATAAATATTGCATGAAATCATCGTATATAAGTCCCAAGTCATCATTGACATTAACGTACTCAACTAAGCCGTTATCAAAGTGGTTTGTTTGATAGAAGTTCGTCTTATCAATAATATCATACTTACGCATATATGCATCAATTGCTAAAACAAAATTCGGACTATGGCTTGTAAGAAGCACCCCAGTATTAAGATATTTGACCAGTAAAACAATTATTTCGGCAAATTTATTCTGCCAACTTGGGTGAAGATGAGCTTCCGGTTCATCCAATACCAGCAGAGTGTTTTCATCAACTTCGCCTTTGTCCACTAACAATTTTAATATGGAAAACATTTTTGAACCTGTAGCTAAATTGGTTAAGTGCAGTTTCTTCCCATCTTTAACATAGAATTCACCATCCGAGTTGAATTCAAATTCCCCAGATAAAACCTCATCAATTTTCTCTTTGATTTCAGTTAGACCATGGTTAATGACAGTTTCTTCAAAGACAGTGGTTGCTTTTCTGCTTTTTAATACAGAATTCAACTTAATTTCATGAGGAAGAATCCTGCTGGTATCCAATATTGTACTATTATCTAAGTCATGTGATACATACATCTTTCGATATGGCATGGAATCTAACACAAAAGGATTATCAATAAAATAAGCTCTTTTATACGTGACATCGGAAAAAACAGGGCGACCATTGTTGACGAGATTGTTGTTATTAATATCAAATGCGAACATAATTGTGTCATTATCTGATACTTCAATTCTAGATTTTTCAACATCAACTGCTATTGGCTGAATTTGATCCGAAAATTCCACCCTAAGGGTTTGATTAATGCTTTCGCGCGCATAATCAATTAGGTCGGGATCTCTTTCTAAAGCCTCGAACATTTTATCAAGCATAGAAACAGCTTTATCAATTTGGATTTTTATTCTGTTTTTTACCCCGTCAACATTCTCGCGTCTCACTGAAAATCTACTATAGTATTTGAAAAATGAAGTATTTTCATCAATTAAATCAACATTAAACTCATTTAACTCGTCTCTTAACGAATGGGAAAATACTTCAATACTATCCCATTCATCAGGAAAAGAAAATCCTCTAGGAGTCATATGGAAGCTATATATCAACGAATCGATAGCAGAGCCTTTGGAAAAAATTGAAGGTTCATTCTCGCCTGAGAAACGTCGGGATAGTCTAAATATTTCGAAATCATTCTGAATATCATTTAATACATCAGCGATATACTTAATTCTATCATTTTCCACTTTGGCAGATAAGTTAGAAACTGCATCTACCAATGAATATATTACTTTTCCTACGGTTGTTTTACCCGAGTTGTTCTGTCCTGTAATTACAGTAAGCCCATCTAATTGGATATTGGAGTTTTTAATAATACCGATATTCTCTAATTTAATATTCATATGCGCCCTCCATTAAATAGGTTATCAATAAGCATGAGTATGTACAACATCATATTACGCCTTATATAGTATACCACAAACCTTCCAAAAAAGCAACATATTTTCTTGTGGAATTTAGCGAATTGTCTGTTTTTATGAGTTAGCAAATGAAATCATAATCAAAGAATATGATTAATGCTGTAATCTGCATTGCTCCGCCCAATAGAATTTTTTCGTTCGGTTTTTATAGTTGGATTAAGCCCTTCCATATTCACTGCGCTCTATACAACCGCGAGGGAATAGGACTGAACTAAATGGTATTGGAGATAAGTCGCTTAAGCATTTTCATTTCATGACTCCCTCCGTTATATTCATAATAGAACAAAAGGAACTGCAAAAGAATGCAATTATTTCGCAATCACGAATAACGATGGAGAGTCGCTTTCAGAATGATCTTCCGTTTATTGTAGTGCACCGGAAACTGTGCTTCAACCCTATGTTGATGCTGCGATATATCGAATAATATTAAAACGCTCTGAATTAACAGGGCGTTTTCTTTATTCTCTTTTTGTAGTAATGTTTGAGATAAGCTCGTCGATATTATCCTGTATCGGCGCAGGCAGGCTCCGCCATTTGCGGATATGTTCCGCTTCGCTTTCGGTCAGCATTACCGCGCTGCATTTGGCATTACGTGCTCTTATTTCGGTGTTTCCTATCAGATAATCAACGGTGACGTCAAATATTCCGGCAAGCCTTATAAGCGTGGCAATATCCGGTTCGTTGGCGGTCTTTTCGTACTTGAATATAGCTTGTTGGGAAATGTTCAGCATATCCGCGAGCTTTTGTTGAGATAATCCCGCTTCTTCTCTTAACAACCGAAAGTTCTTAACCATAGCAACCACCTTATTTAGTTTATAATTACATTGTATCAGATATTGCTCATAAATTAAAAAAACGTTTTGGTCTTGACAACAACTATACGTCGTGATATAATACAACTAAAGGTAGATTTTTGTAATATTCTGCCTATTATACTATAACGGAGGATAATTTTATGTCAAGATGTGCGGCTTGCGGAAGCAAGAGTGTCGCTTATGGCACAAAGAACGAGGGTTTCAGCGTTGGCAAGGCGGTTGCTGGAACTATTTTCTTCGGTCCTGTGGGAGCGGTAGCAGGCGCAGCGGGCAAAAAGAAGGGGTATTATCACTGTGGAGCCTGCGGGTCGGACTTAGGATACCTTATGCTTGACTTTACGGAAAATGACATTGACAGAGCCCTGGCAAACCCCGCAAAATACGAATCAACGCTTATCAGGTACAAGCAGCGCTACTGCAACATTGAATGGCAGCCCTCCGCTTCGGTAGTCA
Source organism: uncultured Clostridia bacterium (assembly GCA_945923775.1). Taxonomy (GTDB): domain Bacteria; phylum Bacillota; class Clostridia; order Oscillospirales; family Ruminococcaceae; genus CAG-115. The sequence continues at coordinate 8,099 of CAMELR010000005.1, read as the reverse complement.
ACAAGCTGGAACCGCCGAAGGGTTCCTGTGCTGCGATTATTTCAAAAATCAATGCCAGAAGCAACAAATTCGCAAGCTTAAGAGAACAAGCCTTATTACTGTACAAATACTGTTTGGAAAACAATATCACCTCGTTCCCTATCGATGATGAAATCTATGTAAATCAGTTGCTTAATGATATTGCTAAATACCTTACAAGAAGAGGCTCGGGGGATATTTCAAAGTATGATTTTGAGGATATTTGCACATTTGCAAATGCTTACGGATATATTGACTGTCAAAAGTCCAAAAGCAGTGATAAAAACACAACGGCTACCGTAAGCCAAAACAAAACGCAGGTTACCGATACAAGAATTAAATTTCTGAAACAAAGTGAACTTTCGCTGATACGCGACGCAATGGATAGCTCTATTTATATTGATGGTAGTTATATTCATTACGGTGAGGAGTATATAAAGGAGGTGTTGACGGCAGCGTTTGCAGGCAAGACCACAATGACTCCGGACGAACTTCAAGTCGCTGTTGGAATAATACTCTCTAAGGACGGCATATCCTCGGATATGAGCATTATTGAAGAGCTTTCTTATGACCTCGCTTATTCTACCGGTAAACTCCCCAATATTATCGGAAAAAAGAATGGATTGTTGACATTGCACAAGAAAGCAGCTGAACAAAATTGTTATGTTTTTGAGAAATCTACCTCTATAGCATTGAATAAACAGGACGGCAATTCGTCAAATAAAATTGACCGAACGCTTTTGGATGACATTTTAGTTTTGCTTGATCCCGATACATTGTTTGAAAAGTACAAGTCGGCATTTACAGGCGATAAAATATATAGTCCCGTAGAAGCAGGCGAAACTCTGGGCAAGGCTTTCAGTTTAGCATGCCATGTAATGAGCATAGGAAGTCCTGATTTAGCCAGAGGTCTTTGTGCTGAAGGCACTTTGGAAAAAGAACTCAAAATGAAGAAAACCTACTACACTCTCCCCGGCGGCTTTAAGAGAAACGAAGCCAAGAAAGCCCGTGAGCAAGCGATTGCCAACAACAATGCAATCAACGCTCAAATCGCTCAGCTCAACAACGAAAGGGCAAGCCAGAGCCAAATTTACGAAGAATTCAAGAAAAAGATTTTCGGCGAGGGCGCACGGAAGAAAAAAGAAGCGCTGGCTCGGATAAATGCAATAGACGCCGAAATTGCAGCTCTTAAAGCGAAGATTCAGAGGGTGTAACTATGGAGTTTATGGGAACAAAGGAAGCCTCTGAAAAATGGGGCATTCCGCAGCAAACCATTTCAAAACTGTGCCGCGAAAAGAGAATAGAAGCAGAGCAGGATGCTCCAGGAAGCCCGTGGAGAATCCCGATAAACACACCTCGACCCAATGTTAAAACAAGAAAACCGATAGCCAATAAATAGGTTAATAAAAGAAGCCGACTTACTCCCGTAGGTCGGCTTATACTATACTCGCCTTGACGCATTCCGGCACGGGTGAATGTGGCTTCTCATTCCCTGAACCGCAGCACAACCTGCTCCATAACCTCGTGGTCAACATATAAGCCTCGTGTTTTCTCCCATTTCATCGTTTCCATAAAGGTGGTCGGGCGGGAATTTGCCTTTGCGTACTGCTTACGGAGCAACTCCCAAAGGCTGTACGCTTCTCGGTCAATCTCAAGAGCAAGTTCGTCCCAGCGAGCGGTCTTCATCAGTTCCTCGGCTTCGGCAGGGTAGTTCTCCTGCATAAACCGCTGCCAAGCAGTGCCCCAGCGACCGATTGTGAGTTCTTCTTCCTTGATTATGCTATTGCTCATAATGATAACCTCCAATAATAATGATTTGATAAAAGCTATTTGCAGAGGGTTGTCACAACAGGTTTACTTGGTCTTTATTTGGTCTTTAATGTTACAGCAGCTTGCAAAAAGCCGCTGAATAAAATTGAATAGGGTGCCCGAAAATCCGCGCTGTTATGCGGTTCACGGCAGGACACGCAAAAGCGCTCGAACCGCTATCCAAAACTCCAAGAGATAATCTTTATCCCTTTCGGGAGCTATCAAAGCGCTTGTTTATGCAGCTTGTGGCGCTGTGTGTTTGCTTGGAAACAGGCAAATCACAGACTACAACTAACATAAAACTAACAAGCAACTAACAAAAATCAAGGCATTCATCGTTTGGTGAATGCCTTTTTTATTTCATATCCTGTTTATAGCCCTCAACAGTTCCTGCACATTGACATGAGTGTAAACTCTCTCCGTCAGCGACATAGCGCCGGAGTGCCCAACGATTTTCTTTATCATCGTGGGAGATACTTCCTTTTCAGTAAGCATGGAAATGCAGGTGTGCCGAGTATCGTGTGGCTTGTGGGAGCACCCGATAAGCTCCATAACAGGCGTCCAGTAAGAATCATAGTAGTTTCGATAGTCAAAATGAGCGCCCTCTGGCGTGTGCAGCAGGTACTCACAGTCATCGTCATACCACTTCCTGAAAAACGGGTAGGTTTTGTCTGCTATGGGAACTATGCGTATTCCGTTTTCAGTCTTGCTTTCAACGACATTGAAGTAATGCTCGTCAATATGTTTATTTTCCCGTTTGAGGTCAAGCAGTTCCGATACACGAACACCGCTGTATATCAGCATAAGGACGATCTGTGCGTATCGATTATTCTTCTGCACCCAAAGCGCTTCGATTTCCTCACTGCTGAACGGACTGCGGTCGGTGCGGTTAGGATTCCTGTTCTTGTATTTCAGTATATCGACATACTGCGAATAGTCCTTGTTGCAGTATTCGTACTTCATAGCATACTCATACAACTGATTCAGCAGCTTTGCAATATCGGTTATATGCCTTACGGCGGCTGTTATGTTCTCTTTGGCTTTGCTAAGCTGGCTCTCTGCTGTTTGGCAGAGTTCTTCAAGCACCTTATATCTCGGAAGAAGTTTATGATATGCTTTGCTGTCATCAAGCAGTTCGTCAGCAAGCTCGTTATACTTCATATAGGAATTTTATGCGTCCGTCAGCTTTTCGGAAAGCTCCGCTTCTCTTTGGGATATTGCAGTTTCTTTTTCAGCTATGATTTTTTCTCGGTGGTCAAGAGTAGTTTCTCTCACAGCTGCTGTCTTTTTCGCCGCTTAAAGTTTGCTGAACTCCTCCTCGGAAACCATTCTTTTGTTGAAAGGCAGTTTTGTGCTTTCTATGCCCTCGCTCTCGGCGGCGTCGTTCAGCAGTTTCAGCTCGTCCAGATTATCTGAAAGCTCCGCCTTTTGCTGTTCAAGGGCGGATATCGTGTCCTTGTGTTGCTTGTACTGCTCAACGGTGTAGGTGTAACCTCTGCCTTTTTGCGTTTCGGCAATTTCTATTTCGTGCTTGCGGCATATTTCAGCGAGAACATCACGCTCCGCCAGCCTCCAACGATTTATGGTGTTCTCGCCCTCACCGTAACCCATTTCTTTAAGAGCCTGCGCCAAACCATTCTGCGTGTCAACACCCCGCTTGTAATGCCCGATAGGGATATAGTCGATATGCAGGTGCGGCGTAGCTTCGTCAACATGAAGAACAGCATTGAAAACAAAGAAGTTCGGGTTGCGCTCGGAAAACCCCTGCATATATTCGGTAAGACATTTGGCGGCAGTTTCTGCGTCAGCTGTGCCTATTCCCGTATCGCTCCTGTCGCCTATCTGCACAACATCTTCGTAAAAGCTTTTGCGCTTATCTGCTGCGGTAATCACGTTATTGCTGGGTGCGTGGGAGAATGCGTAGCGGAAATACCCGTCCTTGATACGGCGGTCGGCTCGTTTCTGCTTTGCGTTGTAACGCTCGACTGCTTCCGAAAAGCATTTATCATAAGCCTCAGTTATTGACATATTTACAAAGGTGACATTCTGACTGCTGCGGGAGCTGTCTACATTTTTCGGCTTAAATGCGCGGTTGTTATGGGAAAGGCTGCCCTTGCCCTGACAATGAGATATGGTTTTCGCTTTCACTAATTTCTCCTTTCGCTGCGGTATTTTTACCAACGGCTCTGCCATTGGTAACCCCTTAATACCTGTGACAGCAAGCTATCACAGGTACGGGGCTCTCCGAGGGGCGGGGGATTCGGATAATGCAATCATTATCCGTGCGTTTGCTGCCGAAACGACAGCCGTATTTGCTGAAAGCAAATTCAAGGTTGCAACATTGCAAGAATTTTATATACAGAGGTTTTGCAATCTTGGGTTTGCAATGTTTTTGCAAAACTGAAAAAAGAATTTCTGAAAGAAACTCAACAGCTGCGGCAGCAAAGGACAACTTGCTCCATAACCTCGTGTTCAACGTACAGACTGCGTGTTTTCTCCCATGCCGCTATTTCGGTAAAGGTTTTCGGACGGGGATTCTTTTCTGCATACTGCCTGCGGAGCAGTTCCCACATTTCCCACGCTTCTGCATCGATTATCCTTGCGAGTTCATCGAATTTATCTCCGACAAGCTCAGCAGTAATAATGTCTGGATAGTTTTCTTGCATGAACTTTTGCCACTCTGTTCCGAAGCGCCCAATTGGTTCTGTGTTATCCATAAATATTCCTTTCATTTTTCACTATGCGCGACGGTTGTGACGATGGTGACGATAAAATAGACACCTCCTCCCACTACCTAAAGTATCGTCACGACCGTCACCATCGTCACGCTAAAGCGGATTTTTCAATTGAAAAGTAATGGTTCTGCCGTTGTGAGTGCGTGTATTGGCATATTCTATGCCGTAGTCATTCAGCAGTTTTCCTGCATTTATATTCAGCTTTCGGGTCAGCTTGTTAGACTTCATGATTATCCGAAAATTGTTTCAGCCTTGTTATGACCTGATAGTCGTTAGAGTAGCTATAATCAGCGCCGCCGACTTCGCGGACTTTCTGGAGAGTGTCAATAATTATCAGTTTTGTGTTCGGGTGTTCCTGCAAGAATCCTTCAAGCTGCTTGTCCAGACCGTTATCCAGCTGATTTGAATTTACAGCGAAATGCAGATTTTTCGTGCTTTCCGCTCCGAACATACGATACAGGCGTTTCTGCAAGCGGCGGTAATCGTCTTCAAGGGCAAGGTAAAGCACGTCACCTTGCCGAACCGGATAGTTCCAGAGTGGGGATCCAGTACTGACATGATAGGCAAATTGTGCCATCATAAAACTTTTACCTATTTTTGGTGCGCCTACAAACAGGTAGGTGCATGGATATAGCAGACCGTCTATGATAGGCTGTTTGTTCTGATAAACTGTTTCGTAAAGCTCGTCCATGGATACAGTATGTAAATATGACGGATCCATCATTTTTATGAGCTGATCCTGATAATCAGCAATAGGGTCATACTCCGTTTCATTCATACTGATCCTCCTTAAAGTAGCCGGTCGCTTCCCAAACCAGCTTGTCGGAGCAATAGTAAGTGTACTCTGATGATCCTTCACTTTTCATTGTAACTCCAAACGGCAGGATCCCTCTCTGTAAGCCGATACGTATAAACTGCGGGTTCTTGCCCGTTGCACGTGCGATTTCGGCGATAGGTACGTTGCGGCCGGTGAATTTGGGGTGATTGGTGTAAGCCATGGTAAATACCTCCTTTAATATTGACTATTTGACACGAGTGTGATATAATAACACTATAAGCATTTTGAAATAACTTGTTGTGTGTTATCTACCGCGTTTATTATAATCCACTACAAGTGATTTGTCAATACTTTCGAGTGACCACAAGTAAACTAAAAGTGATTTTTGTGAGAATTCAACAACAACTCAGGAGGTTTTCTGTGTTTTATAACCAATTAATTAAGCTCTGTGAGGAGCATAATGAAAAGCCAACCCCACTGCTTAAGTCATTGGGGTTAAGTGCAACAAATCTGAAAAGATGGCAGAACGGCTCAACCGTAAATTCCGATATTCTTGCAAAATTATCGGAACACTTTGATGTGCCTGTTGATTATTTCTTTGAGGAAGATGACGCTGAAAGCAGCATGGTCATATCAGATGACGGAAACTCAATCAAGAAAGTATATAGAGTTATGACAGCACATCCGGATCATATCGCGAGCATGATTTCGGGAACGGATATTTCCTTTTCAGACTTGAAAAGGATTGCCGAATATATTAACTGCTCCGTGGAATATCTTGTTCCCGCTGGACTAATTAGCGATACAAATGCTGAACAGAAAACGGACTCCGTAATTCCGGCAAAAGATCTTGTTCTCAATGTTCTTGAGAAGCTTTCCGGAAATGCGGATTACAGCTACCTTCAAGTAAGGATCTCATCTGTTATTATTTCTAACCTTGCTAAGAAGAATATCACTATGGAGAACTTATTAGGTATAAAGCTGTCTGCAAAGAAGATACGGAACTTGTACGACCTTGCTCTGCCTGCTGAAAAGAAAAAAGGTCTGAATTTCTCAGACCTTGTAAGAATATCGGAAGCGTTTAATGTCAGCTATGATTTTATGCTGACGGGGAATGGGGAGTAAAACAAATAATGATCTTATGGTTATTTAAGCTTTTTTAGTGGACAGAGTAAAACTTCATAAGCATATCTATATACATCACTTGTTTTTTGTCTGGAGTTATATCTCCATGAGCTAAACAGCACCGAAGCATATATAAAATTTGAATGATAGCCGCAGCAATTCTATCATTGTCATTTACAAATAAGTATGCACCAATTTTTTTGCCTTTTGATTCCTTGCTTTCAGTGTAAATTACACTTGATACTATGTAAGGAACCATAACCTTGTATAACTCTTCACATTTTGATCTTCGTTCGGAAGTAAGCATCTTAAAATCAGTTTGCTGCTTAATCCCACGCATCCTGTTCGTAATTAAGCAAATCATTGCTGGTTCTAGTATCGGTAACAACTGTTAAAATCTTGGCTTTGCATTTGGAGCATTTATATTTTACTCCTCTATGCTCAAAATGATTATCTGAACTTTTGTTTTTAACAGCAATTTGAGAAAAAGAAATATCCTGTTTAATTCCAAAATATTCTTGGCTCTTTAACGGGGAGTTCATTAAAGCCTCATGCAATTTGGCAACATTATCCATATATGTCTTAGCCTCTGAATCTTCAGAGGCTAAGAGATTAGTAATATATGATTTGAATCGACTATCTTCACATATTTTTTCAATACATTGTTGTCAGTCTTTCCATTGATTTCATAATTATACCAAGCATTAAAAGCTATCCATGCTTTGAGAAAAGCTGAATAATAATCAATGTTTATCTCGGCATTATCAATCCATTCCTTGTACCCTGACAAATTCATCCCTCACTTTTCATAGATAACTTCCTCATCCATTATTCTCAGTGCCTGCTGTTCAAGTTTATATGCCTCATATCGTTTTGCATTTGCCTCAAGAGCAAGGTCATTGATTCTCTTCTGTATAAGCTGATTCTTTAACAACGGAATTTGTATTTGCTTAACATGATTGTCATCAATTTCGTCTACAACTAAACCATAAGTAAAGCGCTTAATAAGTTCATATCCATAATCTGATGATAAGAAAATAGAGATATAGCCTGCAACGTCAACATTTGCTGGGACAACACGAATAATATGCTCACTTGCTACCCAATTTTGCCAATGTTTGGGAACAAGGCATACTTTTCCTATTGTACCACTTCGAGATATGAGAGTCATATTCTCTTGAATTTCAAGTTCATCAATGATGCGTTTATCATGCTTGCTTTTAGATAAGTATTTTTTGTTTGATGAATCCAGTTCGTACATTTGCTTACCGTCAAATAATACGGTTCCATATTCTTCATCAACATAAACACGCTTGAATCTTCCTGGAAGAACAACATCAGAGCTTATTCTTTTATCCCCGATAGTAGTCACCTCTGCCGCGTATTTCTTCAAATGTTTAACAATAGCATCAACTATTGGAACATGATACGATGCATCAACTCTACCGTTCAATTCTCTCAATTTCACGCCAAAAGTATCGACGGGAGCATCTTTTTTATAAAGAGATACATCAAAATTCTCAATTGCAGGAAGATGAAGTTCATCAACAAGCAGCTTTGTTGCCTCGTCAATTAAAGTGTTAGGGCAACACCGCACAAATCCCACAAATTAGGAATTAAGCACGATTAGTAAA
>CAMELR010000004.1 GCA_945923775.1 uncultured Clostridia bacterium | reverse complement strand
GTTTTATTTTCACTCGCAACCACTAAACGAGCCTTTAAAGGTAGGTCTATTTAGAGCCGCGAAACTTCAATGATCGCTGATGATTGGTTTGCAATAGTCGTTAGCTGCTCTTGAAGTGCTATGATTTCATCAACCGTATACTTTTCATATTCGAGATTAATTCGAGAAACTGCTAACGCTTCTCTTATTAGATCAACATCTTCGGGGGTGATTGTTATCGTTTTGGATCGCATATCTTTGCATTTACCCAATATAGATACTACAAGAGATATTAATAAATATATACCAACGATTAAAAGGACTGCACAAATAAACCCAACAATAAAGCCGCCTTTTGTTTCATCGGTCATGCCTGCACCTCCTTTAACGAGGGGTCGCGGGGAACGTCAAGCACCCACATTTCATTCAGAACCGACCAGGAACGCTGTATTACTTCGACATTGCGGAGTCTCTCCGGAACCTCGCCGAGCGTTCCTTTGAAATAGCATTCTACCATACAATCTCTGGGGAATACGCCCTCAATGATGATTTCTACGTCCGGATCGTTGCGGATGATGTAGTCATTTACTGTGTCAACATGCTTACGCGTGTTTATATCGTCCGTGCAGACTGCTTCAGGCTTTTCGTCCGGTTCTTCTCCTGTCGGGACAAGCTCCGGGTGACCGCCGAACTCGGCAAGTTCGCCGTCTGCAACCTCGAGCAGCTGGCGACGAAGTACACAAGCATTATGACGCTTTTCCTTGTCCTGCTCTTCCTTCGCTTCGTCCATGAGGAGCCCTAAACCCTCGATTACTCGAACCAGCTCATCACGTGTTAATTCAATACTGTACTTTTCCATGTTCATTATCCTTTCTTAGTTACCTTGTTCTAGGTGGGATTTGTAAAATGCACCATTCGGTGCTATTTACATTATAGCACCATACGGTGCGATTGTCAATAGCAAAACAAAATATTTTAGGAGGAAACCAAATGTACACACGAATCAAAGAACTTCGCGAGGAACGACACCTAACCCAAAAGGATTTAGCGGAGATCCTAGAAATGCAGCTAACCCAGTATCGGAGATATGAGAACGGTGAAAGACCAGTGCCGTTTGACTTTGTTGTGAAACTAGCCGATTTCTACGGCGTAACTCTCGACTACATCGCGGGACGTTCCGAAGATACAGGAGCCGAAGAGCTCGGCAACATCGGGTAAAGCGTTCCAGCGGTTGTATAGTACATATTTTTAGGAGGATTGACAATGAAAAACAAAATTAAAGTTTCAGCTGAAATATTCCGTAAAGAATTTAGCCCAGGTTATTGCCCTATGTGCATTCACTTCAATGAATCAAAAGATTGTTGCGAACTGGAGGAAACAAAGGTACTCGACATAAATGCAGAAGAAATTTTTTCAATGCAACAAGCAGATTTAGAAAAAATGGATTGCTGGTTTTGGGACTTTAAGTATACAACATAAAGATTACTTTAATTGCTGAAAGGAGGTGAAACAATGAACATCAATCTAAATAATAGAGACATGATAAATTTAATAAAGGCAATACTTGCAATAGTAACAGGTATCTATTTAAAGTTCCATCAACAAGAAGCAGAAAATTATCTAATTAATGCACTATTAGGCTAATCTCTAGTTATTAGTGCGACAGCCCGCCCAGGGGCATTTTTCTGCGTATCTCCTCGAGCTTCTCGGCGTTTATCTGCTTGTACTCGTCGATTAGTGCCTGCTGGTTAGCGTTCAGCAGGGAATCACGGTGCTTGAGCATTTCCCGGAACTTCTGGAAGCCCACGCACTGAATGTATGTATCTATGCTGTTACCTGCCTGATTGAACAGATAGCGCTCAAGCTTCGTGAGGTTGTATTCAACGCCCTTCGGAGTGTACAGGCTGATTTTCTCGACTGATAGCAGGAACTTTTCCCACCAGACAGGCGAGGGAGCGCGGCGGCGGTTTGTGTCGGTCTTGCTCGGTACTATAAACCGCATGTAGTTGTTCAGAACGCCGAAGAACCGTTCCCCCCAAGACTGTTTCAGCTTGAGGAACGCAAGCGCACGTTCCCGCCGGAGCTGCAGCTCACAGCGTACCCAGTGATATTCAAGTCCCCCTCGTTCCTGCGCTTTGTCGTAGAACCTTATTCGAAGCTCTGACTTAGGACTGCCGAAATAGCAGCTATGCGCGCGGGTTACTCTGCCGTCCTGGTCAGTGTCGCAGTCAACCTCCGGGTGCGATTTGCTGAACTTGCTTATATATCGCCCGAAGTATGCGAACTTGCAGATCTTAACGATATCAAGCAGACCGGAGCCGTTCTCGCTCTTGTCTATGTCGTCATATGCTACATCTAGTCTGGTGACGTGGAACTGCTCCTCGTCCGCGGTGACTTCTTCGAACAGCTGCGCGAAGCTCTTGCAGCTGAAGCTCTCAAAATGGCGGCAGCCTTGCCCGGACATCTCCACACATACGCCCATATCGTCGCCGAAGCCGTCCCACATGATCCATATACCGCCGCAGAAATGCGCCTGCTTATATCCGTAGTGACCGGATTTTTCGAGCCAGTCGCAGCCCGAAGCCAGACCGAGGAAGTCTTTGACCTGCTCGATCGTCATGCTGTTGTGCAGCGTAAAGGAAAACCAGTCTACAAGGATTATGTTTTCGTCCATGTGGTGACCTCCGGAATTGGAAATTTTGTTTTCTGTATGCTGAAATTGCGCTCAAGCGGGATTTGATGCGTATCGCGACCGCCTGAGTCTGTACACAGTGCCCCCCTGTTAGCTAGGGGGGCTCGCGCGGAATTTTTCCAGTTTTCGCATTTTTGAAAACCAGAAAAACTCCGTCGGAGAATATGATCATTGAAAACTGCAGGGCCTGCGTCATATTCACACAGAACCATTGAAAACTTTACTACCTCTGCCGCAGGCGCAACACAGAGGTAGTAAAGTTTCCAACCGCTCCGCGTGAAAATTACTCAACCCGGCGAGTTTCCAACAAAGTTTCGAACACGCGTGTGCGTTTTCGAGCATTCGCCTGCTGCGCTCCAAAGTGATTGATAGATAGATAAAACAAAAAAAGGGCACAAGAGCATACAAGCGGGATTCATGATCCTTTTTGTATGCCCTTGTGCCCTTGGGAAACTGTTAATCAGGGTGTCACTGGTTCAAGTCCAGTCGGGGGAGCCAAACCTAATATTACAAGAACCGCTTTCAGATTCATCTGGAAGCGGTTCTTGCGTTTCATCTGAAAGCTGCTCGAACTCCCGTATTTCTTCGAATGTGATGGTTTCCTGTGTGTTGTTAAGCGCGAGAACAATAACTACTACATGGTCGTTCCATATGAAAATCTTTTCTGCTTTTATTTACATATCTTCCTATATTAATTGAAAAATTAGTTGTAATTTGTTATAATATAGTTGGCACATTATAACACTTTTAAGGAGGTTGTTATGGGTAGATTTTCAACAACAGTACATGTAAAAGATAACGTCGGAAGGATAGAGTTTATAAATTCTTTCTGTAGCATTATGAAAAATCACGGGTTTGTGCCGTGTTCGGAGGACGAGGCGGAACAGTCGTATGTGTTCGCATTCGGCGATGCTTGGGTTACGTTAGTGAACAAGGACTACAAGGATGACCGCCTGAAGGCGGGTGACGACGCAATGAATATGTCGGCAGCGCTGAATACAAGCGCATTCATGATGGATGTGATAGACAGCGACTTTGCGTATATTCACCTTTTCGCTCCGAACGGCGGCAAGGACGGGGTTGCTGTCGGGGACGCCTCAGGATATGGCGTTGAAAAACCGAAAAGAGGAAAGCAGAAATTTTGGAAGCCGCTTCTGGCAGAGGGCAAAACATGGGAGCAGTTCTCCGAAACAGTGGCAAAAAATGCAGTTTTTGTCGAGGACACTTTGGTGGAGATGGCGGAAGAACTCAAAATTGATCCGGATTACATTTACGCGGATTTCGATGAGCTGATGAACTTGGTGGGTGAAAATAAGAATGTCCAGCCGTTTTACTTCAAAAATGCCGCAGGGAAAAGGGCCACACTTAAAGCGGCATTCAAGCGGGTATTCGGTGAGGCTCTCGAACCGCTTGGATTTAAGCTGATAAAGGGCAAATATCCTTATTTTGTTAGGGTTGTTCCGGGAGGGGAAATTATTCACATCATATCGTATATGGAAGAGTGGTGCCCTGATCGGGGAAAGAAACAATTTAATGTTATAGGCGGCATTGCCACTGTTTATAGGCATAAAATTGATTTGGGTGTGTCGCCAAAAGATAATTGCGACTGGTTGTATACAATTGCTAGATTTTATTGGATGACCACCCCGAAATCGGAGTATGACAACGAATATGGACTAAGCATATGTCATTTTATGTTTGATGAGAATAGTGAGTCTTCATTGTATGATGCAGTGAATTATACGCTGGAACTGACGAGAAAGTATATTCTTCCACAGCTTAGCACTGCTGTTGATATTCGCTCAAGCTTAAGCTATCTCAAAAGATTAGAGCAAAGCTGTTGTATAAACAATTTCGATAGAGACTTAAGCTTTGGCGGTTGTGGTAATGCTGATGAAGGATTCTTATATATTGTAGCTGATGACGAAGAATTGAAGGGTATGTTAGAAAGCCAAATTAACGGCACCATACCCATCACTGAGGAGGAACATCAAAGAGCGGTGGAGCATTATGAATTCTTTAACGACCCTGTGATACACCCCAAGGTGCTGCTTGAGATCGAACGCCGCAAAGCGCAGAATACGGAAATCCTGAAATCGTATGGATTATCCCTTTAAGTGGATAAGATATTTTCGGTAGGTTATCTAAATGAAAGGTTGGATGTACAATGAAACATTGGATTCGTAAGTTTATTTCTTGCATTTTAACAATTGCAATTTTTATGTCAGCAATAGAATTTCCTGTCGGTGCTTATGATTTCAGCATGAATGAAGTAATACATCAGTATAATTCCCATGCTTTCACAAGAAAAAATACTCCTGCTGTAAAATGGAACGGAAAAACCGAGTTAAAAGAGAATTCATATTATTATACTACTTCGGCCGTCACGATATCCCGTGATGTAACACTGCCGGAGAATTCAACGCTGGAGATAAGAAAGACGCTGAAAATCACTAATGGTGCAAAGCTTACCGTTCTTGGAGACCTTTTGGTGGACTATGACGCAAAGGTGAATCCTGTGAATGGTACGCTTACTGTTGGCAAGAGCGGTTATATTCACGATTATGGGGCACTCGCTATAAGCAAAAAAGGCCGACTTGAGGTTTATGGTCATGTATATGTTATGGTTCCCGGAAGCCTTAGTGTTAAGGGAATCGTGAATGTATCGGCGGACGGTCGCGCAGTATATGCAGGCTCGTTCAAAAAATACCCGGGGGCAAAAGTGAACGGAAATATCACCGCTGCCGTTAATGTGACGGATCAGCTTTCCGAGGAATTGTCCAGACTTTCTGAAAACGAAAATGTATGTGTTGACTTTCTTTTTTACGACTCAGAAACAGCCAGGAACACTACGGTTGACGGCAAAAACATTCTGGAAATATCCCTTGAGATACAAGAAAAATATGCGATCCCCGCTGTAATTTCTCATGTGTTGTTCGATGATGAAGGCGGAAGCTATAAGGAGTACAAGGATTTGTCTGATAAACGAACAGACGTTTTCCTGCGCTATCTCAAAACTAATTTTGGTGGTTCAAAGGGGTACAGGCGTTATTTGAGCAATGATTATTTCAGCAATATTATTCCAAACCCTGCTTTTGAGAATAATTCAGCCGAAAATCCGTCAGACAATAAGTATATTGTATCCGACGATTATCGCAGTATGTTCAGCCTAAGAACCGAAATAGCTTATAAGCTGAACCAAGCTCTTTATGATGAATTAACAGTGCTTGGGTTTAATGAACTGTATATTCGCAATCCACTGAAAAATGGATATGGCGCGTTCTCGGCTGAGCTGACAAAAGCGCAGATAGAGTCACTCTCTGATGACAGCCGCTTTCTGTTTCAATCGGTGAACGACGGCAAGACGATGGTTTCCGGAGCAGACAAGCTATATGTCAGCAACGGGAATAAGAAAAAACTTGGAGTGTCCGATTGGAACAAGATAACAAGCCTTTACGGAAATACATTGTGCGTTGTAACAGCAAACGATGTGGTTTCGGGAGGGGTAACGGCAACCGATGATGTTTATGAGCGCATATCCTGCTATACCGATGTAAAATGGAGCAAGGATTCGGGTACAATTTATAGCCACTCTGCCTCGGGTTATTTCAATACTGAATTGTTTTATAGGACGCAGTTCAATGGTTTGTACAGCTTTGATGGCTTCTGGGAGGAGCTGCGCAATGTGAATCACAGTGTAACCAAGAATTATGTTCTAGACAACTGCCTGACATATGGTTTATTTAATGACAGCTATGTATACCATAGCGTGACGGTTTCATCTGCCGAAGAGCTTGAAAAGCTTATCGCTGATGAAAATGTACTTCTCATAATTGAGGAGCAGGCTGAGCAGGAGTAGTGTGAAGGTGTCAAGCTGTGAAGCTTTTATATTAATCTTCTTCACGTCCTATATCTGTTTACCCTTTGGGCACAAAACACTCTACCCCAACCTTCCTTTAGAGCAGGACGAGGGTGAGACAATCTTGTTAGCACCTATACAGGCTTCTATGTAGATGCTTCAGTCTGTCGAAAAAGCCGCAGAATAAACTCTGCGGCTTTTGGGTTATTTATTTGGATCAGCGCTTACGCCCTGGGTGTGCAGTAAACGAGATCAGCCGGGGACCAGCCGCACCACTCACCGTCAAGGTAAGACCTGACGATGAAGCCGTACTTCTTTCCGTTTGTAAGACCCTCTGCGGTGTAGCTGGTATCTTCAGTGTAGCCAAGTTTGGTGTACTTTCCATCGGCGTAGATGTAAACAACATACATCTCAGCACCATCTACCTCGCCCCATGTGAGGTAAACCTCCTGATTGCCGGCGGACGCCTTAATATTCAGCGGCTTATCGAACGTACCGACAGGTTCAGCATATACCGCGTCATCGTTAGACCAGTCGTTCCACCTGCCGTTTACCCACGCCTTTACTATGAATCCGTATTTCCTGCCGTTGGTAAGGCCCTCCGCAGTGTACCCGGAATACTCGGAGTAGCCGAGTTTTGCATAGTTGCCGTCAACATAGCTGTAGATAACGTATTCTTCAGCGCCGTCAACATCGTCCCAGATCAGGTGGACTTCCTTATCGCCTGCCATAGCCTGAACGTTCTGCGGTTTTGCGTTCACCGGAGTTGCGAATATCGCGTCCGAAGGCTGCCAGCCGCACCATGCGCCGTTTGCGTAGGAGCGCACGATGAATCCGTATTCCTTGCCGTTGGTAAGGCCGGTCACGGTGAAGCTCGTGGTATCGGAATAGCCCTGCTTGGTGTACTTACCATCTGCATAGCTGTAGATAACGTAGTTTGTCGCGCCGGATACCTTATCCCAGGTGAGCGCAACCTGACCGTTTCCGGGAACTGCCTTAACATTGTGGACGTCCGTGCCGCCGACCGGAGTTGCGTAAACCGCGTCGTCGTTCGACCAGGCGTTCCAGCCGCCGTTTACCCATGCCTTTACGATGAATCCGTATTTCTTGCCGTTTGTGAGTCCGGTAGCCGTGAAGCTGTTTACGTCGGAATATCCAAGCTTATGGTAGCCGCCATCGACGTAGCTGTAAACCACGTAGTCCTCCGCGTTCTCCACAGCGTCCCATGTGAGCGTTACCTGACCGTTTCCGGGGACTGCCTGCACATTCTGGGGCTTGGTGTTCACCGGAGTTGCGAATATCGCATCCGAAGGCTGCCAGCCGCACCATGCGCCGTTTGCGTAGGAGCGCACGATGAATCCGTATTCCTTGCCGTTGGTAAGGCCGGTCACGGTGAAGCTCGTGGTATCGGAATAGCCCTGCTTGGTGTACTTACCATCTGCATAGCTGTAGATAACGTAGTTTGTCGCGCCGGATACCTTATCCCAGGTGAGCGCAACCTGACCGTTTCCGGGAACTGCCTTAACATTGCGGACGTCTGTGCCGCCGACCGGAGTTGCATAAACCGCGTCGTCATTCGACCAGGCGTTCCAGCCGCCGTTTACCCATGCCTTTACTATGAACCCGTATTTCTTGCCGTTGGTGAGTCCGGTAGCTGTGAAGCTGTTTACGTCGGAATATCCAAGCTTATGGTAGCCGCCATCAACGTAGCTGTAAACCACGTAGTCCTCCGCGTTCTCCACAGCGTCCCACGTGAGCGTTACCTGACCGTTTCCGGGGACCGCCTTCACATTCTGGGGCTTGGTGTTCTGAACTGGAGTTGCGTAAACAGCGTCTGCAACGGACCAGTTGTTCCACTTGCCGTTTACCCACGCCTTTACGATGAATCCGTATTTCTTTCCGTTTACGAGGTTCTTTGCAGTGAAGCTGGTGGAAGTGGTGGTGCCGAGGTTATGATAGCTGCCGTCTACATAGCTATAAACGATGTAGTTGGTAGCGCCATTCACAGCGTTCCAGGTGATTGTTACCTGTTTGTCGCCGGGAACCGCCTTTACGTTCTGCGGCTTGTTTGCTGATGCCTTCGGAGTTGCGTAAACCGCGTCGTCGTCAGACCAGTCGCTCCACTTGCCGCTGACATAAGACCTTACTATGAATCCGTACTTCTTGCCGTTTATGAGGTCGGAAGCGGTAAAGCTGTTCGTGGTGGAGTATCCAAGCTTTGTATAGGTGTTGTCCGCATAGCTGTATATAACGTAGTTGGTAGCGCCGTCCACCTTATCCCAGGTGAGCTTTACGGTGTTGTCGCCGGCGGAAGCTGTTACGTTCTGGGGAACCGTGGTTTTTACCGCCTTTGTGTACGCCTTTATTCTTACGTTCGATTTATAGCTTGCTGTGCAGTCAGACCAAGTGTTGTAGAACTTGTAGAATGAAAGTCCGGTGCTCGGGCTGTATCTGTCAGTGATGACGTAGTGCTTTCCGTTTTTGTCGTAGAGGTCGACTGCAACGGCGAACTTCTCACCCGCCTTTACTGGAACGCTTACCGGGAGGTCTACCGTGTGATAACCCGCGTATTCCTGCGTGCCGGAAACCACCGCCGATTTGGCAAGCGTGCCGGTGTCCGGTGTGGAGCCGGTCAGACCGGTGTAGACGTTAATGGTGTAGTTCCAGCCCGCTTCTGCGGAGTAGAAGGAAACTGCCGTTATTTCGTCGTTCTTGTCGGCGGTGAATACGTTCGCGCCTCCGCCGATATTGGTATGCGACACCCGGCTGGTTGAGTATATGTATCCGTTCTGGCGAAGGCAGCCGCCGTCATACTGGTATATGCTGCCGTAATTAGTGGTAGGTTCCATCGTGAGAGATGCGAACTCGCCTACTGTGGCGTCATTGTAGGACAAATAGAAGTATCCGCCTGTGCCCCATGTGCTGCCCCAGCTATTTCTGCACAGCCATGCACCGTCGTTGTTGGGGGTGCCGCCTGTCCTGAAGTTGCTCTTCGAGAAATTATCGTCCCAGCCGACTACTGTTATGGAGTGATTGGAGGTATATCCATTCGGGCAGTAATACGCAGTGTACCCGCCGGAGTTCTTTGTAAGGTAGTTTGAAGATGCGTAGTAGGAGATCTGTACCGCGCCGTCGTGCATGATAGCTTCCTTAATGGAGTTGATGTCTTTCTCGTCATACAGGTTGACATTCTGGAGGTGCGCGTAGGAATGATAGCGGTAGGATTCGTCAACGCCGGAGTTGAAGTTCGCGTAAGGAACGTTGGATTCCTCCTCAGCGCCTATCCAGGACATCATGGTGAACATAATATCGACCATGTTGCCGCCTGCGGAGTAAGCGGTGGGTGCGCCAAGACCTGGGAAATCGCCGTAGAGGGAGTCACCCTGCGGTGCAGTGGCACCTACAGCAAACCAGGCGAGGTGCTTTTCGGAATAATCAACCGATGAAGCGGACGCATAGCCCTGTTTTATCATGCTGGATTCTGCCATAGCCATGCCGGCATGCGCCCAGCAGCTTCCCTCGGAACCCTGGTTTCTTACCGCCGGGAGATATCCCCGGTCGACCATGCTGTATTTGGACGGCAGGGTGCCGTGATAGGCGAGCGTCCCGGTCGGAGTAAGATTTGGCGTTACCTCGTTGCCGTTCTCGTCGATGTACTTGTAGTGAATATAGCCGTACTCAGAAGCGTCTCCATCAGCTACAAGCGTGATAATCTCCGGGGCGTCATATTCAGAGCCTGAAACCTCAGCCCGGGCGCCGAGGCTCACAGCCGTTGACAGCACCGCGGCAGCCGAGAAAAGTGAAACGATTTTTTTAAGCAGCTTCACAATAAATTTCCTCCTTTTAAAGATAAAAACTTCCATTTTTATTATAACAAATCAGCCGATAAAAGTCAAGCAATAATTACAATTCGGTTATGTCTGTTACCGAATTGTTACCATATTGTCACCGCTCTGTAATTGACTGTCAGAAAAATATATGCTATAATTAAGCTGCAAACAAAATCGACTGATACAGGAGGCGACAGCATGAAGAAACTGAGGATAATCTACGCGCTGTTATTCAGCATGGCACTGTTTTTTGCGATTCCGCTGAACGCCGCAGCAGATTTCGGGCCCAAACCGAGCGTAAGTATAAGCTTCCGCAATGCGGACGGTCAGACCTGCTATTCTGCGATTCTTGCGCGCGGGAGTTTTCAGCCTTCGCTCGGGGAGCTTGTGACCGAGGACGCTTACAGCAGCGATTGGTTCGGGGAACTCACCCCGCAGGAGCAGGAAGCGGTGCGCGCGTTCGCGGACTACGCCGGACACTCCGCCCCGGACGGCTACGCGCTCTTCAACAGGCTGTGGGACATCAGCAAGGGCAATGTTGAGATGACCTACCTTCCGCCTGATGACTTCGTAGTGCTGGCGTACTTCCCGGACAGCGGCAGGGTGATCGCAAGCGACGTCTGCCGCACCTATGTGTTCAACAGCTATTTCACCGCCGACCTTTCCCGTTCCGACAGCGCGCTGTACATCAAGCAGTCCTACAATGTCGGAATATGGCTGCTGGAATTCGCGGCGCGGGTGCTAATCACCATTGCGGTGGAGCTTGTCGTGGCTCTGATCTTCGGCTACTGGGAAAAGAAAACGCTGTTGTTCTTCGCGGCGGTCAACCTCGCTACTCAGGTGCTGCTGAACATGATACTGGCTCTGGTCAATATCCGGTATGGCTTCCTGCTGTTCCTGTTCGCGTACATGTTTGGGGAATTGATCGTGGTAACGTTCGAGGCTGTTTTCTACAGCGCGTTTATCGGGAAGTACAGCCGTAAAAATGGCAAGGTGCGGGCGGTTTTCTACGCCATATGCGCGAATCTGGCGTCGTTCCTCGCCGGAGTGGTTTTTTCGGTGAATTTCACGGCGCTGATGTAACCTTTATTCGATGTGGCTGTCATTAAAGGTAAGGAGGGTGATCATATGAAAAATACGAAACTCATAACATTACTAGTCGCTGCGGCGCTTCTGACCGGGTGCAGCACTTCAGCGCAGGACAACTCGGGACATGCGCAGACAACCGCGGAGCAGTCCGAATCCGAGACCTCAGCAGTTTCCACGAATACTGCTGAATCCTCCACGACTATTGCGGAAATGCTGGGAGTCGCGGACTACGAAGCGCCTTGGAACCGCTCGGATTATCCGGAGCTGGATCTGTCAGACGTTCCTGCGAAGGGGGAGGGCACCGTTAAAATGACCCTCAGCCCCTACGCCCTGGACGACGTATGCGTGTGGCTGCTCGCCGACGACGCGTATTCCGACGGCGGGAAGATATACTGCACCCGCATGCACATCGGGCTGACAGTCAGCGGCGTGGAGCAGGATATAACCGAGGCCCCGCAGACCCTCGCCGCCACGGACGGCACGTTTGAATTCGACCCTGCGAATCCGCAGGAGCAGATAGGGTATACCTCCATGCCGCAGACGTACTACGGCATAAACGGATTTTCCGCCGACAGCGCCGCCGGCTGTGAGTACTACACCATTGGCAGGCGTGGCGAGCCGGACAGATACTATCTTAGCCCGCTGGGTCACACTGATGAGCGCTGCATGCTCACTCCGGGCGCGGGATTCACGCTCCCGCCGGAGCAGCTCTCCGGGGAGTACACTATCTCGACCTGTCCGGCGGTGGTGAGCTGCGACGGCTCTCTACCGCAGCAGGAGGCGCTTGACATACTCACGGAAAAGTACCTTGATTTCCTCACCGGAGAGGATACGAACCGCAGTTTCACCGTGCTGGAGTACCGCGGCGTAACCTCGGAGATACTCGGGCGCGCCATGGAAGCTCCGGCTGAGGAGGACGGTTACGCGCTGTCTCCCTGGGACAGCCTCCAGACCTGGGAAATGTCCTGGGAATCGTGGCTGGTGGATATCAACGCAGAGTTCCGCGGGGAGGGGTACGCTGACGACATGGCAATAGGTCAGCTCGACCCGGACATCTGGTACAGCCTGCCCAACGGAGGGTTTCCGAAGGCGTGCTGGCTTATGTACAGCGACGGGGAGAACTGGTATCTCTGGTCGAGGTACGCCTACAGCGAAATACCGCACGTCCTGAAGTAAACTGACCCGGAAAATCACTTGACATGCCCCGGCGAATGTGGTATAATTCTATTTTACATCGTTCCGGAGGTACTGCATGAACTGGTCAGAAATAAATCTGAATAACTGGGTATTGTGGCTGGGGCTTGGTATAGTCGCCCTCGCCATACTGATATGGATATACATACGGCTGCACGAGAAGCTCCCCTACGAGCTTAACGAAACTATACTGACAGAGCGTGAGCGGGCGTTTTACCGCATTCTGAAGCCCATCGCGGACAAACTGGAACTTCAGATATGCCCGAAGGTGCGCGTAGCGGACATCGTGTCGATAAAGAAGGGCACGAAGGACTGGCAGAAGTGGTTCAACAAGATACGCTCGAAGCACGTGGACTTCCTGCTGTGCGACTACGACATGAACATCGTGCTGATGATAGAGCTTGACGACCGCAGCCATGAATCCGAGCGCGCAAAGAAGAACGACGCGCTCAAGAACGCGATTTTCGGCGGCCGCCTTGTGCGTATACGTTCGCTGAAGGACGACGTTGAGGCAGAGATAACCGCCGCGCTGAAAAAACTGTAAAAAACGACCCGGCACCGAGATGGCGCCGGGTCGTTTCTATATATGGTCGGAAATGCTGAATTACAGCTTGGAAATAGCGTCGTTAAGCTCGTTGATACGTGTGTCGATGGTGGCGAAGTTCTCCTCGCGGAGCTGAGTGTAGGTCTTTTCGCCGGTGAGGAATACCGTCTTTGTGAGGGATTCAACCGGGGACTCAGCCTTGCCTGCGTCAGCTACGTCGGTGCCTATGCCGTTCTTGAAATCGAAGATAGGAGTGAGCTTGCTGGTGCCGTCCAGGGTGGTCTGGCTGTAGATGAAGTCGAGGTTGTAGTCGGTCCAGCCGTTCTTATCCTTGCTCTGCTGCTTGGAAGCGGCGGTAACTGCCGGGTCGAGCGAGGAGGTAACGGAGCAGTCGATCCATGCGGCAACGCCTGCGTCATTCGTGGAGCCCTTGCACCACATCATAGCGTCCTGCTTCATGAAGTGGTAGTACTTGTCAGCCTGCGGGTCGCGGGGGTAGGGAACTACGCAGATCTCGTCATCGTTCCAGCCGAAGCGCTGTGCGAACTTGTTAAGTCCGGAATCACCCTCGAACTCCCAGGTGCCGCCGTTGCCGTAGAACAGGATATCGCCCTGTGCCCACGCCTTCGGGTTCACCGACCAGCCGTTGAGCTCGTGCAGCGGGTAGCGGAGGTTCTCCTTCTGGAGGGTGGAGAGCAGGTCCATAACGCGCTCTACGTTAGCGTTGTTCATATTGTTGATGAGCTTTGTGCCGTCGTTCTCGATGATGGGCGTTCCGGTGGAAACAACGAACTCGTTCTCGGGGTTGTAACCCTCGATAACGTACTTGCCATCGCCGGACTGCTGGAACTGTCTTGCCATGTCGAGGAACGTATCCCATGTCCACTCGTCGTTCTCGAACAGGGTGCGGGGGTCCTTCAGACCTGCGCCCTCGAGGACGCTCTTGCGGTAGTAAAGCAGGGAATCAAAGGAGATCTCGTAGATAGCGCAGTAGTATCTGCCGTTGAGGCGGAACTGGTTTAGTACATCGCGGGCGCCGTCCCACTTGGAGCCTTCCAGGTTCAGAATGGTGTCAACGGGCTGGTATCTGCCCTTGATAACGCCGTAGGGGAAGTCACGTATCTCAAACGGGAACAGGTCGGGGGAGTCGCCGGACTGGATAGCGGTAGCCAGCTTGTCGTAGCGCTCGCCGTAGGCTACGTTGATGTACTCAAAGATCCTGCCCTCGCGGGAGGGGTCGTCGCCGGTCGCGGGAACGCCGTAAACGCTCTTGAACATCTCGGCTGCTGCGGTGGTCTCGTCGATATCCCACCACGCCATCCACTTGAGGCGCTTGTCGACCTTCAGGTCGGGGTTGTCGAGGCTTGCGGAAGCCTCCTTAGCGGCGTCGATAACGGCGGGGTCGGTGTCATAGGTGGTGGTTACAAGCGGGGTGGTGACAACGGCGTTGGCGTTGGCGTCGGGAGCTGCGTTGCTTGTTCCGGAGCCGCTTGCATTAGCTGCGGGCTCCTCGTCGCAGGCGGTCAGCGACAGGATCATACCTGCTGCGAGGACGCCGGCTGCGGCCTTCTTAAAGTTTATCATAGTGTTCCTCCATACATGCCCGAAGAATCGGGGCTTCCTGAATAGGGCGGACTCGCCCTTGTTACTATAATTATAGCTTTATTTCGAGGTTGTGTCAATGTGATAAACACATGAAAATCGCGTCTGAAATTGTGAATATTAAATAAGTTAATGACGGCAATTAGTTTTGTTTAAGTTAATTGGGTGATTAGCGTGATCGGGAAACTTGTGTATGTTGTGTTTGGATTTCGAGCTGCATGGAGTGATAAATTGTTGTTTAGCGACTACATGTTAACTAACGCGTCAGCAATTAAGTTTTAGGTCAAGCCTTTTTCAAAAGGCTTGCGAGTCGAGGGCAGCGCCCTCGTCGCCGTCAGGCGAAACCTCCGTGCGGAGCACGGCTACTCTGCGCGCTGGCGCGCAGTAAAATGATTAAAAAAGCGCTAAAGGGGTTTGGGGGAAAACAAGAGTTTTCCCCCACGAGCAACATATTAACTATAAAATTGCCTTTCCTCCCAAACAGTCCAGTGGACTGTTTGGGACACAGCGTTCACGCTCAAAAACTGCATGAACAGCTTAAATTATTACGATACTATGCGAATTGCCATTTTAACAAGAGCGTATTCCAAAAGGCGCATTATGCTTCCGAAACAGTCCACCGGACTGTTTCGGAGGAAAGGTTCAACAAAGACAATGTGTCGCTTGTGGGGGAAAACTCTTGTTTTCCCCCACGCCCCTTTAGCGCTCTTTTTCGTTTAGCCGTGCTTCCGCACGGAGTAACTGCGCGCCAGCGCGCAGAGTGTTTCGCCTGACGGCGACAAGGGCTCTGCCCTTGACCTGCAAGGGGGACTAGTCCCCCTTGACTCCCAATTATGGGTTGCAGTAAACGGAACACTAGCCGCTAAATTATAGTTTTCACCAAAGTAATTTTTCCATGCAGGAGCTAAATGCTTACCGTGCTTGTCATATTTGTCCCGGACAGCGCATATATTCCACCAGAAAAACCAGCGGCGGCAGGCTGGAAAATTTCACGCATTAATTTGCAGGAGGGACATTTATGCGCATGATAACACTTACGAAAAAAAAGGTAAAACGCCTGACAGCCATAGGGCTTCTCGCGGCGGCGACTGCGGCGGCAGGAGTCGGCGCGATACTTACATCGGTAGGCACCCAGGCAACCGAGCGTCAGCTCCCTGTATACTGCGTGGAGCGCGGCGACAATAAAATCTCGCTGACCTTCGACGTGGCATGGGAAAACTCCAACACGCAGGAGCTGATAGATATTCTCGATGAGTACGACGTGCGGGCTACTTTTTTCGTAACCGGCGACTGGTGCGACCGCTATCCCGACGACATTAAATTGTTCGCGGAC
This sequence comes from uncultured Clostridia bacterium, assembly GCA_945923775.1. Taxonomy (GTDB): domain Bacteria; phylum Bacillota; class Clostridia; order Oscillospirales; family Ruminococcaceae; genus CAG-115. The sequence continues at coordinate 98,726 of CAMELR010000004.1, read as the reverse complement.
GCGGGTCACGAGATCCAGAACCACTCGGACGTCCACCCGCACGTTAAGGGCATGAATGTAAACGACCTCATCACCGACACCAAATCAGCCTCACAGAAGATAAAGGATATCACCGGCACGGAACCAACCCTCTACCGCGCCCCCTACGGCGAATACGACGACACCGTGATAACCACGGTCGAGGGCATGGGGCTAACGGTTATTCAGTGGGACGTTGACAGTCTCGACTGGAAGAAACCGGACCCGGCAGCGATCACAAAAAAGGTCGTGAATTCGGTAAAATCCGGGTCTATCGTGCTGTTTCACAACGATCTTGAGAACACCACGGAGGCGCTCCCGCAGATAATCGAGCAGCTCTCGCAGAAGGGGTATGAGTTTGTTCCGGTCAGCGAGCTTATCTACACCGAAAATTACACCATCGACCCTAACGGAATGCAGATCCCGATAGTCCAGAGCAACACGGAGATAACCCCCGAGAATGTCGACGAGGTTATGGCGCAGTACTCCGAGCAGCTCCACAGCGCAGGTGTGTCAGACGAGCAGATGGCGCTTGCAGCTCAGGCTGTGAAGAGCGGCGCCGAGATACCCGACGAGGTTTACGAAGCGCTCGCGGACTATGCAATGTCAAACGGGATAAACCCCGCAAGCCTGATTCCAGATACCGCGGAGACTCCGGATACAATGGATCCTGAAAGCTCCGGGGCTGAAACGGAAAGTGGAATAGTAAAGTAAATTTGTAATTCTGAAGCCGTGTCCGGCGGAAATTATAATGACTGACTTTTATTGAGAGAATGCTATATATTTTGCCCCCTGCCTTGGTGACAGGGGGCTTTAATTATTGGTCGACGTCAGTAGTCAGTGCCGCAGCCGGCATTGAACTGAATGCCTTCAGAGCTCGGCAACGTAGGCGTAACCGCCTTCCACTGCGGTGATTTCAGATGGCGTAGCTCTCATGCTGGGACGTAAATCCAGCGGGTCGATATCGTTCGTGGTTCTGACCTGGTAGAATCTCTGACACTTGGCAAGCTCCACCGCGCGGTCGGGCGCAACAAACATCGTAGCCAGTGAGCCGTTCTCCAGCTTTATCCATGCGATTTTCAGGGAGTTCCCGGCTTCGGTGCCCTTGTTGAACCCGATGGAGACTGCGGAAATATATTCGCCCTCGGGCAGGTTGACTGACATTTTGTTCACTCCTGTGTGAAGGGAGGAGGTGTAGTAGCTGTCGACGTAATCTCCAGAAGCGTTCACAGTACGGATTCTCGCCGACCAGACTCCGGATACTTCCGGAACGTTCAGCGAAAGTGTGTACTCGCCTCCCGCAGGCGGGAATTCGAGATTCTGCCAGAATGCGTGGGTGTTGGAAGTCAGCGCCACCAAAGAGGTCAGGCGGATTCCATCGGATTCCGGAGCAGCTTTGCACTTATCGGTGGAGATGTACCATCTGTCTACTGTATAACCGGTTGAGTATTCGCTCTTTCCGCGCTGGTTTATCCTGAAATCCGGGTTCATCAGCAGGTTGGAACCGCCTGCGGCTCTGGATATCTCGTCCGTGACCGAGCCGAGCGTCACGGCTGACTTAAAAGGGCACTCTGCGTAGTCGTTGGAAACTATCGCCACTGAGCCGATCCCGAGCAGATGAAGCTCGCCGGAGATTCCGGTCAGCGCCGCAGATGTCCCCGCCGGAACGGACAGCACTCCGTCCGCACCTTCCGTTATTCCTGCCTTTAACGACGCCAGTACTACGCCTGCGCCATCGTTTCTGATGTGGGCGATGGAGCCGTCAAGCCCGGTGACTGCGGCTTCTGCGCCAGTTAATTTTACTGTTTTTACTGCCATTTTGTGGTCCTCCTATGTAACATATATTAAGCAAGGCGTTCACCTTGTAATTGTATTATGAACTGTATTTTACTGCAAATCTCTGCAAAAAAGGCTGAAATATAGGAAAACCTTTCTTGATTTTGAAATTAGATTGAATCTATTGACAAACGCCTGCTAATGGGGTATAATTGTAAAATAGATTACTATGTGAGATTATGCCCACAGGTGATTTTATTACACAAATTGTGATAAATCGAGACGTAATGGAGATACTGAAATGCTTCCAGAGGACACAATATCTGTTATAATGGGAATAAAGTATTGCAGACCCGAGCTTGATACGCTCAGGAGAAGTCTCGATTCTATACTTGCTCAGACCCATGCTGAGTTTGAGCTGCTGATATGCGAGCGCGGTTCAACACATCAGGCGAAGGCGCTGCTCGCAGACTATGCCGCCCGTGAACCTCGGGTGAGACTCATCGACGGCTCGGGAGCAGGCTCGTTTTCAGAGCAGCTCAACATCTGTCTGGGGCAGTCCCGGGGAGCCTGGATAGCACGAATGGACGACGACGACTACTCCGAGCCGGAGCGGTTCGAAAAGCAGCTCGCTTATCTCCGCGCGCACGGAGGAACGGCGTTTGTCGGGTGTAACGTCCGGCTGATACAGGACGGGGGCGATGTTGGCGCACAGTGCTTCCCGGAGAATCCGCAGGTGCGGGACTTCCTGTTCAGCATGCCGTTTATCCACCCGGCGCTGATGTTCCGCAGGGAAGCGCTGGAAGCCGCGGGAGGGTACTCCACGCTGCCGCGCTGCGACCGCTGCGAGGACTACGACCTTCTGTTGCGGCTGTACGAAATGGGGTACTCCGGTGCGAACATGCAGGAGTTCCTGTTCAGGTACTCGCTGCCGCACAACGGGATATCCACACGCACCCTCCGCGACAGGACGAACGAGGTGCGGACGCGCTGGGCAAGGTTCTCCGCACTGGGACTTCTGCCGAAAGCGCTGCCCTATGCGCTGAAGCCGTGGGCGGTGTGGATGATTCCCCGGAACACGCTCAGGCGGCTCAAGGAGAAGCGTGCGGCGAAGAGCGGAGATAAGCTGTGAGGTGAGAAATGGCAATTCCGAAGAAGATCCACTACTGCTGGTTCGGCGGGAATCCGCTGAATAAGAAAACGCTCCGGTACATTGAACGCTGGAAGGAGCTATGCCCGGACTTCGAAATGATACGCTGGGACGAGACCAACTGCGACATGAACGCCAACGAGTACGTACGCGGCGCTTATCAGAGCGGAAAATGGGCGTTCGTGTCGGATTATTTCCGGCTGAAGGCGCTGTATGAGCAGGGCGGGGTGTACCTTGACACCGACGTGGAGCTGCTCAGACCTTTCGGTGATCTGCTGGAACTGAGCGGTTTTGCAGGATTCGAGGACGCGGAGCATGTCGCCACCTGCGTGCTGGGCGCTGAGAAGGAACACGGGTTCTTCCGGCAGGCTATGGAGCTTTACGAAGGGAGGGCGTTCCTGCGTGAGGGCGGGGAGCCTGATCTCACCACCAACGTGGAGATACTCACCGGTCTGCTCGGGCGGAACGGCCTGGAGCCTGACGGAGCGCGTCAGAGCGTAATGGGCATGGAGATATTCCCGGCGGAGTATTTTTCCCCCAGGAGCCTTGAGACCGGAAAGCTCACGAAAACCGGGAATACCTACGCGATACACTGGTTCGAAGCGTCCTGGCAGACCAGTTCGCAAAGGTTCCACAGGAAGGTGGCGCAGGTCATCGGAAAGAAGAATACCGAGCGCCTCAAAAAGCTGATGGGAAGGTCAGGCGGGCCGGAGAGTTCCGGCAGGAACGGCTGACAGTACGCACAAACGAAGGGAAGTGACCGCCGGTGACGGAGGAGCAGTCGCAGATGTTCCGGCTTCTGCGCGCATTCAGTGAGATTTGCGAAGAAAACGGGCTGCGGTATTTCATCGTGGGTGGGACGCTCATCGGCGCGGTAAGGCACCGTGGGTTCATTCCCTGGGACGACGATATTGATGTTTCCATGCCGCTGGACGATTTCCGGAAATTCACGGAGCTTGCACGGGAGCTTCCCGGGAGCTTCGCGCTCCAGTCGGAGGAGACCGACCCGCGCTATCCGTTCGTGTTCGCGAAGCTATGCGATACGCGGTACGTCTACGACACGGGCTACGATAACCGCCCCATGGGGGTCTATATCGACATCTTCCCGCTTATCCCCGCAAGGGCGCTGAGCCGCCGCACAAAGCTGATTTTCGACATGATAAGCGTTTCGGACTATGTTTTGCAGGTCAAGCTCGGCTGGACGGAGTTCGTACCATACAAGAAGCCGCTTGCGCGGGCGGGGTTCCGCATGATGAACTGTCTTTCCGCTCCGCGTCTGCGGAGGCTCCGGCGGAGGCTCATCGCCGGGATATACGACGAAAAGAGCCGGAGTACGCTGTGCTCCCCGGGAGGGGCGTACTCGGCGCAAAAGGAGTTTTTCCCCGCTGAGTGGTTTGCCGGGGCGGTAAAGGTGGAGTTCGAGGGTGTACAGTTCGACGCTCCGCAGGGCTGGGACCAGTATCTCAGCAGAAATTATGGTAATTATATGGAGCTTCCACCTGTCGCGGAACGCAGAAGCTCGCATAAAAAATAACAAATATATAAAGGGAGAAATCATATGAATCTAGCGCTGATATTTGCCGGAGGAACCGGCACGAGAATGAATTCCAAGACCAAGCCCAAGCAGTTCCTTGAGCTGAACGGAAAGCCCATCATCATACATACCATCGAACTTTTCGAGAGCCATCAGGAGATAGACGCGATAGCAGTGGTATGCCTTGAGAGCTGGATAGGCTATCTCAATGAGCTGCTGGAGCGGTTCCGTATTAAGAAGGTAAAGTACGTCGTACCCGGCGGCGAAACCGGTCAGCAGTCGATAAGGAACGGTCTGATTGCATTCTGGGACGATCAGGATATCCCGAGGGATTCGCTGGTGCTGATACACGATGGCGTGCGTCCGCTCATCAATGAGGATATCATCACACGCAGCATAGAGTGCGCGAAGCAGTACGGCAATGCGATAACCGTCACCCCGGCCATCGAGACGATAATCACCGTTTCCGAGGACGACAGCGTTGACCAGATAATGGACAGAAGCAAGTGCAGAATGGCGCGTGCGCCGCAGACGTTCCGGCTGTGCGATATCGTTGAGGCTCACAATAAGGCGATAGCGGACGGCGCGCTGAATATGATAGATTCGGCGATGCTGATGTCGCATTACGGCGCGACGCTCCATGTAGTGGAGGGTCCGGTGGAGAACATCAAGATAACCACTCCTTCGGATTTTTATGTGTTCAGGGCTATTTCCGAGGCAAGGGAAAATTCGCAGATCTGGGGGATATAAGGCGTTATGTGGACAGAAAATCCGATATTCAGGGAGGACCTCGACAGGCTCGCTTCCTATGACTATATTCCGTGGGACGACCTGCGGGACAGCACGGTGTTCATCACCGGCGCGACCGGCCTGATCGGCTATACCGCCGTGTGCGCCCTTCTGCGCTATGATCAGCTCCATGACGCGGGGATAAAGGTGGTTGCCCTTGTCCGCGATGTAGGCAGGGCAGAGGCTAAGTTCAGCCGCCAGATCGCCGACGGCTGCGATATCACGTTCATACGCGGCAGCGTGGAGTACCTCCCGGAGATAGTCGGGAAGATAGACTACATCATACACGGCGCCTGCCCGACTTCCAGCCAGTATTTCGTTGACCACGCGGTGGAGACGATAGACACCATTGTAAACGGCACGAAAAACGTCCTGGAGCTTGCACGTAAGAAGAATGTTTCCGGCGTTGTGTTCCTCTCCAGCATGGAGGTTTTCGGAACCACCACCGAGCGCAGACCGCTCTCCGAAAACGACCTGGGTTATATCGACCTGTCCTCCCCGCGCAGCAGCTACCCCGAGGGAAAGCGCTTCGCGGAGAACATGTGCTGCTCCTACGCAAGCGAGTATAGCGTACCCGTGACCGCTGCAAGGCTGGTTCAGACCTTCGGACCCGGCGTGAAGTACGACGATGGCCGCGTATTCGCCTATGCGGCGCGGTGCGCCCTGAGCGGCGAGGATATCCGGCTGAACACAGACGGCTCAAAGGAGAACATGTATCTCTACACAGCGGACGCGGTGGGAGCTATACTGTTCCTGCTCGTAAACGGCGAACGCGGCAGCGTGTACAATGTCGGAAACGAGGAGAGCTACTGCTCCGTAAAGGAGATGGCGCAGACAGTAGCCGAGGTTCTCGGAAAGGGCGCGGTTTCCGTCCTGACGAACTGCGGCGCACAGGATAACTCCGGAAAGAAGAACATCTACCGTCCGGACGGCTTCCTGATGATGGATATTTCAAAGCTGAGATCCGCCGGCTGGACGGCGCATGTTCCGCTTGGCGAGATGTTCCGGCGCATGGCGGAGTGCTTCGATGACGAGGAGCCGGAGAGCGCTCCCGCGGCAAAGCCCGAGGTCTACGCCCAGACAGATTCAGGCTACGAAGCGCTGATGAATCAGATAAACAGTCTGAGCAAACGCCTGGACGCGAATAAGAAGGCGCTCGACAAGCGGCTCGACAAGACGGACGCCGCCGTTAAGAGCATAAACTTCAAAACCGACCCGTTCAAGGTGAAATTCAAGCGCAAATTCAAGGCGGCGGCTAAAAAGAATAATCCGGTAGGATTCCTGTTCAGCAAGGCGCTGAACCAGTACCGTAAGATGAAGCGCGCGCACTTCCGCAGGAAGTTCAGCAAGCTGCCGCTTCAGGAGAACAAGGTATTCGCGATAACGTTCGACAAGCGGTATAACTGCAACCTGAAGTATATCGTTGAGGAAATGCTCCGGGAGGAGCTTCCGCTGGACATCGTGTGGGTAATTCCCGCGAACGGCAAGATAAACCGCAAGGACTATCCCGCTGGGGTGCGCCTTATAAAGTACCAGAGCAAAGAGATGTACTACGAGATGAGCACCGCGAAGGTGTGGCTGGACAATGCGCTCAACTGCGTCTGGGACAACGGCATGAAGAAGAAGCCGGGGCAGGTCTACATCAACACCTGGCACGGAAGCATGGGAATAAAGCGGCTGAATGGCGACAAGCACTGGCTCAGCCGGGCAAAGCTCTGCAACAAGGCTACCGACTACTGTATCTCCAACTGCAAGTTCGAGGAGGACGTCTATAGCGACACGTTCTGGAAGGACGTTCCGTATCTGAGATACGGCCATGCGCGCAACGACATTCTGTTCCGTACTGACCTGCGCGGCCTGAGGAAGCAGATCTGCGCCCGCTATAAGGTCTCCCCGGGGAAGAAGATAATGATATATGCGCCCACGTTCCGCGACGATGGGAGCCTCGACTGGTGCGACCTCGATTTTGAGCGTCTGCGCACCGACCTTGAGCAGAAGTTCGGCGGAAACTGGGTAATATTTATCCGCAAGCACTTCAAGAACCGCGCCAAGAGCGTAACGGAGGACGTTTTCGACGGCTCGATAATCGACGTCACCGACTATCTGGACATGCAGGAGCTTCTTGCAGTTGCTGACGCGGGGATCACAGATTATTCAAGCTGGGCGTACGACTACGTGTTGACGCGCAGACCGCTGTTCATCTACGCCACCGACCTCGATCAGTACGACCAGGGCCGCGGGTTCTATTATCCGCTGACGGAAACGCCGTTCTCCATTTCGCAGAACACGGACGAACTGTCGGAAAATATCCTGGCGTTCGACGACGGTGCATACCAGGCGCGTATAGACGATTTCCTCGCGAAGAAGGAGTGCGTAGACGACGGTCACGCGAGCGAGCGTATAGTTGGTCTAATCAAGCAAGTGACTGATACGAAGTCTCCGGCGGACGTGGAGGCAGAAAATACACAGGCTGAAACAAAACAATGAGGTGTTGACGAATGCAGGCAGGCGCTATCGAAGCAGTTAAGCAGGAAAAGGCCGTCCCGGACAAGGGTGGCAGAAACTACGAGCTGGATTTTTTCCGGCTGGTGTTTGCACTGCTGATATTTATATACCATACAACCCCGTTTATTGGCAAAAATACAAGAGTAGTTCTGCCACCCGATCTTGGAGCGGGAGCGGTACATTTCTTTTTCATTCTTTCAGGAATGTTTATGGCAAACAGCATAGTAAAGCGCGGTGTGACAGGAAATTGCGCCAAGTTGTCAATCGGATTTGTACTTAATAAATTCAAGTCGTTTGCTCCTGAGTATTTTGCGGCGCTGTTTATTGGCGTCACGGCGAAGGTAGTGTTTTCCGACGGTGGCATTATGGTCAGACTGGCAAGAATGTTTCCCGAAATATTCTGTGTGTATGCTTCCGGTGTATGGTACAATAACAATGCAGCAACATGGTACTTATCTGCAATGCTGATATGCATGCTTCCGCTTGCATATCTGCTATATGCCAAAAGAGATCTCACATTGTATGTCATAGCTCCGTTGGTGTCTATTCTGACATTTGGTTATATGTGTCAGACAAATAATTTCCAGTTCCTTTATCATGCAGATATGTACGGCATTTTGATGGGAAGCATAATTCGCGGAATGTGCGGTTTGTGTTCTGGAATATGTGCTTATACAATATATGTCAGAATTAAAAATGCAAGCTTAAACAAGCATATGCGAATTTTCCTGACGGCTATTGAAGTGATTATGTATCTGATATTCTTTTCATCATGGTTCGGGCTTCAGAATAACGCTGTCGTTATGTCCATTATGATAATGCTCCCAGTGCCGCTTGCAGTCACATTCAGCGGTAAAAGCTATGTCGGGGAGCTGTTTAGATTTAAATGGATGAGGCATTTTGCACCGCTTTCCCTGATAATCTACCTAAATCATGGAATTGCTCAGGATATAGTCAGAACAGTGCTTCCGGGCAGAAGTTATAAAATGTGCCTAAAGTGGATGATAATTCTCACTGTGGCATTCTGCATAATCAACACTCTGTTGGTAAAGGGCGGCAGGGCGCTCTGGAACAGAAAGCTCAAAATCTATTTCACAAAGCCGGACGGCGAATGATCCGTCGGTACTACCTGGGAAGCGAGGAAGTTAAACATATATGCTGGAACGAATAAAGCAGAAGGTAAAGCAGAACCGCTTCCTGTTCGAGGAACTGGTGAAGCGCGATTTTACTAAGAAGTACAAGCGCACGGTGCTGGGAATGCTCTGGAGCATACTCGGCCCGCTGATGACGCTGGGGGTAATGGCTCTGGTGTTCACGCAGTTCTTCGGGCGGAACATGGAGCACTACGTTATCTACATGTTCTGCGGAAACCTGCTGTTCAGCTACTTCAAGGAATCCACCAACGGCGGCATGACCGCCCTCCAGGCAAACGCGAAAATCTTTTCCAAGATAAACGTGCCGAAATATATGTTCGTGCTGTCGAAGAACGTTTCATCGCTCATAAATTTCGGAATAAACCTGTGCGTGCTGTTTGTGTTCTGCCTGTTCGACGGGGTGACATTTACCTGGAAATTCCTTCTGCTCATCTACCCTGTGTGCTGTCTGGTGGCGTTCAATCTGGGAATGGGGCTTATTCTCTCGGCGCTGTATATCATGTTCAAGGATCTCAAGTACCTCTACGATATCTTCACGCTCCTGCTGATGTACGTTTCGGCGATATTCTATTCGATAGACGCCTACCCGCTTGAGAAGCAGTATCTGTTCTATCTCAATCCGGTGTACGTCTACATCAGGTATTTCCGCAAGATAATCCTCGAGGGCGAGATACCGCAGTGGACGTTTCACCTGCTGGCGGCTGGATACGCGCTCGCTGCGCTGGTGCTGGGCGCCGTTATTTACAAGAAGAAGAACTACAAGTTCCTGTACTACATCTGACGGGGGCGTTTATGGGCAAAATAATCGAAGTTAAGAACGTGTCCGTGAAATACATCACGGGCGACCTGCGCAACATCGGGCTGAAAGAATTCGTCATGAAGAAGCTGACCCACCAGTACCGCGTGGAGGAATTCCTCGCGGTGAACGACGTTTCGTTCTCGCTGGAAAACGGAGACATGCTCGGTATAATCGGCACCAACGGCGCGGGAAAATCCACCCTGCTGAAGGTCATCACGCAGATAATGCGTCCCTCCACCGGCAGTGTGAAGGTTCACGGGAAGATTTCGGCGCTGCTGGAACTCGCGAGCGGGTTCGACGGCGACCTCAACTTAAAGGAGAACGCCTACCTGCGCGGCGCAATGCTGGGCTACACCCGGGAGTTCATGAACGAGCGCTACCCGGAGATATTGAAATTTTCGGAGCTTGAGGAGTTCGAGCAGAGGCCGTTCAAGCAGCTCTCCAGCGGTATGAAGTCGCGTATAGCATTCTCCATCGCAAGCATGGTCGACCCGGAGATACTTATACTCGACGAGGTGCTGTCGGTCGGCGACGGTGCCTTCCGTGAAAAGAGCGAAGCGAAGATGAAGGAGATAATCCGCAACGGAAAGGCGACAATACTTGTGTCGCATTCCCTTGACCAGATACGGCGCATGTGTAACAAGGTGCTGTGGCTCGACCACGGCAGGCAGATAGCATTCGGCGAGACTGCCAGGATATGCGACGACTATGCGGCATTTCTGAAAACGAAGGAGCTTCCGAAGATACAGTAAAAAGGAGACGGCTTTAATGAGACTAAGCGTATTGGAGCGGCTGGAGAGAACTGCAGCGCAGTTCCGGGATAAGACGGCGTATTCCGACGCCGTGACCAGCATAACGTTCGGCGAGATAGAGGAAAAGGCAAAGCGCCTGGGAAGCGCGCTTGCGGAGCGCGTCAGCCCCGGCAGCCCGGTGGCGGTGATGGGGAAGCGCGGAGTGCTTACTCCGGTGATGTTCCTGGGAGCAGTGTACGCGGGGTGCTACTACATTCCGCTGGACGCTTCACAGCCGGAATCCCGTCTGCGGGATATACTGTCCGTGCTGAAACCGGCAATACTTGTCGCAGACGCGGACACCATCTCCGCCGCCGGAAAGCTGGGATTTGAGGGTGAGATAGCACTGGCAGACGAACTGTTCGCGCATGAGATATCGCAGGAGCGTCTCGACGAGATTTCCGGCGCCGCATGCCTTGACGACCCTCTGTACGTTATATTTACGTCCGGCTCCACCGGCAGACCCAAGGGCGTTATAACTTCCATGCTGTCGCTGATGAATTACATAGACGCGTACATCGAAGTGATGGGGATAACCGAAGCGGACGTCCTGGGAAACCAGTCGCCGCTGGATTACATCGCGGCTATCCGGGATATCTACATACCGCTGTTCACCGGAGCCTCGATGTTCATAATTCCGAAGGAGTGCTTCGTAATGCCGTCGGAACTGTTCAAAGCGCTCAACGAGCATAAGGTGACGTCGGTGGGCTGGAGCGTTTCCGTGTTCACCATCGTCGCGAAAATGGGCGTGTTTGACGAAGCGAAGCCGCAGTATCTGAAGAAGATATGCTTCTCCGGCTCGGTGATGCCGTGCAGTATCCTGCGGATATGGCAGGAGAATCTCCCGGACGCGAAGTTTGTCAACCAGTACGGTCCCACCGAGTGTACCGCGTCCTGCACCTATTACGAGGTGAAAGGCATGGTAGAGGACGGCGACGTGCTCCCGATAGGAGTACCCTACAGGAATTACAGGGTGTTCCTGCTGAAGGAGGACAACACTCCCGCCGAAGCCGGCGAGATGGGCGAGATATGCGTAGCGGGGCAGTCGCTGGCGCTGGGTTATTATAACGACCCGGAGCTTACGGCGAAGTCCTTCATACAGAATCCGCTGAACAGCTCTTACCGCGAGCTGATATACAAGACCGGCGACTACGGCGTGCTTCTCCCTGACGGAAACCTCGGCTACAAGGGCAGGAAGGACCGTCAGATAAAACACCTCGGTCACCGTGTGGAGCTGTCGGAAATAGAAGCGGCTGCGCTGCGCCTTGAGAGCGTAAGCGAGGCGTGCTCTATGTACCTGAAGGAAAAGGAGCTTATATATTTATTCTACACAGGCGCGGCGACGGTAAAGGAAGCCGCGGTGCATCTCAGAGGTCTGCTTCCTGGCTTTATGGTGCCCAGGAAGCTCATAAAGCTGGACGAGATGCCGAAGCTGGCAAACGGCAAGATAAATATGCAGGCGCTTAAAGAACTAATGAAATGATTCAGGAGGAAAACAACATGAAAGAGCAGTTACTTGGAGTACTTGAAGAAATCAGACCCGACCTTGACTGGGAGTCGGAAAAGCAGCTCATCGACGGGGGCGTGCTTGATTCGTTCGATATCGTGTCCATAGTAGGCGCGCTGAACGATGAGTTCGATATCGACATACACGTAGGCAACCTGGTTCCTGAGAACTTCAACAGTATCGAGGGAATGATGAAGCTCATCGAGAAGCTCCAGCAAGAGGACTGATATGAACAAGACGATACTTGAAGAGGCGGCGCGCCGCTTCGGGACTCCCTGCTACGTTATCAGCGGCGACGATTTCGCACGCCGTGCGAACGCGGTAAAGGAGGCATTCGGAGAAAATACCGGGCTTTGCTATTCGATAAAGGCGAATCCGTTCCTGCTGAAATACCTGCCGGACGTGTTCTCGTATATCGAGGTATGCTCCCCGGGGGAGCTGAGCATATGCGAGGAGCTTTCCGTGCCGATGAGCAAGGTGATATTCTCCGGCGTGAACAAAACCGAGCGCGACGTTGAGCGCGCCTGGAACGACGGGGTAGGTCTGTTCACTGCGGAGAGCCTGCTTCATGTGCAGCTCATCAACGCCTGCGCGGTAAAGAGCGGCGGAAAGGCGCGGCTGATACTCCGGATTTCCCACGGCAGCCAGTTTGGCATGGACGCTTCCGTGATAAAGGAAGTTATCCGGAACCGGGATTCCTACAAGGGGCTTGAGATAGTCGGTCTGCACTACTTCACCGGCACGCAGAAAACCAAGGCCCAGACCATACGCCGGGAGCTTTCCCTGCTGGACGAATTCTGCCAGGAGCTGGAATCGGAGCTGGGGTTCCGTGCGGAGCACATCGAGTATGGCACGGGGCTTGCGGTGGAGTACTTCAAGGATTTCACCGAGGAAACTGATATGGCTCTGCTGGCAGAGGCGGCGGAAGCCGTCCGGGAGTTCGCCGGGAAATACCCGCTGACCGTTGAGATGGGAAGATTTTTCGCAGCGGAAAGCGGCAGCTACCTCACCAGCGTAATGGACATAAAAACCAACGGCGACGCGACATACGTGATATGCGACGGTGGAATAAACCAGCTCAATTATTACGGTCAGAACATGGCTATGAAGGTTCCGCCGATATCCGTGCTCAATAAGCCGGAGGGATCGGAGCGTGCGGATTACTGTCTGTGCGGAAGTCTCTGCACCACTGCTGATATACTTGTGCGCAAAGCGGAGCTTCCGAAGCTTGAGATCGGCGATGTTATCTGTTTTTCGCGCTGCGGAGCCTACTCCATTTCGGAGGGCATAGCGATATTCCTGTCGCGGAGCCTGCCGAATGTCGCGCTGTACAGCGAAAGGGACGGGTTAACTCTTTCGCGGCAGATAACGGAGACCTATCCGCTCAACAAGCCGTAACCGGAGGTAATTAATGTCCTACACATCGCTTGGCTACATGCTGTTTGTGGCATGCTGCCTGATATTTTACTACATTTTCCCGAAGAAGCACCGCTGGTGGGTGCTTCTTGCAGCAAGCATAGGCTTCTATGCGATAGTGTGCCTGAAGTACATCAGCTTCGTTTTCGTCACCGCTGCCAGCACCTACGCAGGCGGACGTATCCTTGAGGCATATGCGCAGAAGCACAAGGCGTACATAAAGAGCCAGAAGGGCATCTGGTCGAAGGAGGAGCGCGACCTCTACAAAGCGAAGGTCTCCCGGCGAAAGAAGTGGATAACGGCGGCGGTCCTGCTGCTTAACTTTGGTATACTCGGGTTCCTCAAGTACTACAATTTCTTCGCGGACGCGTTGAACGTCCTGCTGAACCCGCTTGGCGGCGGGCTTCCGGAACTGGGGCTGTTCCTGCCGCTCGGCATTTCGTTCTACACGTTCCAGTCCATGGGGTACATTATAGACATTTATCGTGAGAAGTTCCCTGCGGAGCGTAATTTCGGCAAAATGCTTCTGTTCACGTCGTTCTTCCCGCAGATAGTGCAGGGACCTATAAGCTTTTACAGCGACCTTTCCGGGAAGCTCTACGAGGGTCACGACATCAGCTTTTCCAACATCAAGCAGGGCGTCCTGCTGATAACCTGGGGATTCTTCAAGAAGCTGGTCATCGCCGACCGGCTGGTGAACACAGTGCTGACTATCCCGGCGGAATACGAGAAGCATTCCGGCACCGTGATACTGATAACGGCGCTGTTCTATGCAGTCCAGCTTTATGCGGATTTCTCCGGCGGCATTGACATTTCCCGCGGCGTTTCTCAGCTTTTCGGCATAGACCTCGCGGAGAACTTCAGGCGTCCGTATTTCTCAAGGAACATCTCCGAGTACTGGCACAGATGGCACATCACTCTTGGAGCGTGGCTCAGGGAATACCTGTTCTATCCTATCGCGATGTCAAAGCTGTTCCAGAAGTTCGGCAGGAGCCTCAAGAAGCATTTCGGCATGAAGATATCCAAGGTGCTTCCGGTGAGCATAGCCTCGCTCATCACGTTCATCGTTGTGGGAATATGGCACGGAGCTTACTGGAGATATGTCGGATTCGGTCTGTGGAACGGACTTATAATCATGGTCTCCACGCTGCTTGAGGACAAATACGCTGTCTGGAAGAAAACTCTGCACATCAGGGACACCAACAAGCTGTTCATCTTGTTCCAGATGTTCAGAACGTTCCTTATCGTGCTGGTGGGGTATTATTTCGACATAGCTCCGGGATTCACGGCGGCTCTGAAAATGATGTGGCTTTCGGTTACGGATTTCCATATCAGCGAGCTTGCGGATCCTGCACTGCTTGAAACACTCGGCGTAAATTTCGAGAATCTCATCGTTGCAGCCGCGGCTGTGGCAGTTGTGTTCGTGTGCTCCGTTATACAGGAGAACTCCAGAAAGACCCTGCGCGAGAGCATATGCTGCCAGAGCTTTTACGTTCAGGCCGGAGTATTCCTCCTGCTGTTCTGGGTAGTGGCGATATTCGGCGTTTACGGTCCGGGTACAAACCCTGCTGAGTTCGTATACATGCAGTTCTAGGGGGTCTATTATGAAAACTGTTTATCTGAAACGTGCTTTCAAGCTGGCGGCGGTTGGCATTGCAATGGTGGTGCTGTACTTCTTCTTTGCAGACCTTTTGAAGTTCAACAACTCAAATTCCGAGATGCATGTTAGAAATTTCTACCGTGAGCCGGAAAATTCGATAGATGTCGGGCTGATAGGCGCGAGCGAGATGTATGCGGACTATTCCGCGCCGCTTGCGTATCAGAAGTACGGCTTTACCAGCTATAACCTGTGCCTTGCGGGAACCACCGGCGGCGTGTACCGTTCGATGATATCCGAAATGCTCAGCCGGCAGGCTCCGCAGCTCCTGGTGATAGAGGTCAACGGCTTTTTATATCGTGAAGATGAGCTCCAGGACGAGGCAAAGCTCCGCCAGTGGATAGACAATATGGAAAAAAATGTAAGATGGGCTGACGTTATCGAAAACAGGGTGGAGCCAGGCGACAGGATAAACTACTATTTCGACCTGCTGAAATACCACTCCAACTGGGAGAACCCGAAAGACCTGCTGACAAGGCAGTGCGATATCGACAGGAACTATTCAAGCGAGGTTTCGCTGTGCAAGAGCATGGGAATACGCACCCAGACCAACAATGAGGTCACGACCGGAGAGAACAAGAATAAGCTCACCTCGCTGGGGGAGAGCTACCTCCGGGAGACCATTGATTATTGCAGGGAGCAGGGGTTAACGAATGTTCTGTTCTTCAGGGCGCCGCATAACAAGAAGCTGAACAAAAAGACTAATCAGCAGCTTGAGGACATTATCACAAAGAGCGGCTACGACTACGTGAATTTCGAGTATATCTCGGAGGATATAGGCATTGATATCAAGCAGGACTATTTCAACAAGGAACATCTGAACGCCTTCGGCTGTGAGAAGTTCACTGATTACCTGGGCGGATACATCACGGAAAACTATGACATAGACACATCGCACACCGAAAAGGTCGACTCCCTCTGGGCGGAATGTGTTGATTATACTGTCAGGGTTTTCGATACCCTCAAGGAGCGCACGCTCAAGGAAGAGGGCAGGTATTACAGGGAGTTTTCCGACATGAAGTGGTAAGCTTGTAAGTCCACACTTTGAGAATACATACTAAAACCTCCCCCGAACCTTAGGTTTGGGGGAGGTTGTTTGTTATGTAAAATTACAGGGGCGCTGTAGATTTCATACGGGAGGGACCGGAGGTCTGGGCGGGCGGGTCATTTGGAGAAACAGCGGCAGATTCCGGGATAGGGAGGGAGACGATGGCGCGGGCTGTTCCATTTTCAGCGGTGAGCAGGAACTTCCCGTCGTACTTCCCGGCGATGTTGCCGACTATCTCCAGACCAAGCCCGTGCTTCTGCGGCTCGGATTTATCCGAGGCGGGCTTCCCCTTTTCGGAGTCCAGCACCTTTGAGGTGCTGTTCCTGACCTCGATGAGAAGCAGCCCCATGCTGCGGCTGGCGCTGACCTCTATGAAGCCGTCCGCAGCGCCGGAGACCTCCCGTATCGCGTTATCCAGCAGGTTCGCGAACACCGAGCAGATATCCGACCGCTCGAACGGGAAATCCTCGCTCAACGGTATGTTCACCCGGAACTCCGCGCCCAGCTCCTTTGCGGTCTGCTGCTTGTGGTAGAGTATGGCGTTGACGGTGGGGTTCCCGCTGAACACCGGCATTTTCGCGTTGGCGGTCTTTTCCTTCAGCTCCTCCAGGAGCATTCTGCCGTCCTCCGAGGTGGTCTTTCTGCGCAGCAGGGACTCCGTGACCTCGATGAGGTTGTTGATGTCGTGGCGGTATTCGCGTATCTCCTGCATTTTGTCGGCGAGGCCGTCGTAGTACTGGAGCTGCATATCCATTTCATGCTGCATGTCGGTGAGCTTCTGGGTCAGCTCCTGTGTTTTGGTGTTCTGCATGAGGGCGCGGTACATCAGGATATCCGCGGCTATCGACAGCACCACCGCGACGAGTATGAACGGGTTGCTTATAAGGTCGAGGCGTTCGCCCGTCCAGGTCTGGTAGGCGCACGCGCAGAAGAAGAAAAACTGGCTCACCGGGAACATCACGAACAACCCCAGCGACTTCACGTGGGATTTTTTGAAGAAGTGGTTCCACACCGACATTATCAGCAGGAACCCTCCGGTGAAGAAGAAATTCATCGCGATGACCATGACGATGGTATCCCAGGTGTGGACAGTTTTCAGCGAGGTGAGCAGGTCGACGTTTATCAGCATGACGAAGCAGGAAACGCAGATATCCATGATGATGGAGCCGACGATGAGCAGCCCCGAAGCGAACAGCCGGTACATCAGCCTGTCCTTATAGAGGAACAGCGCTGGGAGCAGGTACGACAGCACTATCCCGAACCCTCTCAGCAGCGGGAACGCGGTAGTTATGACCTGCTGCGAAGCGAAGCTGTACATCATCGCGGCGAGCACGCATATGGCGCGGTGGTATCTGGGCTTGAGCATGAACGACATCGCAAAGTAGGTTATGAAAAGCTGGTAGAGGTCCCGGGTAAGCAGGTAGCAGGTTTCGAGCAGGTAGCGTTCCATGTGCCCTCCGTTATGGTTTTATCAGCGTTACCGCTGTCTTGATATTTTCCTTGTAGGTGCGGCTTATCGGCAGCACGCTACCGTCGGACATCTCAATGCTGGTCCAGTTTATTATGCGGTTTATGCGGCCGAGATTCACTATGCAGCTCTTGTGGCACTGGGCGAAGGAATCCGGCAGCTTCTCGAGGTAGTACGACAGCCTGCCGTATATTTCGATACACCCGCCCTGATGATGGATAAGCAGTTTGCGCTTGTCGCTGACGATGGAGATTATCTCCGCGGTGCTGAGGTAAGTCACCGTGCCGCCGTTCTTTATCGGGAGGAGCTCCGCCTGCTTTTCGCGCTCGTGTATCTTGCTGAGCGCGTTCTGGAGGTACTTCATCTCTATCGGCTTTGTGAGTATCGCGCAGGGGAGCGCCTTGGGGTCCACGCAGTACAGCTCCTGGATATACTCGCTGGCGTAGCCCGTGATATACACCAGCTTTATCTCCGGGTGTGACGACAGCAGCCGCTCCGCACCGGCTATCCCGTTTGCGCTGCGCAGCCTGATATCCATGAACACGCCGTCTATGCGGTCGGCTATGTCCTCGATGTTGAACAGCAGCGCTTGGAGCGTTGTGAATATCCTGACCGAGGAGTCCGGCTCAAGCTCGGCTATTTTGGCTTTCAGGGATTCGGCAGCCGCCGGCTCGTCGTCGCATATCAGATAGTTCATGTTGATTTCCCCCGTTTCATGAGATAATTATATATGAAATTGTCTCCTTTGTCAAGTGTTGCATTTCATTACAATTTTTCTGCATTTTATTACAACGGTGTTGAATTTATTTGCAATATATATTATAATACAATTGTCTAGAACAATAAGGCAACGAGCCTTAAAAAGGAGGAATCTTCATGAACTGGAAACGAGCAGCTTCCGCTGTCTGCGCAGCGGCTGTCCTTGTTTCAACGACGCTCTCAGACCTGCCGGCGCAGTTTTCCGCGTATTCCCATGCGTATGCGGCGGCGTCAGCCTATGGGTACACATTCAGTGAAACGGACCTTTCCGCCACTGTCGAGACGGCGGACGACGGAACTCTGAAATGCGTATACTCTCACAATTTCGAAGTGCCCGGAGTTACCATCGGAAAGACCACGATGGCAGAGCTGCGCGAGATGTACAGCGGGATAGACGTATCCGGATTTGCGTTCGAAAGCTCCACGCTGGAGGGGATAACCGCAGACGACGTGCATACATACGTCTGCATACTCTCCGGCAGCGATTCATCGTCTTACGACTGGTGGTACCAGTCCGACGACGATACGAACCTTGACATGGCAAACGTCCCCACCGACGGCGAGGACAACGTTATCCAGGCGATAGGCCTGCACGTTTTCGTTGAGCCGGAGGCGCTGGAGCGTGCCGGAGCAAAGGCAGGCAGCACCATTATACTCAACAGGAGCGAGGACGCCCTGCCCATCGCCCACGTGTCATACGACGGCAGCGAGATCGGCGGGTGCTTCGCCAAGAGCGGCGGTGACGTTTCTTTCACTGCCAACTACAACATAGTTATTGACGGCATTGACTCGACCACCACCGTTGCCAAGTTCCGGGAGAAATATTCCGGCATTATGGTGGACGATTTCGTTATCAGTACCGTTTCCGACAGCCGAATGCCGATTTCCTCGCTGTCTGCCAGCGTGATAATCCAGACCGGCACCGACAATAAGAACGATTATTCCGGCTGGTCGAGCACAAAGCCGGGCATGCTGTATTTCGATTCAAGCTGCCTTGACAACGTTCCCGATTCCAACTTCATCAGGAACATCTTTGTGCAGGTGACCTGCTCGTCCTGCAAGTCCATGGGCTTTGCGGAGAACGACCTGCTGTTCCTCAATCCCTCCGGAAACAAGACCGCGCTGGAATGCGACGTTTCCGACATCTCCCTTACCACCACGGTTCATGTAGATGAAAGCGGCACTGTTTCCTTCGAAGAAACCTATGATATGGGCGAATTCAGCAACGGTCTGAAAAACGGCGTGACCACCTTTGGGGAGATAAGGTCACAGTACAACGCGTTTACGTTCGTGAACAGCACCGGAATGTGCCTGAACGGCGTCAAGGTGCCGAAAAAGTACTTCTCTCCGATAGACATACACATGCAGTTCCAGGACGCAGACGGGGAATTCGTGGGCACCTCATGGCTCGGAAACGGCGACAAGCCCTGGGTGATAACCGCCGATACCACCTCGGCGAGCGGCGTTACCGGTTCGCTCGTCAGCAGCTATGTCAAGGACGAATGGGTGCTGCGCTGCGTTATCGTCACCTGCCGCCTGGACGGCGCACCTCTTGACGGCTTCGCGGACGGCGACACCGTTACAGTGACGTTCTTCGATGACGACTCCGAAATAGAGGGGTCTGATGATTACTATGTCCACACCGAGCCGGGCGACCCTATCCCCATGACCGTCACCAAGGCGACATGGAACAATAATAGCGGCATGTCCTGCTCCTACAACAGTGATTTCGAGCTTCCCGGCGTGACCAAGGGCAAGACCTCCGTTGGTGAGCTGAAGAGACTTTACAAGGGCATAAAGGTTGAGGGCTACGAATTCAAAGGCTCCACCGTTGAGGGAATGACCGCCGCCGACCTCGTTCCCACCATCGCCATCATGACTGGCTCCTCCTGGAAGTGGAATGCGGTCTACAACACCGACACCATGACCTTCAGCGAGGCGCTCGCGGATATCCCGGACGATGACGCTGTGCAGTCCATCGCGTTCCAGCTTTCTGTGCTGGACGACTCCTTTGCGAAGCTGGGTCTGAAAATCGGCGACAGCTTTGTTGTAAATCCGTACAGGGAGCTTGAGTATTACGTTCATACCATGCGCGGCACTCCTCTCCGTGCTGAAGTTATAGAGGGCAAGACCACTGACGGTACACGTCTGGACTGCACTTTCATCAACTATTTATCAATCCCCGGAGTTACAATGGGTCAGACAACGGTTGGTGAGCTGAAGGATCTATTCCTCGGCGTCAAGATCAAGGGATTCGAATTTAAGGAATCCACCGTGGAGGGCCTGACCGAAGATGACCTCTTCCCTGTAGTCGCAATTATGACAGGCAGCAACTGGGAATGGAACGCCTCTTACAACTCGACTGAAATGACGTTCAGCGACGTTCTGAAAAACGTCCCCGACAGCGACGTTGTCCAGCAGATCAGGTTCCAGATGGCTATACATGACGCCGCTATCACAAGGCTCGGACTCAAGGTCGGCGACGTAGTGGTCATCAACCCGAATGACAGCGGAGTATACCTTGATGGCGACGTAATATACTGGGACGCAGTGGAAGGTGCAGACCATTACGAAGTATGCTATGACGGGAATGCCCTTGACTACTGCTTTACCAACAATTCCAGCAACTTCATAGCCGCCATGGCTCTGAACAGCTTTAAAACCGGAACGTACACGCTTGATGTCTACGCAGCTTATGCCGACGGCACCAGGAACCTCCTCGGCAGCGTTGACTACGAGTACGACGAAAACAGACCCAATACCTTCACCTACACCGACAATGCCGACGGCACCATTACAATCACCGGCGGTAATATCGTAACCACAAAGCTTGAGATACCGGCAGAACTTGACGGCAAGAAGGTAAGCGCGATAGACCAGCTCGCATTCGCGTTCAAGCCCGTCATCACCGACCTGGTTATTCCGGAGGGCGTGAAGTCCCTGGGCTGGTACAGCTTCAACACCTGCCTGAATCTGGAGACCGTAAGCCTGCCGGATTCCCTCGAATTTATCGACAGCTGGGCGTTTGAGCGCTGCCGAAAGCTTAAAACCATCAACATACCCGCTAATGTTTCCCGGATAAACGGCGGCGCATTCGCGCAGGATACCGCTCTGATGTCCATTACCTGCGACAAGGCGAACAAGAATTACACCTCCGTGAACGGCGTGCTGTTCACTAAGGATATGAGTGCGCTGGTGGCTTACCCCGGCGGCGTTCAGGGCGGATATGTAGTCCCCGCCTCCGTTAACCACATCGGCGACGCGGCGTTCTACGGCGCCCTCGGCCTTGATTCCGTGACTATCCTCGGCAACCTTGACTTCATCGGCTTCGAGGCGTTCGCGGAGTGCTATAAGCTTACGGACGTTGCTATCCGCGACGGCGTTAACTATATAGGCTATTCCGCGTTCCGCGGCTGCACCGGAATAAAGACCCTGACAGTTCCGCAGTCCGTAACGAACATCGGCGACCAGGCGTTCGGCTTCGACGGCAGCGATAAGATAAGCGGATTCAGCCTGCGCGGCTACAAGGATTCCGCAGTGTACTTCTACGCGATACGGCACGATATCCCGTTCATCTGCATAGGCGAGGCGAGCGAGGACAACAAGCCCTTCGATAAGGACAACGCCAAGGAGAGCGAGGTAGAAACCAATCCCGATACTCCAGAGGACGAAAAGATAACCACGATAATCGCGACCCCCGCATTCAACATGAAGGACAAGAGCGAAGCGGGCGTAGGTCTTGACCTCAGCAAGGTAAAGGTAAAGGCAAAGGAGATTTACGACGAGGAGGGCATCAAGCGTGCAGAAGCGGCTCTCGGCACGGAGATTTCCGGAAACAAGAAGTACAACCTGCTCGACCTCACGCTGATAAACGGCGACCAGGACTACTCCAACGGCTACGACGGGCTTGTCGAGGTAGTTATCCCGATTCCGAAGGGACACCGCGGCAAGACGTTCTACTGCTACCGCCTGCTTGACGACGGCA
Source organism: uncultured Clostridia bacterium (assembly GCA_945923775.1). Classification (GTDB taxonomy): domain Bacteria; phylum Bacillota; class Clostridia; order Oscillospirales; family Ruminococcaceae; genus CAG-115. The sequence continues at coordinate 76,370 of CAMELR010000004.1, read as the reverse complement.
CCAAGGAGCTTATCCCGGGCAAGCAGAGGGAGGACAGCTACGTTGTATACCTCGAGCACTTCAGCGTATACGCGTTCGTGGCTGACGAGGAGCACACCTGCACATTCAGCGAGGACTGGACCAACGACAAGAACGGCCACTGGCACGAGTGCACCTGCGGCAAGACCACCGAGGCCGAACCGCACACCGCAGGCGGCTGGATAACTGATATCAGGGCGACAGCTTCCGAGGACGGCCACCGTTACAAGGCGTGCACAGTATGCGGATATGTAATGGAGGATGAGACCATCAAGGCTGAAAAGACCGCTGCTCCGGTCATCTCCCCGAACGGCGGAACGTTCAGCGGCTCGCAGACCGTTGCCATCACCTGCGCAACTTCGGACGCGGTGATCTACTATACCACCGACGGCACCACACCCACAGCGGATTCCACAAAGTACGCCGGAAGCTTCACGCTGACCGCTTCCGCGACTGTAAAGGCGTTCGCGGTAAGCTCCGACACAACTGCAAGCGACATCGTAACTGCTGTGTTCACTAAGAAGTCCGGTACTTCCGGCGGCTCGTCAGGCGGTTCTGGCGGCTCCTCCGGCGGTTCTTCAAGACCCTCCGCTAAGGCAGACGAAGCAAAGCCTGTAATTAACGGCAAGGAAACAAGCTGGGCAGACATCGCAGGTTCGATAGCTAAGCTTGCGGAGGGCGGCGCAATTACGATCTCCCTCAACGGAAGCTATACCGTTCCCGCAGACGTGATGAAGGCTGTCGCAGACAAGAAGATAAAGGCGACCTTCGTTGTCGACAGCGTAAAGAGCTGGGTAATTGACGGCTCGCAGATAAAGAACGCGGCGGCGGTCGACCTCACGCTTATCCCGACCACGAAGCTCAAGACCGGCGGACTTGCCGGAACAGAGGGCATTCAGTTCACTGTAAGCAGTGCGGATATCCCCGCAGGCATTGCAGTAAGCTTCAAGGCTGACTTTGCGGGCAGGTTCGCGAACCTGTACAAGTCAGTGGACGGCAAACTGGTATTCATGGGCTGTGCAAAGCTCGACAGCACCGGAAAGGTGACAGTCCCCGGCGTTGACGGCAAGGGCGACTACGCCGTAATGCTGAGCGAACTCAGCGCGCTTCCCGGCGACATGAACAACGACGGTATCCTGAACGCGCTCGACGCTTCCGAGATACTGAAGTACGCAGTCGGAATTTCCGCAGGCGCAAACCTCGCGGCGGCCGACATCAACGGCGACGGAACGGTCAACGCTTCCGACGCTGCGGCTATCCTCAGCAGGGTAGTCGGATTATAAACGCTTCCTAGATGAAATCCCCCTGCTCGCGTGCCGTTGCTGGCACGCGAGCGGGGGGAGTTTTATAATTCGGAATAAAAACCGTGCCACAGAAATGCGGCACGGTTCAGGCCGTCGAAAAAGTTTATAATTTTTCGCGTAGCGTATTGGTTTTCGCTTCCTTTTGCTTCCAAAAGGAAGCGGGAGTGTGAGGGCAGAGCCCTCACCACTCTGCGCGCTGGCGCGCAGTTAAACGATTCAATGGCGCTAAAGGGGTGTGGGGGAAAACAAGAGTTTTCCCCCACAGTTTTTTGAAAATTACTGCCGTTATGACTTTTTCGACAAGCAGAACCGTGCCACAGAAATGCGGCACGGTTTTTATTTTAGTAGATATCTTTCTTATTCCTGATATGGCGCCGAATGAGCACGAATATCATAAGCCCCAGGCAGATCAGCAGGAACACAGGAACTATCCAACGGTTCGGGGTCTCGTTTTCCGCGGATTTCATCTCCGTCCAGAGGGTCTGCATCTGGAGGTTAGCCTCATCGGAGAGGTTTACGAATATGGTGGTGTTCTCGTCGAGGTAGTCGTTCCCGGGGTAGGATACCGGATTATTGCGGGTCTCCTCGTCAAGCATTTCGTACGCCCCGCTGTGCGGCGTGGAATAGCAGATGTAGTCGATGTTGGAGTAGGCGATATCCGGCTCGCACATGAAGTTGATGTACATTTCCGCCGCTTCTTTCTGGCGGGAGCCCTTCGGAATGCACATCGCGTCAACGAACAGATTCGTTCCGCTCTTCGGGACCACGAAATCCAGATCCTCGTTGTCCTCAAGTATCGTCAGCGCGTCGCCCGCGTAGTAGGGAGCTATCCACGCGTCGTTAGCCGCCATCTTATCGAATATCTCGTCCATTACGTACGCCTGGACTACCGCTTTCTGCTCCTTGAGCTTGTTTGCGGCGGCGGTCAGCTCCACCGGATCCTCGGTGTTGATGGAGTAACCCATCATTATCTCGGATATCGCGAACGCGTCCCGTGGATTATCGAACATCAGTATCTGGTCGGCGTAGTCCTCGTTCCAGAGGATATCCCAGTCGATATCCTCCTTCGGAATGTCTATCATCGTGGTGTTGTATATCAGACCGACGGTCCCCCAGGTGTAGGGCACGGAGTACGCATTGTCCGGGTCATATGCCGGGTCGACGAAGGTCGGCATGATGTAGCTGAAATTCGGGATATTGTCGAAGTTCAGCGGTTCCAGCATGTCCTCCTTTATCATCTTGGATATCATGTAGTCCGACGGGATTATCACGTCGTAGTAGGTTCCGCCGCCCTTCAGCTTTGCGTATAGTTCCTCGTTGGTGGCGTAGTTCGTGTAGTTCACCTTTATTCCGGTGAGCTTTGTGAACTCCGCGTTGACGTTGAGCGTTCCCGCGTCGGTGCCGGTGGAGATGTACTCGCCCCAGTTGTAGACATTTATCGAGAGGTTCTGCCCCTTGAACCGGGTGTAGTAATCCATGTCGCTGACGGTCAGGGTCTGCGCCTCGGATTCTTCGGTCTCGGAGGTTTCAGCGTTCTCGGCAGTTCCTGAGCCGGTTCCCGCCGCACCGGAGCAGCCGGTCAGCAGAGCGGCGCAGATAACCGCGCAGAGCGGTCTGAAGATGTGGTTTTTCATTCCTCGTCGCCTCCGTTTGCACGATTTCTCTGTTCCTGCTTTGTTTCGATGATGTGCTTTACCACCAGCACGATAACTACCACCACGAATATCAGAGTTGACAGAGCGTTGATTTCCGGAGAAATTTTACGGCGGGTCATAGAGTAGATCGTGATAGGCAGGGTCTGCGAGGTGGAGCCGCTTGTGAAGTAGCTGATAACGAAGTCGTCGAGGGAGAACGTGAACGACATCAGGAATCCGCTGACTACGCCGGGCATGATCTCCGGAAGTATCACCTTGCGGAGCGCGGTGAACGGGCTGCACCCGAGATCCTGAGCGGCCTCGAAGAGGTTAGGATCCATCTGGCGGAATTTCGGCATGACGTTCAGTATAACGTAGGGAACATCGAACGTAATGTGAGCGATGACCAGCGTCACAAAGCCGAATTCGAGGTTCATTCTTGCGGCGAAGAACACGAACAGCAGCATGAGCGAAACACCGGTGACTATCTCAGGATTGACGATAGGCATGTTTGTGATGTTCATAACGATCGCCTTGGGAACCTTGCGCATGGAGTTGATCCCGATAGCGGCGAGGGTCCCGAGCAGCGTAGCCGCAATGCTTGCTATTACAGCGATTATGATAGTGTTCATCAGCGAGGAGATGATGACCTCGTTGCGGAACAGCTTCGCGTACCAGTCGAGCGTGAATCCGCTGAACACGGAACGGCTCTTGGTCTCGTTGAACGAGAACACGATAAGCACGAAGATCGGCACGTACAGGAACATGAGAACAAGTCCCATGTACACTTTTGAAAGAGTTTTCATCTGCGTCACCTCCACTTATATCAGTACCTGATCATCAGGATTGAACTGGTTCATAATCGTCATGATAAGCAGGATAATCACCATCAGCACCAGTGAGATGCCCGCGCCGAGGTGCGGATTGTAGGCGTTTCCGAGGAACTGCATTTCGATGAGGTCGCCGATGAGCAGGTTGGAGCCGCCGCCGAGCATTCTCGAGATTATGAACGTGCTGATAGCCGGGACGAACACCATCGTAACTCCGGACATGATACCGGGAACGGAAAGCGGAACCACCACCCTGAACAGCGTGGAGACCGGATTGCAGCCGAGGTCAGACGCGGCCTCGATGAGGCTCTTGTCTATCTTGACCATCACGGAATACAGCGGGAGTATCATGAACGGGAGGTAGTTGTAGACCATTCCGAGCACTACCGCGCCCTCGGTGTTTATGAGCTTCAGCGGGCCTATGCCGATCATTCCGAGGAGGTTGTTGATTATGCCGTTGTTTCCGAGGAGGGTCATCCAGGCGTAGGTGCGCAGCAGGAAGTTCATCCACATGGGGAGCATTACTATCATCAGCATGGTGCCCTGGTGGTGCTTCTTCATGCGGGAGAGAATGAACGAAACCGGGTAGGCGAGCACCAGGCAGATGACTGTCGCAATTATCGCCAGCCATATCGAGCGCACGAATATATTCGTGTACTGCCCGACGTTCGCGATGTAGTCCAGCGTGAAGTGTCCTTCCTCGTCGGTGAACGCGAAGTACGCCACCATCAGCAGCGGCACGACGATGAACACCGCCATCCAGACGAGGTAGGGCGCTGCGAATGCTTTAAGCTTCTTCATTGTCGTTCACCCCCATCAGCGCGGGATAGGAGCCGGGCTGCTTTGATTTCTTCATGATGTGGATATCGAACGGGTCGACGGTCATGCCGATAACGCTGCCGACAGGCTCCGCCTTGGTGGAGTGTATCAGCCACTTGTGGTCTACGCAGTCGACTGTCATTTCGTAGTGCACGCCCTTGAATACCACCGATTCCACGATACCGGTGAGCTGCGCCTGCTCCGCAGGGATAACCTTGACGTCCTCCGGGCGGATAACAACGTCCACCGTCTCATTCTTGCCGAAGCCCTTGTCGACGCACTCGAACTTCTTTCCCGCGAACTCAACGAGGCAGTCCTGCGGCATGCAGCCGTTGACGATGTTGCTTTCGCCGATGAAGTCCGCGACGAACGCGTTGACCGGTTCGTTATAAATGTCGGTAGGCGAGCCTATCTGCTGAATGTGTCCGTTGTTCATTACGACTACGGTGTCGCTCATGGTGAGGGCTTCCTCCTGGTCGTGGGTGACGTAGACGAAGGTAAGCTCCAGAGCCTGCTGTATCTTGCGCAGCTCGGTCTGCATCTCCTTGCGGAGCTTTAGGTCGAGCGCGCCGAGAGGCTCGTCCAGCAGCAGAATTTTCGGGTGGTTTACAAGCGCCCTTGCTATCGCGACGCGCTGCTGCTGGCCGCCGGAAAGGCGCTGTATCGAACGCTTCTCGAATCCGGTGAGGTTCACAAGCTCCAGCATTTCGCCGACGCGGCGGACTATCTCCTTCTCGCTGACCTTCTTTATGCGCAGTCCGAAGGCGATGTTCTCGTATACGTTAAGGTGCGGGAACAGCGCGTACTTCTGGAACACCGTGTTTACGTCGCGCTTGTGGGGCGGCAGGTCGTTTATGCGCTTGCCGTCAAGCATGACGTCGCCTGAGGTCGGCGTCAGGAAGCCTCCGATGATACGCAGCGTGGTGGTCTTGCCGCAGCCCGACGGGCCCAGCAGCGTCACGAACTCCTTGTCCTTGATATCAAGATCTATGTTTTTCAGGATCTTTTCGCCGTCGAATTCCACGACGATGTTACGCAGGCTGATAATATTTTCCATGTTTTCTGCTTGCCTACCTTCCTTTTTCTGAGAAAATATGCGCTTTTTCGGCAGCGCACATACCAAGTAACAGTTTATAATAAAATACCCGATATGTCAATGATATTTTTGCACAAATGCAGTTTTTTTTTTGAGATATCCATATCATTTTCCCACGGCCTGCAATTATCTGGATATACATATATAATTTTTACGGAAACCGCGCTTTTTTCGCCGCAACATGTTGCAAGGACACGAAATTTGTGGTATAATAAAAAATGCGAGCATTTTTATTATATTATTAAAGTTGCCTTGCACATGCGTTCACCTGCGGTGAACTCCGTGCATATCGGCAAATTATGTCATATCCTTGCGGATATGACATAATAATATGTATTGCAAAAACACAGTAAATACAATTCGCTGCATATAAAGGAATTGAAATGATAAAAGAAAACCAGAAGCTGTTCAACCGCCTGAACGTTGTGACAGACGCGGCTGCGGCTTTTATTTCGATAGCTGCGGCATATCTGCTGGTGTTCAACCTGTTGGATTTTGAACGCAACTACCCGCTTGTGGATTACTTCAAGCTGCTGCTGATATTCGTTCCGCTCCAGCTCGTGACCTACGGCTGCATGGGGCTGTACAGCTCGTTCCGCAGCAAGAGCTTTGCCAACGAGACCGGAAAGCTCACCGCCGCGCTGTTCCTGGACGGCATGGCGATGATCGCGCTGCTGTATGTGATCCAGATCATCAACTTTTCGCGCTGGGCGCTGGCGATATTCCTGGCTCTGGATTTCCTGCTGGTTCTGCTGAAACGGTTCATTCTGCGCAAGACACTACGGAAGTTCCGCGAGAGCGGATACAACCGCAAGTACGTGCTTATCGTCGGAAGCGGCCAGGCCGCCGCGGACTACCTGAAAACGATAAACGAGGAACGCTGGCTCGGCTACCAGTGCTGCGGCTGCGTTTCAGACTCCCCGCTGGAGGGCGTGAAGCTTCTCGGCGGATTCGACAGGCTGCTTGATATTCTGGAAGAGAAAAGCTACGACGAGGTAATATGCGCACTTGACAACGATGAGATCTCAGAACTGTCAAACGTAGTCGAGGCATGCGAGCTGACCGGCACGAAGATCTCAGTTATCCCGAGCATATACAAGTACATGAGCGCCACCCCGGCGATAGACATGGTGGGAGATATCCCGCTGATGAACATACGGCGCATTCCGCTGGACAACATGGGAAACGCCGCGCTCAAACGCGCCGTGGATATCGTCGGCTCGCTTGTGCTGCTGATACTGACCTCACCGGTGATACTGGTCAGCATGCTGATAATAAAGGTCACGATGGGCGGGAATGTGATATTCAGGCAGAAGCGCGTGGGGCTCAACAAGAAAGTCTTTACGATGTACAAGCTGAAATCCATGCGTGACAGCGACGTCAGCGACACCGCCTGGAGCACGGACTACGACCCCCGCCGCACGAAATTCGGCGCGTTCATACGGAAATTCTCGATAGACGAGCTTCCGCAGCTCGTAAACGTGCTGAAAGGCGATATGAGCCTTGTCGGCCCGCGCCCGGAGATACCGTTTTACGTCAACGACTTCAAGGACAAGATACCGATGTACATGATAAAACATCAGGTAAAGCCGGGTATCACCGGACTTGCCCAGGTCAACGGCTACCGCGGGGACACCTCCATTGAAAAGCGCATAGAATACGATATCCGCTACATAGAAAACTGGAGCTTCTTCCTGGATATCGGAATACTGATAAGAACCGCCCTGAGCGGCTTCATGAACAAAGAAAAGCTGAACCCGGACAAACCCGGGGGCAAAAAATGCATAAAATCAAAACCATACAGACCGGAGAAAACTAATATGAAAAAAACAGAAGGAAAAACCGACCTGCTGGCGCTTGTGATGTTCCTGCCGTCGGTGATAGCCCTTGCGCTTATCCCAATCATAATCAATATCCAGACCGTGGTGACTGACTTACAGCAGACCTACATGTACAACGGCGGCACCGTTGTAAACGGAGATTCCGGCATCACGTACCAGCTTATAGATTTCTATTCGCAGGGGAAGGCTCTTGCGGTAGTCGTGCTTGCGATGATAATGATAGGAATGGCGCTGGTATGCTGTCTGTCTCTGTTCAGGCGCGTTGAAAAGCGTTCGTTCGTGTACGTGGGCTGCTCCGTTGTGTACGTCATCATGACCCTCGCCTCCGCAGCGAATTCGCTCTACAGCCAGATAGCGTTCAACGGCGAGTACGACCGTGCCGAGGGATTCTACACAATCGCGTGCTACTTCGTGATGTTCCTGTTTACAATGTACGCGTTCCGCACTTCCGGGAACTTTAAGTTCGTTGCTATAGCGCTGTTCATCTGCGTTGGATTCAACGCAGTGCTGTCGGCGTTCCAGTTCTTTAACAACAACCTGCTCCAGTACGACTGGTTCGTGAACCTCGTTTGCAGCAACGACCTCCGCTGGACAGGCGTTTCCGTCGATATCCGAAACGGAATGGCGTACGGTGCGCTTTATAACAGCAACTACATGGGCAGCTTCACCGGACTTATCATTCCGCTGTTCACCGTTATGGCGATGTATTCGAAGAAGGCAGTTTACCGCGTGCTGTTCATCGTGTTCGACCTGCTTTCCGTGTTCATGCTGCTGGGAAGTGCCGCACGAAGCGGTATCGTCGCCATTGCAGCCGCGCTCGTGGTCGGAATCATAGTTTTCGCACGGGTGATCGCAAAGCACTGGAAGCCCTGCGTTATCACAGTCGCTTCGATAGCTGTGGTGCTCGTGGGAGCAAACTTCGCGCTTGGCAACCGCCTGTTCTCGCGTATACCCTCCATCGTGAACGAAGCCGTTGGCATGTTCCTGCCCGCTGACAGCGAGGACGCCGACCTGTTCGACAAGCTCCCACTGCGTGAGATAGACGTCCAGAACGACGGCACCGTAAAGCTGACCGGTCAGGAAGCCACCGCTGTGATAGGCTACGACAGCGATGCGAAGGTGTACACCTTCACAGATGAAAACGGAAACGCGCTTCCGATGAAATCCACCATCAGGCTGGAGCAGAATCCCGAATTAGACGGCCTTGTAGCCGGATTTGATTACGCCAACATGATAGCGACTGTAAAGGTCAACGGAGCACAGGCGTGGTTCAATGTGGACGATTCCGGCTCTCTTGTGCTTAACAGTGATATAGACTATGTTCTTGACGACCCCGACGGAAACGGCAGCATCGGCACCGACAGCACCTACGGAACCGTAACGGTGGATCTAAACGGCTCTACTGTTTACATTGAGTACGATACCGACTATAACAGGCTGTTCTTCACGGAGTACACAGACGATATCGTAGACCTGTTCTACACCGAGAGAATGTATTTCAAGAATGACATCATGAATGATGTGTCCCTTCTTCTGACCGCAGACGAAAACGGCTCGATTTACGACCGCGACCTTGTATGCCTTAACTTCTACAGGGATTTTACAAACTCGCTGTATTTCAAGTACACCGGAACTGCCATCAAGATGGTCCACCCCAACACAATGACTGCTTTCGCTCCTGTAAATGCAGAACATATCGGCTTTGAGGGCAAAGAGGAGCTCGGCTCCTCAAGAGGCTACATCTGGTCGCGCACTCTGCCGCTTCTCGGAAACTGCCTGTTCACCGGCTACGGCCCTGACACGTTCACCTATAACTTCCCGCAGAACGATGTTCTCGCGAAGTACTATTCCTACGAGCAGTTTGACCAGGGCTTCTATGTAACGGTCGACAAGCCGCACAACATGTATCTCCAGATATTATATTCCAGCGGACTTATCGCGCTGCTGGCGTTCCTCGGGATCGTGATATTCTACCTTGTGGACTGCTTCCGGCTGTATGCGCTCAGGCGCGAATACCGCACGGAGCAGGCGATGGGAATTTCCGTAATGCTTGGTATCGTGGGATATCTCGCCGCCGGAATGTTCAACGACTCGGTAGTGAGCGTTGCGCCGGTATTCTGGATACTCCTCGGCGTGGGCGCCGCGCTGAACACTATCAACCGCCGCGCAGATCGCAGCATTGCAGTCAACGAGGACTACATTCCTGAGGCTCCCGTGGTTGAAAAGCCGGTCGATCCGGAACTGAAAAAGCAGGCGGCAGACGCAGCACAGATACTTGCCGCTGCGGTACGTACCGGCGTTGAAAATGAAAAGGCTGAAAAGGAGAAGCTCCGCCGCGAGCGCATGGCACATACTCCCAGCAAGGAGGACATCAGCAGCCTTCTTGAGAGCGTCCGCGCGATAAAGACGGTGGAGGACAAGCAGCGCGAGGAAGCCGCAAAGCAGGCAGGATCCACAGCATCTGCCGAACCCGGGGAATCCGCCCAGGCAAACCAGACAAAGGAGAACAGCGATGATAACGGCTGACCTCCACACCCACACGAGTTTTTCGTCAGACAGCGAAGAGCCGATGAAAAACGCTCTTTCCGCGATGGTGGAGAAGGGTCTGAAAACGGTATGCTTCACCGAGCACATGGACATGGACTATCCGGGCGGGGAGTTCCTGCTGGACACCGCCGCGTACCGCTCCCGCCTGATGGAGCTCCGTGAGGAGTTCCGCGGGAGGATAGAGGTGCTTTTCGGCGTGGAGCTCGGGCTGATGGATTACCTCGCGCCGCGGTTAAGGGAGTATGTGGGTTCCTGGGACTTTGATTTCGTGATAGGCTCCTCGCACCTGGTCGACGGCGTTGACCCGTACTATCCGGAGTACTTTGAGAAATACGACGACCACAACGGCATTCTGCGTTATTTCGAGAGCATACTTGCGAATATCCGGGCGTTTGACGGCTTCGATGTTTACGGGCACCTGGATTACATCGTGAGGTACTGCCGCGCGAAGGCGTATTCCCCTGCCGAGTACTCCGACATCATGGACGAAATACTGAAAGCTCTGATAAGCATGGGGAAGGGGATCGAGCTGAACACAGCGGGTCTGAAATACGGACTTGGCTGGGCGCACCCGCACCCAGATGTGCTGAAGCGCTACCGCGAGCTTGGCGGGGAGATAATAACCGTAGGCTCTGACGGGCATAAAGCGGAGCATTACGCCTGGGAGTTCGATAAGGCGGAGGATATCCTCAGGAACGCAGGATTTAAGTATTACGCGGTGTTCCGCGGAAGGAAGCCGGAATTTGTCAAAATTTGAATTTGTAATTTCCAGTGAAAATTGAAGATGACGAGCAGGCGATGAGACCTGCTCGTTTTTTAGATAAACTATAATTTATGCGGCGAGTGTTCCGCTTACTGCACAAATTATAGTTCACCACCTTCAAACCAGTTTTTGAACTCCTAATAAAAAAGGCGGGCAGCCCGAAAGCTGTCCGCCTTTGATTATTCAGCCTGAAAAGAATCAGTTGCCGGTATACTCAGAGAGTGTGATCTCGATATCCACCGACTTATCCCTGCCGCGGGAATCGGTTCTTACTACCGTTGCTGTAACAGTATCGCCGGGCTTCTTGTCCTTGAGTATCTCGGATACCTCGTCGACTGTGCGTACGTCAGTGCCGTCGATAGCTGTGATGGTATCGCCCACTACCAGACCGCTGGAGGCTATCGCCATATCCTGGTCGATATCAGTAACCACAAGGCCCGGAGTCATGCCTCTGATCGCGCCTACATAGTCGCTTACCTGAACGCAGGTGATACCGAGTATCGGTCTGCCGGAAACGTAGCCCTTGGTGATAAGGTCGTTGATGACCGACTTGGCATCGTTGATCGTGATCGCAAATCCGAGATTCTCAGCGTTGTCGTTGATGAGCTTCATGTTAACTACGCCGACTACCTCGCCGTACATGTTGAACAGGCCGCCGCCGGAGTTACCGCTGTTGATAGCCGTATCCGTCTGGATAGCGGAAATGCTGTTGTCGTCGTAAACCTGTCTGTTCAGACCGGAAACAACGCCCTTGGAAACGGAGGTCTCAAGACCGAGCGGGTTGCCTATTACAACAACATCGTCGCCGAGGCTCAGCTTGTCGGAGTCGCCCAGTGTAGCTGCGGGGAGGTCGCCGTCAGGCTTGATCTTCAGCACTGCGAGGTCGGTGTCGGTGTCGGAGCCTAACAGCTCTGCTTCGTACGCTGTGGACACGCTGGTGCCGTTGTTCGGGTCGGTGGTGTTGACGTTGACTACCAGCTTTGTAACGGTGTAGTAGTCATTCTCGGCAACGTGCGCGTTGGTGATGATGTAGCCGTCCTTAGAGATGATGATGCCGCTGCCCGCGCCGTAAAGAGTCTCCTGACCGCGGTAGTTTACATAGACCTCAATGTATACGATGGAATCCTTGACTGCGGATACCAGGTCTCTTGTGTAGGTGTATGTGCCGTCGCTGTTGCGCTCAGCAGTTCCGGAGGAGGTGTGGTCGACAACGCCGGACTGAAGCGTGTTCAGTACGTCCTGCGCGCCCTCGGGGACGCTGCTCTCGGAAGCGCTGCTGACTGCGGCGCTGTCCGCAGAGGAGCTTACGCTGTCTGACTGGGAAGCTCCGCCTATCAGAAGCTGGCTCGCCTTGTTAGCTGCGAAGGCTCCGCCGAATCCTGCGCCGCCGCAGAGTACCGCGATCGCTGCAACGATGGCTACGATCTTACCGGTGCGGTGGGTCTTGGGCTTCTTCGGAGGCTGCTGCTCGGTGAAGTTCATTTCGGGCTGTGTATTCTGAGCGCTCTGTACATTCTGGGCGTTCTGTGTATCATGAAGTTCCTGTGTATTCTGGGTCTCGTTCATGCCGTTATAGTCATACATAAATCATTCGTCCTTTCTTTCAGACCGGATATGTAGGGGAGGATTCCCGGTTTTCCGTATCTCCCTTGCTGTGATTAAATTATATCAGCCTAATGTGTCAATACGGTGAAACAAATTTGAACAATCAATTAAATAAAGCTGAAGAAAATGGTAAAAAACCGGCGGGAAAATTCGCACTTTTCCCGCCGGCTGTGAATATTCGTCAGCCCATGCTTGCGGGAGCCTCGCTCATTGAGGGAGCCTCGTGACCCTTCACGGCTCTGTCAGCCGCGAGGGCGATGGCGCACTCAAGGCGCTTCTTCTGCATTTCACAGGCGATCTTGTAGGGCTTCTTCACATCGCCCTCGTAGATGAAGCTGTTAGCGTTGCAGCCGCCGGAGCAGAAGAACTTCGCCCAGCAGCTGCGGCAGCCTTCCTTGCTGTAGACGTGAACCTTCGAGAAATAGGTCTTGATATCGTCGTTGAATGTTCCGTCATAAAGGTTGCCCATTTTCCACTGCTCTATTCCAACGAACTGGTGGCAGGGGTAGATATCGCCGTGAGGCTCCACCGCAACGTAGTCGTTGCCGCAGCCGCAGCCGCGCAGGCGCTTTATCGCGCAGGGGCCTGCGTTGAGGTCCACCATGAAGTGGAAGAAGTTGAACTTGTCCTCGGTGCGGTTCGCCATGACGTCGCACAGCTTGTCGTACTCGGAGAATACGCGGGGGAGATCCTCCTCGTTGATGGCGTAGGGCATTGTGGGGTCGGTAACGACCGGCTCAGCGGAAAGCTGAACGAAGCCCAGGTCGCGCATTGCGAGGATATCGTCGGTGAAATCGAGATTGTACTTCGTGAAGGTCGCGCGGACGTAGTAGTCCTTTGTTCCGCGGTTCTGAACCAGCTTCTGGAACTTCGGCACGATGATGTCGAAGCAGCTCTTGCCGTTTATGGTCTTGCGGATACGGTCCGTGACCTCGCGGCGGCCGTCGAGGGAGAGCACGCAGTTGCTCATCTCGCGGTTGATGTAGTCTATCTTCGCGTCGTCGAGCAGGATACCGTTGGTGGTTATCGTGAAGCGGAAGTGCTTGCCGTGCTGCTTCTCAATGGAGCGCGCGTACTCAACGGTCTGTACTACCGTATCCCACGCCATGAGAGGCTCGCCGCCGAAGAAGTCAAGCTCGAGCTGCTCGCGGTTGGCGGAGCGCTCGATAAGGAAGTCGATAGCCTTCTTGCCGGTCTCTGGGGTCATAATGCAGCGCTCGCCGCCGAAGTCGCCCTGCTGTGCGAAGCAGTACTCGCAGCGGAGGTTGCAGTCGTGGGAGACGTTAAGGCACATGGACTTTACCGGGGACTTGACCATTGTGTTGCTGTACTTCTCGTAGTCGTCCTCGGCGAAGAGGGCGCCGTCCTTGTAGAGCTGGTAAAGCTCGGCGTAGCTCTCGCGCACCTCGTTTTCGGAGTACTTCGGAAGCTTTGCGGGGAGGTCAGCGGGCATTTCCTCGGTCATGGGGGCGTCAACGAAGTCGAGCATGTCGTACGCGCAGTCGTCGGGGAGGTGGACAGCGCCGCTGTTGACGTCGAGCACTATGTTGTAGCCAAGCTGTTTGAACTTGTGTATCATCGGAATTTCGCCTTTCTATGTAAATATCTTTCTGTGCGGTGATTATTACGGCATAGTCCGGAAACGGGGATCTATGCGCAGTATACGATATAAAAACTCTGGGTGATCATATCAAAAAAACTGGGCGGAACAGTTCCGCCCATCGTGTGTAATATCGGTGGATATTACTTTTCAGACTCACATTTCTGGTTTGCAACTGTGCAGGAAGTCTTGCAAGCAGACTGGCAGGAGCTCTGGCACTTGCCGCAGCCGCCCTTAACAGCGGAAGCCTTCAGGTTAGCCTTGTTGATGGTTGTGATGTGCTTCAAATCAGACACCTCTTTCGTGATTGATTGCAGGGTATTTTCCTGCGATTATTAACAGTATATCATATTTCTGCGAATATTTCAAGGGGAAACGCGAAGTTTTTTCAACTTTTTATTATCACACGCATGCCGGGAGCGGATTTGTCAACATTTCTTATTTAATAAGAAACTGCATGACGAGCTCCGCGGCGAGCACTCCGCCGCATGCGGAAAGCGCCACTATTAGCAGTCCTCTGTTGAACAGAGCCGCAATAAGCGCCGCCGCGAAGCCCACGCATGCGGTTATCACCGACCCGGTGCTGAAGAATATCCCCGGGATAGTCATGGCGGTCAGCACCGCATAGGGTACGTAATACAGGAAGCTCAGCACAAACGGCGAGGTTATCTTCTTGCGTATCGCCGCAAGCGGGAGCATTCTCACAAGGTAAGTCACGAGCGCCATCGTAAGTATGCTCAGGCACAGATATAGTGTATCAGTCATCAGCTTCACCGTCCTCCGTGGGTTTCGGGAAGAACAGCGCTCCCAGCGCCGCGGCGATGACCGTGCAGATTATCACCGAGAATCCCGAGGTTATGCCGCTGAATATCGGCACGAACTTGATTATGCACGACAGCGCCGCAGCTATCGCAGCGACCACAAGCACGCCCTTGTAACGCTTGGCAGGCGGGACCACTATCGCGATGAACATTCCGTAGATCGCAATGCCGAGCGCCATCGTAACTATCTCCGGCAGGACGTTCCCGAGCAGTGCGCCAGTCGCCGTGCCCGCCGCCCACATTATGTAAGGAAGCGTGATGAGTCCGTACATGTACGCCGGTGTGACCTTGCCGGGCTTCACGCTGGCAACTGCGAACACTTCGTCGGTCACGCCGAAAGACGTGGTGAGCCGGTGGAACAGATTGTAATTCTTGCTGAGCTTCTGGCTGAGCGAGAGGCTCATGAGCGAGTAGCGCAGGTTGATAATGAGCTGAGACAGCGCTATTTCGAACAGACCGCCTCCGGTGGCGATGGCGCCTATCCCGGCGACCTGACCGGCTGAGGTCAGGCAGGTCATTGAAATGAGTATCGCGGCTAACGGCGGGATATTCATTCCCACCGCGGTAATTCCGAACGCAAAGGATACCGAGAGATATCCCAGCCCTATCGGAAGTCCGTCTTTAAGCCCCTGGAGGTACTCCGAACGGTTCCCCTTTACTTTATTTGTTTTTTCTGACATAATTCTCCCTTTTCCGCAGGTCACATTGACAACTTTATTATTTTAGCACAATCCAGGGAATAAATCAATACAAAATATACGGACTTCCGCAATTTATTACATATATAATTCACAAAAATTCAGGTCGGCTCTTGCAATTATTAAAGAAAAATGCTAAAATGATAATATGTGCTGAAAAGCATGACAAAAACAAATACAAATAAAAAGGAGAAAACAAATGGGAAACATTTTCGTAATTATCGCATTTGTGGCTTATGCCCTTGTTATTCTCGGAATAGGAATTTTTTCCTACAAGAAATCCAAGAGCATGAGCGATTACTTTATAGGAGGCCGCCAGCTCGGAAGCTGGACAACGGCTATTTCAGCCCAGGCTTCGGATATGAGCGGCTGGCTGCTGATGGGTCTGCCCGGCGCGATCTTCGTCAGCGGACTGACTGAAAGCTGGATCGCGATAGGTCTTTTCATCGGTACATACCTCAACTGGAAGATACTCGCGGCAAGGCTCCGTAAGATGTCCTACGCCGCCGGCGACGCCATCACTATCCCGGAGTACTTCCAGAAGCGCTTCTTCACTCAGAATCCCGTTATACGCTTCGCGTGCGCGGCAATTATTTTCGTGTTCTTCCTTATTTATACTGCTTCCGCATTCAGCAGCGGCGCCAAGCTGTTCAACTACATGTTCGGCACGGATTACACGCTTTCCCTTACCATCGGCGCGCTCATCATCATTTCCTACACCTTCCTCGGAGGATTCTTCGCGGTCTGCTGGACTGACCTCATTCAGGGTCTGCTGATGTTCGCGGCTCTGGTCGTAGTTCCGCTGGTGTGCATTATCCAGACTCCGGACGTTTCTGCAGTGCAGTTCCTCAACGCTGACGGCGCTGTCATCTCCAACTACCTCAACCTCTTTGAGAACGTAAACGGCTACATCGCATGGACTACTATCCTTTCCGGTCTGGCGTGGGGGCTCGGCTACTTCGGAATGCCGCATATCCTGGTTCGCTTCATGGCTATAAAGTCAAGCGACCTCATCAAGAAGTCACGGCTCATCGCGACCATCTGGGTTTTCATTACCCTCGGTGCGGCTGTGCTGGTCGGAATTTTCGGCTACATCTTCCTGAACTCCGCAGGCAACGAGGCTATGCTGGCTGAATTCAACGCCATCGGCGACGCGGAAAGGATCTTCATGTTCCTCAGCGGTAAGCTCCTGCCCGGTATCATCGCGGGCATCGTGCTCGCGGCTATCCTGGCGGCTATCATGAGCACCGCGGATTCCCAGCTCCTCGTGACCGCTTCCTCCGTAAGCAACGATATGTTCAAGCTCTTCAAGAAGGACGCCAAGGAAAAGACCCTCATGTGGATCAGCCGCGGCACCGTTATTGCAGTCGCAGTCATTGCGTACCTCATCGCACTCGACCCGAACAGCTCGGTAATGGGTCTGGTTTCCTACGCATGGGCAGGCCTCGGAGCGGCGTTCGGTCCGGCTATGCTGCTCTCGCTGTTCTGGAAGCGCATGACAATGAACGGCGCAGTTGCAGGTATTATCTCCGGCGGCGCGTCCGTTGTCATCTGGGAGACTATCCCGATGATCCCTGCAGACGGCGCGTTTGTAAGCCTCTCCACTGCGACCGGTATCTACTCGCTGCTGCCTGCGTTCATTATCGCGCTGGCTGCCGTAATTATCGTGTCCCTCTGCACCAAGGTCGACAGGCAGAAGGTCGACGAGCTCTTTGCAAGGGCTAACGCTAAGGAGACCGAGGCTCAGGCTATCGGGGAATAATCAAGATATCTGTTTATAAAGCAATGGGCTGCATTCGTGCAGCCCATTGTTTTTAGTTGCGGTTAGTTATCGCTGATAAAGGGAAGGATCTCTTTGTCAAGGTCGAATACGGTGATTTCAATATTCAGGTCGTGCGGGTATATCAATACCGAGTCGTTTCTGTGCCGTTCAAACAGAACATTATCATCAAGCGGTTCTATGCCAAAATAGAGTTTGTATAAGTGCTTGTAATTTTTAAGGTCGTTATAAATTTTGTTGTAATCTATAACTGCGTCTTTTTCATATATTGAATGGTCGGCATAATACCAGAAATCAGCGTTGCTTAACGAATAGAATTTATATTCAGGCAGGTAGGCTTTATAAGAAGGCGTGGTTTCACTCGGTTCTATCACTAAAACAGCATCGTCGGGCAATTCGCTTCTTACAAATTCAGCGGTTATCTTTGAATAGCTGTAATCTGTGAAATAGTCCTTGATAAGTTGATAGCTACCCATTGGGATCGTTGCGGCAATATATGTGCAGAACAAAACGAAGAATGCTTTGTCAAACTGCTTATCTATGCCCCTGAACCATGAGAAGAACCGCTTGCCTAAGGCTGATGTTTTCTTATCAAGCGGTTTTGGCTCTTTGTATACAGGGGTTTCGGTATCGAGGGCAAACCAATAAATAATCGCATAGGTGAACAGGAAAAGCGTAGCGCGCTGCGGGAGCGAATACCAGATAACGCAGCATATCACGGAATAAACGCCTGTAAATACGAGCATTACAATAAAATGCTTTCTGTAATGCCTGAAAAAAACCATTGCGCATACCATGACAAGCCCTATGCATGCTCCAAGCGTCCAGTTGGCGGTGGGTGACAGAAAAGGAAGCTGCTGATCAAGCACTGCGCCGGCTGTTATCGTTCCGAGGGTTTTGCTCAGGCTGTCAAAAACAGATAATAAATTCAGATTTTCGGTTTTGTAAGCAATCCCTTCGTTTGTGCTCAGGCATCCCAGAAGCGGCACTATCAGCAGGATAACTCCGACGCCCGCAATTGCAAGGCCGGCAAGCCGCAGAATGTTCATTTTCCCTGAAGATGTTTTCCACAGTTTGAACAGGTCGATTATCATGTAGATACCGAGTATTCCGACCAGACCGGACATCATGAGGTGCGTATTTGCAAGGAGCGCAATAAGCAGTCCGTAGACGACAGGGCGGCGGTTTCTGTCCTTGTAGACGATGGCAAGCAGCACAAGTATCAGCAGAATGAGGCAGTACACGCGCGACATCACGCTGTTGTAAAATATCAGGCTGCCGGAAAACAGCAAAATGCCTTTAAGCAGCGGCCTGAACGGAGCCTTCCATAGAAGAAGCCCGGCAGCCACGCCGGAAATAAACCAGCTTATGAACGGAAGGATATCCGCCGGAAGCCCCGCCTTGGCAAATGGGTAGAGGACAAAGTGCCAGAGCGGCGGGTGGCCTTCATATTTCATGAAACCGATGATTCCGGAAATATCGTTGTATTTTGCGATATTCCACGCCTGCGCCTCGTCGTACCATATCTCGTGGCGGGCGGCGCCGATGAAGGTCAGTACAAGGTAGACTATGAACAGGCAGAGCAGGATAATGCTGCTTTTCTGTATGCTTCGCTTTCCTGAAGTATCGGTCATTGCTTTTGCTCCTTTGCTTCCTCGTGGTATTCCTTCTCGGTGTTGACGCTCCAGACGCTCTCGCGGTCTCCGGTGCCGGAGATTATCGAGCGGGCGGCGTTCATCGCCGTCAGCATGGAGTGATCCATGTTGTTGTAGCGGTGCTGACCGTTTCTGCCTATGCAGTAGAGATTATCGAAGCTGTCGAGGTACCCACGCACCTTCCCGAACTCCTTGTAGGTTCCGAAGTACGCCGGGTAGGCCTTCTTCACCTTGGTGGTGAAGCTGTCTACGATGTTCTCGCGCTTTATTATGCCAATCTGCTCCAGCTCCTTTGAGGCGAAGTCGATGAACTCCTCCGGGGGAGTGTTCCACATTTCGTCGCCTTCGGTGCAGAAGTACTCAAGTCCCACCCAGACGTGCTTCGTGTTGTCGTCCACCATATAGGGCGACCAGTTGTTGAATATCTGGAGCCTTCCGAGCTTTACCTCGCGTTCCTGAATGTATATCCAGCAGTCCGGGACTATATTGTTGATGGTCGGGGTCTTGGTCTTGTTCTGGATCTCCAGCCGGTCGAGCAGCAGACCTACGGTGATGAAATCCCGGTAGGGAAGCTCTGACGCGATGTGCAGTATATCCTCCGGCACGTCCGGGAGAGCCTGCACCAGATCCTTGACCGCCATTGAGGAAACAAGGTAGTCGCATTCGATGGTGCGCTCCTTACCGAAATCAGGGGAGCTGCTGTCGGTGCAGCGCACGGTCACGGATCTCACGGAGCCGTTTTCCGCGTTTACCCGCACGACCTCATGCTGCATGAGAAGCTCCGCGCCCTTTTCGCGGTCTATCTCTGCCATGCGCTCCCAGAGCTGACCCGGACCGAATTTCGGGTAGTAGAATTCGTCTATGAGCGAGGTCTCGACGTTGTTCTTGTTTTTCTTGAACGGCTTGGAAAGCGCGGAGGTTATGACCTTCCACACGGAAAGCCCCTTGACGCGCTGAGCGCCCCAGTCCGCAGCGATATTTGACGGGTGCACTCCCCAGAGCTTTTCGGTGTAGTCCTCGAAGAACATCTGGTAGAGCGGCTTTCCGAAGCGGTTTATGTAGAAATTCTCAAGCGAGGTCTCCGGAAGCTTGTGGATAACGCTGCCGAGATATCCGAAGCCCGCCTTCATCGTGTTGACGAATCCCATGTTGATGAAGGTCGCGGGTTTCAGCGAGATGGGGTAGTCGAAGAATCGCTTGCGGAAGTATATTCGGGACAAGCGTGTGCGCGCGAGGAAAACGTTGTCGATTTTGTCCGGGTCGATCTCCGGATCGTCGGAGAAGGTGTGGGTCCTGCCGAGCACCTTGTCGTCCTTTGAGGGCGCACCCTGAAGCGGGAGGATATCCGTCCACAGCTTCATGACCTCCTTGTTTTTCGAGAAAAATCTGTGGCCTCCGATGTCGATGCGGTTCCCGTTGTACCGCGCGGTGCGGGATATTCCGCCGATGAATTCGCTGGCTTCGATTATTATGGGGTGGTATTCGCTGCTTTCAGTCAGCAGGGTGTATGCGGCGGTGAGTCCCGCAGGACCAGCGCCGATGATTATTACGTTCTTCATTTGACTTCAGTTTTTCCTTTTCTGTCGAATATTAGCACCTTCCGTCCGACGTAGTTCCATACGAGGACGATGGCTGCGGCGGCTATCTTTACAATAAGGAAGCTAATATGGAGCAGCTCGGTTCCGAGGTACATTATGAGTTCCGTCAGCCCCAGGCCGATCACGCCGACCACGGTGAAAATCAGGAATGCCGCCACGCTCTTACCGCTGCCGCGGTTGTCCTTCCTGCGGAATACGAACGTCAGCGAAAGCACGTAGTTCACGATGAGACCTACGATGAATCCCGCCGCGGTGGAAATGAACAGCTCCCACGGAGTTCCTCCGGTGAGTATCAGCTCCTGAAACAGGAACAGCGTTCCATAGTCCGCCAGGAATGCGATACCGCCCACAACAGCGTATCTGAAGAATTCCCAGAACAGGCTCAGCAGCTTCCTGCGCTTATCTTCTGTCATCTGTGTTCCCCCATTATTTGAGATATGTTAATTATACCACTTTTCAACATGACTTTCAATATACAGAAAACAGGCGGTTTCAAAATCGTTTTATTAGACATATCTGCAAGCGCGTTTTTGTGGATTTTTCCGCCGGAGGCAAATGCGCTTGTAATATCAGGTGTAATCTATTTGTTCAATCTTTACATAATTCTTTGTGCAAAATGTGTAAAAAAGATGAAATTTCATAAAGGGTATTGTATATTTGCGATAAATATGTTACAATGTATACAGACAAGTTAACAGGCTCACGGGACGAAAGTCCGGGCGGCTCTGTTGATTTGTTTTAAAATCCCGGTTTGCCGGGCGGCGGCGTCTGCCGTGGCTCGTCCGACCCGAAAGGAATGATCAGTATGAAAGTAACCATCACCGCTAAGAAGCTCACAATCAACCAGTCGTTCACCGACTATGCGACACAGAAGCTCAGCGCAAAGCTGGATCGCTTCTTCCCCGAGGAGGCCGAGGCTAAGATCACCCTCGAGGAGCGCCGTGAACTTATCATTCTTGAGCTTACGGTAAAATATAACGGTATCATCTACCGTGCAGAGCAGTCCGCGAAGGACAAGAACGACGCCCTCGACGTAACCGTTGACCGCGTTATCCGCCAGATCAGAAAGCAGAAGACCAAGGTTGAAAAGAGCCTGCGTACAGGTGCGTTCGAGGGACTTGCACCCGAGGCAGAGGAGAAGGAGTACGAGGTCATTCGTGAGAAGAAGTTCCACCTCCGCCCGATGTCCGTTGACGAGGCTATCCTTCAGATGAACCTGCTCGACCACACGTTCTTCATGTTCAAGAACGCAGACACCGGCGCTGTAAACGTAGTCTACAAGCGCGACGAGGGCAACTACGCAGTTCTGGTTCCCGAGGAATAAGCAACGCGGGAAATAAGGCGCTAATAGCGCTAATAGCGCTGATACTTAAATAACGTTCAGCTCCGCCGGGACTTCCTGCGGAGCTTGAATGCTGATTAGAGCATTTGCACAAAAAGTTGAAAAATCTTTGTGCAAATCGCCGCCCTTGTAATGTAAACGATTTACTGCTATAATATAAGGGAACCGGGAAAAGCCCGGTAAAACCGTAAATTAGCCGGAGACCCGGCAGAAATATCAGAATCATGGAGGAATACCAATGAACTACGGTCATTTCGACGAACTCAATAAGGAGTATGTCATCACCCGTCCGGACACACCTTCCGCATGGGCTAACTACCTCGGCGACCCCGAGTACGGCGCTATCATCTCCAACAACGCAGGCGGCTACAGCTTCGTAAAGAGCGGCGCTAACGGTCGTGTTATCCGCTACCGCTTCAACGGCGTAGGCACCGATACCCCCGGCAGATACGTATATCTCCGCGACCTCGAGACCAACGACTACTGGTCCGCTTCCTGGGCGCCCGTATGCAAGCCCCTCGACCAGTTCAAGAGCGAGTGCCGCCACGGTACCGCTTACACCGTTATCACTTCCGAGTACAAGGGCGTTAAGTCCGAGGTTACTTACTATGTTCCCCAGGGCGCTACATACGAGGTATGGGCTGCCAAGGTAACAAACACCTCCGATAAGCCCAGAAAGCTCGCTGTTACCGGCGTATGCGAGTTCGTTAACGACCCGAACTACGAGCAGGATCAGGTAAATCTTCAGTACACTCTGTTCATCACCCGCACCTACTTCAAGGGTAACTATATCCACCAGATGCAGAACGAGATCTACAATCCGAACAGCGGACGCTTCCTCGGTCTGGCTGGCGCTAAGGTAGACGCTTACTGCGGCGACAGAGATTCCTTCGTAGGCACCTACAGAAGCTACTCCAACCCGAAGGGCATCGAGGAAGGCCTGAAGGGCGACCTCAACTACAACACCAACTCCGTTGGCGCGCTCGAGAGCGACATCGTCCTCCAGCCCGGCGAGACCAAGGAGCTGACATACGTCCTCGGCGGCCAGAAGACCGAGGCTGAGATCACCGAGATCATCAGCAGATACGAGAAGTCCGGCGCGGTAGAGGCAGAGCTTGCACAGCTCAAGAACTACTGGCACAGCAAGCTGGACAACCTCCAGGTAAACACCCCCGACAAGAACTTCAACAACATGGTCAACACCTGGAACGCTTACAACTGCTTCATCACCTTCATCTGGTCCAGAGCGGCTTCCTTCCAGTACTGCGGCCTGAGAAACGGCTTCGGCTACCGCGACACCGTTCAGGATATCCAGGGTATCATTCACCTTGCGCCTGAGATGGCTAAGAAGCAGATCGTGTTCATGCTGTCCGCGCAGGTAACTAACGGCGCAGGTCTGCCGCTGGTTAAGTACGACCACAAGGCGGGTCAGGAGAACCACCCCGACGAGAACGACGAGAACTCCGTATACGCGAAGCAGACTGGTCACCCCAGCTACCGTGCAGACGACGCTCTGTGGCTGTTCCCGACCGTTTACAAGTACATCTCCGAGAGCGGCGATTCCGCGTTCCTCGACGAGGAGATCCTCTACGCTAACGACGGCGAGAAGGGCACCGTTTACGACCACCTCAAGAGAGCCATCGACTTCTCCATGAACCACCTCGGCAACCACGGCATGCCCGCAGGTCTGCACGCTGACTGGAACGACTGCCTCCGTCTCGGCAAGCAGGGCGAGTCCACCTTCGTTGCATTCCAGCTCGTATACGCTATCAAGATCCTGCGCACCTACGCAGTTGAGAAGAACGATACAGACTACATCAAGTACCTGGACGAGATCGGCGCTAAGCTCGATACTATCCTCTCCGCCTGCTGGAACGAGGACAGATGGATCCGCGGCTACAAGGAGGACGGCACCATCATCGGTCAGCGCACTGATCCTGAGGCTTCCATGTGGCTCAACCCGCAGAGCTGGTCCGTTATCTCCGGCTTCGGAACAAAGGAGCAGCAGGAGAAGGCTATGGACAGCGTTTACCGCGAGCTGAACACTCCGTACGGCGCAATGGTAATGTACCCGCCTTACGTAAAGCACGGCTTCCCCGGAGCGCTCATGCAGTGCTTCAACAAGTGCACCAAGGAGAACGCAGGTATCTTCTCCCAGCCGCAGGGCTGGCTGATACTGGCTGAATCCAAGCTGGGTCACGGCAACCGCGCTTACCAGTACTGGACTGAGGCGGCTCCCGCTACCTACAACGACAACGCAGAGCACAGAGTGCTCGAGCCGTACGTATACGGTCAGTTCGTTGAGGGCAAGGACAGCCCGTTCGCAGGCCGCGCACACGTTCATTGGCTGACCGGTACCGCTTCCACCGTTATGGTTGGTACAACTGAGGGTATCCTCGGTCTGAACCCCGAGACCAAGGGTCTGGTGATCGACCCATCTATCCCCTCCGAGTGGAAGGAATACACCATGGAAAAGACCTTCCGCGGCAAGAAGCTCCACGTTACCGTAAAGAACCCGAACGGTTCCGAGCACGGCGTGAAGTCCGTTACAGTCAACGGCGAGAAGATCGAGGGCAAGCTTATCCTCGACTCTATCCTGAAGGCTGAGAACGATGTTGTTATCGAGATGTAATTCGAGATAGAATAATCCCCCGTTCGTGTGAGCGGGGGATTTTTTATGTTATTTCAGTCTGACAACATTTGACCACTTTCCGTATATCCGCTTTCCTCCAACGGTAATGTACGGGCGTATCCTGAACCTGCACCCGGATTTGGAAGTCCATTTAACCTTCAGGCTCAGCTTGTGGTTCTGAATGTCCGCAAGCTTTGTGAATTTACCCTTGCCCTCAGCCGCCTGTACCTCATAATTGGGGTATATACCGCCTGGCCTTGACCATGTAAGCGTGGCGCGGTTTTCATTTTTTACCTTACGTCCCTTTAACGTGGATTTCGGCGGAAGTATCTTAAATTTCAGCGTCTTTGTGCCTTTGAAGCTGTTTATTCCGGTTATGCGCACAGACGCTATGCCAGGTGTTACAGCGTCCTGATAATCTATCGTGTAGTCGTAACCCTCGTTGAGCGTACGGTCCTCGTAATCCGCCTCTATGACGGGTGTGAACGGCTTTCCGGTGTAGGTCACAGTGGGGAGCGCCTTGAACTTGCAGCCGCTTATATCGTGTTCCTCGCCCGGTCTAAGAACCAGCGTGGAATATTCGTAGCTTCCGTCTACAAGCGTACCGGCACTGCGAATGTTATACCTGAACTGACAGGTAACGCTCTTGGCAGCCTGCCCGAATACCCACTCGCTGCTCTCTCCGTAAAGCATGCCGACAACATCGCCGTTTTCAGTTGTGCCTGTCCATATGTCAAACGAATCGTCGGTAGTGCAGTCGCACTCGATTATATCTCCGTTGGCTCCGTCGCCGCCGAAGAATCCGAACGTCGCCGACGTGCCGAACGCGTCGTCCCACTCGCTAAGATAGTAATCGTCAAACTCCACATTGAAACCGATTCCGGCTCTTCCGGTTTCAGCGTAAGCCTGCTGATAAAGGTCGTACTTTTCCTTTGGAACGGTGAAAATTATGCTGGTGCAGTCCGGAATCACTCCCGTCCTGACCGTCACGCCGGGCTGTGAGAAGTCAAGGTCGTCCGGAAGCGTCAGGGCGGCTTCTGCGGTATTCTCTCCTGAAACAGCTCCGGACGGCTCTGTCTGCTCTTCTGCGAAAGCTTCCATCGCTGAAGCTGCTGCCATGAATACCGCAAGTATGGCGGCCGTTAATCGCTTGAATTTCATATTACCTACCTCCATTGATTTAATGTTATCAACATTATACATCGTTTGTTTTTGTTTGTCAATAAAAAAACGGGCCGCGTATGTAAAAAACTCCCTGCCGAAGCAGGGAGTTTATATTGTTAATCAATATTGTGAAGCGCCTTGTAGATGTCCTGCATCTGCTGATCGGTGGAGGCGATGGTCTCCGCGCAGTCCTTGAGCTGCTGCGCCAGGTCTGCTGACACCACGCTGTCGGTCTTGTATTTGAGGTCGTGCTCCAGGGTCGCCCAGAAGTTCATTGCGATGGTGCGTATCTGAACCTCCACGTGGACAAGCTCCTTTGTTTCGGAGAGGTACACCGGTGTCTCGATAACCAGGTGCAGACTGCGGTAGCCGTTGGGCTTGGGGTTCTGTATGTAGTCCTTGCGCTTGACGAGCTTCACATCGTCCTGCGCGGTCAGGAGGTCTGCCACGGTGTAGATATCGTCGATGTAGTTGCACACGACGCGGACGCCTGCGATGTCGTTCAGCTCGCGCTTTGCGTTCTCGCAGCTGAACGGTATTCCCTTGCGGTTGAGCTTCTCAAGAATGCTCTGCGGGGATTTCACGCGGTCCTCAAGGTGATGTATCGGGTTGTGGTCGTATTTCGTCTTGAATTCGCTGTCGAGTATTTCAAGCTTGGTCTTGACCTCGCGAATCGCGGACTCGTAGAGATGCTCAAGCTCCATGAACTGGTAGAGCTGGTCCATAACGCGCTGCTGCGCGTCCGCAGGGAGAAGCTGCTGTACTGGCTCAAGCTCGAATGTTTTCTGTTTTTCTTTCATTGCGTATCCTTTCACAAGCGTACAATAATATTATATCAGCAAATGTGATAAATTTGATAATGTTCGTGTGAAATTATTATGAAATATTACTTGTTTGCTTCGTCCTGCATACTATTCAGGAGTGCCTCTATGTCAGCCTGGGACATCTTGCC
Source organism: uncultured Clostridia bacterium (assembly GCA_945923775.1). Classification (GTDB taxonomy): domain Bacteria; phylum Bacillota; class Clostridia; order Oscillospirales; family Ruminococcaceae; genus CAG-115. The sequence continues at coordinate 49,671 of CAMELR010000004.1, read as the reverse complement.
GCCGGAAGGCGCGGGGGATTCAGCGGGAGCAGGCTCGGGAGCGGGAGCAGGCTCAGAGGGAGCGTTAGCCGCGAGGAGCTTCTCAATGTCCTCCTGAGACATCTTACCGCCAGAGGGCGCAGGAGATTCAGCAGGCGCAGGCTCCGGAGCGGGAGCAGGTTCAGCGGGTGCGTTCGCCGCCAGGAGCTTCTCAATGTCCTCCTGGGACATCTTACCGCCGGAGGGCGCGGGAGATTCAGCGGGTGCAGGCTCGGGAGCGGGAGCAGGCTCAGCGGGTGCGTTAGCCGCGAGGAGCTTCTCAATGTCCTCCTGGGACATCTTACCGCCGGAGGGCGCGGGAGATTCAGCGGGTGCAGGCTCGGGAGCGGGAGCAGGCTCAGCAGGTTCAGCGGGCGCGTTAGCCGCGAGGAGCTTCTCAATATCCTCCTGAGACATCTTGCCGCCGGAAGGTGCAGGAGATTCAGCAGGCGCAGGCTCCGGAGCGGGAGCAGGCTCAGCAGGTTCAGCGGGTGCGTTAGCCGCGAGGAGCTTCTCAATATCCTCCTGGGACATCTTACCGCCGGAGGATGCGGGAGTTTCTGAAAATTCAACGGGTGCAGACTCGTCATTTACCGGGGCTTCCGGAGCGTTGTTCTCGACTATCTCAGGCTCACCAGAATCGCCAGAATCGCCGGAATCGGAATCATCAGACTCAGAATCATCGCCGCCGAGTGCCGCCGCGAGCAGTTTCTCTATGTCGTCCTGGGACATTTTGCCGCCGGAAGGCTCCGCAGGCTCGATGATTTCCTCGGTCGGAGTTTCAACGGGTTCGGCAGATTCCGCAGGCTTTTCAATGCCGCCGGACATGTTCATCTCGTCGAGCATTCTCTGCACTTCGTCCTGCGACATTACGCCGCCGGAGGGTTCCTCCTGGGAGCGCGTTGCCGGGTCGACCTGTATATCCGGAACCGGCTCGGGAGCAGGGGAGTCGTTTAAGCCAGCCGAGCGGAGCAGCGCCTCGATGTCGTCCTGCGACATCTTGTTGTTCTCGACCTCGGGAGCGGGCGCATAGGAGGTCTCGGGCGCGATGGGCTCGGGCTTTCTGGATTCCTCCATAATGCTTGCGACGTCCACCTTGTGCTGATTGAGAATGCTGCTTACGTCCGCTTCCGGTTGCTTCTTCTGAGGCCGCGCGGAGCGTCCCGGCCGATATTCCCCGCTGGGGTAGGATATCATCGGAACCGGCTGCGCTTCCGGCGCGATGAGGTATTTGTCGAACTCGTCGCACGCCTGCTCGAAAGTTGTGGCCTCGCCGTCGAATCTTATCCAGTAGTCGTCGTAGGGAGTGATTCCGTGGGTCCGCTTGAGTATGTTGTAGACGTTGTATTTTTCAATTCCCATTCTGTCGAGGATAGGGTATGTATAGGGCGTCTTGTCCTGGAAAACACGGCACGAGAACATGTAGTAAATGTCCGAAATGTCCAGGGGACGGTGGATCGTGGTTATCATCAGCTCCTTGAAGCGGGTGATGATGGTATAGGATACCTCCTCGTCCTCTGAAACGAGATATTCGCATATCGGCGCTTCGCACTTCCACACCGTGAATTTCAGCGGAAGCGGCATTTCGAACGCGCTGTTGTCTACTATTCGATACCGGTTCGCCTTTAATACAACATTTTCCATAGCTCTACCCTCCGGAATACGTCCGCACGTATTACATTATTACAAACATTATACCACATTTTTGAAACATAAGCAATAGTTTTTTTATCTCTCCATATTGTGAACAAAATGATTTCGAGCGATTTGTGCAGGTTTAATAAAAATGCCGGGCAATGATAAATTATTATTGTCAAAGTGTTTACAGAAACGAATTTTTGTGTTATACTGATACTAAATAGCTGTGTCTGTCGCACGGCTGAATGCGGAAATAATCTGCTCTTGCAGAACAGAAACGGGGAGTATATATGAAGATCAGAACCATGCTGATGATCAGCGCCATGCTGTTCGCGATACTGCCGATGGTGATCTACACGGTATTCGCAAACACATTGCTTTCTTCTGACGGCGACAAGCAGTTCAGGACTACTTTACTTGAGGTGGCCGAGAACGAGCGTTACACGCTGCAGACCTACCTCGACACGGTGGATAAGCAGGCTGAGACCATTCTGAACAACACCGAGGTACAGGACGTGATCAAGAACCAGAAAACCACGGATTATGTCGGGAATTACCTTGTGCAGTTTGCAAACGAGAATCCCGAGATAGATTCCATCGCGCTGGTCGACAAGGACGGCAAGGTCTTCTGCGGAAGCACCGGAAAGACCGGTCAGGTCATCGACAATTTCAGCGCGTATGACAGCTACGCAGACGGCGCGCTCTACTACAATGCGATAATCAACCCCGAGGCTACCGGCGGCGGAACCAACCCCACGATGTTCTACAAGAAGCATCAGGGCGGCGCGACCCTGCTTATCAGCTACAAGCTGTCCGGCAAGGGCTTCCTTTACAGCGCGACAGGCGGAAGCACATTCTACAACGGCTCTGTGACTGTTGCGGATTCTTCCCCCAGCCACAACTACAATATTGTTGATAACTTCAAGGTAAACCTTTATTACGAGTACCCCACCGATGTTTTCAAGAGCAGGATCGACAGCCTGACTGACGGCGCGGAGCCCGAGATAATCGAGTACTCTCCGACAAACGGTTCCTCTGATAAGTGGTACGCCGCAATGGTAAAGGTCGGCGGCGAAAACGGACTTATCGCGATCGCAAGCTGCCCTGTGAACGGCAACGCAAATTCCTTCTCTCTGCCCGCAGGCAACGGCATAGTTGTAGCATGCGTGCTTATCTCCCTTGTTGCAATTGCAGGCGCTATCGTCGTATCCATTCTTGTAACAAGACCGCTCAAGACCATCGAGGAGACCCTTGTAAAGGTACGCCGCGGCGACCACGAGGCGCGTATCCCGAACGAGGTCAGCAACAACGAGTACGGACAGATGTCCCGTGCGTTCAACAACCTGCTTGACGAGATCGTTGTCAGCGAGGACAGATACCGCACCATTACGGAGATGTCCGATAACATCATTTTCGAGTGGAATTTTAAGACCAACGAAGTATTCTTCTCCAACAACTTCAACAAGAAGTTCAGCTACCGTGCTCCGTCCGACCACTTCGGCGACAGCTTCCTGTTAAAGGCTAAGCTCCACGAAGAGGACGCAGAGCGCTACAAGCAGGACCTCGAGGCTCTGGGCAGAGGCGAGGAGTTCAAGCACAACGAGTACCGTATGAAGAATATCTACGGCGACTACATCTGGGTTCTTATCAGAACTGCGACCCTCCGCGACAAGGAAGGCAACCCGCTGAAGATCGTCGGCGTTATCCTGGATATCGACCGTGCGAAGAAGAGCGAGCAGCAGCTCACGACCCGCGCAAGCTTCGATGCCCTCACCGAGCTTTATAACCGTGAGACCATCGAGAGCCAGATTGACAACGAGATCAACCTTTCAGAAGCGCGTAAATCCGAGATGGCGGTTCTGTTCATCGACGTAGACGACTTCAAGCACTACAACGACCAGTACAGCCACGCGACCGGCGACCAGGTTCTGAAGTTCGTTGCACGCACCATAAAGGGCGCTGTGAACGAGTTCGGCTTCGCGGGACGCTACGGCGGCGACGAGTTTATCGCGTGCGTCCGCAATGCGGAGATAAACGATCCGACAAGAGTTGCGCAGGATATCATCTCCAAGCTTGACGAAGGCTTTGAGTGCGATGGAGTTCATCTGACCGTGAGCGTGTCCATCGGTATTTCGATGATCAAGGACGACTACAACACACGTGTTGAGTACATCATTGGTAAGGCTGATGATGCGATGTATTCTGTTAAGAAGAACGGTAAGTCCAACTACGCGTTCATCTGATCTGAGTAATAAAAAAGACCGCTCGAGAGAGCGGTCTTTTTTTATGCGGAGTATAGGTTTGGAGCGGTGGACTTAAAATTCCGGCGGGTGGAGAATAGCATTTGTGCGGGGTAAACTTTCAGGAGCCATTAATTCGGAGCGAAGCGGGCGTATCCTCCTCTGGTGGAGGCGGCGTGAACCGCCAGAAGGTCAGACCCTAAGATGGCACACCCATGCTAAAATAAAAGCGCTTCCGCACAAAGTAACTGTGCGGAAGCGCATATTAATAGTACCCGAGAAAATAGTTTGCCATGCGGGAATTAATTTTATTGACAGCCGAAATTCAATATGATTTTACTGATCCTCGACAAACTTCAGACCTATGCAGTGATCCGAAATAAGATTTTCGGGCTTAACGCCGAGCAGGGTCTTGATTCCGGAGCGCACCGTGATAGTACCGCTGCACATGGACATCGTGAGAGTACCCTCGCAGTCGGCAGAGCCGAGCGCGACTGATTCCGCGCCCTCGATAAGGGAATCGAACGTGCAGTCGTTCATCACGATCTCGCCGAAGTTCTTGTCAGCTCCGATACCGAGTATCTCCTTCGCCTTGAACTCGGTGGAGATACGCACGTCAGCCATTTTGATGCTTCCGCCGCAGGAGTTGAACGACGCGATACCGCCGACCTTGTCTCCGGACATCTTGAAGTCCGCGCAGCCGTTTTTAATGCTTACTCTGCACGGGTCGCTGAAGCTTCCGATACCAAGCCCGGTTTTTGAATGGTGCTCGATGAACACACGTGAGCCGTCTATCTCAACGTCTGCGCCGGAGAGCAGGCTTCCTATGCCGAGGGTTTTCTTGCCCATCTGCTCGATCACCAGCTCCTTGCAGCGTATCCTGATATGCGAGCTGCCATCGTTGGTTCTGCCGCCGATAGCCACGCTCTTTTCACTGTCCAGATGGATATACAGACCGCCGTTCATGCAGATGTCGATATTGCCGTACGGCATTGTGAAGCCGGAGCCTATGGCGTAGGTCTGGTTGCTTGCGGAGTTTATCCTGAGCGCGCCGTCGCCGATTATTTTCAGCGTGGAGCCAGCCGGGACGTAAATTCCACCGGTCAGCGTCACCTCGCCGATGATGTTCAGCGTCATGGTGCTGTTCTGACCCACCGTTATCGAAGCGCCCGCGTTCTCGTTCTGCACAGTGATGTCCACGAGGTTCAGGCGGCAGTCGATGTTGTCCTTGGCGCGTACAGCCATTTCGGAGGTGTAGTTCTTGTTTCCGGTAAGGGTGTACTCCATCTTGTTGACGATGATATCCGTGTAGTTGTCGAGGTCGAGCGCCATAAGGGATATCTCGCGCTCGTCGCCGGTGAAGTAGGTCTTGCGTGTGCGGCGGTTCTCGGACTGACGGTTGTATTCCTGTATCTCCTCCGCGATGTCCGGATTTATCTCCTGAACGATATCCGCAGAGGGCTTCGCGGTATAGTAGCCCTGGATAAGGTCGACGCCCATGCCGATAACGGTCTGAAGCTCCTCGGTGAGCTCCACGCCCTCGGCGAGAGCCATGAAGTTGTTGTCGTGGGCGTAGTCGATGATGTTGCGCGTGAAGTGCTTCTTGCGCTTATCCTTGTGGATATTCATGATAAGGCTGCGGTCTATCTTCACGACGTTGGGCATGAATGTCAGCAGGTTGCTGATGTTGGAATATCCCGTGCCGTAGTCGTCTATCGCGACCTTGAATCCGCAGCGCTGGCTGCGCTCAAGCAGCGTCTTTAACTGGCTGGAGCTTGCCTCTGTCTGCTCGGTGAACTCCACGACGATATTCTGCATGATGTCGCCGTAGAGCTGATAGAGCTGCTCGAAATCCGCGTCCGGAAGTGTGCATGCCGGGATGCTGTTGATAAACAGGAGCTTCCCCGCAAGCAGGCGCTGGTTTTCCTTTGCGAAGCGCATAGTATTGAACATCGTGCACTTTTCCACGTCCTGGAGCCTGTCGAGAGCCTCGGCGTGGCTGAGTATCGTGAGCGGAGACAGCCGGAATTCATCGCCGGAGCGCATGAGCGCCTCGTACGCGAAAATGCTTCCGTCCTTCGCGCTGACGATAGGCTGGAAATTATATGAGAACAGGTTCTCGTTGAGCAGCCGTACGACCTTCTGGCACTCCTCCGGGTCGAATGTCTCGGCGGAAACGTCCGCGGTCTTGTGCATTTTGGTGTGGTTATCCTTGGTGAGGGTGCGCTGGTACGCCGCCTCGTAGGGCAGCTTGTCGAGCACGGAGCGGTCAGTGAGAGGCGCGGAGATGGACGCGGTGTAGATATTCACGCCGTATTCCTGGTCGCGGTGGTTTATGGAGTCCACAACGCTGCTGAGCCTTGACGGAACATCGTCGAAGGAACCTTCGTCGATAACTCCGGCAATGAAGAACTCGTCGCCGCTTACCCTTACTACGATGTCGTTTTCGCCGGCAACACCGGAAAGCGCAACGCCGAGGGACTGAAGCACCTTGTCGCCCTCCGCGTAGCCGTAGGTGTCGTTTATGCCGCGGAGGTTCTCAACGTCGATGGAGATTATGCGCAGCAGCTTCTTCGGGTCGTTGAACTTTCCGCAGCGCTCCGTCATAATGCGGACGTATCCGCGCATATTCAGCAGACCCGTGAGGGAATCGCGCACCTGCGCGTCGGTAACTGCGTCGTTATAGAGAATGTGGCGGCGCTGCTTCTCGAGGGCGCAGCTTATTGTCCTGAGCCACTTGACGTAATCCCTGTTGTAGACCTTTCCGCTCTCGCCGTAGGAAAGTACGACGTAGCCGTAGTTAACCCCGAGGAAGTGGAGGGTCGTGAAGATGAACGCTGACGGGTGGTCTCGCTCCTCGAAAATCTCAGGAAGCAGCATGTCGCGCGGGAATTTCGCCATTAGGTCGACGGTGCTTCCAGCGGAGGTGCGCTTGTACGCGAGATTTATGCGGTCGGTGAAGCCCGGCTCGGGGGTGGCGTTGTGCATTACCTGGTTGTTGAGGCAGAGCCAGAATCCGGTGAAATCCCCGAGGAAATGCGTGTACCAGTCCACCTTCCAGAGGTAGTCGTAGAACGTATCCGCGCCGATGAGATCCTCTGACATGAAGTTGTAGTAGGAATCCATGCCGTTGCGCTGGAGGCTGGTCATTTCAGACGCGGAGGCATGGCACAGCTCCCCGAGGTTGGGAGGGCAGCAGCCGCAGGTCATTCCGACACGGAACTGCGCGCAGTTGTCATCGGAAAGCGCCTGGTATTCTCCGCCGGTGACTTTCGCGATTATGTAGCGCGCGGCGTTTTCCGCAAGAGTAACGGGGTCGCGCAGCGCGGAGGTGATGTTAAGGTAATTCGCGCCGTACGGCTCCTTCTGATTGAAGCCGGTGATAAGCACGTCGCCCGGGATATTCACGCCGCGGTTCGACAGCGATTCGATGATCTGAACGGCTGTAAGGTCGGAGCAGCACATTATCGCTTCCGGCAAGCCGTTGCTGATTATCTCGTCGGCGATTCCCGAGAAGTCGTAAACCCAATCGATCCCGTGATGTATGCGCTCCTTGGGGATATCGTAGCCGCGCTTTTTCATGGCCTCCACGAAGTAGCGCTCAATGGCGTCGTGGAATTCGTCCTGCGGACCGCCCACGAAGTCGATGACCCTGCAGCCGTGGTGATCCATGATGTGGCTGACCATCATGTCGGCTACCGGCTCGTAGTTGTAAAGGCAGTTGGTGAAGCCCTCGACCTGGCTGTCGAACGAAACGACAGGCCCCTTGAAATCGCTTTTTATGCGTGCGATAAGGCGCTCCCGCGAGGGAACGTCGCTAATGCTGGACGGGAAGATAATAATGCCGTCTAAGAGGTCAAAGTCCACAAGGTCGTAGACGGAGTTTTCAGCCGCGTCGAACTCAGCGTTGCCGGACATCATCAGGGACGAGAATATTGCAGCGTCCATGTTGGCGGCGAAAAGCTCTTTCTGAATTGTGTTCAGCGCGTTTGAGAAGAATACATATTCCGCTTCAGCGGCGATTATTCCGATCAGAGGACGGGATTTTTTCAAGGCTATTTCTCCTTTGCCCTGTTTGGTTCAAACAGGCATACTATGACTAATTATAAATAAGTATATCATAAATCGCGAGTTATTTGCAACAACAGACTGATGATTTTGTGCGATATCACCATTTTTTTTAGTTATATTTACAAGCGGACGATACAAAAGCGGTGTTTTTATCTGGGAATGTAATGTTTCACATGAAATTTTGTGCAAATTGCCATGTTGAGGGGGTTTGATTTTTTCCTCTATATAGTGTATAATAGATATTATATTGACGAAATTTATACAGGAGTTTTTTATTTATGGATCTGTTACTTATTTCTGCGGCGGAGACCGCGGCAGATGACGGCGGCTTCCTCGGAGTCGTAAAGACTGTAAACGACGCGATCAGCGGCGTTGTATGGGGCTGGCCGGCTCTTATCCTGCTGCTGTTCGTCGGAGTGCTGATGTCGGTGCTTACGAAATTCTTCCAGATATCGCACATCGGAAGGTGGTTCAGATGTACCATCGGCGCGGTATTCAAGGACAGGAAGGTCACGGCGCACACTAAGGACAAGCAGATATCCCAGTTCCAGAGCGTTTGCGCGGCGCTTGCCTCAACGGTCGGGACCGGTAATATCGCGGGCGTGGCTTCCGCAATCGTCACCGGAGGACCCGGCGCGGTGTTCTGGATGTGGATCATGGCGTTCTTCGGAATGATGACCAACTTCGCTGAGAACGTGCTGGGTATTCTCTACCGCGTCAAGAACAAGGAAGGCGAGTGGAGCGGCGGCGCGATGTACTACCTCAAGTACGGCCTCGGCGCAAAGAAGCACTGCAAGGTTTTAGGCTCCGTGCTGGCTGTGCTGTTCTGCGTGTTCTGCCTGTTCGCTTCCTTCGGAATCGGCAACATGACCCAGATCAACACTATCTCCACCAACATGAACAGCACCTTCGGTATCCCGAACTGGATCACCGGCATCGTGCTGATGATCATTGCGGCTCTCGTTGTTATCGGCGGTATCAAGCGGATCGCGCTTGTTACAGAGAAGATCGTTCCGATAATGGTGATCGTTTACCTGCTGGGCACTGTCGGTGTCTGCGTTATGCATATCGACCAGTTCGGCGCGGTGTTTTCCTCTATTTTCAGGAGCGCGTTCGGCATGGAGGCTGTCGTCGGCGGTCTGGTGGGTCAGGGCGTCAAGATGGCGATAGAGATGGGCATGAAGCGCGGCGTGTTCTCAAACGAAGCGGGTCTCGGCTCCTCGGTAATGGTGCACTGCAACTCCAACGTCAAGGAACCGGTCAGCCAGGGAATGTGGGGAATCTTCAGCGTGTTCACTGACACTATCGTTGTCTGCTCGCTGACTGCGTTCACGATCCTTTCTTCCGGTCTGTTCGACCTCCAGACGGGCAGGCTCGCGGAGGAGTTCGCGTACCTTGAGAACCAGACCGGTTCCATAGTTGGCGTTGCGTTCCAGGTGAACTTCGGCGAATTCGGGCGTTATTTCGTTGCAATCGCGCTGCTGCTGTTCGCGTTCTCGACTTCCCTTGGCTGGAGCCACTACGGAACCAAGGCGTTCGAGTACCTTTTCGGAACAAAGGCTACGCTGTTCTACAAGATCGTTTTCGTTCTGGCTATATTCGGCGGCGCGACAATGGGCGAAAACCTCGCCTGGGAGCTTTCCGATACGTTCAACGGAATGATGATGATCCCGAACCTGATAGGCGTTCTGGTGCTGTCGCCGATGGTCTACAAGTGCACTAAGAACTACATAGACCGCCACGTGCGCCACATGGACGTTGAGCCGATGCTGTCCGTACACGAGGATATCCAGCGCCAGCAGGCTCTGGCGCTTGAAGCGGAGCAGAACGAGCTTGTCAAGGCAGGAATTGACACCGACTACGCGGAGTAAAGTAAATAATGGATTTGTGCATGAAGCTTAAAGCTTTGTGCACAAATTTGTAGATTATCAAATGTTACAAATGAGGCTGAGCAATTCAGCCTCATTTGTGTTTCAGCCGCAGAATATTCTGAAAAATTTCGCTATCCCCCTTGACAAATCGGAATAAGAGGTGTATAATATCATCATTGGTTGCTTTAGAGATAAAAAGCACAAAAGCATAAAAGCGTTAAAGCGAATAAAAAGATGAAAGGACAATAGTCATGAAAGAAGTAGTAAAGCTGATGGATTACAGACCCGATATAAAGATAGTCGACGCGACCCTGCGCGACGGAGGTCTGGTGAATAATTTCCGTTTCACGGACGAGTTCGTAAAGGATCTGTATCAGACCAACATCAAGGCTGGCGTGGACGTTATGGAGTTCGGCTACAAGGCTGATAAGGAGATGTTCGACGTAAAGGATTTCGGCAAGTGGAAGTTTTGCGACGACGAGGATATCCGCGCGGTAGTGGGCGACAACAATACCGATCTCAAGATCGCCGTAATGGCGGACGTTGGCAGATGCAACTACAAGCAGGATATCAAGCCCCGCGCTGAAAGCCCGGTCGACGTTATCCGCGTTGCCACATATATCAACCAGATCCCGGCTGCTATCGACGTTATCGAGGACGCCGTTGCAAAGGGCTACGAGGTTACCTGCAATATAATGGCTATCTCCAATGCGCAGGAGGCGGATATCCGCGTTGCGCTCGACCTGCTCGGGAAGTCGCCGGTGAATGTTATTTACATCGTAGACAGCTTCGGCGCACTGTTCCCGGAGCAGATAGCGCGTATCGCGGCGCTCTACGGGGAGTACGCTGCAAAGTACGGCAAGAAGCTCGGAATACACGCGCACAACAACCAGCAGCTCGCGTTTGCGAATACGGTCGAAGCAGTTGGCGACGGCGTTGACTGGCTCGACGGCACATACTCCGAGATGGGCAGAGGCGCAGGAAACTGCGCAATGGAGCTTCTCCTCGGTTTCCTCAAGAACCCGAAGTACAACCTGTACCCTGCGGTTCAGTTCATCGAGAAGCACATGACAAAGCTCAAGGAAGATGGCGTTGTCTGGGGCTACGATATGCAGTACCTCCTCACTGGCATGCTCAATCAGCACCCACGCACCGCTATTCAGTTCACAAAGGATAAGCGCAAGGATTTCTCCACGTTTTACAAGGAGATAACCTCACAGGAATAATTCCAGATATCTACAAACCTTCATATTCTGTACGGTGCGCCCCGCGGCTGAAATACGCCTCGGGGCGCATTACAGTGCGGAGCGTCTGATTTTTAAAAAATAATCAAATTTTTTTGAAAAAGGTGTTGACAAATCAGAAATAATGTGATATAATATACAAGTCGTCAGGGATACGAAGTAAATGAACTGATAACGCTTTACGCTGGTGTAGCTCAGCTGGTAGAGCAGCTGATTTGTAATCAGCAGGTCGGGGGTTCGAATCCGTCCACCAGCTCCATTTTTTAATGGAACTTACAATTGAATATGGGAGCTTTCCCGAGTGGCCAAAGGGGACAGACTGTAAATCTGCTGCGTTTGCTTCGGTGGTTCGAATCCACCAGCTCCCACCAATCAAACCGCATGAACTTCACGTTTATGCGGTTTTGGTTTTTATATCAACAAATGATAGCCTCGTCTGTTCGTGACAAAAATCTCGCATATTAAGCCAAAAGCAGCCAATGTGAATTGACTGCTTTTGGCTTTTTACTGGCTATATCTCCGGAAATGCTCCCATTCTTATTACGAATTGATCCTTTCAATTATCTCCGGAACGTCCGCAAGGGAATCCGCCTTTGCGAATATCCGCGAGTACAGCTCCTCGTCCGGCTGGGTGAGGTCGGGGACCATCACGGTCACGCAGCCTGCGTCAGAAGCGCTCCGGACGCCGTTCGGGGAATCCTCCAGCGCCATGCACTCCTCTACCGGAAGCCCGAGCTGCTCCGCCGCGTAAAGGTAGATATCCGGCTTCGGTTTGCCGCTTTCCACCATCGCCGCGCAGACTATCCTGCTGAATCTTCCCAGCAGTCCCACCTGCCCGAGGTAGTCCTCGGTGCGCTGGATATCCGTCGCCGTGGCTATCGCGGCGGGTATACCCTTACTATCGAGATAATCCAGCAGCTCGGTGATCCCCGGCTTGGTCTCAAGCCCGTGCTCGGAAAGGTGCTGTTTCATAAGCTCCATGCGGCGGGAGCGTATCTTCACGTAGTCGAACTCCTCGCCGAATATGCCCTGTAAATAGGGTATCGCGAACTTCCGAGCAAGCGAGCGGATATTCAGCGCGTGCTCCCTCTGCATGGGGAATCCCGCTTCATTCGCCGCCTGGCACCAGTATTTCACAAGGAGCTTCTCCGTGTCCAGGATAAGCCCGTCCATATCGAAAATAACAGCTTTGATCATATGTATACCTCACTTTATTAGTTCAGACATATCCGCCGGAAGCGGAGAAGTCAGCCTGATGATTTCCTTTGTGACCGGCTGGGTGAAGCTCACCTCGCCGCAGTGGAGCGCATGCCGCTTTATCCCGGACATGTCCCCGCCGTACATTTCGTCCCCGCACAGCGGAAACCCGATGTACGCCATATGTACGCGTATCTGGTGCGTCCGCCCGGTCTCCAGCGTGACCTTCAGAAGCGCGTGTGAATCGCTCCCGCCGACGCGCTCAAAATGCGTGACCGCCCGCTGACCCTCCGGAGTGACGCACCGCGTGATTATGCTGTCACCGGCTCTGCCTATCGGAGCGTCCACGGTATCCCCCGGCGGGATGCCGCAGGTAACGGCGAAATACACCTTGGAAAGCGACCCGGAGAGCGCCGAGGCGGCGTATTGATTCTTTGCGCACACGCAGAGCCCGCTCGTGTTGCGGTCGAGCCGGTTTATCGGCCTGAACGGAAGTCCCGGATACAGTGCCGCGAACAGATTCGCAAGGGTGTCCCCGCGGTGGCGTATCGAGGGGTGCACCGGCATGTACGGCGGCTTGTCGAACACCGCGACGTCCTCGTCCTCGTAGATCACCGGAGCATTCAGCTCCGGATTCGGCTCGGCGCTTTCGGCGTCGTCGGAGAGCCGCACGCACAGCTCCTCGCCGCAATGTACCTCGTCCACCGTCCGCAGGAGCGCGCCGCCCCGGGTCAGACCTCCGGTCTGTTTCAGGCGGATAAGCGCCCGGCGGGAGAATCCCCGGGACTTTAAGAACGCTTGAGCCTCCGCGCCGTCGAATTCCGCAGGGACTATCAGTTTGAGTTCTCTCATGTTCCCTCCGTCAGAGCCTTGTAGTAATGCGCCAGTATCAGGTCGGTGACCCTTCCGTAGCTCCGCGTGCCGTCTGATACGCCCTGCGCCTTGATGAATCCGTCGTTCACCGCAGTGGAGGCCGTCTGAACCTCGCCCTTGAAGCTGTCGATGTACTCGTTTTCGGCGGTGAAGTCCCGGCGCATGCCGTCGGTGGTGCATTCGTACGCCTCGCGCCACATGTCCTTGTCGTAGGCGTACAGCGAATTCGAGCAGAACTTGAACGCGTTCATATAGCCGGAGTATCGGAATTCCGGGTACTCGCTGTTTATGCAGGACAGATACGCCAGAAAGTTGCACTCGTTCTCGAAGGCTATCCCGCGGGAATGCGCGCTCTCGTGGCTAGCCGTGAAGGGTATGGAAAGGTCGGGCTGCTCGATGTTCACGTTGCATTCCGCGAGAAACGGGAAGTACATTCCGGTTATCCCGGTGTAGCTCCAGTAGTAGGAGAGCTGTACCGGCTTCTGCCTGCCTATGCTCGTCCAGAGGAACGGGTATTCCTCCACCAGCGCTTCGTAGCCGCTTCCGGTGCGGGAAAGCTCCGTATAGATGTCCTCGGTGAACTGCACGCAGCCGTTTTCGTCCTCGGAGAGGTACTCGCGCTCTTGCGCGGCGTGGGCAGCCAGTTCCTTGCAGACTGCAAGGAGGAACTCCGCCGGCTTCGGGGAGGCGTCAAGCTCCATGAGGCTTTCAAGGCTCAGGCGGTAGTAGTTCGCGCCGTGGGCGGTCATGTAGATGAACGCCGCGAACGACAGGAATCCCGCAAGGAACCTTCCGGCTTTCAGGGCGGTGCGCTTCCGGGAGCTGCTCCTTTTCATTCTGACGGCAAATATAACGACAAGCGCAATTACCGCCGGAACGGCAAGCACCGCGCAGATCTCGGTGAGCGACAGCGGGATAAGCGAAGTCACGAACCCCACCGGCACGGTGAACGCCTTGAAAAGCCCGCGCGACACCGCGTACTCCGTGAATTCCGGGAACATCGGCAGCAGGAAGTACATAGCCGCCGCCAGAATCAGCGGAATGAATACCCACGCAGCTTTCAGCACGCGGCGGGACGTTAACCGCTGTTTGTTCCTGGCTCCAGTGCTTTTTTCTACCTTCATCTGTCGGTTCCTCCTGCTTTGATGATACTTTAATTATACAGTACATGGCGGTTTTCGTCAAGTTTCCGAAAATATTTTTGCTTTTTTTCAAAAAGCACTTGACAAAATGGATAGAATGTGATAAAATATATACGTTGCTGATGAGCAACGGGACGTTGAAAAGAGAGCGATCTCAGATCAAAAAAGCGGATAAAACCGCCTCGGTTTTTCCGGGAGCTTACTTCCGGTGTTTCTGGCGAGTAATATCAGGAACGATCAATACGCAGGTGTGGCGGAATTGGCAGACGCGCTAGCTTCAGGTGCTAGTGATCGCAAGGTCATGTGGGTTCAAGTCCCGTCACCTGCACCAGAACAACGATGGCTTAACAAGGCGGGAACGCAGTGTTAAGCCATTTTCTTTATGTAATTCTGTTGTGCTCAACTGTGAATTATACCGGGATTTCGGGACGAAAAACGTCCTCTTATATGGCTGATACAGCACAAATACAGCGCGGATACAACATACCAAAACGCCCGAAATATAAGAGAGCCGCCCTGATTATGGAGCGGCTCTTTTCTTTTGACATTGGGGCGTACTCTATGTTGTTCCGTACAAAGTAGAGTGCCGAATACGCGCAGCGTATCGACTGTTTGCGCCGGATATCTGGATATTCGGTCGGGTCAGCACTCTGGTGAATGTTCCGTTTGGTTATGCGGTTTCTTCTGCGGCCTGGTTGAGCCTGCACTTGTCCTTCCACTTACCCTGCCAGTAGCGGATAAGGGACATCAGCGCGGTTATCACCCAGGTAAGGCAGGTCGTTGTCCAGACTGCCCACCAGCCCATTGCCGGAATATGAACGAGGATTATCGCGAATCCGATACGGCCTGCGACCTCCACGAAGCCGTTTATCATCGCGTAAACGACATCGCCTGCGCCGTTGAGCAGTCCGCGGGTGGTGTGGATAGTTCCGAGCGCCACGTAGAACAGGCAGGACAGCTTCAGCGCCTGACCGCCTATCTCGATGACCTCCGGTTCGTCAACGAACATTCCGACGATCTGGTTGCCGAACGCCAGGAATATCCCCATGATAAACAGCGCGAAGCCCACCGTTACAAGCATGCTGCGGTGATATCCGCGTATAACGCGCTTTTGCAGACCCGCTCCGATGTTCTGACCCGCGAAGGTGGAAACCGCCGCGTTCATGGAGGCAAACGGCTGCTGCACGAGCTGCTCAACGCGCATTGTCGCAGTGTACGCCGCCATGACTGTTTCGCCGAAGCCGTTCGCGGTCCTCTGGAGGAATATCATTGAAACGGAGATCATGGCGTTCTGGAGCGCTATCGGAATGCCTGTCGAGATTATCCGGCGGCATGCCGCGCCTTCGATCCTGGCGTCCTCGCGGGTGAGCTTGAAGTACGGATTCTTGCGGAATCCCACCACTATCGACCCCGCGGCGCTCACGCCCTGGGATATCACGGTAGCGTAAGCCGCGCCGATGACTCCGAACTGGAACACGCATACGAACAGCAGGTCAAGACCGACGTTGAGCAGGCTCGCAACGACCAGGAATATCAGCGGCGTGCGGGAATCCCCCAGCGACCTCATAACGGAGTTTATCCAGTTGTACGCCGCCACACATATCGTGCCGGAGCACGCCGCGCGCATGTAGGCTGTGGCGTCCTCCAGGAGGTTTTCCGGGGTGTTCATCATTTTCATCAGAAGCCCGGCGAACGCCACGGAGATAACCGTTATCACCGCTCCGAACGCGATTATGACATACGCGGAGTTGGTGATAAGCTTGCGGACTTCCTTGTGCATTCCCGCGCCAAACCGCTGGGATATCAGTATGCCGGCTCCCACGGAAAGCCCTATGCACAGCGTGCTGAAAAGGTAGGTGAGGCTTCCTGTCGTGCCCACCGCCGCGAGCTTGCCCGAACCCAGGTATTTCCCGACGATGATGGAATCCACGATGTTGTATAGCTGCTGGAATACGTTCCCGGCGAACAGAGGCAGCGTGAACAGTATTATGTGTTTAAGCTCGCTGCCCTCGGTCATTTTCTTTATGTAGCTCATAGTTGTTCCTTTTTTAGCGTATTAAGTTATTAATTTCTCTGTAACACAAAAACAGCCCCGCATTAAGCGGGGTCGTTATGTCGGAATATGTCCGTTCAGTCCGAAAGATAGGACTTCACAAGCACCTGGAGCAGCTCGTCACGGTCGATGTGGCGGATAAGCCCGCGGGCGTTGTTGAACGTGGTTATGTAGGTGGGATCCTCTGAAAGAATGTAGCCCACAAGCTGATTTATCGGGTTGTAGCCCTTCTGCTTGAGAGCGTCGTATACAGTAGTAAGGATCTCCTTCATTTCGTTTTCCCTGTCGTCGTGGACGGAAAAAGTCATAGTCTTGTCATGCATAATATCGATCCTTCCTTCAATTCAAGATTATAAGCAGCCATTGATAATGGTTACAATTCGGTTACAGTATGATTATACACGTTTTTGATGAAAAAAACAACCCGGTTTACTGCGTTTGGGCATTTTCACTATATAAAATCTATGAATCTGACAAAAAGGCTTTCGAGTCTTTGGATAATCTTACAATTTTAGCCCGCATTTTATTTCAAATATATAAAATTTGCTAAAACACTTGTATAATTTCAAAAAATATGGTATAATCATAGTTAAGATTGCGGCGGTTGTGTAACATATGATCCGCCGCTGCGAAATCACTTTACTCAGGAGGAACCACACATGGCAGCCGGAGATGGATTCAGACAGGTACCGTTAGGATTTGATAAAAATGAAGTTAACGCATACATAAGCAACCTCCGCAAGAAGATGAGCGCGCTCGAAGCGGACATGCGCTCCAACGACGAAAAGACAAAAGCGGCTGAAAAGCTCGCCGAGGAGGCCGACAGCCGCATAAAGGCAGCTCAGTCCGAGGCTGACAGGAAGGTCGAGGAAATGAACTCCCAGCTTGAGGAGGAGAAGTCCACCACCAAGCGCCAGCTCATCGAGATACGCAACCTGAAGGACCGTATCGACGCTGAGAAGAAGAAAATGACCGACATGCTCAAGAACGGCAAGGGCGTCTCCGCTGAGGCAACCCGAGCGTTCAACGAGGTCATCGACAAGGCAAACGAGGAAGCAGCCACGATAATCGACAAGGCGAACGCCCAGGCAGCCGAGATAATCGCCGCCGCTGACAGAGAGCGCGCCGCCGCTTCCGAAAAGACCGAGGCGTTCCTCGCAGTGCTGAGACAACAGATCGAGGCAATGACCGACGGCTTCAATGCAGTCAACGGCTCCGCAGCAGAGCTTCTCGGGGCGGCCGCTGCGCCTGTTTTCACGGCTCCGCAGCCCGCGCCGGTGAAGGTTCCTGCGCCTGCTGCTCCCGCAGCTTATGAGGAGCCTGCGGCTCCGGCAGAAGCAGAACCGGAGGTTCCGGAGGAGACAGAAGTTCCTGCATACGAGCCTGAAACCGCTGAGTTCACTGAACCTGCCGCAGAGGAGCCAGAGGCTCCCGCTGAGGAAGAACCCCAGGCCGAGCCGGCAATTTCCGAAGCCGCCGAGGAGGACGCTCCCGCGTTATTCGGCGATTGGAGCGGAAACGATATGGCTGACGCCATCGCAGCCGCTGAAAAGAAGATGGCTGAGGAAAACAAGCAGGATATCCCGCTTGTCAACCCTGATTCCGGCAATGACCCGTTCGGCGGCGTATTCGACATGAGCGACAATCACGACGATATGAGCGGCTTCGACATGGACGCTCATACAGAGGAGCCCGAGCAGGTCGACGAGATCAAGCCGCTGGACGTATCCGACCACTCGGAGGCTTCGTTCAACAACGACTTCTCGAAGGATCTCCTTGCGCAGACAATGCCGTCCAGCTCGCTGACCGACGCTGACGATGACCTCCTTGCGGCTGTAAGGGCTGCTGAGGAAGCTGCTGCGATTAAGCCCAGCGACGTATCCGATATCGACATGGACGAGCAGCCGGAAAGCTCCGGTTCCGAGGAGGACGACCTGATGAAGGCTCTTCGCGAGGCTGAGGCGGCGTTCGGCGGGACCTCCTTCCATGACGCGGCTGACGAGGAGCCGGATGAGGATAACTCCGCTGCGGCTGACCCGTGGGCGGAGCTACAGAACCAGCTCAAGGCTATGGAATCCGCGAACGGCGCTTCCTCCGCGATAACCTACGACACTCCCGAGCCACAGGAGGAAGAACAGCCGGAGGAGCAGTCCACAACACCGCCCTCCGCAGATGATTCCTCTATCTGGGATTTCGGCGGCGGGAATTCCGGAAACGGCTCCGACGATGATGACATGAGCTCCGATTTCGGCGGCTTCGGCGGTTTCTGATAACATGAAAATAACGGCGGTGCAGTGGCTCTGCGCCGCCGAATTATCGTAATAAAAGGCAGTATAAATATGGAAATTGAACTGAACACAAGCGAACTCAAGGAAAAGGCAAAGACTCTCAGGGCAGGCGACAAGGTGCTTCTCAGCGGAACGGTGTACACCTCCCGCGACGCCGCGCACAAGCGCATAAAGGCGTGTATCGAGAGCGGCGAGCCGCTTCCCTACGAGATAGACGGCGCGGCGATCTACTACGCCGGACCGACCCAGGCGAAGGACGGCATGGCGATAGGCTCCTGCGGTCCTACCACTTCCAGCAGAATGGACGTGTATTCTCCCATGCTGCTTGATATGGGGCTTTCCGCGATGATAGGCAAGGGGGAGCGCTCCGAGGCTGTCTGCGAGGCGATAAAGCGCAACGGCGCGGTGTACTTCTGCGCGATAGGAGGAGCGGGCGCGCTTGCATGCAAGTGCATTCCGGAATGTGAGGTCATCGCATTCGAGGATCTCGGCTGCGAGAGCGTAAAGCGGCTCAGATTTGAGAAGTTCCCGCTGATCGTCACTATCGACTGCGCAGGCGGAAACCTGTTCAAGTCAGGCAGGGAAAAGTACTGCAAAAAGGGCTGAGCGGCGCTGCGGCTGATTGTAGTATTTTTGCATAAACGAAGGCTGTCTTTTTCATGTAAAACGCTTTTCTTTGGGAAATTTTCCGATTTTCCTTGACAAAACTTATAGCAGGTGCTATAATTATGCGTAGTAGAGATTTTTACATTTAAAGTAATTTCGGAATTAACTATGGCTGATTTTTCACAGATGTCTGACGAGCAGCTTGCGGGCTGTGTTTCCTCAGCGGAAAGCGGCGAGGCTGTCGCTGAGATGGTTTCGCGCTATACCGGGCTTGTGCTTGCGCTTGCCGGGAAGTACAGCGGCGGCGCCGATTACGAAGAACTGGTGAGCGACGGGCTTGACGCGCTGCTCTCCGCACTGCGGAAGTATTCCCCGGAGAAGGGGAGCTTCAGCGGGTTCGCTTCGGTGTGCGTCAGCAACCGCATGAAGAACGCCGTAGACCGCGCGAAGCGCCGCAACGAGCGCCTGGAAGAGCTTGCTGACGAGGATATCCCCGACAGTTCGCCCACGCCGGAGGAGCTTGTTATAGGCCGCGAGAGCGCTGACGAGATCACAAGATGTATGAGGTCGCTGCTGTCTCCGCTGGAGCTTGGGTGTATCGAGGGGGTTATTCTCGGCATGCCGTATTCAGAGATCGCGGAGAAGCTGTCCGTCTCGGCGAAGTCCGTGGATAATGCCGTGACCAGGGCGCGCGCAAAGCTTAAGCTGGTTTTCCCGAAGCTGTGACTTCGGGCTGGATATGACCCGGTAGCTTAATTTACCAGAGCGTTGTTTATCAAAGGTGTCGGTGGGAGTCCGACCAGGGCGAAAATTTTTTTTATGAGGTATGGACTATGTACACAGACATCACTTTAAAGTGCAAGGACTGCGGCGCTGACTTCGTATTCACCGCTGGTGAGCAGGAGTTCTACGCAGAGAAGGGCTTCACAAATCAGCCCCAGAGATGCAAGGCTTGCCGCGACGCTAAGAAGAATGCAGGCAAGAGCGGCAGAACCTTCTACGAGGCTACTTGCGCTGGCTGCGGCGGTATCGCTAGAGTTCCCTTCGAGCCGAAGGAAGACAGACCCGTATACTGCAGCGACTGCTTTGCAAAGATGAGAGGCGAGTAATTGACCCGCCCGGATTGGTTGGTATTTTCTCTCAGAAACTAGCATTTACTTAGACAGCACCGTAAGGTGGAGCGCAAATTTCTATAGAACCTATTGATCAACTCGCAAAAGTGACCCTCCCGATTTTTCGGGAGGGTTTTCTTTTTATTTAGAGGTTTGGCGTGCTCTGTGTGGGATAATAAATTTGTTGGGGATTTATAGGTTGACAAATCGTTGCTGCCGTCTATCAGTCAAGATTCTAAATTATCACATACTACGCCTGGAAACTCCTCTCACACATTAAATACCGTTCCGACAAACAGAGGCTGACCGTCAAGCCCGGTTATTACGAACAGGAATGGTCTGTCGAGCACGAAATCTATCTCCTGGATATTCTCCGGCGGTCATGCGGAGCCGCACATCAGCATTTCCGTGAACGCCGCTGCTGTACAGCCTTCCTCGTCTATAGTAACCCTTGCCGACTGCCGCGCGCTGTTAACGTACAGCTCCGAGGAACACAGCTCCGAGAAATCAGCATTTTCGCTGAACACATCGGTGATCCCGAGTTCCGTCAGACCTTCCATGAGGTCGATGGTGGAGGTAACGTCGAATTTCGACAGTGCGAGATTCACCTTCATGGTTCGCGAGTTTTCGTAGTCGTAGCCATCGGTCAGCAGGCTCAGGTAATTACCGGAATCCAGCACATCGCTGACGGATTTGTCCTCGTCGGGGAGTATCAGCCACATATCGCACCCGCTGACGAACGGCTGCTTTACCGCGCCGAAGTCCTCGCCCCAGTAGTAGCTGCGGTCAAACGACTGGTTCATGAATTCCGCCTGGACATCTCCGGAGGGAGTGTGGAACGTGCGCGTGTCGTTGAGTTTCTTGTTGAATTCGTTATCCCAGCGCCCTTTGAACCAAACCGTGGAATACAGCGCCATCAGCGTGGAGGCGTCCGGGGCGATATCGGACACCGCGTCATTCAGCATGCCTCCGGTCTGCTTATTGAGCCAGCCGCGGATAGCCTGAGTCATTTCGTCAGAGCCGAACTCCCCGGAATGCGCGGAGGCATAGTAGCTCTTTGCGAGGGTGCTGAGGGTCCCGCTGTTGGCTTCGAGGCTGTCAGAGAGCCACACGGAGTTCGCGAGGACGCTCTTTATTGCGCCGTCGTCGCAGTAATTTGCGTTCCAGACCTGCCCCGCCTGGGTGCGGAGGGTCTCGATGTCAGGGGCGTTCATCAGGTTGAGTATCTGACTGCGGCTTTCGCCGGAGGTGCACTCCGCGAGCATGGACAGAGCCATGTATAGGCTCACCGGGGAGTACGCGCGGTTCTCCTGGGTGCTGGAAAGGTAGGTGCGGGAGCTGTCGCCGTAGAAGTTCCACAGGCTGTCGCAGTAGCCCTCCGGAGCGCTGAGCTGCTTCCTACGGGAGGAGTTCCACTTGTCCCAGCCGTTTTCGTCCTCGCCGGGGTACTGCGCCATTTTCGGGTAAACCGGCTCGGTGGATTTTACTGCGCCTGCATTGACGCAGCCAGGAATATTCGTGAGGGTAACGGCTGCAAGCAAAACAGCCGACATGGATTTTGCCGCCTGGGTCAGGAGTTTATTTTTCATATAGTATTCCTTTCTGCGGGAGGTTCGGAGGTCTTTTGTATGTAATACCGCTTACGGAAGTAAAAGGTTGCAGAAATTAGATATAAAAAATGAGGGAGCCTGATGGTTCCCTCATTTTTACGGACACATTGTGAATTTGTATTATCCCGCTGAAGAATACAGCATAGTGACGTTGTTCTCAGCGTAATCCAGCAGATATATGCAGTCGTTGTTCGCGATTATATCCGGGAATTCACCCTGACCCAAATCCAGCAGCGCGGCACGTGCAGATTCCGCGTCGTCGTCATACCAGCCTATCAGGAGATAACACTGCGTGTCCTGTTGGTAGTAGTCGGGTTCCTGTACCAGCGTCTGCGTGGGAAGGTACTTCCACATTCTGGCGCAGAATATCTCGTCGCGGTTCATTACGCCGTCGCTGGTGATGAAAACCGAGAACGCGGACTTGCCTATCAGATGGTCTTCTGTGCTCCCCCTGTTGCGCCAGCCCAGCTCCGACTGTTCGCCGAGTACATCATAATTACGTGTAAGCACCGTGGTGGGGTAATATGTGTTGAGCATGTTATAGAAGATAAGGGCGTTGTCGCCGATGTTATCACATGAAGGAATGGTTCTCGGCAAACTGTCGTAGAGGGTCCTGATGGAGAAATCCTCCGTAAGGAAGCAGACATTTCCCACGCCATAATAAACATCCGTCAGACCGAGGTCGTACAGACCGACCTCCCCGGTAGCAAGCTCAACGGTCAGCGCGGTTTTTAGAGTCTGGTTGAAGTCCGGCAGGGTGTATTCAGCGGAAATGTACATTCTGTCGTAAACTACCTGCACGCCCCGTGTGGGGAGGTAGCGTATGTTTCCCGACATTTCCGGAACATCGAACACGGTTGTGCCGGTCTGATAGTTCACTACGGTAAGCCATTCCGTGGAGTCCTTTACGGAGCCGTCCTCGCCGAATTCGAAGGCGAACCTTTCGTACACTGCATAAGTGTCGTTTGCAAACAGCGCGGACAGCGAGGAGTCGTCGCTGCCGTAGTCGTACAGCAGCTCTTCCGTTCCGGTGAGCGGGTCGAATCGCCACAGTCTGTTTTCCGACCACCAGTCGCCGTGGATCTGGGAGCCTTCAGTGAAATACATCTTTTTGTCAAAGCAGCCGAGGAAGTTGTCACCTCCCCATTTGCCGAGCAGCGGAACATCGTAGGTTTCCACATTGAACGGAAGCTCGCTGACGTCGCACCAGGTTCCGTTCAGCTCGAAAATATCGCTGTACTTTGAATCCCCTCCGGATATCAGCGAAACGCCTGAGGAGTTCCCGGTCTGCGCTGGCTGTCCAGGCTGTTCAGTCTGTTCCGGCTGACCCGGCTGGGGGGATACCTCTGCGGTGGTTTCTCCGGCGGGCGGCAGCGTCTCGGAGCTCTGCGGAGCCTCGGCGGATTCCTGCGCAGTCTGGACGGCCTCCGCGGTGGAGGTCTGAGTTGATCCGGTGTTCCCGGTGCAGCCGCACAGCAGCGCGAATGCGGCCAGGAGTGCGATATGCTTTGCGTATTTAGGCATGGCTTTCCCTCCCTTTTATTACTTGTATTTGTAGTCGTAAAAACGGAAGAAAAAGTTTCGCACCGGACGATTTATTTTGAATAAAAATACCAGCGCCTCCAATACTTTCATCAGACGAAACAACGGAGGTACACATCATGACAGCACGGTCACTTGACATAATAATGGCTCTGGGAGCGGCTCTGGCGCTTCTGCTGGGAGGATTCGCAGGCTTTGCGAAGGAATGCGACGAAATACCGTCTGAGGTACTGCGGCTGCATATTCCGGCAAACAGCGACAGCCCTCGCGACCAGGAAATAAAGCTGGCGCTCCGGGACTGCGTATTGCAGGAGTACGGCACGCAGCTCTCCGGAGCGCACAGCCGCGAAGAAGCCGCCGATACAGTGCGCGGGCTGCTCCCGGAGATAGAAAAAACCTGCTGCGAGTTCCTTTCGCAGCAGGGCGTTGACTATGGAGCTGAAGCCGAGCTTACCGAGATGTACTTCCCGACCCGGCGCTACGAGCAGGCGACTCTCCCGGCGGGGGAGTACCAGGCGCTGCGCATAACCCTCGGCAGCGGGGAAGGTCACAACTGGTGGTGCGTGATGTACCCGGCGATGTGCATTCCGCTGGCTTCGCAGCCTGCGGATACTCTGGATACACTGCCGGAGGATTTCACCGGGAACCGTGTGGAATTCCGGTTCGCGGTCTACGAGTTCTTTAAGTCGCTGTTTACAGGCGAATAGTCAGGCGCACCAGGAGCGTCAGCGAAAACGCCGCCGCCAGGCGTATCTTCCTGCGGCTGATCCGCGCCGCCAGACAGCTTATCTCTCCGAGGGCGCACGCCTTATCCACGAACTGTATCACCCAGGTCTCACGGAAGTGCGGCATGTGCGGCGACAGCGGCCACATGTGGTTTGCGATCATGTCGCCCTCGCGGTCGTTTATTGGGAACATCTCCGCGGCGTTGAAGAACGCCACTTTCGGGTGGCCTACGGCGTGGTTTCCCTCGCCCTCCACCGGCTCGTGCTGCTTCCTGTCATAGAGGAACAGGTCGTGCAGAAGCCCCGCCCTCGCGGCGGAGCAGGCGTCAAAATGGAGCTTCCGGCAGAGCAGGAAGTTGTAGTAGGATACGTTCAGGCTGTGCTGTAAGCGGGTCGTGCCCTTGTGGTGGGTGTACTCCCCGAGCTCCTGCACAGCGCTTGTGTTGAGCAGGTCGTGAACGCAGTCGTAGTATTCCGGTATCTTGTCAATGGTCTTGCGTGAGAATAAAGCTTTGTACAATTTATCACCCTGTTACAGGTAAACGCTGTCCGCTGAGGACGGCGCGTCCCTGTTTTGGCATTTCTGCCCAATTCTTGCCTGCGGTTTATAGTTACATTGTACTATAATGTTGCGCGTTTTTCAACAGTTTATGCAGGAGTTTGTCGAAACTGCACAGTTAATTTTTGTGAAATTGTGCAGTTCGTCAACAAAAATCACATCATCTGAGAAATAACGGCAGGATATCCGCAGAATCATTACCAGACGGCAGAAAAACCCAGGAACTCCGCCGGAATACCGACAAACTGCGCGGCGGAAAAGTGGTAAGATAAACATGCTTGAAAGGGGGAAACCAAATGGTTAAGCTATACAACGACGGGAAGCGGATAACGGCGGCGCTTTCCGGGGATATCGACCACCACGCCGCCCGGGAAATGCGCCGGGAGCTTGACGAGGTGATAGAGCGCTCCCAGCCGGAGCTGCTGATAATCGACATGGAGAACGTCGGGTTCATGGACAGCTCGGGGATAGGGTTGATACTCGGGAGGCTGCGTGCGGTCAGGGCATGCGGCGGGGACATCATCATCAAGAACGCGCGCCCGGAAATCGCCGGGGTGATAAAGCTGTCCGGGCTTGCCGGGCTGCTGGTGGAGACCAGGGAGGTCGTGAAATGAAACGTGAGATACTGAACGAGTGCCGGCTGAGCTTTCCGTCGCTGTCGGTGAACGAGAGCTACGCAAGGGCTGCCGCGGCTGCTTTCGCGGCTCAGGCGGACCCTACCGTGCGGGAGATAAGCGAGATAAAGACTGCGGTTTCCGAGGCGGTCACGAATGCCATCGTGCACGGATACCGCGGCTGCGTCGGCACGGTGGAGCTGATAATGCGGCAGTACCCGGGAGGGGTGTTCTACATATGCGTAAGGGACAAGGGCGCGGGAATACAGGACGTGGAGCAGGCGATGACTCCGCTGTTCACCACCGCGCCGGAGGAGGAGCGCAGCGGTCTGGGGTTCTCGGTGATGGAGAGCTTCATGGACCGCGTGAGCGTAAAAAGCACGCCTGGAAAGGGCACCTCCGTCACGATGGAGAAGCGGATAAGCGCACATGCGCGTCTCGCTGAGCCGGAAAGGTCAGAAAAGCAGGTGAGCCTCGCGTGACCCGGGACGAATTCATCGAGGGGAACCTTCCGCTGGTGCATAAGCTGGCGAACAGGTTCCGGGGGCGCGGCGTGGAGTACGAGGAACTGTACGCGGCGGGCTGCGTGGGTCTGGTGAAGGCGGTCGACCGCTTCGAGCCGGAGCGCGGGCTGTGCTTCTCGACCTACGCCGTGCCGGTGATACTCGGGGAGATCCGGCGGCTGTTCCGGGACGGCGGCAGCGTGAAGATAAGCCGCAGCTTGAAGGAGCTTTCCGTAAAGGCGGCGCGGGTTCGCGACCAGCTTTCCGCCAACGGCGAGCCGCGTATCTCAGACATCGCGCAGGCGCTGGGGGTCACTCCCGAGGAAGCCGCCGAGGCTCTCTGCGCCGGGATCCCTCCGGTGTCGCTGGATCACGGCGGCGAGGACGGCGAGCCTCTGCCGGTGCCGTCCGCCTCCGGGGAGGACGCGCTCATCGACCGCCTGGCTCTGCGGCAGTGCCTGTCGGAGCTTTCCGGCGAGGACAGGGAGATACTCATGCTGAGGTACTTCCGGCGTAAGACACAGTGCGAGACCGCACAGATCCTCGGAATGACTCAGGTGATGGTGAGCCGCCGTGAGCGTAAGCTGTTGAAGGCGCTGCGGGAGCAGTTGGTGTAGAAAGTGCGGAAAACTGATTTAAAACTGTTGACAAGCAAGTAAATATATGGTATCATTGTATTACATCAAATTATGGGAGGTAATTATATGCAGTCAACGGTTTCAGCATTGATGGCGGCGATAGTATTCATCGTCGAATTTTTCAGCGGAATTCTCAGCTCAGCCTCGGACAGGGAGCCAGCTAAACCTGATAAGCCTGATAAGCCTGCGGTCTCATCGACGCTGACGGTTTTCAGCAGGAACGACGAGTTCTCAGAGATGGCGGGAAAATATCAGCCGGAGGGCGTGAGGCTGAATTTCGTCAGCGAGTACATCGACTACGCAGATTATGACGACATACTGGAATACGGCTGGCGCGGCCAGACGGTGGATATCATCATCTGCGACAGCGCTGAAATCTGTAGATTCCTAGACGGCGCCCTGCCGATGAAAGATATCGGGATATCCGAAGCGGAGGTCTCCGGGCTGTTCAGCTTCAACGCTGAAAGCGGGAGGAACTCCTCCGGGGAACTTTGCGCGCTTCCCGTTGTGAACGCTCCGGGAGTGTTCCTCTACAAGCGCTCTGCGGCGAAGAAGCTGTTCGGGACGGACGACCCGGAGACGGTGCAGTCGCACATCTCCGACTGGAAGAAGTTCCTGAATACCGCCGAACTTGCCAGGAGCAAGGGAATCACCATGACCACCAACGCGTACGAGATGTACTTCGCGTTTGCGGGCGGAAGCAGCTTCACCGATAAAACTGGGAAGCTCTCGGTGCCGTCGGCGGCGATGGACTGGCTCTCTGCGGCTAAGAAAATGACCGACAGCGGGTGCCTCAGGGGCGGCTACAGCTGGTCAAACGAGTGGATGGAAAGCTTCGCCGACCCGGATATTTTCGGGCATTTTACGGCAAGCTGGTTTGTTGAAGGAGTCCTCCCGACAATAACAAACAGCGACGACTACGCAGTCTGCGCGGGGCCGCAGTACTTTATCTGGGGAGGTTCCTACGCGCTGGTGAATCCGCAGTGCAAAAACCGTGAAGCGGCAGCGGAGCTGCTCCGGAGCGTGTGCATTTCCGGAAACATGGATACCTCGTCGCAGGAAACGACCGTGATTCCCGGAAACCGCGCGAAATTCGCGGCAATGCAGCCGATAGAGCTGTCTCAGCTCGGCGGTCAGGACATCGGAAAGGTGTACCTCGAGGTGATGGACAGCGTTCCGCCGCTGACAGGGAAGAACTCCGCAGACCGTATCCTGTCTGATAATTTCCATGCGTTTATGCTGGGATACCTCAACGGAGACCTCGGGGATATTTCGATAACCGAAGCGGTAGATCAGTACTGCGGACAGTTCTAGAAGCTTTATTCCGAATATACATAAAATCAGCCCCGGACGGATACGCCCGGGGCTTGCTTTATAATTGTTCAATTGATATTCCAGACCGCATTTCGCCTTGAATCCATTGAGATCCATCGCGAAGCGATACCATAATTCCGCATTCCGAATTCCGAATTCCGAATTATCATATTACCTTGTAGTCTTTGTCCTCGACCGCCTTCTTGAGGGTCTCAAACGGTGTCTCGGCGGAGAGCTTGACTACTGCGGTGCCCTTTTCGTGGCTGACCTCGGCGCTTTCAACATTGGGGAGCGCCTCAAGTGCCTTCTTTACAGTCGCCTCGCAGTGACCGCACATCATGCCTTCGATCTTCATTGTTACTTCCATTGATTTTTCCTCCTTGTGGTGTTTGTTGTTGATATGGTGTATTTTTCTGTCATGCGCGGGGCTGTGGACCTTCACGAAATTCAGCCTGAGCGCGTTTGAAACTACGCAGAAGCTCGAAAGGCTCATCGCCGCAGCGCCGAACATCGGGTCAAGGCTCCAGCCGAACAGGTTTACGAACACGCCCGCCGCCAGCGGTATACCTATCGTGTTGTAGATGAACGCCCAGAACAGGTTTTCCTTGATGTTCCGCAGGGAAGCGCGGCTCAGCCGCACCGCCGCCGGGACGTCCGTGAGACGGCTGTTCATCAGAACCACGTCCGCCGCGTCTATCGCGATATCCGTGCCGGCTCCGATGGCTATGCCGATATCCGCGCGGGTAAGGGCGGGGGCGTCGTTTATTCCGTCACCGACCATCGCTACCTTGCCCTGCTCCTTCAGGGAGCGTATCACGGATTCCTTGCCGTCCGGGAGAACCCCGGCTATTACTTCGTCCACTCCCGCCTGCGCTCCGACCGCCTTCGCGGTGCGCTCGTTGTCGCCGGTCAGCATTACCACGCGTATGCCCATGTTCCGGAGCTGCTTCACGGCTTCGGGGCTTTCGGGCTTTATAACGTCCGCTACGGCGATGACTCCGAGCAGCTTCCCATCGCGGGCGAAGCACAGCGGAGTCTTGCCCTCGCCGGAGAGCCTGTCGGTTTCAGCGCGCAGCTCCTCCGGAATTTCGGAGTTCTCCGAGATGAACTTCACGCTGCCGCCGAGAAGCGCGGAGCCGTTCAGCCTTGCGGAAAGTCCGCTGCCGGGCAGGGCGGTGAACCCCTCGGTTTCCTGCGGAGCTACGCCGTTTTCCGAGCAGTACGCCATGACTGCGGAGGCGAGCGGGTGCTCGCTGCGGGATTCGAGCGCGCAGGCGGAGTTCAGAAGCTCCCTGCGGGTGATTCCGGCGGCGGGGATAACGTCCGTGACCGCGGGTTCTCCCTTTGTGATGGTCCCGGTCTTGTCGAGCGCCACAATGCTGACCTTTCCGGTCTCCTCAAGCGAGACCGCAGTCTTGAACAGTATGCCGTTCTTTGCGCCCATGCCGTTGCCGACCATTATCGCCACTGGAGTAGCCAGACCCAGCGCGCAGGGGCAGCTTATGACCAGCACGGAAATTCCCCTTGCGAGGGAGTATCCCACGGTCTGACCGCACAGCAGCCATACCGCGATAGTGACGAGCGCGATCCCGATGACCACCGGGACGAACACTCCGGAAACCTTGTCCGCGAGCTTTGCGATGGGGGCTTTGGTCGCGGAGGCGTCGCTCACCATCTGGATTATCTTGGACAGCGCGGTGTCTCCGCCGACCTTCTCGGCGCGGCACCTGAGATATCCCGACTGATTTATCGTCGCGGCGGAGACCTTGCTGCCCTCCGATTTGTCCACAGGAATGCTCTCTCCGGTCAGGGCGGATTCGTTGACCGCGCTGCTGCCCTCGATGACTACGCCGTCAGCAGGAATGCTCTCGCCGGGCTTAACCGCGAATATATCCCCGACTGTGAGCTGCTCCGCCGGTATCGTCAGCTCCTCTCCGCTGCGTATCACCGTAGCTTCTGAGGGGGCGAGCTTCATCAGCGACTTGAGTGCGTCGGTGGTCTTGCCCTTGGAGCGCGCCTCCAGCATCTTGCCGACGGTTATCAGCGTGAGTATCATCGCGGCGGATTCGAAATAGAATTCGTCCATGAAGGGCATTGCCACCTCGGCGCCGCCATGGAGCTGCGCGTCGGTCATTGCGAACAGCGCCGCAGTGCTGTATCCGAACGCTGCGGAGGCTCCGAGCGCTACCAGCGTGTCCATATTCGGAGCGCCCTTCACCAGCGACCTGAAGCCGCTTATAAAGAATCTCTGGTTTATCACCATGACCGCCGCGGTCAGCAGGAGCTGTATCAGCCCCATTGCAACGTGATTTCCCTCAAGGAAGGGCGGCAGCGGGAACCCCCACATCATGTGCCCCATCGAGAAGTACATCAGTATTACCAGGAACACCAGCGAAGCTATCAGCCGGTGCTTCATCGAGCGGAACGCGTTTTCCTGTGCGTTTTCGGAGCTTTTCGCTGACTGTTCCGGCTTTGCGCCCTTCACGGAGGCTCCGTAGCCAGCGTTCGTTACTGCGGCGATTATATCCGAGCTGGACGCTGTACCCTCGACGCCCATTGAGTTCGTCAGCAGGTTCACTGAGCAGGAAGTTACCCCCGGCACCTTTGAGACCGCCTTTTCCACACGGGCGCTGCACGCGGCGCAGGTCATGCCCGTGACGTCGTATTGCTGCATTTTCATGCTCCTTTCTTTGTTCTTGATCTATCTGTTATTTCATCATTTTCTGCAAAGTGTCGAGGAGTTCGTCTATCACCTCGTCGTTGCCCTCGCGTATGTTCTGGGCGACGCAGCTTTTCATGTGGCTCGCAAGTAGCTGCTTGTTGAACGAGTTCAGCGCCGCTGTGACAGCCGCGGTCTGCACCATGATATCCGTGCAGTAGGCGTTGTTCTCAAGCATGTTCTCTATCCCGCGAAGCTGACCCTGTATCCGCTTCAGGCGGTTCATCAGCGAGCGGTATTCCTCCGGGGAGCGCTCTTTGGTTTTCTGGCAGTGCTCGCACTGGCAGCAGTCTTTGTGCTCCATGTGTATCACCTCCGTTGTTCTCTGTGGATATTATATACCCCCAGGGGGTATTTGTCAAGAGGGTTTATAAAAAATATTTTAGAAAAAACTGGATAGACATTGACTAGGCAGCAATAATGTGATATAATTTCCCTGTAGAATGCAACCTTTTAATTCAGAAATGTGTCTTATATACAAAGGAAGATGAGCGGAAGGCTCACGCGCAAGGAGGACAATATGAGCATGACAAAAAAAGCAGTCACCATGCTGGCTGTGTTTCTGACGGCATTTGCGCTTATAGCGGCGGCTGTTCCGCTGGTAATGGCACAGGCGGCGTTGAATCCCACGGTGCTGTTCACCGGCAGGAAGAATGTGAGCGGCACATTCGTCGTTTCTGACAGCAGTGTAGTTCCGGAGGGTTCCACGCTGTACGTCAGGAATGGCGGCAAGCTCTACATAAAGAGCGGCGCGGAGCTGATAGTAAACGGCACGCTGAAAGTAGCCGCAGGCGGCGCAGTATACGTCAAGGGAAATCTCACTGCGGGCGAGGGCGCTGTGACCTCCGTCACCGGAAAAGTAAAGATACAAAAGGCCGGCGTGTTCACCCAGGGCGGTACGCTCCGCGTGAATAAGGGCGGAAACGTGTTCGGTCTGGGGACCCTCGAGGTAGTGAACAACTTTTCCGACATCGTGTGCAAGGGCACGGTGAAGTCTAAGATAAAGGCCCCCGCGCCCATTGAGACGGACGGAGTTACCACCATCGGCGGCGTGATAATCGTCAACCGCCAGTTCGACCTGCCGAAGGATTACGGCGACGGCCTGGACGACGAGACCTACAGCGCGTACCTGAAAATGCGCGAGGCTTCCGGATACGACATGTCGATAGTTTCCGGATTCCGCTCCTACGAGAAGCAGAAGGCTACCTTCGCGTACTGGGCTTCCATCGACGGAGCTGAAGTCGCTGATACCTACTCGGCTCAGCCGGGGCACTCCGAGCACCAGACCGGGCTTGCAATGGATATCTCCTCGCTCAGGCAGAGCTACGGTGAAACTCCCGAGGGAAAGTGGCTCGCGGATCACTGCTGGGAGTACGGCTTCCTGCTGAGATACCCGAAGGGCAGCGAGAAAATAACCGGGTACATCTATGAGCCGTGGCATGTGCGCTACCTCGGAACAAGCACGGCGAAGCTCCTGCACGACAGCGGCCTTACTCTCGAGGAATTCCTCGGAGTGGCGTGAGGCGGCGGTAAGATTATAGGCGACCGCACTTTGTGCGGCCGCTTTTTTAATTCGGAATTATGAATTCGGAATTCGAAATTTCGGTGTCCCGCTTCGCGGGACGTATTATAATTTGATACAATCGGATAGACGCCGCGACAGCGGCACAATAATTCCGAATTCCGAATTTGAAACTGCTTCCACGATTTGTTTTTCAATATATCTTTCCCATAGCATCTCATTAAATTACACAAATGTGACGGGTGTAAACCGGAAAATATTCACAATTATGCGGGCGGTTGTACAAATCTGACAAAAACCACTTTACATGTTGAAGATTTTGTAGTATAATAATATAAACGTGCTGCGCGGCAGGAATTTATCGGCAGCCGGCGCAGTAATATCTGAAAGGAATGGTGGCGAAATGTCTAAATCTATCCTGATTACGGGCGGAGCGGCAAGCGGAAAGTCGCGCTGGGCGGCTACCAGCTACTCGCACTATGACTACGTGCTTTACATGAGAACCGGGGAGGCTGTTGATCCGGATACCCTGCACCGCATAGAATACAGCAACAACCAGAACGGCGTTGACTGGGACATCGCCGAGGGCGTGTACGACGACCCGGCGGGCAGGATAGGCGACCATAAATTCGTTATCTTCGACCGCCTGAGCGACTACGCTTCCATCATGATAGACCGCATGTGCCCGGATATCTCCCAGATGACCGACGAACTGATGAAGTCCATCGAGCGCCGCGTTATCTCCGATATCGAGGATATGCGCGAGCGTATCCGCGAACTCAACGGCAGCATGATCGTAATTACCCTTGAGACCGGATTCTCGGTCGCGCCCACCGACCCCAGGCAGATAGCTTTCCGTAAGATACTCGGAAGCGTAAACCAGCGTATCGCTAATTCCTCAGATGAGGTTTATTTCTCCGCAAGCGGCATTCAGTTCAAAATCAAGTAACGTCAGCATACCATCATACATATATTGGGAAGGAATAGAACACAATGACATTTGAAGAATTCATAATGCAGGCGCGCGAAATGAACGCCTCCGATATACACCTTACCGTCGGCGCTCCGACCGTTGTGCGCGTAAACGGCGAACTCCGCAAGTACACCGAGCTTTCCGACCAGGTAGTCAACCGCACCATTCTTTCGATACTCTCCGCCGAGCAGGAGAAAATGCTCACCGAGGGCAAGGACATCGACTTCAGCTTTGAGCTGAAGAACGGCGCCCGCCAGCGCGTCAACGTATTCCGCCAGAGCGGCAAGCTCGCGGCGTGTATCCGTCTGCTGAACGCTGAGATTCCCACCCTTGAGGAGCTGAAAATGCCTCCGGTGCTTCTGGAATTCGCAAAGAAGCGCAGAGGTCTCGTGCTTGTTACCGGCCCTACCGGCGCTGGTAAGTCCACGACCCTCGCGGCGCTGATGGAGTACATCAACAAGACCCGCGCATGCCACGTCATCACCATCGAGGACCCGATAGAGTACCGCTACAAGCAGGAGAAGGCGACTATCCATCAGAGAGAACTCGGGCGCGACGTTCCGTCGTTCCACGAGGCGCTCCGCAGCGCGCTGCGTGAGGATCCGGACGTTATCCTCATCGGCGAGATGCGCGATTACGAGACCATCTCCCTTGCGATGACTGCAGCCGAGACCGGACACCTCGTATTCGGTACGCTGCATACCTCCAGCGCGGCTCAGACCGTGGACAGGATCATCGACGCATGCCCGATACATTCGCAGGATCAGGTGCGCTCTCAGCTTGCCAGCATGATACAGGGTATCATCGCGCAGACCCTTATCCCCCGCGCCGACGGCAAGGGCAGAGTAGCCGCAGTCGAAGTAATGATCGGCACCGACGCGATACGCAACCTTATCCGCTCCGCGAAGATAAACATGATGGAGACCACGATGGCGGCAGGCTCCCGCGATGGAATGTGCACGCTCAACGCCAGCCTCGCAAACCTCTACAAGACCGGTCAGATATCCTACGAGACAGCGCTTGAATACGCTACCGACCGCGGCGAGATGGAAAAGAAGCTGCTCAGCGGAATTTAAATTTAATTCGGAATTCGGAATTAAGAATTCGGAATTATTGTGTCCCACTCCGTGGGACGTTACCTCAAATTGAGTGCCCGTATTTATTGTTTCAGCTTTTTTTTATTACGTCCGCGAAGCGGACACCTAAATTCCGAATTCCGCATTCTGAATTCCGAATTTAATTTCACATTCTCGTCCGCGGTATACCGCGGACGAATTTAGTAAAGGGGACAATTTATGAAATGTATTCCTGTTTTAGAGCTTAATTCCATGTCGGCTGACCCGCATAAGCTCATAGAAAAATCAGAGAACGCCTATGCTGATCAGATCTCCCGCGCGGCGGAGCGTATCTACCGCGAGCGCCGGGAGAAGCCGGTGGTGCTTATTTCAGGGCCGTCAGGCTCCGGCAAGACCACCACGGCGGGAAGGCTCGCTAGGCTCCTTGAGGACAACGGCTGCCGCGCCCACACCATCTCGATGGATAACTACTTCCTGCCGCTTACCGCTGAGGAGCGCAGGCTCGCCGAGGAGGGGAGGTTCGATTTTGAATCCCCGAAGCGGCTTGATACCGAGCTTTTCAAGCAGCACATCGAGCTTCTGAGCCGCTGCCAGCCGATAGACGTCCCGGCGTTCGATTTCACTGTCCAGGACAGAAAGCCAGGATTCCGGCTTGAATACCAGCCCGGGGATATCGTTATCATGGAGGGCATTCACGCGCTTAATCCTGACGTTATCGGGCACTCCGACGAGCACACCAACCGCGTGTACGTCTCGGTCAGGACGCGCCTTGAAAGCGGCGGAGAGCTGCTCCACCCCTCGAAAATACGACTTATGCGCAGACTTATCCGCGATAAGCTGTACCGCGGGCGCTCCATCACCGAAACTATGGAGTTCTTCAAGTCAGTCGAGCGCGGCGAGGATCTCTACATCATGCCGTACAAACACCGCGCAAGCTTCGATATAGACACATTCATCGCATACGAGCCGATGGTTTACCGGGATATCCTTCTCGACGACCTGCACAGGGTGTCCAGAACCTACCCGGAGTACGGAAAGTATGCGGATATCGAAAAATTCCTGCGGAAGCTGGAACCGCTCGACCCTGCAAACGTACCCGATAATTCCCTTGTACGGGAGTTCATCGGATAAACATACAACACAGAAAGGCAAAAAAATGAACATCAGAAAGTATGAGAAAAAAGACATTCCCGCGCTTATGCGCATATGGAACGAGGTAGTTGAAGCGGGGCAGGCGTATCCGCAGGAGGAATTACTTACGGAGCAGACCGCAGAGGAATTTTTCTCCGCGCAGAGCTTCACCGCCGCAGCCGAGGATAACGGCGAGATAGTCGGGCTGTACATTCTCCACCCGAACAACGTCGGCAGGTGCGGGCATATCGCCAACGCAAGCTACGCGGTGCGCTTGGATATGCGCGGAAAGCATGTCGGGCGCGAGCTTGTTTCCGACTGCCTCCACAGATGCAGGGAGCTTGGCTTCCGGGTGCTTCAGTTTAACGCTGTCGTGGCTGACAACCTCCCCGCGCTGGCGCTTTACAAGAGCCTCGGATTCGTGCAGCTCGGGGTTATCCCCGGCGGCTTCCGCAAGAAGGACGGGACATACGCGGACATAATCCCGCACTACTTCGATGTGACCAAGCTATGATGAGACCCTGGTTCTACGATAAATTCCTGTGCACCGGCGACAAATGCACCGACAACTGCTGCATAGGCTGGGAAATCGACATCGACAAACCCGCCATGGAGCGCTTCGCTAAGGTGCCCGGGGAGTTCGGCGAGCGGCTCCGCTCCGCGATACACGGCGGGGAGCAGCCGACCTTTGCGCTGGCATCCGGCGACCGCTGTGCGCTGCTCCGGGAGGACGGCCTGTGCGAGCTTATCCTCCACTGCGGGGACGGCATTCTCTGCGATATCTGCGCGCTCCACCCGAGGTTCTTCAACGAATTCGGGGAGGTCAGGGAAGCCGGACTTGGCTTGTGCTGCGAGGAGGTCTGCCGGCTGATGTTCAGCAGTTCCGAGCCGCTGGAGTTCACGCTTGACGAGGACGACAAAGCCGCGCTTTCCGGCGACGATGAGTACACCGGGCTGCTCCGCAGGGCGCGCGGGGAGCTGTTCGCGGCGCTCCAGGACCGCAGGCTCCCGGTGACGGAACGCCTGAGCCGCTGTGCGGAATTCGCATGGCAGATCCAGGAGGCTCTGGAGCTTGAGCAGCTGCTTCCCGGCGTTCCGCAGGAATACCCGGATATCTTCACGCCGGAGGAGGTCTCGCGGCTTCTGGACACGCTTTCCGCGATGGAGAGCATAAATCAGGAGTGGTCGGATACCATGGAGCAACTCATACAGCGGCAGGAGGAGCTTCTTGAGGCTCTGCCGGAGTTCCTGGGCACGACTGGCGGGGAGTGGAGGTACGAGCACATCGCGGTGTACTTTCTCTACCGGCACTTCACCGACTGCCTGTCAGACGGCGCTGTGTACGCCCGGACGATGGTCGCGTGCTGTTCTGCGGCGGCGATCATGCTGATGGACTGCATGCGCTGGAAGGATTCCGGCGAGCTTTCTGAATGGGACAGGATACTCGACCTGAAACTCTACTCAAAGCAGGTGGAGTACTCCGAGGAAAATACCGCGGAGTTCATCGCGGAATACGACTGATATCCATAAAAGTTCAGCGCCGGTGCTTTCACATCGGCGCTGAAAGGGTATATCTTAACCAGCCGTTTATGCCTCCGGCTTCTCACGGGCGCGCCGGCTGCTGCGCTGGCAGGGACAGCACGCCACCATCGGCGCGGCTGTGGATCTGGGCTTTTGAGCCATACCCTGCCTTATAATATGCCCGGTCGGGCTTTCTTGTGAGAAATTACTCCGCTGTTTCTGCGGGCTGAGCAGGTTGCGCGGGCTGAGCGGGATCGCTCTGCATATCGCCGGTCAGCAGATCGAATGCGTAATCGCAGGTGCCCTGCGGCATTTCCACCGTTATGCGGCATACTCCGCTTTCCAGAGCGGTTATCGTGTTGCCGGAGTAATCCAGCGGCTCGGTCTCGTCCTCGGAAAGGTATCTGACCGCTGAGATTATCCGCGCGTTCTCCGGCAGTCCGATTTTCAGGAGACTTCCCGGCTCGGCGGAGGTGGTGCTGAGTTTATTTTCCTGCGCGAGCTGCCACGGGGTGGCGCAGTCAACGGAAACAGTCAGCGCTTCGCCGTTGTCCTCGACTGTCCAGGTGTAGCCGCATTTCGTCAGGCGCAGGCCGATGTCTGTGCCGCTTAAGTAGAGATAAAGCTCCGGCGGCTGGGACGGGTCGGTCTGGCTGCGGGTCACGGCGAAATAGTAGTCCGCATTGCCCTGGGGGAAACTCAGCGACACCACCGCTACTCCGCTGTACGCTTCACTCGGGAAGCTTATCGAGCCGTCCGGGGTGCAGTCCAGCGCGCAGCTTTCGGATTCGTCCAGCGGGTAGAACTGCGCTCCGGTCAGCTCCGCGCCGCTGAGCTGTATTTTCGGTTCGTTCTCAGATACGAGATCGAGGTCCACCACTGCGGTTATCAGCCCGTCGGCGTAGGCTCTCAGCGGCCCTGCGCTACAGGAGTCGGTATCTTCACCCTGATAAGACCACGTGTAGGAGCCGAGGGTCATCACTGCGGCGGAAGCCAGCCCGTTTCCGCTGTAGGTCACAAGCTCCTGCGGAGGGGTCTCCGGTTCAGTTGGCGCTTCCCGGGTCAGGAATGCTATGTCTGGCTCAAGCGCAGCTATTTCAGTCTCTGAGGGGTCAAGAGCAATGGCTGCTGACGATGTATCACTTGATGTACACCCGGTGGCGAGGATAATTCCGGCGAGCGCCAGAAGGGCAACGTATTTTTTCATAGGAAAACCTCCCTTGTTTTTTATAAGTAATACCGGACATATGCCAGAAAGGTTGCAGAAATGACGACAGACGAGATAAGAAGCAGGCTTTTCGCCATGCAGGACGTAAAATACCGTGATTTTCAGGGCGGGCTTATCCCGGGAATGGATCCGGAAAACATGATAGGCGTGCGCACTCCGGAGCTTCGGAAGCTTGCGAAAGAAGTCGGCGCTGACGATACATTTCTCGCGGAGCTTCCGCACAGGTACTTTGACGAGAACCAGCTCCATGCGTTTATTGTTTCCGGAATTAAGGACAGGCAGGAGTGCTTGCGCCGGGCGGAGGAATTCCTGCCCTATGTTGACAACTGGGCTACCTGCGACCAGATGTCGCTGAAGTGCTTTAAAAAGTCGCCGGAGGAGCTGCTCCCGCACATCAGGGAGTGGATAGATTCCGAGCGCACCTACACTATACGCTTCGGCGTGGGCTGCCTGATGGAGTTTTTCCTGGACGAGCATTTCAGCCCGGAATACCCTGAGATGGTATCAAAAATCCGCAGCGGGGAATATTACGTCAACATGATGACGGCGTGGTACTTCGCAACGGCGCTCGCAAAGCAGTACGACGCGGTTCTGCCGTACATTGAGCGGCGCAGGCTCGACCCGTGGACCCACCGGAAAACTATCCAGAAGGCGATAGAAAGCTACCGCGTTTCCGACGAGCACAAGCAGTACCTCAGAACGTTGAAAAATGTGAAATTTTTCTCAAAAAATGTTGCGCGGGGTTGACAAATCACGGCTCGGGTTTTATAATATATACAGCAAATCAAAAATAGTTCTCATTTTTAGGAGGCATAAAAATGACAGTTACAGAAGATATCCGTTACATCGGCGTGAACGACCATGATGTTGACCTTTTCGAGGGTCAGTACACGGTTCCGGAGGGAATGTCGTACAATTCCTACGTTATCCTCGACGAGAAGGTCGCGGTTATGGACACCGTTGACGGCAGATTCGGCGGCGAATGGCTCGGAAACCTTGAGAAGGAGCTTTCCGGAAGAACTCCGGATTACCTCGTAGTTCAGCATATGGAGCCTGACCATTCCGCGAACATCGCAGTTTTCGCTGAGAAGTACCCTGCGGCGAAGATCGTGGCTTCAAAGCAGGCGTTCGTGATGATGAAGCAGTTTTTCGGCACGGACTACGCCGACAGGCAGGTAGTTGTGGCTGAAAAGGATACCCTTGAGCTGGGAAAGCATACTCTTAATTTCATTGCGGCTCCGATGGTTCACTGGCCGGAGGTCATCATTACATACGACAGCGCCGACAAGGTTCTGTTCACCGCGGACGGCTTCGGTAAGTTCGGCGCGCTCGACGCTGCGGCTGACGCTGACTGGGACTGCGAGGCAAGGCGCTACTATTTCGGCATCGTCGGAAAGTACGGCGCGCAGGTGCAGGCAGTGCTGAAGAAGGCCGCCGCCCTCGATATCGCGATGATCTGCCCGCTGCACGGTCCGGTGCTGAAGGAGGATCTCGGTCACTACATCGAGAAGTACAACATCTGGTCGAGCTACGGCGTTGAGAGCGAAGGCGTGTTCATCGCGTACGCAAGCGTTTACGGTAACACCAAGAAGGCTGCGGACATGCTGGCTTCAAAGCTTGCGGACAAGGGCGTGCACGTTACGGTCAGCGACCTCGCCCGGGACGACTGGGCGGAGTGCGTTGAGGACGCGTTCCGCTACGGCAAGCTGGTGCTTGCGGCTCCGACCTACAACGCGGACGTGTTCCCGGCTATGAAGGAGTTCATAAACCACCTGACCGAGCGCAACTACCAGAACCGCACCATCGGAATTATCGAGAACGGTTCCTGGGCGCCGATGGCGGCTAAGGTCA
This sequence comes from uncultured Clostridia bacterium, assembly GCA_945923775.1. Taxonomy (GTDB): domain Bacteria; phylum Bacillota; class Clostridia; order Oscillospirales; family Ruminococcaceae; genus CAG-115. The sequence continues at coordinate 9,792 of CAMELR010000004.1, read as the reverse complement.
TGAAGGGAATGTTCGAGAAGAGCAAGAACATCACGTTCGCTGAGAACACCGTGACCGTACGTTCCGCAGTGAACTCCGCGAACGAGGCTCAAATCGAGGCTCTGGCAGAGGAGCTCAAGGGCTGATCCTGGATCATCTGGCTTATAATTTACTTTCTCCCCGGAAGTCTCCGGGGAGATTTTTGTTTTTTTCCTAAAAACCCCTTGACAAATCAGTACAAACAGATTATACTGTATATACAACACATTAACAGCTAAGGGAGAGTGAAATTATGTCGCTCAAGGTCGACAACATCGTCAAGACATACGGCAGCTACAGGGCAGTAGACGGTCTGAGCTTCGAAATGAAGGAGTCGGGCGTGTTCGCGCTGCTTGGAACAAACGGCGCGGGAAAAACCACGTCTATACGCATAATACTGGGAATGCTGAGCGCGGATAGCGGCTCGGTAACATGGCACGGGAAGAAGTTCGTGACCGCTGCGGAGTCCATCGGCTACCTTGCGGAGGAGCGCGGACTTTACCCCAAGTACAAGATAATGGATCAGCTCATGTATTTCGCTTCACTGAAGGGCATGAAGCGGCAGGACGCTCAGCGCGCCCTCGATTACTGGTTCGACAGGCTGGGAGTTCAGGAGTACCGCGACAAGCGCGCGGAGCAGCTCTCCAAGGGCAACCAGCAGAAGATACAGCTGATAGCGGCGCTCGCGCCGAACCCGGAGCTTCTGATACTCGACGAGCCGCTTTCCGGTCTGGACCCGGTAAATGCGGAGCTTTTCAAGAGCGTTATCCGCGAGGAGATTAAGAAAAACAAGTTCGTGATAATGTCCAGCCACCAGATGTCAACAATAGAGGAGTTCTGCCGGGATATCGTGATACTCAACAAGGGCAGGACGGTGCTCCAGGGAAATCTGAACGATATCAAGAAGGGCTACGGCAGGGTGAAGCTCACCGTCAAATGCGAGGGCGACATCACCGCGATGGCTCAGGAGTGCGGTCTGAACCTCATCGAGGAGACTCCGAACGGCTCCAGCTACAACGTATCCAGCGAGGAGCAGGCGCATGCCCTGCTGAACAGGATAATTGAAAGCGGAATGCCACTTATAAAGTACGAGCTGCGCGAACCGTCGCTCAACGAGATATTCATTGAAAAGGTCGGAAATGCTGCAAAGGCGGGTGAGTCTGATGAGAAATGACGCTGCAAGAGGCTGGAAAAAGGTCTTTGGATTTACATTCACACAGTTTGTGCGCACAAAGTCGTTCATTGTGGGGACAATAATTATATGCCTGATAACGATCCTTCTGGTGGGCGGTCTGAACATCATACCCAAGCTGATGGGCGCGGGGGATTCTGTAACAGGATCCGGGAACTCTGACGAGCCGCTGACGCTTGACAGCGTGTACCTGATAGACGACAGCGGTCTGCTGACCTCCGAGGACACCGACAAGCTGACCTCTGCGGGAGTGAAGCTCACAAGCACAGACAAGACGGCTTCCGAGCTGATAGACCAGCTTACAGACGCGGACTCAGGCAAGGCGCTTGTAACTATATCCGCAGATGAGAGCGGCTCCGAGGTGCTTGGCTACACGGTAAAGACCTACTATTCGCCCGACACCGACGGAACCTCCGTGGATACGCTTACAGGCATGGTTTCAAGCCTTGTGACCTACCGCAACATGATAAACGCCGGAGTGTCCCCGGATAATTTCGCGGCTACGCAGAGGTATGTAAACACGTCGAAAATACAGGCAGGCTCGGACGAGTGGAACGTGTTTGAAACGATGATAAATTACGTCGTGCCTATCGTTATTTCGCTGGTTCTGTTCATTATGATATTCGCGTACGGTCAGACCGTCGCGCAGTCCATCGCAACGGAAAAGACCTCCCGCGTAATGGAGCTTCTTCTTACCTCCGTGAGACCTCTCGCGGTGGTTATCGGCAAGGTGCTGGCTATGGGCTGTGTGTCAATATTGCAGTTCCTGCTGATAGGCATTGTCGGTGGAATTTCGTTTGCGGCAACAGCTCCGTTCGGCATCGGCGGCGACCTCATGAATATGCTCCAGAACGCCGATATTCAGACCGGCGAGAACGCTCAGATCGTCGAGGCGTTCAACGGCAGCTTCGGCAGCATGACTCCGCTGTCGTTCGTGCTGATATTCGTTATTTTCATTCTCGGATTCCTGTTCTATGCGCTTATTGCGGCGCTGGTCGGAGCCTCCGTGAGCCGCATGGAGGATCTCGCGCAGGCTATGCAGCCTTATTCTTTGCTCGGTGTGCTGGGATTCTACCTTGCGTACTTCCCGGTGATGTTCACGATGGACAGCCTGGAGACCGGTGCGGCTTCCGATAATATGATGCAGACCTTCTCGTATTATTTCCCGGTAAGTTCGCCGTTTTCGCTTCCTGCGGCTCTGATGGTCGGTAAGCTGTCATTGCCGGAGGTGATTGTCGCGGTGCTTATTCTGGCGGCGTTTGTGGCTCTTGTGGCGGTTATAGTTGCAAGGGTGTATGAGATGATAATTCTGCATAACGGCAGCAGACTTAAATTTATGGATATTATTAAATTGGCGGGGAGAAAGTAATTGTAGTTCCGGTTCAGCTTTCGGCGAGGATTTTAATTGACGGGCAGGCGGAGAGCTTGCCCGTTTTGGTTTTGGGAAACTTAATTTAGCGGCAAGTGTTCAATTTGTCGCAACCCCTAATTGGGAGTCAAGGGGGTGTCTCCCCCAGTGGGGGAGGTGGCGCGAAGCGCCAGAGGGGCTGACCGACAGACCTAGTCCCCCTTGCAGGTCAAGGGCAGAGCCCTTGTCGCCGTCAGGCGAAACCTCCGCACGAAGTGCGGATACTCTGCGCGCTGGCGCGCAGTTACTCCGTGCGTAAGCACGGCTAAACGCAAAAAGGCGCTAAAGGGGTGTGGGGGAAAACAAGAGTTTTCCCCCACGAGCAACATGTTAAATACAGAAGTGCCGTTCCTCCCAAACAGTCCAGTGGACTGTTTGGGACGTGCCGTTAACCTATTAACAACGGTTTGAGATGTTAAAGAAACCACATGCCCCATTTATATAGAGCCTGTTTCAAAAGGCACATCATGCTTCTCAAACAGTCCACCGGACTGTTTGAGAGGATATGCTCAATAAAGACTAAATGTAGCTCGTGGGGGAAAACTCTTGTTTTCCCCCACACCCCTTTAGCGCTTCTTAATTATTTTACTGCGCGCCAGCGCGCAGAGTAACCGTGCTTCGCACGGAGTAGCCGCACTTCGTGCGGAGTGTTTCGCCTAACGGCGACGAGGGCTCTGCCCTCGACTCGCAAGGGGACGCGTCCCCTTGACCCCAATTAGTGGTAGCTCAAATTTATACCGTTATCTGATCGCGGATTTTTTCGAAGGTCTTTTCACCTATTCCGCTTACGTTCATGATATCCCGCACCGTTTTGAAATTCCCGTTAATCCGGCGATATTCGACAATAGCCGCCGCTTTGACTTCGCCAATTCCCTTTAGCTTTATCAGCTCACTGGCGGGTGCGGTGTTTATATTTATAAGCTGCGACGAGGCTTCACTGCTGGCGCTGCCTGCGGTTTCCTCCACTTTTGACGACGAGGTTTGCAGAATTTGCACCGCGGAGCTTCCCGCTGCGTAATTCGCGGAAGCTTCTGACACAGTTTCGTGTTCCGTACTTACCAGAATGGGTTCGGTTTCGTTTTCAGAAATCGCTGAAATTCCCGGCTCGGGTTCCTCATTGCCGCGGCTTTGCTGTATTATCTGCGTACCTGCGGTGGATTCCGGCTCGTATGCGGACGTTTCCTCCGTTTCAGCGGATTTCGGAAAGTGTATGACTATCGCCGGTGTCTGATCAATGCGAGTAAAGAAGTCGAAAAGCGTGATGAGAATACCGGCTGCCAGGCAGACGCGAATAACGTTCAGCGCCGCGTCAACTATTGAGAAAGGCTTTTTCATAGCCGCTCCTTAAAAATTATGTGATATTACCTCTATCGGAAGTAAATATGCCGTATTTGGTCTTTAGACGTTCCAGCTTTTTTTCCAGCGGTTTATTGAGCACCAGCAGGAAAACCACGTTTGATACACAGTACACCGCCGTTACGGGCGCTGCGGAGATTATCGCGGCGATCCAGAGCTCCCCTGAGAAACTGCCGTTCATTGAAAGAACCGTCCACACGTCCATGATGAACGAGTACCCGATTCCGGAAGCAACTCCGAAAATGCACAGCGGAAGCGGTTTACTGAGCCAGCCGCGTTTCCCGAGGATCCCGGCGGCGGCTCCGATGAGACCCCAGCAGAGCATCTGGAAAGGCGTCCAGGGTCCCTGACCGAACCAGATGTTGGAGATAACAGCGGAGAGCGCTCCTATCATAAATCCCGCCTGAGGTCCGAGGTGACGTGCTGCGAGGGCGACTATCGCGGAAACTGGCTTAAAGAATGGAACAGGTGCGAAAATAAATCTTCCTGCGGCAGAAAATGCGGTCATTACCGCAATGAGCACAAGCTCGCCTGCGGAGGGAGCGCGTTTTTCAAACGACAGGAAGAAGGGTATACAGCATAATACCGAAGCGGCGGCGCTTGCAAACCAGAATCCGCTTCCGCCGGAGAGAACGGCTCCGAGTATCGCGGCAGCCGTCAGCCCCGCCACAGCAATGAGCGATACGACTTTTTTCACTGCTGGTGCCGTTTTTCTATGCCCGCAAGAATATCGTCAACTTCATAGCGCGACTTGTCCCTTGAGTCGTCGTCCTCGGTTATAAGGTCGCTGCGGTTTTTGGAAGCGAGGATATCCGCACTGCGGCGGCTTTCAGGTCTGGCGGTGCGGGAGGGCGCCGCTGCGAGGGCGTCCTCGAGGTCGATGATCGAACGGCTGGACTTTGCGGTCTGCTTTCCGGTGAGGTTCCTGCCTATCTGCGGAGCCTCCGACTGTGCAAAGAATGCGTCGGAGCGCTTCTTTTCGGGTTTCTTTATCACGGGTATCTCGGCGGTCTTGGTGTTGGAGACTGCTGCGGGTATCGCCGAAGCCTCGGGGACAGGAGCTGTTTTCACAGCGGGAGCCACCGTATTGTCGATATAGCGCTTGGCTGCGACCGGCGCGGGGAGCGTCGGCTTTTCAGGCGCGGAAGCCGGCTTTTCAGCCGGGGCGGTAAACAGGGGAGGCTCCGGGCGCGGTTTTTCCGGCTTCTGGCCGAACTTGGGTGATGGAGCGTTCAGCAGGGAAAGTACGTCGGCGTCCGACATTCTGGGCGCTGAGCCGGTATTGGGTTCAGCGTGCTGTTTTTTTGCAGAATCGAACGTGAAAAGCACGCTGTCTGCGCTTACGGACGGCTTTCCGCTGGGGTTGCGCTTATATGAAGCGCCGCCGCTTTCGCCGACAGTGAACTGTGGCTGCGCGGGTCGGTCGTCCTGATTCTTGACCTGCGGGATCACTTCGGGGATCGGCTTTTCGTAGGTCTTGACGCGGAGAACATCGAACAGTATCAGCAGAGCGCAGGGTATGACCGCCATGACGAGAACTCCCCAGGGCGTTCTTACGAACCTGATGAAGGCTCCGAGGAACGGACTGCACCAGCCTGCCTTTCCGATAAGGGCGTCCTCGCTGATCACGGTGCTGTCGCTGTTGTTCACGAGGTGGAGGTAGTACACGCCGTCGGTCATTTTGAAATCTGCGTAATACCCCATAGCAAGCGGCGCGTTCTTATCCTCGGGGTCGGTGGTGTAGAGCACCAGGTTTCCTTCCTCGAGGTCGTAGGGTGCGCAGGAAGTGGAGATAACGGCGCTTCCGGCAGGTACGCTGTCGTAATCGCTGCTGTCGCATATGAACAGGTTGAATCCGAAAACTCCTACCGTTCCCGCGGAACCGAACGCCGCCGCTGATATCACCATCAGCAGGAATATCACTCCAAGCAGTGAAGCGGCTGCCAGTCCGATCACCCGCGCTATTTTTTTGCCCGAATTTATAAAAAACACCTCTTTTGCACTTGACAAATCTTGATTTTCAGTATATAATAATACAGTCATCATCTGTATGAGCGTCACATATATTTTTATTATATCATACACTCATGTAGATTGCAAGTGCTTTTGCAAATTTTTGCTGGTATAGCTCAGTTGGTAGAGCAGCGCATTCGTAATGCGCAGGTCGTGGGTTCGAGTCCCATTCCCAGCTCCATAGAGGTGTTTCCCGTCAGATGGCTCTCTGAGCTGTTTGGCGGGGATTTTTTATGTTGGTAAAACGGTGGAAAACCGCTGTTTTGTCCTTTGATTGTCCTTTGACCGTGATTTCGGTTCGACCTCATCTCATTCTAGTAAATTGTCTGTAAAGTTCATTACAGAAGCAATGACCGGTCCAGTCCTCGCCTGTGCTTCTTGAAATGCATGATAGTAAATGCTGGTAGTCGTGCTGATGCTTGAATGCCCAAGTGCGCTGGATACAGTGGCTGCGTCAATTCCTGATTGAATAAGAACAGTTGCATTGAAATGCCGAAGTGAATGAATGTCACAGAACCTCAGCCCGTGATGCTCAGTGAAACTTTTGTGCCATTTGTAGGGCTGACCTTTGAACACCGGCTTGCCAATATCTGTAACGAACACACGGTCGCACTCAATCCACTTTGTCCCATACAGCTGTCGATTGCAGTTCTGCCAAGTCTTGAGTTTCCTTAGCAGTTCAAATACAGCATCCGGCAGTTTAAGAGAGCGTTTAGACTTCTGGGTTTTAGGAGTGTCCGTGAAAACTCCATCGATTGGTGTGTAGTATGATGTGCGCCTAACACTGATAACATTATTTTCCCAGTCTATGTCTTTCCATTCAAGCCCTAACAGTTCACCGCTTCTGAATCCGCTGTAAACTGCCAGAGTGAGAAACGCCCGATAATTCAGCGTACCATCAGTTTCTGCCAGCTTGAAAAGCTGTTTCATCTCATCAACCGTATATATCTGTTTTTCCTTTTTCGGACCTTTCGGAACAAATATATTGGCGCATGGGTTATTTTCCAGCATTCCCAGCCTTAATGCGTAACTGAACACGTCTGAAAGGAAATTCAGATGATGAATCACACTCTTACGCGCAAGTGGTTTGCCGTTTTTTATGTTTTTGCCATTTTTTGAGAGTTCATCGATAAAAGATTGAATATGACCATGAGTTATTTTATCGACTCTCATATGACCGAATGCCGCTAAGACACGCTTTGACGAGCACAACATACGCTGGTATGTCGTTTTTTTGAGATTGATCCTCGCATATTCATTCAGCCATTTGTCTGCAAACTCATCAAACTTAATATTGGACGGATATACTCCTTTCAGACAAAGCTGCTCAAACATAACAACCTGCCGCTGGAGTTCATTCTCTATCTGCCTTGGTGTCATGCCTGGCAAGGGTTTCCATGTCTTTGTCCGCACTACCTGACGATACTGCGAATCGTAGCCGTTGCTGACTCGTATCTGATACGAGCTGCCACGTTTTCTAACTGTTGCCATAAGTCCTGATTACCTCCTGTATCAGACTTTATGACGTACTTTTCACAGATACTATTTTATCATTTTTCGACATAATAGTCAAGTAAACAATAAATAATCTGTGCTGTTATACGCCTTAAAGACTGTCGAAGTATTCGATGAGGGAATCTTTAGGAACGAGTATCCTGCCCCTCTTGCTGTCCCCGACCCTCAGTGCCTGAATTTTTCCTTTGGCAATCAGAACACGGATAGCATGAATGGAAACGCCCTTTATCACCTCTGTGCATTCCTGAAGTGTTAGCATTTCACGGGGTGCCGGTTCCTGTTTCTTCTCATCTGGGACATCGACTAACTGGTCAAGAAGAAGCGAGAACTGTGAAATAAGATAGGATTTCTGTTCGGGAGTCATTTGCTTGTCCTCCTTACAGTAGTAAAAAATGCCATTGCCATAATCGATAGCAATTCTTGGATTTACTAAATAAGAACGCATTTATTCTTATTTAGAATTGCTATATTTACCTCCGGTTTCAGACTTATGACGTGCTTTTACAAGATAAGTTTAACACATTAAAGCCTAAAAGTCAAGGGGATAAACGAAATTTCCTTCAAATCGAGTAACTTCGTGAAAAATCATCAAGAAAATAAAGGACATTTTGTTGAAATATTACAGCAAAGAAGCGTAGAAAAATAAACACTAACAGAAAGGTACGAAACAGAAGATTTCGTACCTTTCTGTATTATATCATTTCATGCAAGAGCAGACTCAGGTAGTTACGCAGCCTGACATGGAACTTTCACCCCTGCCCATTCCTGTGGGACAAGCCGTCGCCGGAAGTATCATTATGCTATCTTGCTCTGCGCTCGTTTCTTATAGAGGTCCTTGTGCGTTCAAGGCTCTGGCTTGACTGCCGGCAGGTGGCAGAGTATCTGTTATTCTCGCGCATATGTAAAGGTGGTCACGGATAATGAGATACCCCGTCAGATCGGTAGCAGAAATTTCTTCGCACGTCTTTGAGTTTGATAGGTTTTGTATCTGCTCTGGTATTCTGTTGTCAAAGAACTGTCCGGGAATCAAGAGGCAGTTTGTTTCCGGATAATGAAATTAGTCCGACTCTCCGAAAGGGAGTGTTTTTGTTTCTGCATCTTATTTTTCCCTGTATCTATTATAGCATATAATTCCGCAATTTTGTATGACAAAACGTCATACGATTATGACACCTTGTAGGTTGAAAAACCATCATGAATGTTATATACTATAATCCGGAAAGGAGGCGAAAACATGGCGGTGTCTTATAGTAATAGGATTCGTTCTTTGAGGAAAAAACTCAAAATGACCCAGAAGCAGATGGCTGAACAGCTTTTTATAGACCAGTCCACGCTGGCAACGTATGAAAACGGAACCAGAGAAATCCCGATAGATATTCTTGTGAAACTGTCAAAGATGTACGGAATTTCCGTGGATTATCTGCTCTGCGTAAGCGACTTTGCCGTGCTGGACGATGCGCTCGTCCGCACCCAGACAAAGGAACTTATCGACAGCCTGAGCGCAACGCAGGTGTTTGAGGTCAAAGGGTACATTCGCAGAATGATTGAAAGCAAATCTGAGGACGAATAAATCCTATAATCAAAAAGACACTCAGCCCAAAAGAAAAATAAGACTTCCAATTACTTGAAAGCCTTACTCGTTATTCTCTTTGTTATCTGGAACGAATGTCATTATGTCGTTCAGACTGCAATTTAATGTATTGCACAGCTCATTGATCGTGAAAGTTGTTATTGCCTTGTTATGTTTCATTCGATCAATAAGACCTTTGCTGACGCCGTAGCTGTTTATCAGCTTATATGTACTTATGCCGTGATCGGCAAGGTATGCCCAGAAAGGGTCGTAATTTATCATAATATCACCTATCTTATATTATAATGGGAAAAAAGTGTATTGCATATACCCGATAAATGGGGTATAATGATAGGTGGTATTACCAAGCGAAGCTAACAGCAACCAAATTATGACAAAGTTGCCTATATCAAGATTGACACTTAACAGGAGGTACAAAAATGTTCAAAGCAAGGACAGCGGACGGACGCAATAACATAGCCGGAATCAAGATGAAAGAACTCCGCAAAGCGCTTAAAATCTCACAGCGAGAGCTTTCAGACAGATTGCAGGTCGTTGGTATGGACATTGACAAAAATGCGGTTCAGCGCATAGAATCAGGTCAGCGGTTCGTAACCGACATCGAAATATTGACTATTGCTAAATGTTTCAATGTGACAATCCATAATATCCTGAATATCAACTGATAAAATATAGGCACAGCTTGAATCGACTGTGCCT